>CAWJTH010000001.1:0-27589 GCA_963845495.1 uncultured Chitinophagaceae bacterium
TTCTCATCATCAACCGATTGTGTTTTTTTTCAAGAATATTTACGGTTGCGTTGGCAGAAACACCGTTTAAAAAACTTACCACTCCTAAACAATAAAGACATACCCAAAACATGATTCTGTTTTGTGAATTTATTTGCAATGTCATAATAATACATTGCAAAATATAACCGTTCATCATCCATTTTCCTACCGGTATTTTGCTAAAAACCCGGGTTGAAAACAACATTCCGGTAATAGCCCCTAACGGTGATAATAATAAAGAAAGACCAAGACTGCCGTCAGAAAAACCGAGTTTTTCTTTAATGCCGGGAATGGCTGCAACCCATGTTCCGAAAGTAAGGCTAGATACGGCGAATAAAAAACCAACTGCCAGCGCTGGTTTAATTTTAATAAAAGATGAAATATTAGTAAGCATATCGGTTGCAATTTACAATATCGTAATTGCTTATTAATTGGCTATTTAAAATATTGATGATAAAATAAAATGCCACAACTTAATTGCGGCATTTTATTTTGTACTTTTTTAAATTTGATAATTAATATTTTATAAAGCGATTATTTTTCTAATAATGTTTTTAAGTTAGATAATCCATTTGTTAAATCATTACCAATTGCCTTTTCCATGTTCATAAATAATAACATAATATTCATTGGGTATTTCATTTTTCCATTAAAACACCATTTTACGGCTGTTTGATTTTCACTTGTTGCGTTGGTTGTCATATAAGCACTGCATCTTCCTTCAAAAGGCTTTATAAAGTGAAGGTTGGTATCTATTTTTTCACCTTCGACTACATTGGTAATTTCCTGCTCGCCTTTGCCGGCTTTTTTATTCTCGCTATCCCATGCAGCCACAAAGCCTACCGTCCCATCCACACCTTTGTATTCTTTTTTCATATTCGGATCGTACTTTGCCCACACGCTATAATTATCTTGGTTTTTTAATTGTTTTATATAATTAAACACGAAGAATTTTGGTTTATTGATAGTTGCTTCGCGTTCAATTGTATATTCTTTTTTTGTAAATAAAGGAATAATAAAGATTAGTGCAAGAATAATAACGATAATAAGTAAAATAATCATGACGATTGGTTTAATTTGATTCGAAAGATGGTTTCAATTTATGATAGGTAAGGTAAGAAACTATCAAAATAACAAGTGTTACTATTGGCGGTAAAGAGCCTTTTGCTGTAAAGCCATCGGTAGTTGTGTTGGCAATAAATGCAGAAATAAAATCTATACCTAATGCAACATAAGCCCATTCTTTAATTCTTCTTCCTAAAAAAGGAACAATTAAAATAAAACCACCAATAATTTTACCGTAGCTTAATTCAAGTCTAAACCAATTGGGTAATCCTAAATGGTGCATGCCTTCCAACGCTTGTGGACTGTTCATGAGAAAAATGCCTGGTAGTATGAAAAGTACAATTAGTACAGTAGAAACCCAATAAGTTATTTTTGTTGCTTTCATTGTTTTTTATTTAAAATTAAAAATATGTTTTATTATTGTTAGTTAATTCTTTTTTTGTTCATGTTGTTCATTTTATAACTATTTTTATTCAAATTAAATAGCATTAGAGATTATTAATTAAACTTAATTGCCAAGAGACGCCATATTTATCGCTAAGCCAAGCATATTTTGGACTAAATGGATACGGTGCCAAAGGCATCAAAATTTCGCCTCCATCCGACAATTTTGCAAATAATTCATCAATCTCTTTTTCCGTTTCACATTTAACAAAAAGCGATAATGACGGCGTGAAATTAAAGGCATGTTTTATATTGCTATCTATGCACATGTATTCTTGTCGGTTTAAAGTAAACGTTGCCAGCTTAACCTTGCCTTCATCACCATGTGGTTCATTTGCGCCATATTTCTCTATTTTTACAATAGTTGAATTTTGGAATAAAGACATATAAAAATTCATTGCTTCTTCGGCTTTGCCGTTGAACATTAAAAAAGAACTTATTTTTTGCATATTATTTTGATTTTGTTGTCTTTAATTAAATAAATATACTCGAAAGCTTTAAAAATAAATTATTGCACATTTTTCTGAATACTAACTACTTATTTAATTTTAGCCATACACATTAATTCAACATCGGTTTTATACCATTCCACACAAATTGAATTTTTATCAACCCGATCATCTGTGAACATTTCTTGAAATGTTTTACCGATTCCTGGAATATTTTCACGCCAATCCATAATTGTTGCGGCTAAATATTCCCCTTTTTTTATGGTAAATGGTTCGCAATTATATCGCTCGGCTTCATTGGCGGATGTTGATGAAACTGCTACATTATAAATTATTTTACCCATTTTATCCATGTAAGATATGCCGTAAAAAACGCGGTTTTCCATAGTTGGTAAAAGTTTCGATAACGCGTCAAAAGCTTCAGGTATGCCATTGGGGAAAGTTGGGACGTCTATACAAAATACATTCACATCTGCTAGTAAATTAAATGTATCCATAAGGCTTAGTTTTAAATGATATTACAAACCTAATATGATTTAATGTAAATGAAAAGTATGAACACGGCAATTTCAGGGGTGAATTGCGACAATAATGCCCTTGTGCTTTAAAGGGACGAAGATTTACTATTTTATGGCTTACAGAAATGAAATGCAGTAGCCGAATGCTTGGTTTTTTTTATATTTACACCATGAAGCATGTATCGATTCTTGTTCCGCTTGGCCATACCAGTTTACCAAATATAGATGGTACACATCAAATTTTAAGTCATGTAAATATGCTGATGGCTGAAATGGGTAAAGAGCAATTGTTTGATATTCAATTGGTTGGTGTTAGTGAAACAATAAGTCAGCGCAATGGGGTGTTTATTATTCAGCCGGATATTTTGTTGGAGGATGTGAAAAAAACCGATTTAATTATTATTCCAGCGATGCACGGCGATTTGACAACCGCTTTGGAATTAAACGCGGAATTAGTTCCTTGGATTATTGAAAAGCATAAAGCAGGAGCGGAGTTGGCCAGTCTTTGTGTTGGCGCATTTCTGTTGGCCGCAACTGGTTTATTAGATGGAAGAAGTTGCGCTACACATTGGAGCATGGCAAACGAATTTAGGAAAATGTTTCCCAATGTAAACTTGGTAGACGATAAAATAATTACAGAGGAAAACGGTATTTACACTAGCGGCGGCGCATATTCTTATTTAAATTTATTGGTGTATTTAATTGAAAAATTTGCCGGGAGGGAAGTGGCTATTTTTATATCAAAAGCATTTATGATTGATATTGATCGCAATAGCCAGTCGCCTTTTATTATTTTTAAAGGGCAAAAAGGACACGAAGACGAACCAATTAAAAAAGCGCAAGAATTTATTGAAAATAATTTTGATGATAAAATAACGGTCGACCAATTGTCGAGCATGTTTGCGATTGGCAGGCGAACATTAGAACGCAGATTTAAAAAAGCAACTAGCAATACGGTTTCCGAATATATCCAACGGGTGAAAATAGAAGTGGCAAAAAGGAATTTTGAAACCAGCACTAAAAACATTAACGAAGTAATGTACGATGTTGGATATGTAGACAATAAAGCATTCCGCTTGACATTTAAAAAAATTACCGGTTTGTCGCCGATTGATTACCGGAATAAATATAATAAAGCGTTGGCGAATTGAAAACAGGAGTTAGTACTTAGTATTTAGTAATTAGATAGAACCGTGATTTTTTCAATCCGAAATATCAATTTCAGATTCCAATTACTAATTACTAATTACCAACTACTAATTACTTATATTGCTTCGCTAAATTAACCAATTCAGTAACGGTTTTCCAATTTCTGGTGGTGGCGGTTACTTTTAATTTATTTTCAAAAAATGTATTGCTTAATTTGGTATGTCCATAATCAATCGGACAAAATAAATAAACCGCTGAATCGGTAATAATAAATTCATCTTTTCCAAAATCACCTTTTATCTTTTCAATATTTGCTTGTTCAGGTTTGATCGCTAAAAAGGTAACGTGTAATTTATTGATGTCTTTATTTTGATTGTTGATAAATGGATTGTTTAAAAAGATTGTTTCTACTTCTTTTAAGCTTTTAACAATAACGGGAACGTCAAAAGAAAATTCGGTTTTAATTTGATGCGCAATTTTATCTTCCAGCGTTTTAATATTTGTTTCTTTATCCTGAAAAATTACATTGCCGCTTTGAATAAAAGTTTTTACATTTTTAAATCCCATTTCCTCATACACCTTTTTTAAAGCGTCCATTTTTATCATTTTATGGCCGCTTACGTTTATGCCTCGAAGTATGGAAATGTAGGTTTGCAAAATGAAAATTAATTATTAAATATTTTAAAGTTCGTCTTTGCGAGCTTCGTGCAAGAACCCTCGCAAAGACGAACAATCAACGATTATTGAGTATTTAATCTGTGAATCTGTGGCAATAAACCTGTGGCCATTACAATTTCCCGTCCTTTATTTCATCTACCACCGCTGGATCTAGCAAAGTAGACGTATCACCCAAATTACTAGTTTCACCTTCGGCAATTTTCCGCAAAATGCGCCGCATAATTTTGCCACTACGGGTTTTTGGTAACCCATTTACAAATTGTATTTTATCAGGTTTGGCAATTGGGCCAATAATGCGGCTCACGGTTTGGAAAATATCTTGGCGGGTAAGGTGATGATCATCTGAACGGCCGTTGTAAATAACATACGCATAAATACCTTGTCCTTTTATATCATGCGGATAACCAACCACAGCACTTTCTACCACACCTGCGTGCATGTTAATGGCATTTTCTACCTCGGCGGTTCCAATGCGGTGGCCGCTTACATTTAGCACATCATCCACACGGCCGGTAATGCGATAATTGCCGGATTCATCCCGCAAGCAGCCATCGCCAGTAAAATACATATTTTGATATGCGCTAAAATAGGTTTGGCGCATGCGCTCATGATCGCCATAAGTGGTGCGTAAAATGCCAGGCCACGGTGCTTTGATGCACAAGTTGCCAGATACATCGTTGCCTTCTATTTCTTTTCCGTTTTCATCCACCAAAACTGGCTGCACACCCGGCAAAGGCAGGGTTGCAAAACTTGGTTTAGCTGGTGTAACACCTGCTAAATTGCTGATTAAAATGCCGCCTGTTTCTGTTTGCCACCAAGTGTCTACAATCGGGCTTTTTTTCTTGCCGATATTTTCATCATACCAATGCCAAGCTTCTTCATTGATGGGCTCGCCAACCGTGCCGAGCACTTTTATAGAATCCATTTTCTTGCCCATCAAAGGCGTTAAACCAAAACCCATTAAACTGCGGATGGCGGTTGGGGCAGTATATAAAATGTTTACTTTAAACTTGTCGACAATCTCCCAAAAACGGCCAGCATCGGGGTAAGTTGGAATACCCTCAAATATGAGGAAGTGCCACCAGCGCTAAGCGGTCCGTACAAAATATAGGTGTGGCCGGTAATCCAGCCGATGTCGGCCGTGCAAAAATGTACTTGTCCGGGTTGGTATTGAAAAACATTCAAAAAAGTATAATTGGCCCAAACCATGTAACCGCCTGGGTATGCACCACGCCTTTTGGCTTGCCGGTGCTGCCAGAAGTATATAAAATAAACAGCATGTCTTCGGCGTCCATTTCTTCGGCTGGGCAATATGGATTGCCTTGGGTTTCTACTTTTTTTATCTCATCTTCCCACCACACATCACGGTCTTTTATCATGCTCACGGGCGTACGGGTATGCGTGCAAACAATTGTTTTTTTAACCGACGGGCAACCGATCAAAGCATCATCAATAACAGATTTTAGTGGGATCACTTTATTGCCACGAAAACTTCCATCGCAAGTAATCACCAAATTGCACTGCGCATCTTGAATTCTGTCGGCAATGCTTTGTGCGCTAAAACCACCAAAAACTACTGAGTGGATGGCGCCTATCCGTGCACAAGCCAACACCGCAATGGCCAGTTCGGGAACCATACCCATGTAAATACAAATGCGGTCGCCTTTTTTTATGCCATTATTTTTTAGCACATTGGCAAATTGCATTACTTTAAAATGCAATTCCTTATAACTTAAAATACGGTGGTCGGTTTCTGGGTCGTTCGCTTCCCAAATAATGGCGGGTTTATCGCCGTTTTTTTCTAGGTGGCGGTCGAGGCAATTTTCGGTGATATTTAGTTTTGCCCCTTTGAACCATTCTATTTTCGGCTCTTTAAAATTCCAGTCTAATACGGTGTCCCATTTTTTTTTCCAAGTAAAATGTTCGGCAACATCGGCCCAAAAAGATGCTGGATCTTCGATGCTTTTTTGATAATCACTATGGTATTGTTCCAGGCTTTTAATTTGATAAGGAGTCGGCATACAATCAAGATTTTTCAGGCCACTAAGATAAATGGATAATGGATAATGGAAAAAATGAATAATGGATAACTGTGAGCTATATAATGGATAAGCTGTGAGCTATTAGCCCTGAGCTTTGAGCTAATTGGCAAATAGATGGCATTTTTTTAAGGGGCTCAAAGCTCAATGCTCAATGCTCATAGCTTTTAGCTTCTTGCTTTCAGCTTTTTCGCCTTACTTTGACGCACTTAAAAATTGAATGCATGAAATTATTTTCCAAGGTATTATTTATGGCTATTGCAATGCTTGCGGTTCAACAATCTTTTGCTTGGGGCACCACCGGCCATAGGGTTGTTGCAGAAATAGCGCAACGACATTTAACAAAAAAGGCAAAACGTGGAATTGCCGAATTGTTTGGAAAAGAACCAATGGCTTTTTGGGCCAGCTGGCCTGATTTCATCAGATCGGACACCACCCACCAATGGGACGCTACCACTAAATGGCATTATGTAGATTTGCCGGGTAATATTGGCCATGATGAGTTTGTGCAAGACCTGAAAAACCTGAAGGGTGAAAACCTTTACACCCAAATACCAGCCATGATTGCGCAAGTAAAGGATAAATCGCTGCCGGTTGAAAAAAGGCAAAATGCATTAAAGTTTTTAATCCATTTTATTGGCGATCTGCATCAACCACTTCATGTTGGCCGCGATGAAGACCAAGGTGGTAATAAAGTTGCCTTAACATGGTTTGAAAAGCCAACCAACCTGCATTCGCTTTGGGATAGTGGATTGATTGATAACACGCAGTACAGTTATACCGAATATGCAACCGTGTTAGATGTAAAAACCGAAAGCGAACAAAAGGCAATCCAACAATCAAGTTTGGAAGATTGGTTTTATGAATCGCATGTAATGGCCGATAAAATTTACGCACAATCGCCTATAAATACCAAGCTTAGCTACAAATATGTTTTTATTTTTCAAGATGATTTGAATAACCAATTGCTAAAAGGCGGATTGCGTTTGGCCGAAGTTTTGAACGAAACGTTTAAATGATTTTTTTGAACTACAAAGAAAAAGGTAGCACAAAGCGATTTTTTTAATAGAACCGCAAAGAAGAAGGGCGCAAAGAAAAAGTCAGAAAGAAAAGAGGAGTAGCACAAAGTGATTTTTTAATAGAACCGCAAAGAAGAAGGGCGCAAAGAAAAAGCCAGGAAGAAAAGAAGAGTAGCACAAAGTGATTTTTTAATAGAACCGCAAAGAAGAAGGGCGCAAAGAAAAAGTCAGGAAGAAAAGAAGAGTAGCACAAAGTGATTTTTTAATAGAACCGCAAAGAAGCAAAGGGCGCAAAGAAAAAGTCAGGAAGAAAAGAAGAGTAGCACAAAGCGATGTTTTAATAGAACCGCAAAGAATCAAAGGGCGCAAAGAATCTAATTTTCTTTGCGCCCTTTGCTTCTTTGCGGTTTAAAATGGTGGATTATTTTATTTCTGGGCGATGGTTAAATATTTTCACCTATTTCCTCCCTTTGTACAATTTCTTTTCCTTCCTGCCTTTGTGGTTCAACTTTTTGTGTTTCAAGGCTGCGACCCATTTGTTTAAAAGCAAAAGCACAAAACAAGCAAATAATTGCCAGCAATGCCCAAAGAAAACGGTAACCCAATTTTTCGGCTACAAAACCACCGCCTAACGGCCCAATAACTTGGGCAATGCTCCAAGTAAGAGTGTAAGCTGCCGCATATTGCCCACGGGTGGCTTCGCTGCTTCGCTTCATTACAAATCCGTTTATAAAAGGCAGCGTCAACATTTCGCCAACGCTTATTAGTATTACACCCATTATGGCAAAAATAATGGGGAAATAACCGGGCGACATCATTAAAAAATAGGCAGTGCTGGTAAGTAAGACACCTGTAACAATGTATGAAAATGGTGACCGTTTGTTTTCCCAACGGGCCACCAATACCATTTCAAAAATGGCAACAATAATACCATTGATGCCCAGAATCATCCCAATATAAGCTTCGTTTACATGCCAATCCGTTTTCCAAAAAATGGGTATCAGCCGAAAAAGCAAGAAAAAGCAAGTGGCAAAAAAGGTACAGATCACGGTAAATTTCATGTACACCATATCCTTCCATGGCGGCAATGCCTTAATATTATCCAACGTGGTTTGCATCGTTTTTTTGAATGCCTTGGCCGAAGGCAAAAAGAAAACAATGCAAAGCCCTGCCAGCACATTGCTAATACCATCCACCCAAAACAACAATTGGTAATTAATAGAAGCGATAATGCCGCCCAAGCTGCCACCGATAGCCCAGCCTAAATTAATGGCCAAACGGTTAAGCGAGTAAGAACGGGTATGCTTGCCTTCGGCAGCATAAGCCGCAATTGCCGTAAAATTGGCGGGGCGAAAAGATTCAGAAATGAAGCTAATCAGCACCGTTAACACACACATGCTTGGGAAGTGCCGCAAATATGAAAACACTATAAAGAGGCAACCCGAAACCAATTGCGCAAAAATTTGTACCGGCCTAAAACCAACTACATCGGTCATTTTGCCACCTACAATGGCACCAAAAACAGACCCGACACCAAACAAACTGATCAATAAAGTAGCATCAGTTAATGGACGATGCAAAAAACGGGTTACATACAACCCCATAAAAGGTACGGCCATGGTGCCAGCTCTATTAATGAGCATTACCCAGCTCAGCAGCCATGTTTCGCGGCTAAGGCCGGAAAATGAACGTTTGTATGTGTCGGCAATTTTTGTGAACATTGTCTGAACTGTGATTTATCTGATTTTTGTGATTTTGTCTGATTGTTTTAACCAGGACCTGAATGATTGAATGATAAAACAAGATTGTGGTAAGCAAGATTAGAATGATTAAATTAAATTAATACCACAATTTATTTTTACACTACCCTTTTAATCCTTCAATCATTTCAATCCTGATTTTGACTAATAAGCAATCTTATCTGTTTTCTTCACCCAGTCATCAAACACTTTTTTGGCATCTTCCAAAGTGATGGTCACCATTTTCATTTCGCGTTCGGGAATCGGCAAAGCAATTTCATCATAGATAAATTGGTCGTCGAAGCCAATAGCGGCGGCATCTGCTTTGGTGTTTGCAAAATATGTTTTGTCGGGCCGGGCCCAATAAATGGCACCCAAACACATGGGGCAAGGTTCGCAACTGGTGTACAGTTCGCAACCTGTTAATTGAAAAGTATTCAGTTTTTTGCAGGCATCGCGGATAGCGGTTACCTCTGCATGGGCGGTAGGGTCGTGCGTAGAAGTAACACAATTATGTCCCCGGCCAACAATTTCATCGCCTTTTACAATAACGCAGCCAAACGGGCCGCCATGGCCGCTTTCCATACCCAGCCTCGATTCTGCAATAGCCATCTGCATAAAATTCCTTTCTCGTTCTGTAATTTCCATACTGCAAAAGAACAAATTTTAAGGGACAAGAAGGCAAGAATTCAAGAGGACAAGGCGCAAGAAGGTAAGCATTCAAGAGGGCAAGGTGCAAGAAGGCAAGCATTCAAGAAGGCAAGGCGGAAGAAGACAAGGAACAAGAAGGCAAGAATTCAAGTTACAAGCAGGCAATTCCATGCTAAGTGATTTACGTGTAATCTACTTGTGACTTGTCTTCTTGAATTCTTGCCTTCTTGTTCCCTGGTTTTCTACTTAACCAATTCACCTTTTTGGAAAGTCTCGATCATACCTTCAACAGCAGCTTTATTAGCTGGATCCGGCGCTTGTGGCAGTGCTGCTTGTGCATATTTAAGTGCTTCTTTTGGTTTGCCATCTGCATTCATGGCCCTTACCATACCCATATTAGTCGTAAAAGTATTGGGGAAATTTTTATAATTATCTGTAAATACTTTAATAGCAGCAGCTTTTTGTCCATTGGCCAATAATAGCCTGGCATAAGCATGTACTTCATTTGCTTTGCCAAGCGGTAATGCTTCTTGCATAATGGCATCAGCTTCTGCATTGCGGTTCAATGCTTTTAAAACCGAAGCTTTTGCGGCCATGGTCCTAAAGTTTTTCTCGCCCACAAAAAGACCCGAGATACCATAATCGGCCCATTTTAAAGCTTCTTCCAAATTGGTGTTGTGTGCCACGCACCAATCAACCGCTTGCACATAAGCCTTCCAATCAAATCCCCTGTTCGTTTGTAGTTCTTTATGGAAAGAAGCCAGTTGTGTTGCATTTAAATCCACTTCTACTTTAAAAGGGAACATCCATTTTTCCCATTCCAAAGCTATAGTGGCACTGGTTTCTGTTTCATCCATAAATTCATATTTTAGGCGTTCCACCAATTTATCCATTTGTTGTTGTGTGATATCTACCCGCAAAGCATCTTCCGCCTGATTATAAAAGAAACTACCCCAAGCAGTGTTGTTGTGCGAAAAAATAATGGTGCTTTTATCTTTCCCAACGGCAATAAAAAAGCCATATTTTCCAGCGGGCAACGGCTGGCCGTTAATTTTCACATCGGTAGAAAATTCGATGTTTGTGCTTTCGTTGGCACCAGCCCGCCAAGGAGCAGCTTTACTCGTTCCAAAACCTAGATCATTAAAACCATACGGCACCAAGGTTCCCCAAATTTTCCCTTCGCGGCCTTTTACGCCAGGCCGGTCGTAATTGATAGTAACATCGGTAATCCCGATTTTTTCGGTAACACTAGCTTTTTTATTGCCACCATCGGGCGGCGTAGTAAGTTGTGCATTGGCTTGTAAAAACAAGAAACTAGCAAAAGCCGCAATCATTTTTTTCATGGCAGTTAAATTTACCACAAGAAACATCTTTTTTAATACTTATGTAACTAAACGATTATGAACGGTAGGAGAAATTTTTGGATGGAGATTTCTTGATGCTTGCCTATCCAATCGCAAGCTCAATTAAATTGATGGATTCAATAAAGTTTCTAAAGCCTGCATTATGTTGGGCTGAATCAATAATGTCTTGTTTTTTCTTCCAATTTTTATAACATTCCTCGTTTTCAAAAAGCTAGTCCTATTTATTTGCTTACGTTTATAAAACCTTGTTTTTTTTGACACAAAAAAGCGGCACCCAAAAGTGCCGCTCCTGTATTGTCTAACTACTAATATCTAACTACTAACTACTAGTGTCTTACGCATTCGCCGCTGCAAATTCCCTGCGGATAATATTTAAGGCACCGCCTTCTTTAAACCATTCAATTTGTTGTTCATTATAGGTATGGTTTACCAAAATGCTTTCTTGGCCGCCTTTGGCATGGTGCAAAACAACGGTCAAAGGTTCGCCTGCGGTAAAATGTTCCAAGCCTAAAATGTCGAAAGTGTCATCTTCTAAAATTTTGTCGTAGTCGGCTTTATCGTTGAAAGTAAGCGCCAACATGCCTTGTTTTTTAAGGTTTGTTTCGTGGATACGGGCAAAACTTTTTACCAACACCGCACGAACGCCCAAGTGGCGTGGCTCCATCGCAGCGTGTTCGCGGCTGCTACCTTCACCATAGTTTTCGTCGCCAACAACTATGGTTCCAATTCCAGCAGCTTTGTATGCACGTTGTGTATCTGGCACCGGACCATAAGAACCACTTAGTTCATTTTTTACAGAATTTGGTTTGCCGTTGAAAAAGTTGATGGCACCAATCAATAGGTTATTTGAAATATTATCCAAATGTCCACGGTATTTCAACCATGGGCCGGCCATTGAAATATGGTCGGTCGTACATTTACCTTTTGCTTTAATCAACAGTTTTAAACCTGTCAAATCATGGCCTTCCCAAGCTGCGAAGGGAGAAAGCAATTGTAGGCGATTGCTTACTGGATCTACCACTACTTGAACACCACTTCCATCTTCGGCAGGTGCTTGGTAACCAGCATCATCCACTGCAAAACCGTTGGCGGGTAATTCTAAACCATTTGGTTCATCCAATTTAACAATTTCGCCTTTTTCATTTACCAGCGTATCGGTTAATGGATTGAAGGTTAAATCTCCCGCAATGGCCAAAGCGGTTACTAATTCAGGCGAACCCACGAAGGCATAAGTATTGGGGTTGCCATCTTGGCGGGCAGCAAAGTTTCTGTTGAAGGAGTGAACAATTGAGTTCTTCTCTTTTTTGTCTGCACCTGTTCTATCCCACATCCCAATACATGGCCCACAAGCATTAGCAAACACTTTTGCACCAATTTGGTCAAAAGTGCTAAGGAAACCATCCCTTTCAATAGTAAACCTAACTTGCTCAGAACCAGGTGTTATGGTGAAATCAGCTTTAAGCTTTAAACCTTTATCTATTACTTGTTTGGCCAAACTTACTGAGCGGCTGATATCTTCGTACGAACTGTTGGTGCAGCTTCCAATTAAGCCAACTTCCAATTTTGTAGGCCAGCCGTTTGCAGCAGCGGCTTCTTTCATTTTAGAAATCGGCGTAGCCAAATCTGGCGTAAACGGACCATTTAAATATGGTTCTAATTCGCTCAAATCAATTTCAATTACTTGGTCAAAGTATTTTTCAGGATCAGCATACACTTCATCGTCGCCGGTTAAACATTCTTTAACGGCGTTTGCGGCATCGGCTACTTCATTACGACCAGTGCTGCGCAAGTAGCGTTCCATGCTTTCATCGTATCCAAAAGTTGAAGTGGTAGCACCGATTTCGGCACCCATATTTCCAATGGTTCCTTTGCCGGTACAGCTTAAACTTTTGGCACCTTCGCCAAAATATTCAACAACGGCACCAGTTCCACCTTTTACGGTTAAAATGCCGGCAACCTTCAAAATAATATCTTTTGCACTTACCCAACCGCTCAATTTGCCGGTTAGTTTAATACCTATTAGTTTAGGCATTTTTAATTCCCAAGCCAAACCGGCCATTACGTCCACTGCATCGGCGCCGCCAACACCAATGGCAATCATACCTAAACCGCCAGCATTTACGGTGTGGCTATCGGTTCCAATCATCATTCCACCTGGAAAAGCGTAGTTTTCCAACACCACTTGGTGAATAATACCAGCACCGGGCTTCCAGAAACCGATTCCGTATTTATTTGATACAGAAGAAAGAAAATTAAATACTTCACTGCTTTCATTTACAGCTTTGGCAAGGTCTTCTGTACCTCCAGTTTTTGCCATAATCAAGTGGTCGCAATGTACCGTGCTTGGTACGGCGGCTTTGGCACGACCCGAAGTCATAAATTGCAACAATGCCATTTGTGCGGTTGCGTCCTGCATCGCAACGCGGTCTGGCGCAAAATCTACATAGCTTTTGCCACGCTCAAAGGCGGTGGTGGCATCGCCCTGCCAAAGGTGGGCGTACAATATTTTTTCTGTAAGAGTCAAAGGGTGGCCTACAGCCTTGCGTGCAGCTTCCACTCTTCCGGGGAAATTTGCATACACTTTTTTAATCATGTCCAGATCGAAAACCATAACACAAAAAGTTGAAAAATTATAGGATGAAAGATAGATTTGGAGATAAGGTTTTGGATACCATACGGCAAATCTGATTTCTGTTGCCGCAAATTTACAAAACTATGACCATCGAAAAAAGGTATTCTATGTTTTAAAATATATTTTATCCAGCCATTATGAATAGTAAGCTATGAATCGGTAATTGTGAGTCGGTTCAAAATAGAAAAATCTAATTTTCTTACAATAATATACTGATTTAGGAAGCGAATTATGACGTAGTTTTAAAATTAGTGACCACTACGGCAACCGTGGATTGATCCTAAATAGAAAAACCTTATCTTTCCTAACAATAATGTAGATTGGCAATGGCAAATTGAAACGTAACTTCGAAATTAATGAACCACCTACGACTGACGATTCACGTTTCATGATCCAAATTTTTTTTATCTCACAGGCAACCTCTATTTACTGTCTTTCGTATTCACATTATAACCCTACCAAATTGTACATAACCTAACAACGCCATTATTCTGGAGAATTTACAGAACATAATTAGAGGCTGCCAAAAGCACGAGCACGGATGCCAAAAAATATTGTACGGACAATATTACGGCTACGCATTAAAAATTGTTTTTAGGTACGTCCATCGGTACGAAACGGCCGTAGATATTGTAAATGATGGTTTTGTGAAAGTGTTTAAAAACATAGAAAAATTTGAATATACCAGCGAAGCAGATCTGGAAAAAATGTTGATGGGCTGGATGAGAAGCATTATGGTAAACTCTTCGATAGACGAATTGAGGAAAAAAGGGATGGTGTTTGAGATTGGCGGCATACCAAATTATGTATGGGAAGAGGCAGACAAAAGCGGCAATGCCGATCAAAAATTATTATACAAAGAATTGATGATACAAGTAAAAAAGTTGCCGCCTGTGTATCGGGTTGTGTTTAATATGTTTGCGATAGACGGTTTTCAGCACCACGAAATTGCCGCAGCGCTAGGTATTTCGGTAGGTACCTCAAAATCAAATCTATCAAAAGCAAGGGCATTATTGCAAAAATTTATTAAAGAACAGGAGGCTGTATCAGTATGGGCGATTTAGAAAACGATATGGATGAACTGTTCCGCAAAGCTGCAAGCCATTATCCCCTTAAAACGGACGGTGCAGATTGGGACAAAATAGCAGGAAAGCTGCCAGATGCAGCAATAGGCACTCCTTTGCCTTACACGAAACAAAAAGCTGAGAAAAGCAATAGAAAATTATTGTGGCTGATATTGCTCTTTCCGATGGGATGGTTATGCAATGCTTATTTTAATGGTAAATCAAATACTAAAAACGATGCCAAGGTTATAGTTACAACTTCTACCGATCAATTAAATAAAACATCTCAAAGTAATGATAATCAAAATAATAAGGATGATAAAACTATTGTAAATAGTAAACAACAAACTGTAAAGGAAACTCCATCTAACATTCCAATTAATAAGGTTGGGTATAACAAAGTGAGTGGAAATACTAATTCTGACGTTTCACACAATACTTTATACAGTGATAAGAAAATACCGATAGAAAATAGTTTGGATGTAATAAAAAGCACAGCAAATGATAAAGCTGGAGAAAAAAAAATAACTACAGATGGCAACACACTTTCAAACAACAAATTAAATGATGGCACAATAAATACAATAAACCCGGTGCAAAACAATGTTGATAAGCAATCTCCTAATGAAAATAAAAATCCATCAGCAATAGACACTACACAAAAATTGGCGAAGCTGAATGAGACCGCTACTCATTTCAAAAATACCGATACAACAAAAAGCGTAGCTAAAAAGGCGGATAAGAAAAGTACGGAAAAAATAAAGGGTTTTTACGTTAGCGCGTTGGGCGGAATTGACGCCAGTAGTGTTAAAAGCCAAGGCATTAAAAAAGTTGGCTATAATTATGGCATATTGATAGGATATAATTTAAACAAACACATTGCTTTTGAAACAGGTTTGTTGTGGGACAAAAAACAATATTATACAGACGGCTCTTATTTTAATAAATCTCGCACCTCAATCCCAAGCACCATAACCCTTTCCGACATGAACGGCAATTGCAACATGTTTGAATTACCGATAGCTTTTAGGTACAACATGCGCCAAAACAAAAAAACATTGTTCTTTGGTACCGTGGGGTTATCTTCTTACTTTATGAAAAGCGAGGCTTACAATTATGAAGCGGAGATGAATGGCAATTCGTGGTATGCTATGAAAACGTATAACAATTCTGGGAATAATCTTTTCTCAATTCTAAATTTAAGTGTTGGGTACGAGCATAAAATCGGCAAATTGGTAAGCCTAAGAGTCAACCCATATTTAAACATTCCGTTGAAAGGGCTTGGTATTGGCAGCCTTCCGATTACGAGTTCGGGTGTAAATATTGGTATTACGGTTCCTTTTCATAAGTAAACAGAACATATTTAAAATCATTTACGATGCGAAAAAAATATTTTTTTATCGCTGGGATAGTATTGCTATGCCTTGCAGGTTGGGGATTTTATCAATACCATCGGCCACGGGCAAACCTTGCCAATAAAACGGCAGACGTTACCATCGATGCTGTTGATATGTTCAACCAATACCAAAAAGATGAAGCAGCCTCCAATAAAAAGTTTTTAGATAAGATAATTGAAACAAAAGGAGAGGTAACGGATGCACAGCAAACAGATACCACGATGACTGTTGAATTGAAAGGTGGGGAAATGGGCGGTATTAATTGCAGTATAAAAACAGATCATGAAAAGCTGCCATTGCCTACAAAAGGTTCGGTTATAACGATCAAAGGATTGTGTACGGGTTATTTAATGGACGTAAACTTGGTGGACTGCGCCTTGGAAAAATAATACCTATTTCAAATTTAATTTTTTTATTGCTTTTAAAAGCAAATAGCACATCATTATTTATCAACCTAAAACAAAAAGTATGCGAAAGAAACTAGTTTTCTTCACAGGGTTATCCGTGTGCCTAACCTTCTTAATCGTCGCTTGTAGTAAAAGTAGCGAAGACCTACTTTCAGGATCAACTACCACCACGCCCATTACTACTTGCGATACGACGTTAGTTACTTATAGTGTTGGTGTTGTGGGCGTTTTAAAAGCAAATTGTTACAGTTGTCATGGCGCGGGCAGCACGGGTGGCAGCGGCGGAATTGACTTAAGTACGTTTGCTAATCTTTCGAAATGGGCAATTAATGGCTATTTGGTAGGCAATGTAACGCATGCCACGGGTTATGTGGGCATGCCTTACGGATTACCAAAAATGGATGCTTGTAGTATAAACACAATTGTGGCATGGGTACACCAAGGCGCAAAAAACAATTAACCACCTAAGGTACTTAAGAAAACTTAAGAAAAATCTATAATCACGATATGTTTATTTAGAAACTACGTCAATACAGTCAGGTAATTCATTTTATGCCTTCTTCGATTTCCTAAGGTTTCTTAGTTGGTAAACCATAAAACTATTAAAAATGAAAAAGTATTTATTAGTATCCTGCTTTTCAATTGCTTGTTATGCAGCAAGTTACGCACAAACTTTTATGACCAGAAACGGCTTGATTGGTTTCTATTCAAAAATGCCATTGGAAGATATAAAAGCAGAAAATAACCAAGTATATGCGGTAATAGATGCGGGTAAAAAAAACATTGCATTTACGCTGCTGGTGAAAGGTTTTTTGTTTGAAAAGGCTTTGATGCAAGAACATTTCAACGAAAATTATATTGAAAGTGATAAATATCCAAAAGCGGTTTTTACAGGCGCTTATGTTGGTGATGTTCCGATTGGAAAAGATGGAGTATATAATGTAACCGTAAAAGGCAGCCTTACCATGCATGGCGTTACCAAGCCGCTTGAAGTGCCTGCAACCATAGAAGTAAAAGGCGGAAAATTGCTAGGTCGATCGTCTTTTAAACTAAAGCCAGAGGATTACAATATTACCATCCCATCGGTAGTTCGGGATAAAATTGCCAAAGAAATGAGTGTAAACGTTCAAATTGATTGTAACCCAACTAAATAAGCTGCAAGCCAAAAGCTTTAAGCTGCAAGCGGAAGCAAGGCATTGAAAATGACAATTTCTTCTCTCTTTCTGGGTTTTTGATACCTAAATTAAAATATAGCCTATATGAATATCAAACTAATTCCTATCCTTTTTCTACTATTTGTTGGCTTTCATCAATCAATGGCGCAAGACAGTACTTTGTTGAATATGCTGAACGATTCATTGTCGGCAAATGCAAAGCAAGGCTATGTTACAGGCACTTTTAAGGCTACGCATGTGGTAAATATGCAAACGATAGAATCGCCTGCGGCGGGTGCTTTAAGCTTTGTGATCCAGCACCGTTTTGGAAAAATAAACGATGGTAGTTACAATCTTTTTGGTTTGGATAATGCCACTTTAAGGCTTGGTCTTGATTTTGGCGTTACCGATAGGCTTGCGGTTGGTGTTGGAAGAAGCAGCTACCTAAAAACTTTTGATGGTTATTTAAAATATAAATGTTTGATGCAAACAGACGGCAGCGAAAAAATGCCTTTTTCTGCCAGTGTGCTCGGTACAATTTCTAATTACACCCAAAAAGATGCAACAAAACCTTACTTAACCGCCAGCTATCGTACGGCTTACACCGCCCAATTATTGGTGGCAAGAAAGTTTAACCGATATCTTTCCATAGAAATTACGCCAACTTATCTGCGTTACAATTTGGTGCCTTCGCAGTTGGATAAAAACTTTTTGTTTGCCCTGGGCACCGGTGCGAGAATGAAGATTACCAAGCGAAGCAGCATTAATGTAGAGTACAATTTTCTTCCGGTAAATCAAGTTGTTTCCTACGAAGTGCACAATTCTTTTTCTGTAGGCTACGATATCGAAACAGGTGGTCATGTTTTTCAATTGGTTTTTAGCAATTCTCAAAGCATGATCGAAAGCCAATATTTGGCGCAAACAACCGGCAGTTGGAGCAAAGGAGATATTTATTTTGGATTTAATATTTCTAGGAATTTCAATATCAGCAAACACGCAAAAAGCCGAATTAATTGGAAATAGAACAAAGATATCTGACGTAAGATGTAAAGATGTCTGATATTTCTATTTCTACAATTAACAATTTTGAAAAAGCACCAATATCCCTTCAGTGGGCAGGGGAGTCTTTTTCCCAAATTATTTCAAAATTTATCAATTTTCAATAAAAACTAAGTTATTATGAAACTAAATCAAATTATTAATTATGGTTTGGGTATGGTTTTGCTTACCCTAACCGCTTGTACCAAAAATCAAGTGCCTGTTGCGCCAACCCCACCCACAACCACCATTTTGCTTTCATCTACCACAAAATTTGGTAATGTAATGACGGATAGTGCCGGCATGACTTTATACTTTTTTGCTTCTGATGCTACCGGTGCTTCGGCTTGTACCGGCGGCTGTTTGGCCGCATGGCCAGTGTTTTACAAAGCCAATTTAAACTTGCCATCCGGATTAAATAAAAGTGATTTTGGCACCATCACCCGGACTGATGGAACCAAACAAAGCACATATAAAAACTGGCCTTTGTATTATTATGCCAGCGATTTAAAAGCTGGCGATATAAATGGCGACTTAGTTGGTGGTACTTGGTTTGTGGCAAAGCCTGATTATACCATTTTATGGGCCAAAACACAGTTGGTTGGTAAAAATGGAGCTAATTATGATAGCACATTGGTTGCTGGTACAGGCACAACCGTTTACATGACCGATGCTTGGGGAAGAACTTTGTATGCGTTTTCACCGGATCATTTTAATAAGAATACGTATACCAAATCAGATTTTAGTAATGATCCGACTTGGCCCATTTATCAAGGTGTTACCGGTGGTAGCGCCATTACATCAAACGTTGCAACAAGTGAGTTTGGCATTGCTTCCGTGTTCACAAAAACACAGCTCACTTTTAGAGGATGGCCTTTATATTATTTCGTTTCTGATTCTGCTACCAGAGGTTTTACAAGGGGTGTAAGTATAGCCACATGGCCAATTATAAAAAGAAGTACGGCGGCAGCCCCGCTTTAATTGGATGACGTTTTTAGTTAACAGATGGCGGATAACGACAAAAAAATAGATGAAAATAACTTAAAAGATGGTTATAATGCTTTGGGATTTTAGGTTAGGGTAGTGTTTGATAGGTGCGATTATGGGCTTGGAGGCTTGCCTTCAGGCCCTAATTGCTTTAATTATTTTATAAAAAACAATGAAAATTGCAAAACAAATATTTCATCTAGATATTATTGTATAAATTGCATGTAGATAATAATTAGCACATGCATCGGTTCCGCAATTTTATTGAATTAAATGTTTTCGGCGTTTGCTCCAGCATCGGCGAAAGGTTCAATATTGCCTCATCTAAAATCCGGTTGTATTTCATTTATGCTTCCTTTATCACTTTTGGAAGTCCGGTTATCCTGTATTTTGTGTTAGCTTTTTGGAAAAATGTAAAACGCTATGTTTTCTTTGCAAAAAGAAACCCGATCCGTTACTAAAATACAGCACTTCTCTTGTTGGGATTTAGTGGAAGATTAAATTCTTACGCCACCATTACTTCAAAAGGATAAATAAAACTAGCTTCATTAGCTAAAGTTGTTTCCAATTCTCTGCACAAATAAGTTACGTCAGGCGCATTTTTGTCCAATAATTGTAACCGAACATTAATAACCCTCGAAAAACCTTGGCTTCGGCCGTTGCCTACCGTTGTCCCTTTTTCAACCGAAACCTGTTGTAGATTGTTGCCAAATAGTTGGAAACAAAGCATTTTTATGTCGTAGGCACTAATAATTTTTCCATTGGAAATAATTTGTTGTTTTAGCAGGGCTTTCTTTTCACTGTCTGATGTGCGGTTGCGCCCACCGGTTGTGGTGCCAATTAAATATGCATCTCTATTGCCGGTAAGCGTATGGTTTTGAGAAGTAAGAACGTTGCCGGCATTTATTTGATTGGCCAATGTGCCAGTGGTGGACCAATATTGTAAAGTAACTGTTTCACCAGCATTTTTTGGCTTTAGTAAAATGTACTGCCTAACAGCTTGGCGATCTTTCGATTTCTGCATCTGGTCATCTAACCTAGATAAAATTTGAGAAATTTCTTTTAACCGGGTAGCAATAAAATCGTTGCTGGTTTCGCTAAAATAGGCACTTTCATCGCGGATGGCTTCCATCAAATTGGCAATAATATCCCTAACTTCCCTCGAATTTGTTTTGCCAACGCCGCCACTCCGTATCAAGGCTTCGCCTTCTTCAAGTGTTTGCTGATCGGCCGAAATCCTGAATTTGTATTTTCCGCCGTTGGCCGATTGAATGGAATGCATGTCTAAAAAGCTGCCTTCCACATTTATGGGAATGATATTAATCCAAGGATCGGTGCGATAAAATTGGGAATGGAATTTTCTGTTGATGATTGGGAAAGCATTGATGTGCACCGACAATCCGTCTAAATCTTCTTGCGAAAAATATCTGCCTAGCACAATTTTTACAAATACAAGTGGTTCTGCAACAACCTTTTGCACCAAGGCGGCGGGTAATACATTTTGTATAACCTCTGGCAGTTTGGTAGCCGTTGCAGGAATATTTTCAGTAATGTGAATAAATTGTTGTTGGTAAATTGCTGCTATTTGCCGATTTATTTTGTTGGCATAATCGTGCCCTGCACTTAACATTATTTCAGGGTTCAAATCAAATTGCACTTGATTTTGATACCCTTTTTTTAACTTTATTTCTTTTCCGTCTATCCAAGCAGTTGTTTGCGCAAGACTATGGTATAAAAAAGAGGCCATTGAATGGCTGCGTAAATCGAAGCAAATGCTTAAACCGTCTAGTGAAGTAAGGTTTTTGTCGGGTGAAATAGCTAGCCAAATTTCATTCACCATATTTTGTGTTGTATTGCCACTACCATTATAAACTAATTCTTTTGGCGCATTGCCATTCAATTTGTAAAATTTCTGTCCGATAAAAGCATAAGCCAATTTTGCTTTTAGCAGCCTAAAGTTACCGATTGGGGTAAAATAAACCTGTTGCGTAACACGGGTATTGGTAACTTCATTAATATAAGATTGAGGTATGGAAAAAGCAGTTTGGCTTGTAAATTCTGCAATTGGTTCTAAGGGCATGGCCGATGCAATGGCAGAAGCCGGTTTTGGGCCAATTACCGATTCTGGCACTATTAAATCTGCCAATTTCTCAATCAAACGGTCTTGCGAAGTATTGATGGCGTTGCCAATTTTTTCAAATTCAGCGGCGCAGGCTTCAATCAATAAAAGTACAAGCGGATCAAAATTGGTTTCAATTTCATTATCCGGAATACCCCACAACCGTGCGGCTGTTTTCTGCATCCTGTCTTTAATACTTTCTTTTTTAAGCGAAGCCATTTAAAACTAGCTTTTAGCTGTTAGCTATGAGCTATTAGCGATTAACAATAAAATATGAGAGGTTAGAGAACTTAGTGTATTGATTCTAAATGTTTTAGATTGATATAAAGGTTGTTATCATCATGGCTGATAGCTAACAGCTCAAAGCTCAAAGCTAATCAAATGCCAACGGGCCAATGTAAAATCCAGTTTGAAATTTAAACGGTTCGTTACTGCGGGCAATTGCACCTGTTACGGTTATTTCGATGCGGCGCCTAATTTGCCTGCCCATACCAACTGGTTTTTCCAATTGGCGAACATTTACGTCAATTGCCACATTGTTCAGCCGTTTTTCATACGACGCAATTTGTTTTTTTAAGCTGTTGATAATACTTTCCCTACGCGAATCGCTCGACATGTGGATGTCAAAATCTTGATCCCAAAATTGGGAGCCGTATTCCCAATCTAATTTATTTTCACCTAAACCCGTTGTAATGAGTAAATGTAAATTGGAAGCAATAGAATGATTGATAGGACAGGTGTTCAGCCTATTTTTTTGAAAAAATTGCTCAAAACGAAGCGGTAATCGTAGGTAATCTTTCATGTTTTATGGTCGGTGATAGTAAATGGGTAAATAAGTAATTGAGTAATTTCCTGATGACGGCTATCGACATAATTACTTATTTAACCAATTACCTATTTACTAATTATAGTCCCAAAAATCCACTAGTTTTATATTTTAAATGGATCAGCGTCACACAATTTTTAGCATCCCTTTCGGTTGAAACATCGTAAATATGTTTTACTTTTTTATTTTTTGAAAAGAAAGTACAGATCGTAGCAACGGTTTGCCATTCTTTGCCTTTGTTTTCAACCAAAACCCTTGTTGAAGCGCCATCGCACAAAAAGTCGTTGAAAGCCGCAGCATCTATTTCGCCACGTTGTACCGCTTCGAATTTCATCCTGAATTCAGCATCTGCAATAATCAATTTTTCTTTTTTTACTTCCACGGGCGGGGCAACAACCGTAGTTGCAGGGTCGTCTTTTTTTACAGGTTCTTGAACCGTAACAATTGGCGGTGGTGGTTTTTGACTGGTGCCTCCGCTCGGTGGAGTTACTACGGTTGGCAAAGCTTTAGCCGGCAAAACCGTGATTTGTTTGCGATACACTTTTGTAGGGTCACCATCTAGTTTTAATTCGATAATTAAATTTCCAGCAATCGAAAAGTTATAATTCGCAACTTCTGTTTGTTGGGTTGGGTATGCGGGAGAATTTAGAATGTTCCATTCGTACTTGCCTGCTTTTACCGATGACGTGTAAATAACCGGCATGTTGGCGGTTGGTGCATCTTGCCCTGTAATTGGGTTGATGGCAACCGTTTCAGGGGCTTGCGTATTCATTGGCGGAAGTGGTTTTATCCGTACTTGTATATTTTCTACGCATTCACCATTCACAGTTGCTAAAACGGTATAACCTCCATCGCGGGTGTAAATATGCTTCGCATTATTACCCGATTGTGATGGCGTGTTGTCGCCAAAATCCCATAAAATTTCTTGGGAACCCCGCGATGCTGCTACAAAAACAACCGGATCGCCCACAAAAAATACGGTTGTTTTTCCCGCAGAAACCGACGCTGATGAAATGGCAAATGCAGTACAGGCTTGCTTTTTAGACAATTTAAATCCTAAAATGCCGATTGAAGCCACTACCATTACCAAAAATGTGGTTATCACATTTTTGTCTAGCCCAAATTTGGTATTATTAAGAAATGAGTTTGGATTTTTCATGTTTTTTGATTTAAAAAATTCTTGTCGTAATGTCAAATTTGTCAACTTAAATCATAATAGTTTGAAATGCATAAATTAAAAGTTGACAAATTTTTTGCTCTTCGTTGTTCAAATTTGTCAACTTTAAGTTGACAAATTTTTTACTATTTGCCCTGCGACAATGAAACCAATTGCATCCGCAATGCATCCGATTCAGCTTTTGCTCTGGCCAAATCACTTTTCAATCCTTCGATTTGTTGCATATATTGGGTCATGTTTTGGTCGGAACTGCTTACATCCCGCAATTGTTTTTTGGCAAATTGAAGCTCAGCCAAGTTTTGGATGATATTGCTATAATTCTTTTTTACAATTGTTGTATCGTTATCCACCATGGCACTAAGCGATTTGATACCGTCGGTAATTTTTTGGTCGAGCAGCTCTGCTTGAATACCAGCTTTATTCACCGTGTCCAAAATGCCTTTTGTATCAGCATATTTGGCAGCAAAATTTTCGGCAAAAGATTTTTCATTTTGAAAACCAGCTATTTTTTCTTGCAATTGGTCGTTTTGTTTGAAAGGGACTTTCATGCCAAAAAAAGCAGTAATTACCACAATAACAACGGTAATGGCAAAAAATAGCAGAAAATTGAGATAGGCAGATTTTCTTTCGGGACTATTTAAAGGTTTCATATTGTTGAATTTTCATTAGATTTTAATGTTCGTGATATGGTAATTAGGTAATTGAGTTTACTTGGCAGATGTATTTTTCTTAATTACTCAATTATCAATTTACCCAATTACTGTTTTAACCAAAAAACCGTCGTCTGGCTTTTTGACTCGGGTCCATAACGGGTTGTTGTTCTTCCTTAACAAAAAAGCCAACTTCTTTTCTTTTGCCAATAAATTCAAGGTTGCTCAATGTTTCGAATAATTTTCCGGTTATCCTCACAAACCTTGCAATGTTTTGGATATTGCTATTAATGTCATTATGATCGTAGCGCAAATTGGCCAATCCGCTAAGCATGTTTTCCAGTTCGCCTTGTTTCAATTCGCACCATTCGCTCAAATAATTCATCAATTCATCTTTGCCTGAGCCGATCCGTAAATCGATGGTATTTTTCATGATTCTGGCCAACGTGGAAATATGCGCCAGTAGGGTAGCGGGTGAATCGTGCATTACAAACCAGCGAAGCTGGGTAATAGTTTGGCCAAGATACAACATGGTTCGGTCGCACAAATACATTACCAGTTCCGACAGTTCGTTCTGTTGGCTTTTGCGTAATATTTTTTGAACGATGGCTGAGCTTTTCTGTTCTAAATGGCTTAAAAACTGATCGATTTCTACATATAAATTAGTTAAATCGGGATGTGCACTAACGGTAAGACTCGGCGGAATGTAGCCATCATCATTATTCACACTGCTGCCGTTTACCAATATTTTGCCAACTGCCAACGCATAAGGATGATTTGAAAATTGCTTGTACTGGCTGTTGTTAATAATCTGGACTTCGTAAAAAGGTTGGGTAAAAGGAAAACGCGGCGGATTTTCGGTGGAATCTGGCGTGCCAACCGGTTGCTGGTTGAATGGGTTTACCATTAAAAATACCCAATACACATCTTCGCCGGCGGCTGCCGAAAATTGAAATGATGTGGCAGGTACATTATCAGAGCCAAATTGGTTGGCAACGCCCAAGCCTGGGATATTGATTCTTGCACCGCCAGATGTAACCGCATCGCAGTTTAACACCGAAACACGGATGGTATTTTGGTTGTCGAGTGAAATTTTTACATTAAAAGTGGAGCTGCCACCGTTGGCCGTTGGCAAAATACCATATCGCAATGGAGACATCTGCAAACTGGCTACATCTTGAATTAGATCTTGATGGGCATGATCTTGCGCAATAAAAAGGTTTTTATTGATTTTCATACCGTCGACCCAATTCACCGGAAAATGTTTGATATTGTCTCTCATATTTTAAGCTTTAAGCTTTGAACTGTTAGCTGTGAGCTAATTGCTAAGGATTTATATTGGTATTTAAATTCGACTATAAATAACTACTTACTTTAATTAAATTTACTTATATCTCGCGGAAGGCTAATTGCTCAACGCTCATAGCTAACAGCTTAAAGAAGCTCATGGCTTTGAACAACATGTTCGCAAATGATTACTGAATTTTCCTTTATTTTATTTTCCCGTACGGTAATGGTTGGATCAAGCATTTTATCTGGTATAAACCAAATCCTTTTCAACCTAAAATACCAAACAAGCGGTTCCTTTTTGTCGTCCAATATCTGCACCTTGGTTTCGCTTTGAAGTTCGTTGTAGTCGTTTACAAAATGATAAAAGAGTTCGCCCAAATTAATCGATTCGGGCGTTTTTGCACGAAAATCGGTTTTAACTACATCGGTAAGTTTCTTCGGTATTTTAAAAGCAATCACTAATAATTTCTCATTGACATTGTCTTCTGGAGGATCAATAGGATTATCGATCGGATAAATCCAACTTTTATAAATGGGAGTGGGAATATTGTATGCGGCTTCAAAACTATAATGCAGCATAAAAGGCACTATAAAAAGCAAGGCCGTTAAAAGCAATGGATAAAACAAAAAATGTTTGCTGATGACAAAAAATTGCAACGCTGAAAATAATACGGCTGCCACCAACATAATTGCCGCTGCAAAAAGAAATTCGGCAGCTATAACTTTAGTACGGTCGGTTTCTTCGGTATAAACAAATTTGCGATGGGCAAAACCCATGTGGATGACACCAAAAATCAAAAAAACAAACGACATAATCCAAAAAAGAAGAAAGCTGTCGCGTATAAAAGTGGTGGCCAGATAAATGGAACCTGCTGTAAGCAAAGCGGTAATAACACCGATGACAACCGGTTTTTTGCCGAAGGTGGCCAAACTTTGGCACAAGCTTTGGGCAGCAGCAATAAACCCGATGCCCATTATAGCGGCCAAGCCAAGTACTATTGTAAAAATCTTGTTCGTCATTCCTGATTAGCGTTTGTTGATTTTAAATAGTAAATCCATATCCTAAAATATAATTCATAACGGGTTGTAGTGTTTTTGAGGTTTTATAATCAAACTTCACATCAATTTCAACGGGTATAAAAATATCTATAAACAAATTTATGAGTTTGCCCAAATGCTGATTGGCCGTGTAATATTCCATTTCAACAGCAGGTATGTCCCATATCGTAAAAATCCAACTTATACCTTCTTCAAAAAAAGCAGAACCAATTACGGCATCTTCACCAAGTATCAATTCATTAATCGTAAAAGCTTCGCTTTTAGTAACTTGATCTGTAAGCCATTCTTTTTCAACTGTTATTTTTTTACCTAAAACCATCGACAATGCTTTTGTGGTAAGCTCTACATCGCCTTTTATTAAATAAGCCCATGGCATAATACCGGTGAGCATTGTAGCCTGCTCCTTTGGAATTTCTTTTGGAATACCCCAAAATACATAAGGGTCGCCGGCAAGGTTGCCCCATAATATTTGCTGCATTAAATAACGCTCTTGCTGCTCAACCTCTGTGGCAAAAAGCATAAACTCTTGGTCAAAAGGTTGGAAAAAAAACCTTGCCTTTTTTTCTTCTTCTTTTAACCTACGGCTTTCCGCAACCATAGCCACTACGTTAATTCCGGTGTTTACGGCGGTGGGTTGATGAAAAAGCCCTTCC
>CAWJTH010000002.1:0-31292 GCA_963845495.1 uncultured Chitinophagaceae bacterium
TTTTCTTTAAAAGTAACGCCCATTACCAAAACCTTGCTCTGTTTCACATTTCCATTGCATTGGATGATATGCTGTAATATTTTTTTGGTAACATAAGCAGCCATCCCATCATTTATTCCACGCCCTGCAGAAATTAATTTTGAGGCGTAACCAAGTTCAGCAGATTTGTAGGTGAGATAATATGGATCAACACCAATGCAATGGCCGCCAACCAAACCAGGCGAAAATTGCAGGAAATTCCATTTTGTAGCCGCTGTTGCCAATACATCATAAGTATTGATATTCATTTTATCGAAAATAATCGACAATTCATTCATCAAAGCGATGTTCAAATCACGTTGCGCATTTTCAATTACTTTGGCAGCCTCCGCAACTTTTATACTAGCAGCACGATAAACGCCTGCCTCCACCACCAATTCATAAATTTTTGCAATTAAATCCAAGCTTTCTACATCCCAACCGCTTACTACTTTTACCACATTTTGTAGGGTATGTAATTTATCGCCTGGGTTTATCCGTTCAGGTGAATAGCCGATTTTAAAATCGGTTCCAACTTTTAATCCGCTAAGTTTTTCAAGGATGGGAAGACAATCTTCTTCTGTACAGCCAGGGTAAACGGTAGGCTCCAACACAACATAATTACCAAGCTGCAACACATTACCAACAAGGGTTGTAGCCGATTTTACGGCCGTTAAATCAGGCACATTATGATCGTCAACAGGTGTTGGAACTGCTATAATGAAGAAGCTGGCTTGTTTTAATATGTCGGGGTCGGAAGTAAATATAATATCACAATTTTGAAACTCAGCTTTACTTAATTCTTTGCTCGGATCGATGCTTTGTTGCATTAACTTAATGCGATTTCCATCAATATCAAACCCAATAACGCTTATCTTTTTTGCAAAAGCAAGCGCTAAAGGCAAACCAACATAACCTAACCCAATAACGGCTAGCTTTTCATTTTTATTTAGCAAATGTTGGTAAAGCGACATGTTTAGAATTAAGAATTTAGAGTTTAGAATTTAGAGTTAATAATTATCAATTAATATTTAATTATTTAAAATTATCCGTATTTTCTAATTTATAATTCATAATTCTTAACTCTAAATTCTCAACTCGTAACTCTTAACTCATTTAAATTCCTTTGGTTGTTTATATAATTCTTCTTGCGGCAGCGATTTAAAATAATCATAAGTAATTTTCAATCCTTCTGCCCTACCCACTTTTGGTTCCCAGCCTAAAATTTCTTTTGCTTTGGTAATATCCGGTTTGCGTTGTTTTGGATCATCTTTTGGCAACGGTTTGTACACAATTTTTTGATTGGTACCGGTTAATTTTATTACTTCTTCAG
This sequence comes from uncultured Chitinophagaceae bacterium, assembly GCA_963845495.1. GTDB lineage: Bacteria > Bacteroidota > Bacteroidia > Chitinophagales > Chitinophagaceae > JAZKFT01. The sequence continues at coordinate 1,352 of CAWJTH010000002.1, forward strand.
CAAAATCTTTTAATGTAATTTCCACCGGATTGCCGATGTTTACGGGGTGTGCATAATCGCTCATCAACAACCGGTAAATGCCTTCCACCAAATCATCCACATAACAAAAACTACGTGTTTGCGAGCCATCGCCAAAAACAGTCAAATCCTCTCCACGTAATGCTTGCCCGATAAACGCCGGTAAAGCACGGCCATCATTTAGGCGCATCCTCGGCCCATAAGTATTAAAAATTCGTATAATACGTGTTTCCAAGCCGTGGAAAGTGTGATATGCCATGGTAATTGCTTCTTGAAAACGCTTGGCTTCATCGTACACACCACGGGGCCCAACTGGATTTACATTTCCCCAATATTCTTCGGTTTGCGGATGCACCAACGGATCGCCATACACTTCAGATGTAGACGCAATCAACATCCTAGCGTTTTTCGCTTTTGCTAAACCAAGACAATTATGCGTACCTAACGATCCAACTTTTAAAGTTTGGATTGGTATTTTTAAATAATCGATAGGGCTAGCCGGAGAGGCAAAGTGTAGGATATAATCAATTTGACCTGGCACATGAATAAACTTGGACACATCGTGGTGATAAAATTCGAACTGTTTTAAAGGAAATAAATGTTCGATATTCCGTAAATCACCGGTGATCAAATTATCCATGCCCACAACATGATAGCCTTCTTTTATAAAGCGATCACATAAATGCGAGCCTAAAAATCCAGCCGCACCAGTTATAAGCACACGCTTGCCGTTACTTTCCGTTGGAGTTGATATTGCCATTTACAATTATTTGATTTGATATTTTATTATTTATGTTGTTTATCGATGGTCGTTATCCGACGCTAGATGATGTCGTCCTCAGGAGTTGCTCTTGCCTTTTTGTACCCTATTTTCTTGTTCCATCTCTTCTTGCACCTTGTCTTCTTGAATCTTCTTGTACCTTATCTTCTTGCACCTTGCCTTCTTACCCCTTGTCTTCTTGTGCCTTGTTTCTTGTACCTTATACCTTTTATACCTTGCACCTTGTACCTTGTACCTTGCCTTCTTGTGCCTTGTTTCTTGTACCTTGCCTTCTTGTGCCTTGCACTTTACTACTTACTGCGTAACTACTTTTCTACCGATTGAAATATAATGGTAACCTAACTGCTGCATTTGCGCCAAATCGAACAAATTACGGCCGTCAAAAATTATCTTGTTTTTTAGCGAATTTTCAATCTTTTCAAACTCAGGTGTACGGAACTCACTCCATTCGGTAGCAATAATCAATGCATCTGCATTTTCAAGCGCAGCATATTGATTTTCAGCATATTGGATGGTATCACCTTTTATGCTTTTTACGTTTGCCATCGCTTCCGGATCAAAAGCAGTTACCGTTGCGCCTGCGTTTAGCAGCGCATCAATAATATATAAAGCAGGAGCTTCGCGAATGTCATCGGTATTTGGTTTAAATGCCAAACCCCAAAGTGCAAAATGTTTTCCGCTAAGATCATCTCCGAATTGCGACTGTATTTTGGGTATCAAATATGTTTTTTGTGATTCGTTTACCCTCATTACAGCTTCCAAAATATCAAATTCGTAATTTACTTCAGATGAAGCTTTTACCAAAGCCTGTACATCTTTTGGAAAGCAACTACCGCCGTAACCAATACCTGGAAAAAGGAAGCGCCTACCAATTCTGTCATCGCTTCCAATACCTTTGCGAACCATATCTACATCTGCATTCAGCAATTCGCAAAGCCTGGCAATCTCATTCATGAAAGTTATTTTAACCGCCAAAAATGAATTAGCCGCATATTTTGTAAGCTCCGCACTTTTTTCATCCATATAAATAATAGGATTGCCTTGGCGTACAAACGGTGTGTATAATTCGCCCATTATTTTTTTGGCTTTTTCACTGCTGCAGCCAATTACAACGCGGTCGGGCTTCATAAAATCATCAACAGCCACGCCTTCGCGTAAAAATTCGGGATTACTTACAATGTCGAAATGTAAGCCAGCACTTAAGTTGCCGTTATTTACAATTGTGTCCCGTACTTTATCGGCAGTGCCGACCGGCACAGTACTTTTATCAACAATTACTTTATAATCATTTGGACCGATCAACGTCCCTAAATCTTTAGCTACTCCTAAAATATATTTTAAATCTGCGCTCCCGTCTTCGCCGGGTGGCGTGGGTAAAGCCAAGAAAATAATTTTGGCATCTTTAATGCCATCGGCCAGCGAAGTGGTGAATGTCAAACGCCCTTCTTTTAGGTTACGTTGAAAGATTTTCTCCAGGCCTGGCTCGTAAATTGTAATTACTCCGCCTGATAATTTGTCAACTTTTGTTTTATCAATATCAACGCAAATAACTTGGTTACCGGTCTCCGCAAAGCAAGTTCCTGTTACCAAGCCTACATAACCTGTTCCTACAACTGCAATTTTCATAGATATATTAATGATTTATTTACAAAATTCTAACACCTTATTTGTGATGAAAAGCAGCTGCTCTTCGGTCATTTCAGTATGTATAGGCAAGCTTATTACTCGTTCTGTAAGCCAATCGGTAATGGGCAAATTGGTGGTTGCACTACCAAAACTGTCGAACATTTTTTGCCGATGTGCCGGCACCGGATAATAAATCATAGATGGGATTTTATGATCCGCCAAAAACAAATTCATCGCATCTCTAAAAGCGCTAACATCTCCGTCCACACTCAATTTCAACGTGTATTGATGATACACATGTTTTGTATATTCAGCCTTGAAAGGAACAGTTATTTTATCGTTACCCGCAAAAGCTTGGTCATAATAACTGGCAACTTTTTGACGGGCGGCGATATATTCATCCAAATGCCCCAATTTTATATCCAGCACGGCTGCTTGTAAAGTATCCAAGCGGCTATTGCAACCTACCACATCATGGTAATATCTTTTGCTTTGGCCATGGTTTGCAATCATCCTTAATTTGTCTGCCAATTCATCATCATTGGTAAACATGGCACCACCATCGCCATAACAACCTAAATTTTTACTTGGAAAGAATGATGTACAGCCAATTTGCCCCATTACGCCGTTTTTCTTAACCGTTCCATCGGGAAAGATATAATCTCCACCAATGGCCTGCGCATTGTCCTCTATTATGAAAAGGTTATGTTTTTGGGCTATCGCCAAAATTTCATGCATAGGCGCACTATGGCCATATAAATGCACAGGAACTATCGCTTTTGTTCTGGGCGTAATGGCCGCTTCCAAAGAAGCCGGATCCATGCAAAACGTTTGCGGATCAACCTCAACGAAAACTGGTTTTAACCTCAACAAAGCAACAACTTCAACAGTGGCAATGTATGTAAAAGAAGGTGTAATAACTTCATCGCCAGGCTGCAAACCCAGTGCCATCATAGCTATTTGCAATGCATCGGTGCCATTTGCACAAGGAATTACATGCTTCACATTTAAATACGCAGCCAAGTGTTGCGCAAAGTCGCCAACAGCTTTTCCGTTGATGAAGGCGGCATTGGTTAGCACGTTTTGCAACGCTTCATCCACCTCAGGTTTTATCTTTTGATACTGTTTTTTTAAATCCACCATCTGGATGGCATCCATACGCTGTTAGTTTTACTATTGGCAAACTTAATGAAACTGGGTTAAAACGCCAACTTAGCTGTTGGCTTTGAGCTATTGGTAATTAGTTTTAAAGGATGCTAAGCTTTCAGATTTGAGCTATAAGCTTTCAGCTATTGCATTTATCTTAAGAGAAATAATTAAGCCAAAAGCTTGTCAATTTTAGTTTAACAGCAAACAGCGCAAAGCTAATAGCGCAAAGCTTGCTAACATTTGTGGAAAAATGAATAACTGAAAGTAGAACAATACTTCCCATATTTTTTTAGATTTGTTCTATGGCCATATTTTTTTATAATCTTTTTTTATTTGTTTACAGTTTTGCCGCTAGGCTCGTTAGCCCATGGACGCCCAAAGCCAAACAATGGGTAAATGGAAGAAAAAATTGGCGAGAAACAATAAGTAGTCGGTGGTCAGTGGTGAATAATGGAAAGACGACAGACGATGGACAACAGGCGACAACAAGCGAATCACCACTCACCATTTGGATGCATTGCGCTTCGCTCGGCGAATTTGAGCAAGGACGACCCGTTCTGGAAAGTTTGAAACAAAAAAACCCAAGCTGTAAAATTGTACTTAGTTTTTTTTCGCCATCGGGCTACGAAATACGTAAAAATTATACTGGCGCAGACATGGTTTGTTATTTGCCCATGGACAGTAAAACCAATGCAAAAGATTTTTTGGATATTATCCAGCCATCGCTTGTTTTATGGGTTAAATATGAATATTGGTTTTATTTTTTGCAAGCAATAAACAGCCGCAAAATACCGCTGCTACTCATTTCTGGCATTTTTCGGCCCGGCCAAGCTTTCTTTAAATGGTATGGCGATTTACATAAACAAATGATTGTTTTTTTTAGTCATTTATTTGTACAAAACCAACGCTCGTACGATTTAATTACTCCGCTGGTTGGCAAAGAAAAGGTGACGGTAGCCGGTGATACGCGTTTTGACCGGGTTATTGAGATTGCCGAAAATTTTCAGCCAATCCCCGAAATAGAACAATGGTTAAATGGTGCCGATAAGGTTTTTGTTGCTGGCAGCACTTGGCCCGACGATGAAGAAGAATTGACACATTATGTAAAAAGCCATCCCGAAATAAAATTTATTATTGCACCGCACCATATTGATGAAGAAAATATTGCAGATGCAGTTGAGTTATTTCCAATGGCAGTGAAATGGTCAGTAGTAAGTGGGCAGTGGGCAGTGAGCGAATCGTCAGGTGAAAATCGTCAAACTTTAAGCGTCAGTCCAGAAATGTCAAAAAAAACATTTGAAGAAACAGTCACAAGTTCCCCACTCACCACTCACCACTCATCACTCACCCATGTCCTCTTGATCGACACAATTGGCTTATTATCAAAGCTTTACCATTATGCAACCGTTACTTTTGTAGGTGGTGGCTTTGGTGATGACGGCGTGCACAATGTATTGGAAGCTGCGGTTTATGGCAAGCCTGTTATCCACGGTCCAGAATTTGAAAAATATCCGGAAGCAACAGGTTTGGTAGAAGCTGGCGGCGCTTACGATGTGGAAGATGCACTGGAATTAGAAAGCATTTTGGATCAGCTTTTTACGGATCAATCTTTCTACGACAAATCAGCCAATGCAGCTAAAACATTCGTTTACAAGCAACAAGGTGCCACAAAACAGGTGATGGATTATATTAAGCAAACCGTCTTTCCACCAAATGCATAAATTGTTGCACTAGTTCATCGTCGTCGTTCCAACCCATTTTGGTAGCCAATTCTTTGCGTATCCAAAATTGGGCTTCCGAAAGCACATTAAAACTATTGATCGTTTTTAAACTGCGTTCATACATCGTTTCATCTTTCATAAAAAGGTGGTTGATGTATTGAAAACGATCATTGATGCTGATCGCCTTTTTTAAATCTTTCAACGGTTCGGCTTTCAGTACGTTAAAAAGCTCCGGTTGCCTTTTTTCATTATCATTTAAAGACGGCTGATTATTTGTTTGGATGGTTTCATGGATTTCTTTTGGTGGAACCGACGGCGTAGTTGGTTTTAACGGCTGGGGCTGAACCGGTGGTTGAGGAGCAATTGGTGCAGGTATAATTGGGGGCGAAACAATCGTTGAATTTAATTCTGGCGGCATAAAGCGAGAATTTATATCGTTCGCTGTTTCTGGCTTTCGTTCTGCAATTACGTCTTCTTTTGGCTTTTCAACAATGGTTTCCGCAGGCTTTGGCACCGGCGGTTCAACTTTGGGAATTGAGACAATAAATGGATTCTTTGGAAATTCTACATTCGCAGCTATTGGTTTTTCAACCGGTTTTGTTTCGGCAACTTGTGGTGTCCCAATCGGCTTAATCTCCGTAACTAGCTGTTTTTCAATTGGTTTTACTTCTTGAGACGGCTCTAACGACAATTCAAAAACTTGCTTTCCGTTAATGCTTGGCGTTAAATCAAGCGCTAATTTTTGATTGATATTTTTTTCAAGATAACACAAATCCATTTGTCCTGGCACTACTACCGATACACTGCCAATGGCCGGGTTTCCTTCCATTTTTGGCATTAATTCCCTGTACAGCATTTGTAGCGTTACAAGCATGCTATCTTGGCTGCCGGCTTTTTCGTATTGCTCCTTCAACTTGTTGATTAAAAATCCAATGCGTTCCATTTGGGATAACTATTTTTACGGCGTTAAGAATCGTGAGTCGTGAAGCGTGAGTTGTGAATGGGTGAGTCAATTTGCAATCTCAAATTTAGTGATCTACTCACGATTGACGATTCACGCTTCACAATCCGCACGTTCAGGGCTTAAAAATAACAATAACCAAATTAAATTCAGGCACAGTTCACAAATGTTTATAGAACCACATATTGGCAACGCAAAAAAAGGATGGATTGAAGTGATTTGCGGAAGCATGTTTAGCGGGAAAACCGAAGAATTGATCCGCAGGCTTAAACGTGCAAAAATTGCAAATTTAAAAGTTGAAATTTTTAAACCCGCCATCGATATCCGGTACGATGTGAAAAATATTGTGAGCCATGATTCAACTTCTATTCAATCGACGCCCATCGATAATTCACAAACCATTTTGTTAATGGCGCAAGACGTTGATATTGTGGGCATTGATGAAGCGCAATTTTTTGATGCCGAAATTTGCAATGTTTGCGAACAATTGGCGCTGAAGGGCATCCGCGTAATTGTGGCTGGTTTGGATATGGATTATTTGGGGAAACCTTTTGGACAGATGCCCAACCTGCTTGCAACGGCAGATTACATCACCAAATTACATGCTATTTGCGTGGAATGTGGCAACATAGCGCATTATAGTTATCGCAAAAAAGCAGAAGGCCCACAGGTTTTATTGGGTGAAAAAGACATTTACATTCCACTTTGTAGAGAACATTATTTTAACAAAATGCATCAGTAAACAGTAATTATGTAAATAAGTAATTGGGTAATTAAGTTACAATTTTATCTAAAATTCATAGCTAACTTTTGCCAATAAATAATTAAATATTACTTATTGACTAATTACCTAATAACTCAATTACCTATTTACTATTTCAAGAAATAACAATTTGCGTGAAAAATGTAAACGAATATGTGTTTGAAAATTTTGATATAAAACATTTATCAAACACATTTATTTTTCGCCACAGTGCGGGGCCAATCGCAATAAATGGAAATGATTATTTCTCCATCCAGCCGCAGGATATTGAAATTAATTATGCTGCATTCACCAAATCTTCTGGTCAAAATATTTTTCCTACTGTTACAATAAAACAAAAAGAAAATGATTTAATTCTTTCTTGTAATTGCATATCACCAAAAAAGAAATTATGCGAACACCAAGTGCAAGTGATATTCAATATAATGGACAGAAAAGAATTAAGGATTTTTTTTGATAAAGATTTACGACTTGCTGAAATTAAAACAATTGCAAAAGATTATGGCTTAGCAAATGAAGATAATGTAGCAGATTTTTTTCAGGTTTCTTACAACAACAAATCTTTTAATATCACCCCAAAATTAAAAGGGTTAATTCCAATAAATACAGCAAGCAATAATTATTTTCAGCAACAATTAATTGGCACTAAAAAACAATTAATTGATATTGAGTCAGCACTTTTAAATGCCAAAACAATTATTGTTCTTTCACAGCATAAATTTTATAAGCATTTATCCATTTTACTTTTTGCGGCTGCAACAACCAAAGATGGAAAAATTAAAAATCCATTGACCGATATTGACCCAACACCTTTGCTTTGGCAACCCGGCACAGTTGAGGAAATAAAATTTTATGCCGGCATAGCAAGGTTTAAAGATAATTATACCGCAGATGCCACAGCTACAGATTTAGAGGGAATAAAAGCCGTTATTAAAAATCCTTTGGGGTTGGATGTATTTTACCATAATTCCTCCGTACACGAAAACATTAATGCAAGTTCACTTGTTTCTGTGCAATTGCGTACATTAGATATTTCGGTAGTTTTAACCGTTTACCAGCGGGATAAGTTTTATGAAATTTCAGGACAATTGGTTGTTAATCAAATTCCATACGAATTAAATCAATTAAAAATATTTTTGGATTATTTTATTTTGCTGGATGGTACCATGCATTTAATTGATAATCCAGATTTTTTAAGGGTGATGGATTTTTTTAAACAGCACTATCATAAAATAATTATCCATCAATCAAAATATGAAGTTTTTCAACGAGATGTTCTTTCCAAATTAGAGCATAATATTAAAATATCTTATACTTATTTAAAGTCTGCAACGCAAGCCCAGCTTGAGGAAAGCGGCTTTTTAAATGATAAAGAAAAAATTATTTATTTATCAAGTTCTGATAATTATATTTTTATTTCGCCAGTGATTAAATACGGCAACGTCGAAATTCCAACGTTATCTAAAAAGCAAATCTATTCGATAGATCAAGATGGAAATGCATTTACCATTGATCGCGACGAAGCGGCAGAAAATAAATTTATTTCTATTTTAATAAGACAACATATTGATTTTTACGAGCAAACCGGAAAGGATTTTTTCTACCTGCATAAAAAAAGATTTATGGAGGATGAATGGTTTTTACATGCTTTTGACGAATGGCAAAGGGAAAATATTACGGTGCTTGGTTTTAATGAAGTAATCAACAATAAAATCAATCCGCATAAACCTAAAGTTTTTATATCTGTTGGAACAGGCACCGACTGGTTCGACACTAGCGTTGAAGTAAAATATGGCAATCAAAAAGTAGCGTTAAAGCAACTGTATCAATCTATTAGAAATAAGAACCGATATGTGAAATTGGGTGATGGAACGCAAGGTATTTTGCCAATTGAATGGATTGAAAAATTTAGTAGATATTTTGAAGCTGGCGAAATATTGGAAGAAAAAATTAAGACACCCAAAATTAATTTTTCATCTATTAAAGATTTATATGAAACCGACATGCTTTCTGAAGCTGTCCAAAATGAATTATTGGATTACGAACATAAGATTTCAAATTTTAATTCCATTGAAAAAATACCAGTTCCGTCGGAATTAAGTGCATCGCTCCGCGAATATCAAAAAGAAGGATTAAATTGGTTAAATTTTTTAGACCAATTTAATTTTGGCGGTTGCTTAGCCGATGATATGGGGTTGGGAAAAACAATTCAGGTCATCGCTTTTATTCTTTCGCAAAGAAATAAAAACAATATCAATACTAATCTCGTAGTTGTTCCCACTTCGCTTATTTTTAATTGGCAAGCCGAGGTGGAAAAATTTGCCCCGTCCATTAAAATATATACGTATTATGGCAATAATAAAACAAAAGAAATTAGCATATTTAATTCTCATGAAATTGTTTTAACCACTTATGGCACAATGGTTGCGGAAATTCGCTATCTAAAAAAATATACATTTAATTATATTTTTTTAGATGAATCGCAGGCAATCAAAAATCCATCTTCACAGCGTTATCAAGCTGCCCGATTATTGCAATCAAGAAATAAAATTTGCTTAACCGGAACGCCAATGGAAAATAGTACGTTGGATTTATACGGGCAGTTATCCTTTGCGTGCCCAGGTTTATTAGGCAACCTTAGAAATTTTAAAGATATTTATTATGTACCAATTGATAAATTTGGCGACAGCAGCCGTGCAATCGAATTGCGCAAAAAAACAAATCCATTTATTTTAAGACGAACAAAATTGCAAGTAGCGCAAGAATTACCCGATAAAACCGAAACTATATTTTATTGTGAAATGGGGTTGGAACAAAGAAGGATTTATGATTCCTATAAAAAAGAATTCCAAAATTTTATTTTGGCGAAACCAGAGGAAGATATTCCACAACACACGATGCATATTTTGCAAGGGTTAACCAAATTACGGCAAATCTGCAACGCCCCTGCCCTGTTGAAAGATGAAGCATATTTGGGAGAATCTTCTGCAAAAATTGAAGTGCTGTTGGAGGAAATAAAAGTTAAATCACCCGAACATAAAATACTTGTTTTCTCGCAATTTGTTGGCATGCTTAATTTAATAAGCCATGCACTAAAAAATAACGGTATTCCTTTTGAAATGCTTACTGGGCAAACAAAAGACAGGGCTGCCAAAGTGGATGCTTTCCAAAATAACGAAAATGTACGGGTATTTTTAATTAGTTTAAAAGCAGGCGGAACAGGACTTAATTTAACCGGGGCAGATTATGTTTATTTAGTTGATCCATGGTGGAACCCAGCCGTAGAAAACCAAGCGATTGACCGCTGTTACAGAATTGGTCAGCACAAAAATGTAATCGCAGTAAGATTAATTTGTCCAGATACTATTGAAGATAAAATTGTAAAACTGCAATCTTCTAAAAATGTTTTAATTAATAATTTAATAAAAACTGACACTGGTGCTTTAAAATCATTGTCTAAAAAAGACTTGTTGGATTTATTTAATTAATTTATCCATAATCATTAAAGATTAATCGCTACAAATAATTACTACTAATATTAAAAGAATTAAGCAAATGCTTTTATTTTTCTGGAACAAGCAACAAAACAATTATACGTCACTATTTTTGTCCCATGTCAACATCCATACAACATATTTTTAAACAAGAAAACAGTTACAAAATAGCGGGCAGCTTGTGGATGGAATGTGAAAACGAACGTTTTTTTGGGCCTGGCAGGATGGAATTGTTGGAACATATCAATGAAACGGGCTCAATAAATAAAGCTGCAAAAGCAATGGGCATGAGCTACAAAAAAGCTTGGGAAATGATCAACCAATTAAATAAGCAAGCAACGGTGCCGCTGGTAATTTCTCAATCTGGTGGCGAACAAGGTGGTGGTTCATCAATTACAAACGAAGCAAAAGAATTGATTAGTTATTATAAAGAATTGCGGATTAGGTTTAATCAATTTTTAGCAGAAGAAACAATTAAATTAAAAACAGGTATTAGTAAAAACACCAGCTAAAACAAACAAATTTTTTTTAACCACCGTTATATATTGGAAAATATAACGATAATTGCAGATTATGAGAAAGTTTATTATACCGTTGTTATCGTTGTCCGTTGCCAACGGCCTAAATGCCCAGCAAAAACAAACCGCCAAACAGGATACACTTTATGGCAAAACATTATTAGAGGTTGTTGTAACAGCTTCAAAAATTAAAGAAAGTATTTTACAAAGCCCGGTAAGCGTTCAGCAGCTTACTTCCCAAAGCATCCATTTATCGCCGGCACCATCGTTTTTTGACGCCTTGGAAAACATGCAAGGCGTGCAAATGATTACGCCCAGCCTTGGTTTTAGGATATTGAATGCAAGAGGTTTTAACAACACCACCAATGTGCGTTTTGCACAATTGGTAGACGGTATGGATGTTGCTTCCCCACATATTGGCGGGCCGATCGGGGATGCGCTCGGCCCATCAGATTTGGACATCTCGAAGGTAGAACTGTTGCCAGGTATGGCTTCTGCGCTGTACGGTATGAACACCGTGAACGGTTTGGCCAATTTTATTACCCTCAATCCTTTTGCTTCGCCGGGTGTTAGCGTGCAGCAAAAAACAGCGGTCACACATGTTGCCGACCCAAATAGTCCGGCAAAAATATTTTCTGAAACAAGCCTGCGCTGGGCGCAAGTCGTTTCTCCAAGGTTTGCTTTTAAAATAAACGGAACATACAGCCGCGGCTATGATTGGATTTCGAGCGACAAGACCGATTTAAATCCCACTGCCAATATTAGTAGCGGGCTTACCGGTTTATCAAATCCCGCTTATGATGCCGTAAGCAGCTACGGAAACGAATCATCTGACAGGAAAACGATTGCTTTGGGCGGCAAATCTTATGTAGTTGGCCGCACCGGTTATGATGAAAAAGATTTGGTTGATTATACTTTACAGAACATTAAAGCCGATTTGGGATTGTATTATAAATTTTCGCCGACTTCTACCCTTTCGTATACCTACCATTTTGCCGATTTGGATAATGTTTATCAGCGGGCCAACCGCTTCCGCCTGCAAGATTATATTGTGCAACAACACGGGTTAAGTTTTCAATCAAAATCGATAGAAGCAAAGGTTTACATCAATAGTGAAAACACCGGCGAAAGTTATAACCTTCGTTCGATGGGCGAAAACATTGACCGTAATTATAAGCCTGATACAAAATGGTATGCTGATTATACCACAGGTTTTAACCAGGCTACCACGGGTGGTGCGGCTGTTGCCGCCGCCCACCAGCAAGCAAGGACGTTTGCCGATGCCGGAAGATATCAGCCCGGTACAGATATATTTAATAATGTATTGCATAAATTGCAAGACATCAATAATTGGGACAGCGGTGCCGCGTTAAGGGTTAAAGCCAGTTTCATTCAATCAGAGATACAAGTTAATTTAACCGAGCAATATTTATCGTCTTTAAAAGAAAATGGATTTGATATTTTAATTGGCGCAGATAACCGTACTTATATTATTCAGCCGGATGGTAATTATTTTATTAATCCAGTTGGAAAAGATCCTTATGCTAATATACATTATGGTAAAACGGGTGGTTATATGTCTTTATCAAAAAAGTTATTTAATAATAAATTAAAACTGGGAACAATAATCAGGGCCGATAAAAATGATTATTATGACCTTAAGTGGGATACCCGTTTTAGTGCGGTTTACTCGCCATCCCGCATGCATAATTTTCGGGCTTCTTTCCAGAGTGGGTATAGGTTTCCGAGTATTTTTGAGGCATATAGCAATGTAAATAGCGGGGGTGTAAAACGTGTTGGCGGTTTACCGGTTATGAGCAGCGGCATTTTTGAAAACGCTTATTTGGCCACATCAATTACTAATTTTCAAGCAGCAGTTTTAAATGATATCAACAATAATAATTTAACCAAAAACCAAGCAATTATTAAAGAGCAATCTTTATTGAAAAAAAATCCTTACACGTATATGACGCCGGAACGTGTACGCAGTTTTGAAGTTGGTTATAAAGGGTTGTTTTTACATAATAGGTTGTTTTTGGATGCTGAATTTTATTATAGCCATTACAACGGATTTATTGCGCAAGCAAATATGAATGTGCCAAAAACATCCATCCCAGATTCAATCCCATTTTATTTATACGATAAAACATTGCAAAACCAATACCGCATGTACACCAATTCGCAGTCGGCAATTAATACTTATGGCTTTAGTTTTGGATTGACCTATCATTTTATTAAAGAACTTACCATAAAAGCCAATACTACGTATTCAAAATTAAAAAATACAGAAAACGAAGATGGGTTGGAAGACGGGTTTAATACACCAAATTGGATCGTAAATGTTTCGGCATCAAAACAAAATATCGTAAAAAATATTGACGCGGGAATAACTTATAAATGGCAAAACGGTTATTATTCGCAAACATTTTTAGCAACAGGAAACGTAAACGCATACAGCACGGTAGATGCACAAGTAAGTTATAATTTACGAGACATAAATAGCAGCATTAAAATAGGTGCCAGTAATTTATTAAACCACTATTATACATCTTTTTTAGGCGGCCCATCCATCGGCGGAATGTATTATGTAACACTAACTTATGGAGTAAAATAAATATCGAAATAAGTAATAAAATAATAGGGCAATCGGTTGATTGCCCTATATTATTTTATATCAATTTGAAATAAACAAATGGTTTAAAATAACTGATTGATTCTTTTTTATTTATCTTTTAACCCAATACTTATCGCCCAGCCAAGCGTTAACCAGCCAGCAATAAACATAATGCCGCCAATTGGCGTAATGGCACCCAACCATAAAATATCTTTATTGGCAAATGCACGAAGCCAAGTCATTAAATATAAAGATCCCGAGAAAAAAATAATCCCCGAAATAAACAAACGGCCAGCCCACAGCACTTGCTTGGATGGGATTTTTTCCCAAATAAAACCTGTGGCCAATATAGCAAACACATGATAAAATTGGTATTCAACACCGGTATGATAAACCGCTAACGCATCTTCTGAGAGTATGGTTTTTAAGCCATGCGCACCAAATGCGCCTAAGGCTACCGCAAATGCCCCTAATAACGAGGCCGCCATCATTAATCCTTTATGCATGCGCTAATAAATTTTCAAATGTTTTTACAGATGGATTGGGATCTCTAATAATAAAATGTGCTTTTTCATAAAAAAAAGATCTTGCCTTTTCTTGCGCACCCATTATTTTTTCAATATCAGCTTTTGTTTCAGCAGTTTTCAGCAACGGCCGTTTTTCTTTCCCAACCATAAGCCTTTCGGCCAAAACCGACAATGGCGGATGTAGCCAAACAATTGTACCATGTTGCAACATCCAATCCATATTGTTGTGAAAACAGGGTGCACCGCCGCCACAACTCAATACGAATTTTTTATTGCTGGTTAACGAACGTAAAACTTCTGCCTCTTTTTTTCTAAAATAGTCTTCGCCTTTTGTTTCAAAAATTTCGGCAACCGCTTTCATTTCTGCCATTTCAACCCCCTTGTCAAGGTCTAAAAATGGATAATGAAAATGCGTGGCCAAATGGCGGCCCCAATGGCTTTTTCCAGAGCCCATCAAACCTATCAAAAATATTTTGGCAGGAATATTCTGCATCCTGCGAAAATAAGGATGTTGGCAATTAATGCCACTCTGATCTCAAATATTAATTGATTTTCATTTTATTATAACAAAAACCCACGCCTTTTAAGCGTGGGTTGGTTCAATAAAAATCTATTTTCATTTTATCATGATTGTATTGTAAGTACTTGTTGAAGCAGATTTTGAGGTCATTTTCAACAAATAAATACCACTTGTAATATTGCTTCTATCGATATTGAAAGTAACCAAACCTGACGCGGTAGACAATTGGGCTGACGTTACTTTTTTACCGTCCACCGTAAACAGCTCGGCAACATAAGTACCAGGTGTTCCGGTTTCGATATTTACTAAGTTTGCAACCGGGTTCGGATAAATTTTTGCAAGCGAACTACCTGAGACACGTAGTGTAAATATATTGCTGTAACTAATATCTCCGTTAATATCTACCAATTTAATACGGTAATACACTAAATTTCCAACACTTGTTATATCAGTAAAAGTGTAGGTAGACGGAGAACTACGACTTCCTGCGGCGGCTACTTTGCCAATACTTGTAAAGCTGTTTCCATCAGCGCTAGCTTCAATACTGAAATAACTTGTATTTTGCTCTTGTAAAGTGCTCCAAGTTAATATCGGCTTGCCGCTAACTAAAGAACCACTGAGGTTTAGGCCGATGGCGGGAAGAATAGTACAGCTATTTATAATGTCTATTACAATTGGTGCTCTTCCAGAAGTATCATTGGTGCATCCAACTTTTGAAGTAGTAACATACAAAGTATGACTTCCAGTTGAGGCAAAATTAGGATCTACTGTACTTGCTGCCACATCTGGAGCAGCATTTGTTGTAGTTGCCAAAACAGTGGTGCTAATAGGGCTTGCATACCATTTATATTGAAGAGAAATACCCGGTACTGCGTTTTGTGGAGATTGTACGCTAACAGTAGAATTGCTAGCGCCCGCAGCGTTACAAGCAGAAGCGTCCGAAGCTTTTGGCGCTGTCGGATAAGCTGCAACATTATAAATCCTAAAAAAATCTGTACCTAGGCCCAAACCCACAAAAGTTGAAAGCGTGAAAACAACTTTGGTAAATGCTTGTGTTGTGCTTGGCACAAATCCTACATGGAACGGCGTATTAGTACTTCCAACATTAAATAAGCTAACAAGGTTCTGGATGGTTTGGGGAGCGCCAACCGTGCCACTTGCATCAGCAGCTTGAACTGTAAGATTACTAAAAACGTTTATGTTCAAAGAAAGTGGAAGTGAGATTATTAAGTTAATGCTATCACCAATATTAGCTGTTGCAAAATTTACAGTTTGGGACAATGTATGTAAAATCAATACCCCATCAGCGGTCCATGAAGTGTAAGTTGCTGTATCGCTATCGAACGCATTAGTTTCCCCAGAAATATTATAACTGTAAATAGGCGGGAAAGGGGTTCCTTCGCCAGATGTACCACCACTTGTACGAGTACCGCAATCAGTTTGCGCATAAATACTCGCATTAAAAAAACTTAATACAATAATTAGCATTATAGCTTTGAACCATCCTACATTAAAATAAAACTTTTTTGCACTGTTTACGCCTTGGTTCATTATGTAATTTTTGTTCATTTTTTTAAGTTTAGATTTATGTGAAAAAAAAATATTAGAATTAAATAAAAAATATCTTTTAATAACTCCTTTTAATTCGCATTTAAAATAGAATTACTTTTATTGTTTAGTAGTATTATTTAATAGAGATTTCTATTTTTTCATATAGAATAATTTTCATTGATGACTTTTTATTAATTAAGCAATTAATTGCAAGATATATTTTGCAAATCTTTTGTTATGTAGGAATTAAAGCGATCTTGTGTAGTAAAAAATTTACATTTGCTGATATTTAAATGCTTATTTTAAAGCTAAAGTCCACAAAAAATAAACGCATTAAATACATCAATTAACTATATCTAAAAATTAATTTGTATAATATAATTAAACTAAAATTAATTTATTACACTCAATAAAAATTAAACTAATGCAAACCTGCGACAAGAACAGTCAACCAAAAACAGAATTACTTTCAATTGTTTTACATGATATACAATCGCCATTACGATTTATAGGAACAATTACCCAAGAATTGGCAATCAATTGTCAATCAATGGATAAAGAAATACTTGGGGAACATTTAAAAATTGTGAATAGCAGTATTATAGCGCTACAAAACTACTGTGCCAGAATTTACGCTTGGCAAAAAAAAGACAATAAGGTTACAAACAAAAATACCACAGAAAATATAAATGAAATATTTGTTGATATTAAAAGTATTTATGCCCCTTTAATTGAATTTAAAAAAATTAAATTCAATCTTGTAGAAACCAAACTTTTATGTTTTGTACAAAAAGAAATCCTTTTTATTATTATTATAAACTTAATAGATAATGCTTACAAATATACCAATTACGGCACTATTACTTTAGAAGCATTGCTAGAAGAAAATACTATTTTAATCGTTGTTTCCGATACAGGAAAAGGGATGGAACAAAAGACAATTGAAGATATTATTGAAAATAAAATTGAATTTAATCAATCCACTTTTGGATTTTATATTATCAACGATTTATTGAAAAGAATAAATGGATCGCTTAAAATAATTAGCAATAAAAATGTTGGGACAAGCGTAACAATCAGTCTATTAAATCCTGAAAAATATGATAATGCTTTCCAAGATTCATAAGTTCGTATAAATTACCAACACCTAATTTTTCTTGGATACGCGTTTTATAAGTACTGGCTGTAGAGGTATGCAAACTAAGCTTATCAGCTATTTCGTTAATACCCTTGCCTTTCATTAAAAGCAAAGCCACTTCAAACTCGCGGCCCGATAAACGATCGAACGGATTTGGTGGAACACCTTCAATGTATACGTCTGAAAGGTGTTTCATTAATTGTGCACTATAATAGCGCTTACCAAAAATTACTTGACGCAAAGCCTCTACCAATTCATTATCTGGCTGGTTTTTTTCCACATATCCAAAAGCTCCGGCACGTAAATAACGTTGCGCAAAAAAGAGTTCGGAGTTTACCGTTAATATCAAAATTTTTAATAATGGCTGCATAATAAGCAATTGCGCAACCATTTCTACACCTTCTGACTTTGGCATGTTCATGTCCAATATCAGAAGATCATATTTTTTTTGTTTAATATGGTTATAAACAGCTTCACCATCTTCAACAGTATCCACTTCACATTCTGCAGTCACTTGTTTTAAAAGCAATTTGATTCCATAGCTTACAATAGGATGGTCATCAGCAATTAGTACCGATATCATAGGTTGGATTGGAAAACACATTTTATATACAAACAAATATACGTAAAACCATATTTTATAGTTGCCTAAACCAGGATTACCTGATTGTTGCATTTAAATAATTATGGATTTACCATTTTTACAATCATTTCTTTCATTAGACTAGCATCGCTTACCGCAGAACTGTTGCTGCCGATACCGATGCTTTTTAAATTATATTCGTGCAATAAAAGCAAAGCTTGTTCCACACCCAGCTGCCGGTAATTTCTAGCGGCTTCACGGTAGTCTTTTACAAAAAAAGGATTTACGCCGAGTGTTTTTGCTATTTCGCCTTCATCGTTTGTTTGCATGCCAAAAAGCAAATAAACTTTACTAAAAAATCCATATAATGTTGGCAGCAGCAATTGTATAGGTGCCGATTTTGGGTTGCTTTCAAAATATTGGATAATCTGTATGGCTTTGGATAAGTTACGGGCCATTAAAGCGCCTTGTAATTCAAATGGATTATATTCTTTGCTTATCCCAACGTATTCTTCAATGTCGTCTTCATTTATCTGCTTGCGTTCCGATAAATTTAACATTACTTTTTCCATCTCTTTATTCAAGCGGCTCAAGTCGCTACCAATATGGTCCACCAGTAGCATGTTGGCCTTTTGGCTAATGGAATATCCTTTGGATTGCGCCAGCTTTTGCACCCAGTCTGGCAATTGGTTATCATATAATTTTTTGGTAGATAAAACTTCGCCCTTGGTTTTTAGCAATTTGGCGAGCTTGCTTCGGCCGTCCACTTTTTTTTCCTTCATGCCTACTACAAAAACAGTGCTGGGCAAAGGATTTTCAACATAGCTTTCCAACTTGTCTAAATCCTTCATCTGCTGCGCTTCTTTTAATAATACTACTTGTTTTTCAGCAAACATCGGGTATCGGCGGCAAGCATTTATAACTGCTGCCCAATCAGCATCACGTCCGTAAAAAACGGTTAAATTAAATCCAGCCTCCGATTCATTTAAAATATGATGCTCGGCGTAATCCATTACTTGGTCTACAAAAAATGGCTCATCACCTTCTAACCAGTAAACAGGCTTGAAAATATTTTTTTTCCAATCGCCGATTATCTTTTCTACCGACATAGCTGCAAAGAAAAAAACAAACGACTTGCAAATGGTAAAAAGTTTTTAACACCTGTTGGTATAAAAGTATTTATCTGTTTTAGCATACTTTATCTACAATACATTTTGTTGTTATTATATTTGAAAATATTATATAGTAACTGCGAAAGAATATATAAAAACGTTGATTTAACCATCAAATTTTCATGCTCAAAAAAAATTGGCACGATAGTGGAATGTTATAGAGTAAATATCAACATAAAATTGTTTTAAAAAAGAAATCTTAAACTAAAAATTGATTTACTATGAGTTATGTTTCGTCAACAACGCCAAATCCGCAAGGAGCGCCTCAAAAAGATAATCGAGCAATTATCTACGGCGTTTTAATTGCTTTATTATTAGGTACTTGGGGGTATATTATTTATGATAAAAGCAAAACTTCTGAAAAAATAACTACCCTTCAAACGCAATATGTTACCGTTGATTCTACAA
Source organism: uncultured Chitinophagaceae bacterium (assembly GCA_963845495.1). Classification (GTDB taxonomy): domain Bacteria; phylum Bacteroidota; class Bacteroidia; order Chitinophagales; family Chitinophagaceae; genus JAZKFT01. The sequence goes on from CAWJTH010000002.1 coordinate 20,896, forward strand.
GAAATGAAGTACAACAATTGTATAACAATTCGTTGGCAAGACTCGATTCTTTAACTGGAACCAACCAGCAATTAAGTGATTCATTGCAAAATAAAAACGGCCAATTAAGCCAACGCAGCCGCGATATTGCGAAACTAAAAAATGATATCCGCTCAATTCTTAGCAAAACCAACGCAACAACAGCAGAATTGGCTAGGGCAAAAGCTATGATCGGCGAATTGAACGAAAAAATTGAAGGACTTGCAGCTGATGTAGACCGTTTACAAGGTGAAAACAAGACTTTGGTTGCTAAAAATGACCAAATTATTGTAGAAAAACAAGTGGTTGAAAAGAATTTAGCTACTACTGATTCTGTTAAAAAACATTTGGAAGATGTAGGTAGTACCTTACATGTGTCTAACATTAACATTGTTCCATTGCATGAAAAAAGTGGTGGAAAAGAAAAAGAAACAACTACCGCTAAACGTGTAAATAAATTACGTATTACTTTTAATTTGGACGACAATCAGATTGCCACAAATGGCCAAAAAGATTTGTATGTTATTGTTTATGGTCCAGATAACAACCCAATTACCATCCCAGCTTATGGAAGCGGAACTTTTAGCACCCGCGACGCTGGCGAAAAACCATTTACCAATAAAGTATCTGTAAACTTTGAACAAGGAAAAACTACGCCAGTAACTTTTGATTGGAAACAAGACCAAAAATTCCAAACCGGTGATTATAAAATTGAAGTATATAATAATGGCTTCAAAATCGGTTCAGGTACAAAATCGTTAAAAAAAGGTGGGATCTTTGGGTAATATAAGTTTAGCCCGTAAAACAGTAAAAGCCGTTCCAAGTTGGAACGGCTTTTTAGTGCCTTGAAGTATCGGATCAATAGCAAGTCACTTGTAAAACTTCTACGTGCTAGTTAAAGTAAATTTTATATCATTGTTCTATTAAAATTATTTCTTAAGATATGTTGCCCAATACAAACAGTTTATTTACCAGAATTTTATTGTGGATGCACCCTTTGCAACGGGTAGGCATAAGCTTGGTTATTTCCGCTATTGTGTTTTTCTTTACCAGGCATAGCCATATAAGTGGGCCAATGCGGTTTATAGAAGTTTGGGATGTATTTGCTTTTACCTTTTTGCTTACTAGCTGGGCTGTACTTTCTACGCGTACCACACAGCAAATAAGGGCTTATGCCAGCAGCGATGATGGCAGCTTGGCCTTTGTATTTTCATTGATTATTTTATCAGCTTTTGCGAGTATGGTAGTGGTATTGCTGCTAATGTTGAACAAAGATGTGTCGGGGGTGCCTAAAATTGTTTATGTGCCTGTGGCCATTGCGGGAATAATATTTTCTTGGACGCTAGTGCACACAACCTTTTGCTTCCATTACGCATTGTTATATTACGATGACGATGATGCCAACCCAAAAGAAAAGGCCGGCGGCTTGTCTTTTCCTGGTGAAGAAAATCCTGATTATCTTGATTTTGCCTATTTTTCATTTATCATCGGCATGACTTTTCAGGTATCCGATGTTGAAACAACATCCAGAACTTTAAGGCGCTGGGTTTTATTGCACAGTTTATTATCGTTTGGGTTGAATACTTTTATGGTAGCGCTTACCATTAACTTAATTGCCGGGCTGAAAAGCTGAGGTGAATGGAAAATGAAATAATTGATAATGGAGAATTGAACCTGATAGTATCAAGTCATTATCAATTATTCCATTATCCAATTATCAATTATCAATTATCCATTATCCATTAGCCATTATCAATTATCAATTATCAATTATTTCATTATCCATTATTAATTATTTCATTTTCCATTAAAATTGTGATATTAAACAACGGTTAAATGCTTTTTAGAACGCTATTTTTGTTACTTAAATAAAAAACAAATTACATGAAAAAGTTTTTAATGATAGCTTTTGCTGTTACGGGATTAATGATGACCATCCAATCGAACGCCCAAATGGACAAGATGGATAAAACTGATAAAAAAGCACCAGAAGACAAAAGCAAAAGACCAAGCCCACCAGCAACGGTTTCCCAAAAAATTAAAAGTGGTGCCACCATTACCATCGACTACAGCCAGCCATCAATAAAAGGCAGAACAATTGGTAAAGATTTGGAACCGATGGAAGGAAAGGTTTGGCGTACCGGCGCAAACGAAGCAACCGTTTTTACAACCGACAAAGATGTAATGATAATGGGCCAAAAACTACCCGCAGGAAAATATGGCTTGTTCACTATTTTTAATGGCAACGAAGCAACCATCATTTTCAACAAAACTTGGAACCAATGGGGCGCTTTTAAATACAGCGAAGCTGATGATATACTTCGTGTAAAAACTAAAGTAAAGGATCTTAACATGTCTACCGAAAAAATGACCTTTATGATTAGTCCAAAAGGAACGGTTATTTTAAACTGGGGAATGAAAAAAGTAGAATTTGAGGTGATGTAAGAGCCACAATTGGAGATTTTTGGTTAGGCAAAATGGAAAAATGATACCAGAATCGTAATTGTTGGTTGTTACTTGAACTTAAATAAAATGCATAATAAAAAGGTTGCTGATTAGCAACCTTTTTAAGTTTACCTACTTTTTCGGTTATTTCGCCGAAAGGTTACCGCACTTGGTCGATAAACAGTAGGTGCTTCCACAACTAGTTTTACTTTTGACCTATATCTATATAAAAATTATTTAAATGAATGACGAAACAACATCCATCCTTCAGGTAAAAGATTTAAATATTTATTACGGCGATTTTCATGCGGTAAAAAATGTGTCTTTTGATGTGTATAGCGGAGAAATTTTTGGTTTACTTGGCCCAAACGGTGCCGGAAAAACCAGTAGCCTAAGTGCGGTGGAAGGGTTGATAAAACCACAATCCGGATATATTTCGGTTGGCGGACACAGCGTAAAAGAAAAACCCTTGCATGCACGTGCTAGCATTGGTGTACAATTACAATCAACTAGTTTTCAGCCCGAATTAACAGTTGGCGAAATTATTAAATTGTACGCAGGCATTTATGGCGTAAAACTTACTAAGGAAAAACTGGCCGATATTTTACAAAGCATAAAGCTGGAAGATGCGTCCTATAAAAAGTTTGGTCAACTATCGGGTGGCCAACAACAACGGGTGTCTTTGGTTATTGCCACCATTCATGATCCAAAATTGGTTTTGTTGGATGAGCCAACTACCGGCCTCGATCCCCAATCCCGTCGCCAATTATGGACAACCATGGAAACAATTAGGGAAAAAGGCCACGGCATTGTATTAACTACCCATTCAATGGAAGAAGCCGAAGCAGTGTGCGATCGCATCGCCATCATCGACCACGGAAAAGTAATTGCAACGGATACACCGCAAAATTTAATTGACTTAAACCGCAATAATCCCGAAGTAATCAAAGCATCGAGAAAAGGAAAAATAACTTTGGAAGACGTATTTATTGGATTGACCGGAACGGCTATTCGTTCATAAATAGTAATTGGGTAATTGGGTAAATGGGTAAATAAGTAATTAGGGAAGAAATTATAAACTAATTTCTTATTAACAATATGCAAACAATCATTTTTACTTTTTAATTTTTACTTTTTTAATTTTCTTATGGAAACAACCATCCCAAAAACATCTACGGTTCTTTCAGCTTTGTTACGTGCCGATTTCACTACACAATGGCGCAATCGCCGTGCGGTGATCTTAACGTTATTGGTACCAGCCATTATCCTTATTTCTTGGAAAAGCTTGGTGAAACCTTTTGGCGGCGAATTCGTATTGTCATCTTGCATTACCGTTGGGCTTACGGCCATTGGCTTAATGGGCTATTCCAATTCAATTGCCCGCGACCGCGATAAAGGTATTTTCCAGCGCCTGCGTGTTGCTCCCGCACCAAATTGGACTATCATGATTAGCAGGCTGACTGTGCAACTAGTCATGATTTTTTTAGTGACGACCATCATTTTCATCGTTGGTTTTCAAATTGATAAAGTAACGTTACCACCATTGGGTTATTTGCTGGCTTATTTGATAGCGCTAGTAGGCGGAGCGGTTTATTTAAGTATAGGACAATTGATTGTAGGCTTGATACAAAACCCTGAAACCGTTAATAGCACTACACGTTTGGTATATTTTGCCTTTATTATGGTGGGCATGTTCGGAACATTGGGCATGCTGGGCGATCGGGTAAAAACAATTTCACAGTGGTCGCCCTATGGAACGGTACAAACAATTTTAGCCGCAAGTATGAAGCCGGAAAGTTGGGACAGCACAACCACACAAGCATTGCTACTTACACTTGCTTACACTATTGTTTTTGCGGTGTTGGGCATTAAAAAATTTAAATGGGCAACGAAATAAATTTTAAAGCTCCATAGTTTAATTTTAAAATATTCGGCAATAAATTGTGGAAATAAATTTTCCAATAACTCCGTTACTACATTTAAATCCTAATTACTTTATAATGAAAAAGCAGATTGTGTTTCAATCTGCTTTTCTTTTTATATTTAAAACACTGATATTAAACTGCCATCATTTTATGGTTGAGTGGCAGTTACACTCTTGAACTGCTATAAATTTTATTGAAGGCCAGCCAAACTATCCGCTATTTGAATAAAAGTACTAGCGGTACGAAATGTTGGTAAAATCCGTTACAATGACGCATCTAAGCCCCAGCGGGGCGACATGTGAACCACAAACATTTCGTACCGCTGGCACTCTGTTTCGTTATTGTTCCTGCTTCTTTACCAACATACAGCCAGCTTTAAAAAGCACACATGCTGATATTCTAACAGTTATCTAATCCCAAATAGCGGATAGTTTATATTTTTAATCTGATCAAAATATAATTTTTATTTATTTTCTAAATCCTTTCTTATTTCATATTTAAAATCCCTTATTCCTTATTTACCTCCTGTTCCTCTCCTCTATTAAAAAATAATTTCAACTTGTCATTAATGTAATATTTAAGGTCTTCGTCAGAATGGTGCTTGCGAAGCCAAGTATGATCTGGCCTATAATCCCGCATAAATTTTTGCAGCGAATCGCCCGTTAGTCCAGAATATTTATGAACAAACTGTGGCGAAAAATGGAAATCAATATAATCTTGTTCTTCAGATTGTTCGAAAAAATCGTACGATTTCCGTTTCTTTTTTTCAGGCCCTAAAAACTTATCGATGTTTAATGCGTAGCCATAACCAGAATTGGGCAATGCAGTTGTTTTTAAAGTAGGCAAACCACCATCGGCAATAAATTGTTTGCGCCTTGCCATGCTATCGTATTGGTATTGGTCGTAAGCCTTTGCAGAAACGGTTACATTTTGTAATTCTTTTACAAATGGTTTAAGATGAATCGTTAACTGCTCATCGTTGTTGCCAAAATCTTTAAAAGCAATGGTATCCGAAATATATCCGATAGAACTAATATACAATAAACCCTTTGGCTCCATCGAAAGTGTAAACTCTCCCTTTTCATCGGCATATACCGTTTGGTCGGCGCTTAAATTTCTAATGGTGGCATAGCTGATGGAAATATGTTTTGCGCTATCTTTTATTATACCATGCACTTTAACCTTTTGTGCATGTAACAAATAAAAGGATAAACAAAAAAACGTCAAAACAAAACACTTCATACCAAAATAATTTGCTGCCGAAGATAAGGTTTAGCCAAGTTTACAACAATTGTTTAACAATATACTTTATAATTATAAATTCTTCAGCTTTGCGTCTTCCGGTTCCGGGACTTTCCCTTTTTCAGCTTCCAAATTTTTTACTTTTCGTTTTAAAGACAACACTTTTTTGGGTGGATATTCTTCATCGCCCAATAAAATACCCCAAGCCGTCAACCCTTCCACCCTGTCAAAAATAACTTTCATCATCGCAATAACAGGAATGGAAAAAAACATACCAGAAATGCCCCACATCATTTCTCCGGTAATTACGCCCAAAACAATTATTAGCGGATTGATACGCACTTTTGAGCCTACCACTTTTGGCATAATCACGTTACTATCTATTAAATGAATAACAATTGTAGCTATTATAACATACAGTACTTGGTGCGGCTCGCCTGTAGCAAATGTTATTAATGCACTTAAAAACAATGCGGTAAAAATGCCGACATACGGAATTAAGTTAAGGATGCCGACCAATAAAGCCAATAACAAGGCATAATCAACCCCTAAAATAGTATAAACGCCAAAGCTTAACGCAATTACAATACACATTTCCCAAAAAAGACCAACCACATATTTGCCAATTATATATTTTACCTGTTCGGTTATGTCGTAAACAATGTCCGTATTTTCTTTTGGGAAAACAGTAACGATAAACCTAAAAAGGATACGCCTGTACATTAATAAAAAGAACGTGTAAATTAAAGTGAATACATTAAAAAGAACAATGGACGAAATAGACATGACCGTATCGCCAACAATGCTGGCGCTTGAAGAGAAAATATCAGCCGTGGCTTTATTTAAATAAGCGGTTTGTTTTGTAAACGCAACATGAAATTTATCGTGCACCCATTTTTGCAAATTAACAATTGCTTTATTTATATTTTGTTGAAGTGCAGGCCATTCGGTACTTAAACTGGTAAGTTGCGAAGCAAGTACATATATAACTAAATATATACCTGTAATTAGTAAAATGATGGAGATCAGCGTGGAAAAAGTTCTCGGAAAACGTAACTTTCTCTCAAAAAAATTGGCCAACGGCAATAATAAAATGGCAAACAAAAAAGCAAAAAAAAGTGGGGCTAGTATTTCTTTTCCCAATACAATTAAATATCCTAAAATAACAATGCTTACCAAAACATAAGCCAAACGTGCATAAAACGGAGTTTCGGTTGATTTCATTTTTTATTAATCATTTTATTGCGTGCTAATTTTTATATGTTATCATCTATCATGCCATTAACAAGCTTGTACCTATTGGGTCATTGAATTTGGATTGCGACGACCATCCCACAATTGCAATATTTCAATTCTGTTCTTACGTGGTTTGTATCTATAAATCAAGATCGTAATTCTCGAAACATGCGTTTTTCGTAAATATTTATCCTTTTTTGTCGTGCTTCCAACAAAAGGCTGGGTAACAATTAGTTTCAGTTTTGCTTCAAGCTTCGCACTAAACTTTAAAAATGAACTTTTCCAAATTCAGTAAAAATATACGCTGAGATGTTTTCTAGGTCTAACAACGCTCTGGTTGTCCAAACTATTTCTGCCGCCATTTATTCAAGATGTTTAAAGCTTCGCTGTGTGGATGTGTTTGTCCTTTGTCAGCTTGTAAAATAGAAATTTCCAGTTCATTTTTTTGTTCATCCATCATTTCATCCCACCAATCAGTTGCTGTTATATTTTCATTTACACTAAGCATGGCGTGCACCATGCGCAAGGTTTTTTCGTCAGCATTTTCCAGCATTTCTTTGGTTTCGATCAACAAATTCTCCTTGTCTGACATACATAATTTTTCCCAAAGTTAAAAAATAAAACAGAACCAGTTTTTTAAATATGTTGCAAAACAACCGTTCGTAAATTATTTTAATAAGATTATAACTATGATTTTTGGCTGAATTATTTGGATATTGCGAATCCAATATTTAAGTAAAATAAGATTGATAGTAAAATGACAATAACATCCATCAGCATTTACCGTTTCAGCATTCCGATGGTGCCGTTTACCATTGCCACCGGCACTATGGATTTTGCCCAAAATACATTGATACATGTACATACAAATGAAGGATTGATCGGCGTTGGCGAATGCAGTGCTTTCCCCATGATTGTTGGTGAAACGCAAGACACCTGTTTTGTGCTGGCGCAAGATTTTGCCAAAATATGGAAAGGCAAAGATGCCAGTAAAATGGAGGAGCGGATGCAGGAACTAAATACGTATATTGCTGGTAACCATACCATTAAAAGTGCTTTTGACATGGCTTTGTATGATTTGGCCGCCAAAAATGCAGACCTTCCATTGTACAAATATTTAGGCGGACATTATTTTGAACCGGAAAGCGATTTAACAATTGGCATTGGCGATGTTGAAACCATGGCTGCCGTCGCAAAAGATTTTGTGGAAAGCCGTGCTGTGAAAATGATAAAAGTAAAGCTCGGCAAAAAAGTAAGTGACGATATTGCCCGGATCTCCGCTATTAGAAAAGCGGCTGGCAATAATATTATTTTGCGGATTGATGCTAACCAAGGTTGGGATTACGAACAAGCGGTTGAAGCTTTAACGGTCATGGGTTCGTTAAATATCCAGTTTTGCGAACAACCCATGCCAAGACATTTAGATTATAAATTACCTGAATTAAAAAGGCTATCGCCCATCAAAATTATGGCCGATGAAAGTGTTTTTGGCCACTACGAAGCGGAAAGGTTGATAGCGACAAATAGTTGTGATTACGTAAATATAAAATTGTCGAAAGCTGGCGGCATTGCAGAAGCATTACGCATACACGAAGTGTGCAAAGCGGCAAATATCCCCAACATGCTTGGTGGCATGCTAGAAAGTAGGGTGGCATTATCAGCCAAAGTACACTTGGCGTTGGCCTGTTCCAATATTGTTTTTTATGATTTAGATACTTGTTTGCTAGGCCATAAAATTGATCCGGTTATCAATGGCGTTCAATTCGATGGCATGAAATTGAAGTTGCCGGATTTGCCAGGGATTGGTGCCGATGCTGATCCAGAGTTTTTGAAAGGGTGCGAAAAGGTGGTGGTTTAAAATTTAATAAACTAGCGATGTCACACTTTTTTCATTCTTTGATCATTTATTAGACATACTAAAGATAGTGGTAGTAAAAGTAGATCAAACACGCTAATCCAATGTATTTGCCGCTTTTCATTCCACAATTTTATTAAATATGTGCCCGTGGCTATAGTATTGTTGCACTATCAATAATGCTATAAAATATAAGAAATATCTAGGCCGTTTTAAAAAACCATAAACACAAAATAAATTAATACATACGAAAAGCAAATGCCGCCATCTAGGTGATTCATCTACTGTATAAAATATACCAACAAAATGGTATAAAGCTGCAAAAAACAGTAACACCGCGGCTATAACTAACAATGTTCGATTTGATTTTGGTGAAAAAAGCATTCTGTAATGGGTGTAATTTATTATCAACAATTTACTTTAATGGTTTTAACGACACGTCTGGGTGATCAGGATGTACAGTAATAGTTTGTAATCTAGGATTTAAAACAACATCCATATCTTTCATCGGGATTACTCCCAGTAAAGGTTCAGTATCGCCAGGCAATATCAATGCCCTACAAACGGTGTTTCTATTTTCAAAATAAACGGAAGCAGGTCCTGCTGTTTCAAACAAATGTTTAGTACCATCGGCCATTTCGTAACTTTCATATCTAAAATGTCGTAGCCCTAGTTTTTTGCGCATTGTTTCGTTTATACATAACATATAAGCGCCTGTATCAACCAAAAAGACTTCAGTCACTTGCTTTACATTTTCTTTTGTTATAATGCCTTCATCTAATTTTATTTCGTCTGCGGTGTTTACAAGGTGTAGTGTAGCTTTAATTATTCCCATATTATTCATCTCATTTATTTTTTTTCAAATTTACAACCTAACTTTCTTCTTTATTAAAATTCTTTCATAACTTTTATACCCTTTACATTTTACTTTGTTATTGTTGTACAAATGTTATTGTTGTACAAATGACTTATTGGCCCAATGACTCAATCACCAATTTATGACCGATATTCGCGGCCATGGAAATCAAAAAAACCAAGGACAGTTTTAATGTGATGAACGAGTTGGTGTTGCCCAACGATACCAATACTTTTGGCAATTTAATGGGTGGAAGATTAATGTATTGGATGGATATTGCTGCTGCCTATTGTGCTGCCAAACATTGCAATTCGCCGATCGTTACTGCTTCTGTAGATAATATTTCTTTTAAAAACCCCATTAAACTGGGCCATTATGTGCATATCGAAGCCCGGTTGACCCGTGCATTTACTACCAGTATGGAAATACATTTGCGGGTTTGGGGCGAAGATACCTTGCACCAATTCACTTATGAAAGCAATGAAGCTTATATGACTTTTGTATCGCTTGACCCCAATGGTAACCCACGTGAAGTGCCGGCATTAGTACCAGAAACCGACGAAGAACAAGCCCAATTTGCCGGTGCATTGCGCCGCCGCCAATTACGTTTGATTTTAGGCGGAAAAATGAAAGCCCACGATGCAACAGAGTTAAAAGCTTTATTTTTTCCGGAATAATTTATTTGAAAAGATTAAAAGGGTTAAAATGATTAGCATGAATTGTTTTGCCAAGCACCCCAACCCAATCTTATAACTTATAACCCATAACTTATAACTCCAGGAACACCAAATCTGGAACGAAGAAAATAATAACATAAACA
>CAWJTH010000003.1:0-22560 GCA_963845495.1 uncultured Chitinophagaceae bacterium
TTCAATGTGCCTTCTAGCAAAGCGGCCTATTGAATCTGCATTTACCAACTTTACATAAATAGCTTTTGGTACACCAAAATATTCATACACATTGCCATCTTGGAAAGTGATGGTCAACGTTTCTGACTTGTATTCATAATCTTCAATGCCTGCTTCTTTAATGGTGATATTGTATTCTGCCAATGTTTCGTTGCGGGTTTCTGGGGCGATGCTCACTAAAAAATGATAAGCCGTAATAATCTTTTTGCTTTTTTCTTCTGCATCCAATTTGGCTTCTTCGCTATCCTGAAATTTATCGGGATGCCATTCTTTCATTAAGCTGCGGTAGGAAGTTTTTAATTCTTGAAGAGTGGCATTTGCTTCGACACCTAATGCTTTTCTGTAAACGACAATTTTACTCATGTTGATAATTTTTACTTTAATTGTCTTTTAAAAACAGAAAAGTAGATAAATAATGACCCATTTTTTAAAGGCGTGCAAAAGTACGGCTTTATAGAGAGAAGCAACGAGTTGTTTTAACGCAATTCAGCAATTAGATCTGTAAAATGCCCATATTCGATACCTGATCAATTTATTGTAAGCTTTTTTGCGAATTTTTCCATCACTATTAAAATGATTGAAATAGTGCAAAGCAAAATAATCAGCCAAGGCGAAAACAATAATAATTGATCATTGATAGCACTTATAACATTATCTGTTCCAGTTGTTCGCTGCAATATCCAGCCAATTGCGGCCAGCGAAACCAATGCGGCACAGATGTTTTTTACTAGCTTGAAATATGGCGTTTGGCTCATAATCATAAACCAAGGTATGGTAATCGCAATCACCGTTATTTGCATGGTTTCAATCCCTAAGTTAAAACCCAAAACACTCAACGCTAAATCTGTTGAAACCAAGTGAAGGTTTTGTAAAGTTTGCGAAAACGCCAAACCGTGGATAAAGCCAAAACCTAAGGCAATAAAAATTTCTTTTCCATAAAACAAAGGCTTAATGGCATGTACGGCAGATACCAAAATTGAAACGGCGATGGTAACTTCAATTAACTGCGTAGGTATTTTTACGAAACCCAAAACGCCCATCAATAAAGTAATGGAATGACCGATGGTAAAGGCTGTAATAATTTTCAGCAATCTAAAAACGCTGTATTTTAAGCCGCCGTAACCCCACCATTTTTTGTTATTTACCAGTAAACAAGCCGGCAACAACAATGTGATGATAAAAAGCAAATGATCCGTTCCGTTTTTGATGTGCTCCACCCCTAGCCAAAACATGGTTGTAAAACCTTTCCAACTGCTGCCTTTTTTTAAATTTATTTCAAAAGGCTTGATGGTATTGGTTTGCATATCCCTGCTAATAACGCCAACTTGTGTCGGATTATCGGTAATTACACCGTTTTCCCAATCATTGCGGATGCTTACAAAGGCGGCATGGTTCATTACTTGATGCATTACTACATCGTAATCCAGCACAAATTTCCGCGTGTCTTCGCCGGGGTTGGGCAATAAATTTAAATGAACCCGCAATTCCCAAAACGGCGGCCCGCTTAGTACTTGCGTTCCTTTATCCATATTCATCCCCACAATGTCAACCGCCCAAGGTTTTTCCTTATTAATATAGGCATGTATGTGCGCTTTCACATATTCCTTTAATTGATTGCCGTATTGCGCCACAATATTTTCAGGATCTTTTGAAATAGGTTGACCAAAAGACAGTTCCAATTCTGGGATCGGAATCTGTAATTCAACCGCAACTATTTTTGTATTTACATCCAACAAAATATTCGTGTTGGGCGTTTGGTGCGCCAAACAAATAGCCGGATTCAGTGCAATGCTGAACAAGAAAAGTTGAAAAAGTAACCGCCATTTATTACTAAATATTGAGAATTGCATTGTTTTTTTTAAACATGTTACACAAAACAAGTAATTGAGTAATTAGGTAATTGAGTCGTTTTGTTATAAATAAAAAGATTCAAAACTTATCAATTTAAATTGCCTTATTGACATATTTACCCAATTACCCAATTACTATTTACAAGCCGATATAATCTCGTGAATGATCCCGATAAACCGAATGATAATGGATTTGGCTTGGATATACAACACCGGTTTGACAAATAAATTCAATCCAAACACTTGGCCCATCAATCCTTACATAATCGGTATTGGTAGTAAAAAAAGAACTGGCGTTGCCCGACGTACCGCTTGTATTGCTGGCATAAGCAACATAGGTGTTGGCCAGTTCGTTGGTATAAATAGTAGTAAATGCCGCAGCGGAAGTTGAATCCATATCACCTACCCAACGGGCTATGGCTGCTGAAACCATTGCCTGTGCCGTAGTACTCAATGCACTTACTTTAACACCCACTTTTGTAGTTGGGAAAGTATTGGTGGTTGAACCTGGTACCATCAAGCAATCGGAAAAAGTGCCAGAAATTTTGGCGCTTGACAATTCTGTGCTGCTGAACGATGCCAACATATTAGCCATGGCAGTTTCTTCGTCAGCCAAAGGCGCAATCACCGTTCCATTGGCATTCGTCCATGTTTTTGGTTCAACGCCTTGGTGCGACGGTGTAACGCTTACTACTGAACCGGCATCGAAAGTAATGTTGCCGGCATAATGGTGCCCACCAAACTGCAGCATCCATTTTCCGGTGGTACTCGGCGTGCCCAAAAAGCAGATAACGTAATTGCCCGATCCATAACTATTGCCGGCTACCGTTGCCAAAAGGCTGTCGGTATTGTTTATTTTATTGAATTCATCATAACCCTGATTGGTAAGCGTACCTGTAGCAGCCGCTATAACGGCTTTAGCAGCAGCCAATTGCGTAGCGGTAAGGCTGCTAAACAAAAGGCCATCTCTACAACTTAAGCCACAAGGAAGATTGCTCCAAAGTTTGGCATTGTCCAAGTTTAAGGTTAGCACCACCGAAGCTTTTTGCGTAGTAGTTAAGGTTGATAAAAAAGTATTTGCCAAACAAACTACTTTGGCAACGCCTGTTGCACTTGAGCAATCGCTTGTAGCTGCTGCATTCACGGTTAAGGTAAATGAACAGGATTGCCCGCCGAAACTGATAGCGAAACTTGCTGTGCCGGAAGAAGTTGGCGTGCCAGTAATGTTGTAGGTGAGATTACCTGAACTGCTGAGCGTTCCCGCGGCTAAAGTTGCTGTTAAACCCGTAACACCAGTTGAACTAATGGCACTACCAGCTGAATAAGCGGCAGAATTGCCACCCGTATAAGGAACTGAAGCTGTACCAGTAAAAGCAACATTGATGGTTGCCGATGCTGATAAAACCGCCGATAAACAGTTTAACGCTGTTACCGTTGCAGAACCGCTGCTGCTGGTTGTATCACTTTTTTTACAAGCTATAAATATAGCGGTGGATGTTAGCAAAACCATGGCTAAGGTTGCAAACGTTTTTTTCATGATGCTTTAATTTTTTGTATGATCTAAACGACCAAAAGGTTAACGAAGGTTAAGAACGGTCGAATGAGTACAAAAATCATAAGCATGCTTGCTGAACAAAGGCCAATTGTGGCGAAAACATATTTTTCTGGGGTGAATCGTCTTAATAACATCGGCCATAACTTTTATTATCTATGTTATTGTTTTCAAGCATCTTTCGATGGATAATAACGACCATCAACACCAAAATGCCCGTTGCTCGTAGCTTGGGCATTTAATTTTAAGAAAGATGGCCATTTCTTGGTAACGTAGGCACATCATACTGGCAAAAATGGTTGTTGCTGCGATCTTGAATATATCATATTAAGAAGGATAGCAAGCTGCCGTTAGCGGGAGTACATCATATTAAAGAAGATAGCCATTGCTTGGCAGCTTGGGCATATACTATTAAAGAAGATGGGCATTGCTCGGCAGCTTGGGCACATCATATTAAGAAAGATAGCCATTGCTTGGCAGCTTGGGCACATACTATTAAGAAGATGCGCATTGCTCGGCAGCTTGGACACATCATATTAAATAAGGTAGCCATTGCTCGGGAGCTTGGGCACATCATATTAAGAAAGATAGCCATTGCTCGGCAGTTTGGACATATCATATTAAATAAGGTAAGCCATTTCTCGGGAGCGTGAGGCCTTTTTGTTTAATGGCCCGACGGTATGAATGGCAATTATCAGGCAAATTGTGTTACTTAAAAACAATTAGATTGAAAATGCACTAACTATTTCTTTTTATCACAGCGTCTAAACTGGCTTCATAATTCTTCCCGATTGGTATTTCTTCACCGGCTACCATTAGCATTTTATGCTTTGCGGATGTGATACGGTTTACCGGAATGATATACGACCGATGAACACGTATAAACTCATTTTCGTTCAGCTTTTCCGTTAACGCCTTCATCGTCATACGGACTACAACTGGCGCTTGGTTTTGCAGGTGGATTTTTAAATAATTGTCTAACCCTTCAATAAACAAAATATCAGAAAGGATAATTTTCACAACGCCATAATCCGCCTTCAGCATCAACGATTTTACAGCAGGCCCTACAATGCCTTTGTGCACCAAATTGTATTTTTCATTGGCTTTGCCTACCGCTTTTTCAAAACGGGAAAGTGTAAACGGCTTAAGCAAATAATCAATGGCATCAAGGTTATAACTTTCTAAGGCATATTCGCTATACGATGTAGTGAAAACCAACATCGGTTTTTGCTCAATTGCCTTATAAAATTCAAAACCCGACATGGCCGGCATATTGATATCCAAAAACAATAAATCAATCGGATTTTTGGCAAGATATTGCAATGCCTCTGCGGTGCTAACAAACCCTTTTTCAAATTGCAGGAAATCGATCTTGCTGCTATATGTTTCAATTAGTTCAAGCACTAATGGCTCATCATCTACCGCAATTGCTTTTATCATACCAATTCAATGGAAAGTGTTACTGAATAAGTTAATTTGTCTTCAATAATTTTCAAGTTGTGCTTTTGGGGGTAAAGATGTGCCAATCGATCCTTAGTGTTATCAAGACCAATGCCAGTAGCTTCCGCTTGCGCTGAAAGCTGTACCTTTTTATTAAACGTGCGTAATGTTATGCCACCATTAGTAATTTGAAGGATTATTTCCACCACGCAATCCGACATATCTGGATTGACACCATATTTAAATGCGTTTTCAATATAGGTAATCAATAAAAGCGGTGAAATTTCTAAATTCCTAGGTTCGCCGGAATATTCAAAAATAATGTCAGCGGTATTGCCAAAGCGTGATTTTTGTAACTCGATATAGTTTTCGATATACTCCACTTCTTTTTGCAATAAAATTTTTGCGCCCCTAGCATCTTTAATAGCATAGCGCATGATGCCCGCCAAATTGATGATGGCGTCAGAAGCTCGGTCATCTTTTTTTAAAGACAATATATAAATGCTGTTGAGGGTGTTGAACAAAAAATGCGGGTTGATCTGAGATTTAAGCGAAGCGATTTCAGCTTCAAATTTTTCCTCTTTTATTTCGTTCAAATGTTCCCTGGTGCGCAATAGGAACGAAAAAAAGATGGCCGTAAAAAAGAAATACAAGTGACGGCGCAGTTCGTTTACCGCAAAAAACAAAACAGAGCGGTTGTGCGGCAAGTGCGGGTCGTGCGTAAAATTTGGCATGTCTTGCTGAGGAAATTCTTGAACGACAATACGCAATTGATCGGTTAACAAATATGGCAGCACTAAAATAAGAGCCAAGCAAAGCAAAACACATCCACTGTATTGAATGTATTTATGCTGAAAATAAAATTTAGGAATTAGTACATAATAATTAACGTAAAAGAAGACAAGATATAAAGCATTTGCGATTATATCTTCCACAAACGGTCTTGTAATGGTTAAAAACGGTTCACCAGGCGGCCGCATAGCCACCAATACCGGCACCACCAGAAAAAGTAAAAAGAAAAAAATATGGGTCGATAAAACCTTTGAGGATTGTCTTTTAACCATTTTTGTGTTTGTTTGTAAAGTTGAACCTTCCGAGCTGTATTCCGTAATTATTGGGGTGAAACAAAGTTTTTTTGGGGTGAGGAGAAGTTTTTATAAAAAAACGTTTTTATACTTCTAAACCACAAGTGTTCGAAAAGTGAAATTTAAAATAATTTAAAGAATGATCAAAAATTGTCAGGCTGAGCTTGTCGAAGCCTTAGCTGGTGCGAACACGAAGATTGCCAACAAGATTGCCACGAGTGGCTTCGACAAGCTCAGCCTGACAGCACAGTCATGCATTATAAACCACTGTTTTTAAGCATTTTATAAGTGCTAATAACCTCCTTTCACTTTTCGAACACTTGTGCTTCTAAACTTCTAGCTTCTAAACTTCTAGCTCCTAAATTACCAAACTTCTAAACTTCCTTTCCTCCTTATCCCTATTTTTGGGAAATAAATTATTCTGATGGGCAACGATGCGTGGTTTGAGACTTGGTTCGATTCACCCTATTATCACCAATTGTATTTTCAGCACGATAAAAAAGAAGCGTCTGATTTTATTGATTTATTGATCAATCATTTACAACCGCCGCTTAACGGCAAAATGCTGGACGTTGCTTGCGGCTTAGGCCGCCATTCAAAACTGCTGGCGGAAAAAGGCTTTGATGTTACTGGTATTGATTTGTCGCCCAATTCTATTAATGCGGCATTACAATTTGAAAACGACCATCTACATTTTTTTCAACACGATATGCGCTTGCCTTTTTACATCAATTATTTTGATGTAGTCTTCAATTTTTTTACCAGTTTTGGATATTTCCGTACCCTGCGGGAAAATGAAAACGCCATCCGCACCATGGTTCAAGCCATGAAACCAAGCGGCACTTTGGTGATTGATTTCTTGAATGTGCATTATGCAGAAGACCATTTTAAGCATACTTTCGATAAGCAGGTATACGATGTAAATTTCCACATCACTAAATGGATGGACGAAGATTTCTTCTATAAAAAAATAGAAGTAGAAGACGAACAACTACCTGAACCACAAGTTTTTACCGAGAAAGTCGCTAAGTTTTCTTTAGGTGATTTTACAGATATGTTAGCATATCAAGATATGCAAATTAAGGAGGTGTTTGGCGATTATCAATTAGGAAAATACCATGTAAAAAAATCGCCACGCATGGTTATCATTGCAAAAAAACGATAAATAAATGAATAGGTTTCAATTGGTGCAAGTGGCGGTTATTGCGGTGGCTTTATGCTTGGGCTATACTGGTGTTTCTTATTTTTGTTGGACTATTAATCAATTAATCATGAGTATGTCTGATTCTAATTCAGGCATGATTCACTATGCATTAATAAATGGAATAAGTGCATTATTATACCTCGTTTCATTTTTTTTGATCATCACTAAAACCTCTCCCCTTGCAGAATGGGTACTTACAAAAACTGATCTTGATCCGGATGTTCAACTAAATATCAGCGTTACTAGTTTTCTATTGGGTGTAATAGTTTTTTGGAGTTTAAAGATTTTAGTCGAATCGGGCGCAGATATCATCACTTATCTGGTCAACAGTTTCTATTCAACCACCAGCATTAAAATTGATAGACTTGAGGGTTCGAATGCTGTTACCGCTGTTGTAAAGCTTATTGCCGGCATCATCTTGCTTCGCTATGCAAAACCACTTTCCCAATATTTCGAAAACCAAACCGACGAGCACGATCCGCACCAAATTATTGGGGATGTTGCAACCGAAGAAGATGTATAGTATCTTTTGTAAATCCATTAACTTGTAAACCCAAAACCACTAAACGCCTAAATTTTATAGCTAAACCTCAAAGAAAATGTTTGAAAGTACCACCCAAATACGCATCCATTACGCTTTAACCGATCAAATGGGGGTAGTATATCATGGCAATTATGCACAATTTTTTGAGATTGGCCGAACCGATGCCATCCGTAAACTAGGTTTTAGTTATAAAGAAATTGAAGCAATGGGCATTATTATGCCGGTAATTGATATGCATACCAAATTTTTACGTCCCATTAAATACGATGAACTGATCACTGTAAAAATAATTTTGAAAGAATTGCCGCTGCATCATAAGATTATATTTCATGGCGAAATTTACAATGAGAAAATGCAGATTTCTACCGTTGGCGAAGTAACGCTTTACTTTATGGAAGCTACCAACATGAAACGCAGCCCAATGCCAACCCAATTGGCAGAAAAACTTTTCCCTTATTTTGAAACAACGGAGTAAATGGCTGATGGCTGATTTGAAGATATCTGATTTGTGAAATTTCGATAGCCTTCTATATAGTCGTTGCCCCATATAAATAATTTTAATGATTATCCGCCATTTGGAGAATTAGATAACTGTTAGAATATTAGCATGTGTGCTTTTTAAAGCCCAGCGGGCTGGTATGTTGGTAAAGAAGCAGGAACAACTGCGAAACAGAGTGCCGGCGGCACGAAATGTTTGCGGTTCACATATCGCCCCGCTGGGGCTTGGGTGCGTCATTGTAACGGATTTTTTACCAACATTCGTACCGCTGGTACTTCATTCCAAATAGCAGATAGCCATGTAAATTGTATAAAAAAAGCATGAAAATCAATTTCAGGTTTTAAACTTAAAATTATTTCTTTCCTTTTAATTTCCAAAGCGTTTCTACCAGTTTGTCAACATCGGCGCAGGTATTGTACAATGCCAGCGATGGCCGCACGGTCGACTCCACCCCCATCCTCCTTAAAATTGGTTGGGCGCAATGGTTACCTGTACGAACGGCGATACCTTCCAAGTTTAGCGCCTTTCCAACTTCGTCGTTTTTGTAACCCTGAAGCGTGAACGACATAACAGAAGTTTTTTCTTTGGCGGTGCCGATTAGTCGGATGCCAGGTACATCTTTCAACAAATTAATGGCGTACAATAATAACGCATGCTCATATTGTTTGATATTGTCGATGCCTAATATTGTTACATAATCAATGGCAGCACCCAGCCCAACCGCATCGGCAATGTTGCCTGTACCTGCTTCAAACCGGGTAGGTGCATTATGATATTTGGTATGTTCAAACGTTACATCTTTTATCATATTGCCGCCGCCCTGCCATGGTTGGGTCTCGTTCAAAATAGCTTCTTTCCCGTACAAAACACCGATGCCGGTTGGCCCGAAAACTTTGTGACCAGAAAATACGAACCAATCACAATCCAGTGCCTGTACATCGGCTCGTAAGTGCGAAACGGATTGTGCGCCATCCAGCAAAACCTTCGCCCCGGCTTGGTGTGCCATGTCGATGATTTTTTTGGCAGGCGTAACCGTTCCCAAGGCGTTCGAAACTTGGGTGAAGGAAACTAGTTTTGTTTTGGCGTTCAATAATTTGGCATATTCGTCCAGCAGCAGTTCGCCTTCATCGTTTACCGGGATCACACGTAGTTTCAAGCCATTTTTATTGGCCAATTGCTGCCAAGGAACAATATTGGCATGGTGTTCCAAATGGCTCAAGATAATCTCGTCACCTTCTTTTAGGTTTTGTTCGCCCCAACTTTTAGCTACTAGATTGATGCCTTCTGTCGTGCCGCGTACAAAAACAATTTCATTCTGCGAACCGGCATTTAAAAAGTTTTGCACTTTTTTGCGTGCCTCTTCGTACGCATCCGTAGCACGCGAGGCAATCTCGTGCGCAGCCCGGTGGATGTTCGAATTTTCGTGTTCATAAAAATACACCAGCCGTTCAATCACCGATCTTGGCTTTTGGGTAGTTGCCGCATTATCCAACCAAATTAACGGCTTGCCGTTTACTTTTTCCGATAAGATAGGGAAATCTTTTTTTATCAAATTGGCATCAAACCCAAAACGGCCGGTAAGTGAACCTGGGCCTTTGTTGCTCTTTTCCGTGAACGGGAAACCAACTTCGGGATGGATCGGAGGCTTTTTATCAAACGCAAAAGGGTTGTCTTGTAAAAAATAAAACGAAACGGCTTTTTCCAAGCTATTCGGCGTGGCGGCGTGGATGCCCCCTAGCGGTAATCCAACATTCGAGTTGATGGAAGCCAGTGCTGTTTTTAGTTCCCGTTCAACAAATGATTCATCCGCTTCAAAAGGCAGAGGTAAGTTGTTGATCCCAAAATATGGGATCCTATTGTTCACCGCCGGATCTGAAAAAAGACCTTTTTGAAGGTTTGAATCCGGAAAACTGGTTTGTGGTTTTGCAATATTAATCTCATTGCCGTGTTGTACTGCAGATGGGGAAGCCCCACTACCGGCAACAGACACCGGCACACGCCCACCGTTGGAACTGGAAATTACAGGATTTTGCGGCTGTCCGTTTGCAGCTAGGTTGGGTGAAATGCCTGGATACGCACCCGCTGCACCGATATTTCCATACTGTGACAACGATGGTGAAATGCCGGCACCACCAATGGATGGCGGCGTTTGTAAACCGCTCAACAGATTGGACGGAACGGTAGGCGTAGCCAATGGGGCAGCGGATGATTGACCGAAATAGGTGTCAAAAGGAACGTATTGCGGCACCGCCGATAACAGGGTTTCTGCAATTTTGGTGGCACGTGGATGCTCGCTGGCATTAGGGCTCAAAGAGATTTCCTTTGGGAATTCGTTGGGTAGTGCCTTGAACAGTTCGTTCGCCAACCGCTGCATATCCGTTATGTCGGGAAGGCCGATTGAATTAGTTGTACTCATGGTATTTACCGATTTCTACGTCTTCCAAAACCGCGATGGCGTCGTCTACCAAAACCGCAAGGGAGCAATAGAGTGAAACTAAATAAGATGCAATTGCTTGGTCGTTTATACCCATAAAACGGACAGATAACCCTGGGGATTGTTCGCCCTGTAAACCTGGCTGGATAAGCCCTACAACGCCTTGGCGACTTTCGCCTGTGCGCAGCAAAATGATCTTCGATTTCCCGTTCTCGATAGGCAGTTTATCGGATGGTATCAACGGTATGCCACGCCATGTTAGGAACTGCGAACCGAACAAAGAAGCCGTAGGCGGAGGTACGCCTCTACGGGTACATTCGCGGCCAAAGGCAGCAATGGCAAGCGGGTGCAACAAGAAAAATCCCGGCTCCTTCCAAACCTTGGTAATCAGTTCGTCCAAGTCATCGGGCGTAGGTGCGCCGGTACGCGTCTTGATACGCTGTGACGGTGCGATGCTGTTCAGCAGGCCGTATTCCCCGTTGTTGATCAACTCGCTTTCTTGGCGTTCCTTGATGGTCTCGATGGCCAGGCGCAACTGCTCGGAAATTTGATTGTACGGTTTGCTGTAAAGGTCGGATACGCGAGTATGCACGTCCACAATAGTCTGTACCGCCGCAAGATTATACTCACGCGGGTTTTCGATATAGTCCACAAAAGTTGATGGCAGCTCACGTTCGTCACGTGCAGAGCAATCTACCTCAATCCTCTTTGCGTCCTTTACCTTGTTTAAGCGGTACACGCCCGATTCCACCGGCACCCAATGCAAAAGATGCGTTAGCCACCGTGGCGTAATGGTACCCATCTGTGGTACCGTACGCGTGGCAATTGCGAGCTGCCTTGCGGCAACATCGCCAAGGGCAGTTTGTTGTTTTTGTTGATCGGCCATTTGGGTCTATTTTTTTTATGAAAGAATAAATATATATTAAACTATACTAAACAAAAGGAAAATTTAATCAATTTTTCTTGGGCAGGTATTTAACTAGGTAAGTGTAAACATAACAACCGGCGCAAAAACCCAAAGCCCACTCTAAAAAAGAAAAAAGTACCAACATCGCCCCTACGATAAACGCTGCTGGATACAACCCTGTTATTGAAAAAATAAAAAGCAATAAAGACATCACGAAACCCATTTGGGCCGCAAACTTTTTGGGGCCACGATCAGTTGGTTTGTTGGGCAAAGGGATTTTTTTCTCTACCACATCGGCTATCCCAAAAAGCAGCTATATCTTCCGCCGTTGAAGCCCCTCAGATAAAAATCTATTGAGAGAAATAAAGGGATAAACCAGTTACCAACCAACAAAAAAATTACCGACAACAAGAAAACCAGCAATGCCACAAACCTTGCTTTATTCTCGTTGATAGTGACAAAATCGACCGGGCATTCCAGTTCGGGCATATAAGTTATTATTTAACGGCAGGGCAAACATAATAAATTCCTACTAATTAAGTAGACATTTATTTTATTCTTTTTATTTCGAATCAACTGAGTTTCGATGCATAAGTGTTGCACATAATGATGCACATTTAGCTTTTTGACCATCAATTTACCAGCACCATTCTGTTTTCATTTATACTACCACTGCCCAAAATAACCAAGTGGTAAATGCCTGCCGTATGGAACCGAGGCTGATTATTTGCGTAGCAGAACCACCGGTATGGTCAAGCGTTTTGCTGCGCTGGACTGATAGCTGTTGCCTTGGCCAGGTGCAAAGGAAAGCGATTTCTTTTGAGATGCATTGAAGATGATTTTCCCAATAATTGTATAAGCGCCAATGATCCTTTTGGCTGTTAGTTTTGTTAATACAAAAGATTGCCCCCGTGTCTACATACTTCCAATTTGCACCGTTATCCGACGGTTCGGCAATAATCGTTCTTCAAATCATTCGGTTGCTTGTCTTCATTCCCTACTCCAACATATTGTAGGTCAATGGTTGGGATGCCATGCTTCTACCCTTTTAGTCCCCACCTTGAATTGGCAGGTTCATTTGTATATTCTATTACGTCAAGCACATCTTGGCTATTAAAAAGTTATTTATATGTATCCGGTTTCAATAAATTCAACAACAATTGCTGTCCCACAACATTTGCTTTGTTTTTTTGCGATACATCAAAAGTATTCATCGACGCGTTTTCGCCATCGCCTTCCGCTTTTTTTCCCGATTGGATATCTTTAATGCAAGAAAAAATATCCAATGCACAAATCACAATTTTGCCACGACCATGCGGCACAATACTCAGTGCAGAATATACTTCCTGTTTATGGTCAGAAACGCAGGCAACCACCGTTTCACCGTTGAACATGCGAAGGCCCATCCGATTTTTATTGTAGGTGGCAAAGCATTGATATTCCCAATTAAATACACAGGCTTGCGGCAATCCGTCAAAAATTTTATGGGCTTTGGTAAAATAGTTTCCACCATACCATGATGTACCCAATGTGCGCATGCCCCGGTAATCGACCACTTCTTTTTTGGCCAGATAACCGGTCCACGAATCGGCGTTGTTCACAATCACCAAAGTATTACCGTTGTTTACCCATTCCAGTAAATCAGTCACCAACGGATTTCCAGTTTGTTGTGGTTCAAAAGCGCCAACTACCAAACAATTACCGATTGGCGTGCCAGATTTATACGGCTTTGTAGGAATGTTAACCGAATGAAAATAATTGCTGAGAATGCCGCTGGTATCTGCCACCATAATTTGGCTAGCTATATTGTTTTTATCAAGCTGAACAGCAAATATTTCATCGCTGCCTACGGCAATTGTTTTTTGGTTACCGATTAGTCTGGCGCTGATTGTTGTATAACCGGTGTTATTTACCACCATCTTATTTCCCGCCGAAAGCAATTGCCCGTATTCAATGCCGCCGTTTACTTTTACGGGGATTGTTTCGCTCCAAGTTTGTTTACCTTTTTTGTCTGTCGCGGTCAGTTCCAAAATAAAATCCCCTTTTACATCTTTCTCGTTAACAACATACAAATCGATGGTGGTGGTATCGCCCACTTGCAATACTTTGTGGTTTAGTTTTACCGCCACGTACAACGGTTTGTTGTAACGGGCAATCAAGTCCGCATCGCCTTTTAAGTTGCGGTAATTATCCACCACGCCCGAATGGTTTTCCAGTTTCATGCTTTCCCAACCGTTCACGGCATAGCCATCGGTTATGTTGTTGATGCGCACATTTTCAATCGTCCGCCCCTGATAATAATAAGCCACATTGCCCATATTTCGTGTCAGACTATCAACATTTGGGAATGCTTTTAAAAAGCCGTTCTGGTGTAGAAAGTCGTTGTAAGCGTCATACCATTTTAAATAGGTGTCGCTTTCCCAGCCTATGTTTTTTCCTGTTTTTAAAATCTCATCCCTAATCAATTGCAGGCGTGGTGGCGTACCTATGGCGCCCTCTTCACCCCAATAAATTATTTCGTCTTTATGGTTGGTGTACTTAGCATACGCGGTTGGGTTGCTGTATAAATTATCATGATAAACGCCGGGACCGCCGGCGTGGTGCTGGTCGAACCATCCATAATCATAAAACGTTGTATCATAAGGCAATAAATGCAGTTTAAACTTTGGATCAGACCCCATTTTAATATCGCCGTTCGATGAATTATAGGTCATGATCCTTGTTTCATCCAGCCTGTGGCCGGCCTGCATTTCTGCTTTGTCCTGCTGTTGTGGTTCGGCGCCGCGTTCGTTGTGCATGTTGTAAATAATCAGCGAGGGATGGCTCCTATCCCGCTTTATCATCCTGAACAGTTTTTCGCTGCGCACGGCAAAATAATAATCTGCCTGTTTTTTATCCAAGGCATTTTTAGGGTTGAAAAGATTGGCAGGGAATTGATTGCCACCTGGTTCTTCGAAGTATAAAAGACCTAGTTCGTCAGCATAATCCAGCACATTTGTCTGGCCGATGGTACGGTGGAAATTGAGCATGTTCAAACCAAGTGCTTTGGCATCCATGATCTGTTTTTTGGCCAATGCGTCGCTTGGCGCAATACCGTTTACAGGCCAAAAACCCCAAGAAATTGAGGTACGCAGCACGATCCTTTTGTTGTTGAGGTAAAATTGCTGGTCGCCGTTTACATCTTTTATTTCGAACCAGCGGAAGCCGAAACGTTTTTCAACCGCATCGTTTGTTTGCGCATCACCCTGCCAATTGGCGGTTAAAACATACAAATTGGGGTTATCGACATCCCACAATTTTGCGCTGTCCAGATGCACGGAGAATGTTTGCTGGTTATCATTATCCGCCGATAAGGTTTGGTTCGGATATTGTTTTTGCCAGACCAGTTTACCGGTTTTGTTTTCTTTGATCTGCAAGAGAAACGAGCCGTTGGCATTTTTGTCGGTAGCATTTGCAGCTGTTATTTGAACATCGATGCTTTTGGGGTTTTGTTTGTTTTTGATGAAGACATCATTGATGTAAATTTTATCGGTAGCCACAAGCGTTACTTTTCCTGTGATGCCGCCAAAACCATGGGTTGGGTTGGTGCGGTAATCGCCCCACATAAAAGTCTGGCTATCCCGCCAATCGAAATTACCGTTTGGGTCGGTAATGCGCACGGCCACATCATTTTCCTTTCCTAATAAAACCGCATCGGTAATGTCGACATCAAACGGTGTTCCGGTCACCAGATCGTACCCCACCAATTTTTTGTTCACAAAAATTTCGGCCCTGAAACGTACACTTTCAAAATGCAACACGATGCGTTTTCCTTTCATCGAATTTGGCACGGCCAATTTTGTGGTGAACCAGGAAACGCCCAGGTAATTGCCCGACACGCCGAAAGCATTCCCGTTTTGCCCCCAATAAAATTCTTCCACCGTTGCGGGCAGGTGTACTATTTTGCCACTGGCTTTTTCAAGTGCTGGCCAACCGCCTGTTGGTGCGTTTACCGGTAAGTTTTTATAATCGACAGGCGGCGCAAACAATACATCGTTTTGCCATTGCGCAGCTGTGTCCAGCCACAGTTTCCAGTTGTTTGCCGAAATATCCTTTACCGTTCGGCCTGTTTGGGCATCGGCAAAAAAGCAGTTGATGAAAAGAAAGAAAACAAAATAGCTGCGCATAGGCTTGTGCATCGTTATTATTTTATCGTTGTAATTTAAATGAAGATTCAAAACGGTTTCCAATCACCAAAAATATTTTTTAAAGTGTATTGGCCTGCTTCTTCATCCGTTAGCTGATGGCTCCAGGGAAATCTTTTTGCAGCATCGCCCCCTTTTCTGTCCGTTTGCACCAATTTTACTGGCACACTTACCGCGATCAATCTCGAAATTATGAATATTTTGCTAAATGATTTTAATTCACAGCCTGCAAAACAAGTTTGCATAATTTAAAAGCCTAACCAGTTATAATATGTTTTTATATAGTTTTATTGATCGAACAAAATCGCACCTTTGGATTCGAAGGTTTGTTAAGCTAGGTCGTTGATTGAATTGTTTCTTTTCTTATTGGAAGATTTTACGTGTGAGCAAAGCCAAAAACTTCATTAGTAACTTTAAAAAATATATGGATAAAACAATTAATAAGTTCATTTTAATTCTTACCATTTGCTTACATTCTATTGGATTAACGGCCCAACAGCCGATACCTATTAAGCCTAGGATCCTGGTTAGCACAGATATTGGCGGATCTGACCCTGATGATAACCAATCGATGGCTCATTTGCTGATGTATAGTGACATGTTTTCAATTGAAGGACTTATTTCTTCACCGTCTTATGGCAACGGGAGCAAGGAAGAAATTTTACGCATGATCGGCTTGTATGAAAAGGATTTACCAAAACTGCAAAAGCATCGAAACGGATACCCAACCCCCGACTATTTACGTTCGGTAACAAAGCAAGGGAGACATGGTAATGCCCCTTATTGTGGTTTTTCAAGCGCTACGGAAGGATCTGATTGGATTATAAAATGTGCCAGAAAAGAAAGCACACAACCGCTTTGGGTATTGGGCTGGGGAGGTTTGGAAGACTTGGCACAAGCTTTACATGACGCACCTGATATCGAAAGTAAAATCCGGGTGTATTGGATCGGCGGGCCCAATAAAAAATGGAGTGCAAACGGCTACGCCTACATTGCCGAACATTTTCCAAAGCTTTGGTTTATAGAAGTCAACTCTTCCTACTACGGTTTCTTTTCAAACAATAATGCCCTGGACAGTATCAAAGGTTCCGATTACTACGACAAATACATCCATGCAGCAGGGTATTTGGGCAAAGATTTTAAAAATTACTACAAAGGGGATGTGAAAATGGGCGACACGCCATCATTGTTATATATGATGGACGGGGATCCAAACAACCCGAAGCGTGAAAGTTGGGGCGGCAGTTTTGAAACTATGGATTACAGCCCAAGGGTCATATTCAACCTTACAACCAACATTACGGACACGGTTGCATTTTGCACGATTGTCGAATTCCACCTGAAAGGCCCCCAGTTGAACATACCGTCAGACTCAGTTTGTTTTTGGATGGAAACTACCTATAAAAACAACGTGCAAAAATGGCCCGGCTATTACATTGGCAATGGAGAATATGCACTTAAATATGCGCCAAAGCAAGCTGAAACCGTAAACTATAAATTTACTTCCAATATCCCCGATTTCAAATTGCAAGACGGGATACTGGTGGTAAACAATTTATGGCCGGGCAAGAGCCATGCAACCGATTATAAATTGGGTGCTAACTGGTATACAGACAAAGGCGATCCACAACTTTATGATGGGAAAATACAAGGGGGACAAACGATTGCAAAATGGCGAAACAGCGTATTATTAGATTGGGCAAAACGTTGGGAATGGCTTAAATAAAATAGTCTGCATATAATAAATTATACTTCACACTAAAATAGCTTTGACATTCATTTTAAATAATTAATAGTTAAATAAAAAATTTATAACGACTGTAATTTTATCAAGTAATATCAATAAATACCTAGTAACGTGAGTTTTGTATAGTATTTACTGATAATCAGACACTTGTCGTGTAAAATTGTTCGCAGCACGACACGTTCCTACGGAACGAGCATTTACTATGACGACCACCGGCCTAAGCCATTACCAACGAAATGTTCCTACGGAACAAGGGAACACTGCTTTTGTTCCGTAGGAACATTTCGTTGGTAGTAAAATTATATTTAGATGCTTTGCCCTCGTTCCGTAGGAACGTTTTGTGCCATTACACCCAAGATATCACCGAGTTGTTGGTCTGGTCAAGCTTAACGGCAAAAAATATTTAAGTATACAACCGCAAGACCCAAAACCCACGTTAGTAAAAGAATTTAGGTTATGAAGAATCCCTGTTTCAGTGCCATCTGGGCATATCGGTTTAAGTACACTTGAGCCGATATGCCAGATGAGTGGACTATAAATTTATTGCTGCGGTAATCCATAACCGTTTTTAATGGCCCCGTTGGATCCACTGATAATTAACGAGGGAAGCGCATAATAATACCTAGGCGGATCAACTGCTGATGTTATTCCTGACAATATATTTCTTTGATAAACGACAGCGGCGTTGGCCAAATCAATTCCCCAATTGGTTTTTACATAACCGGCAGCAACCAAAGCTGTAGCTTCGGCACTGGTTGGGTTAATATAGCGGAACAGTCCCTGTATCGCTATATTGTGGGTAGTACCAACTACCTTGCTGGCTACAGCGGGAAGTGCACTATAATTGTATTGCCCTCTCCATGCCGGAAAAGCGGCCGGGTTGGTGATAGTATCCGTTGCGGCGCAATCGTAAGTTAGCGGGTTGGTTAACGCAACTTTTTTAATATAGATATAATTAGACAGCACATTACCGTTAGCAAATTGATGAAATCCCTGGGCTTTCAGGTCGTTTATCAATGTGGTCATATCTTGTTGAACAGCAATCGCCTTTTCAGAAAATGTGCCAGAACGTATCATGTCCCAGCGGCGTTGGCCTTCACCCAGTAGTTCCAGTTTACGCTCTTGGTATATGGCATCCTTCAACGCCTGGCCAGATGCGGTTATATTATGAAGTGAATTACCAAAAGCCCTTGCCCTAATCTGGTTAAGATACGTAACGGCATCAGCGTCGCCTATTTCGGCTTTCACTTCGGCCAGCATTAAAATAACATCTGCCATGCGCAATATATGCCAGTTCATACCAGAGTTTCTTTGCGCTGCAACATACGGAGGGCTCATTCGGTTCTCGTCCCATTTATTGGTTGAAATGCCACCGGCACTTTTACTGCCCGGCACAAAAGTGACCATCTTTTCATTACCATCACCATTACTTGCTGTAACAGTTGCGCTGGCATCCCTCCGGTGATCGGCATTATCATATTCACCATAATAAACCGTTGGAATGATGCGAAGGGCACCGAAAGTCTTGTCGGGGGCGGCGTTTGCGCTGCCGCCATCTGATGGCCTGCCGAAAGCATACGGATATTCGCTGGTAGTTGTAAGCGTTCCACCCTGTATATTACCTATTTCAAACAATGATTCTGGACTTACCTGTAAATCTGCAAAATATTGAAAATGACGCTGGAACGGGTTGTTGGCATAAGTCCGGGTGTCGGTAGTGATCAGGCCACAGGATCCTTTATTGGTGATGGCATTTAGGAACCAGGTTTTGGCCGTTTGGTAATAAGTAAGATAATCGGTACGCCTTGCATATACGCAGCCGTTGGCTTCATTACCTTTTTTGGTAAAAGTTACGTTGCCATATAAGTTGGTCATATCGGTACGTATGGTTTGATATCCGCCGGCATAAAGTGCCAACTCCCCTATCAACGCATCACAAAATGTTCTTGACATGCGCTCGGCACCTATGCTGCCTGTGCCTAAAGGATACATTAAAGGTTCAGCTTTTTGCAGGGAGGCCATCAATTTGTCATAAATGTCAAAACGAGATGATATTGTGTAACTGGTAACAACCGTGTTTTCGTAACCATAAGGAACATCGCCAAAATGCTGTATCAATTCAAAATAGCAGAAAGCCCACATTGTTACCGCTTCGCCGTACAGTTGTGTCCAGTCGCTGGTTCTACCCGCAGCCACATCGGCTTTATAAGCATCTTTCGTAACGATAATGTCGGCCAACCTGCGGGCCAGCGCAAGCGTTTGATAAAGGGCGTTAAAGCCTGGTGTAGCATAATCAACTGGCAATAGATCAGTATGTAACTGGGCATTCAGGTTATTTGTAGAGCCGTCTTCTGGATAATATTCCGCATCTGACCCAACGGGATCATTCCACCTGTAACTCGACATAATACAACCTTGACGGTAATTTGCATAACACCACGAAAGTGCTTTGAATGTTTCAGTAGTTGTGGATGTAACAAAATTATCATCTACACTGGATGGAGATGATACATCTAGATAGCTTTTTTTACAGTTGGTAAAATAGAGACACACTGTAAATGCTGCTATATATTTTATATATGTTTTCATTTTTTTGCTTTTAACGGTTAGAAATTAAGATTTACACCAAAAACAAACGAACGTGGCCGTGGATAAGCGCCAAAATCAAGCCCCGTAGTAGGGTAAGTGGAACTGTTGGCATTGTCGTTTACGCTTACTTCCGGATCGAGCCCACTATACTTGGTTATGGTAAATAAGTTATACACGCTACCGTATATACGTATACTACTTATGCCAATTTTTGATAATATTGTTCTAGGTACAGTATATCCCAAAGTAGCAGTATTTAAACGAAGGAACGAGCCTTTTTCAATACCCAGCGTTGATGCAATACCTGTCTCGCTATAGGCTAAAGGCAAAGTAGAGTTGGCGTTTGCTGCATTTAAATCATCAGGCGTTCTTAAACGTACCAATTGCCCGTCAACAATGTTGTAAATTTTATAGGCATTGTTTAGGATGGCCAGTTTATTTTCATAAACCCCACCTTCTTTAGGCCCGTAAAGCGAAGCTAACTTATTAGCATTATAAATATCGTTGCCAACGCTGTAATTAAAGTTTAGCCCCAAATCGAAATTTTTATAGCCTACATTAACACTAAAACCACCCGTAAACTTGGGAACAGTATTTCCGATAACACCAAGGTCGTTGTCATCAATTTTACCATCGCCGTTTATATCTGTGTATTTGGCCATTCCCGGATAAGCATTTTGGCCCGTGGGGCGGTCGGTACCTGTCGCGAGGCCGTGCACCACACCAGCAACAGCAGTACTAACATCGGGAACGCCGGATTTTAGCGTGTACAAACCGTTGCTATAATTAAAATCAGCAGGGGTATAAACACCTGCATAAGTCAATCCACGCACCAAGCCAACAGGGCGGCCGGGTATAAGGATGTAATCAGAAGCCGGGTAAAGCGCAGTACCAGCCCAAGCTGTTCCATAAAGCGGGCTTACATTACTGGCCAATTTATCGATATTGTTTTTATTGAAGGTGATGTTGCCGCCCACAGAAACCCTCCAATCTTTAGTGTTTACAATTTTACCCAACAGCGATATTTCGATGCCTTTATTACTTGTTTGCCCAACATTGGCAAGCGTTGAGGTAAAGCCAGAAATGGGCGGGATAGTAGTGTTCAGCAACAAATCTTTAGTGGTATTATAATATACATCCACCGTTCCCGATAATACACCGCCAAACAAGGTAAAATCGGTTCCGATGTCTCGTGTAATAGTCGTTTCCCACTTTAAATTGGGATTGGCCAAAGTTGAAGGATTTGATAATCCATAAGCAGGAAGCAGTGTGTGATTGATGTCGTACTGTGCCCTTGGATCGGTTACGGAACCCCAGTTTTGTGCATAAAGCCCCGCACCAATATTGTTGTTACCAACCGAACCATAAGCAGCCCTAAATTTCAGATCATTTACCCATTTAACATTTTTCATAAAAGATTCCTGCGATACCCTCCATGCAAAAGCGGCAGCCGGAAAATATCCCCACCGGTTTGTAGACAAAAACCTAGATGAAGCATCTGCACGGAATGTTGCCGTTAGCAAATACTTGTCCATAAAAGAATAAAGTATCCGGCCGAAATAAGAATTAAGCCGGTCAGGAAAACTTACACTTGAAGAAAACGTAGCTGAACCAGCAGTGGAGCTAAATTGGTTTATCTGCGCAAAAGCTGTTTGCTCAGTAAAGTTTGAAGGGAAGTGATTTGCTTGGATGGATATGCCCGTACCACCTGAATTGGAAACTTCGGTACCTGCCAATAAATTAAATTTGTGGTTGTTGTGAATATAAAATTCATAACTTAATGTATTTGCCCAGCGCAGGCCCCAGCTATCATTTTTACGGTAGTCAACATTGCCCGCATATAATTTATTACCGGTTGCATCATCAATGTAATTATTATAGATAGCGCCGCTCCAATATTTGCGCTGGCCCCAGAAACCGTTTCCACTAAAATCAGTATGATAGGTTAGCCCTTTTACAATTACCCAGTTTAAAGATGCTATACCTACAAAATTTGATGAGAGCGTAAGCGGGTCGTAGTCGGCGGCACGTGCCGCAGGACTGTAATTATCCCACAAAGCATTTTTGCCATATTGTGATATGTTATTACTTGCTGTTAATGTGGCCAGATTACCTAAGATGTGGTTGGTTGCAATAGGGCGGAAACGATAGGCCGAAGATAGTATAGACCCGCTGCCGCTGGTAGTGCCTTCATCGCCAAGTGTAGGTGTATTTGCATAACGCACATTTATATCAAATGTTAGATTATCAAACAATTTTTGGGTTAGTTTAAATGCAGCAGTTGCACGCCGCTGATAGGATTGTATCTTCATCCCTTCGTCGTCACTGTAGGTGGCAGAGAACAATACTTTTGTTTTGTCCGTTCCGCTTGCTATGGTTAAGGCATGGTTCGTTGATACCGACCTTTTGTACACCTGATTTTGGATGTCATCTGAAGCCAGGTTGCGGTAACTTTCTATTCCCCCAGTATTAGTACCAGCATTTGC
>CAWJTH010000004.1:0-33778 GCA_963845495.1 uncultured Chitinophagaceae bacterium
TTTGCAAGGTGCCATTAAAAGATGTGAGAGAAACCGGCAACACAGATGAAGCAAGGTCAAATTTCCATAGGTCGTTCCAATAATAACCGCCAAACAGCCAAAGATTACCCGTGTTGTCTAACCAACTTAACGGATAAGCCCTTGCTCCTGGGTTATTTGTGGTTGAGGGTACACCTTTGCTACCGTATATACCGGTTTGTGCATGGAAGCTAGAACCGCTGATCCAAGTCCAATTGGTACCATCCCATTGCCATAAGTCATTTAAAACATCCCCATAACTTCCTGATTGATCATATCCATATCCACCAAATAACCAAAAATTGCCATTTTTGTCTACCCAATTACCGGCACCATACCTTGATCCGGGAACATTAGAAGAAGCAGCAATACCTTTAGTTCCATACACACCTAAACTGGGGCCATTGCTATTCCCGCTCATCCAAGTCCAATTATTACCATCCCATTTCCAAAGGTCGTTCATTAATAATGGGGGTGTACCTGTTGCAGGATAACCAAAGCCGCCTAACAGCCAAAAATTTCCGCTATTATCTTTCCAACTTGCCGATAAATTTCTGGAACCCGGCATATTACTTGCGGAAGGCACCCCTTTTACACCATAAACACCAAATTGATTTGTGGAACTACTACCACTTATCCAAGTCCAATTAGTTCCGTCCCATTCCCATAAATCGTTGTAATAATTATTAGGGTTTTCTCCCCCAAACAACCAAAGATTGCCACTATTGTCTACCCATGTAATACCCGATTCTCTTCCACCCGGAACATTATTAGCATTGGGAACCCCCTTTGTACCATAAATACCTGATTGGCCCGCAACATTACTTCCACTTATCCAAGTCCAGTTAGTACCGTCCCATTCCCATAAATCGTTCATATAGTTGCTTGAATTGCCTTGCCCGCCAAAAAGCCATAAGTTCCCGTTTAAGTCAGTCCATGTCATACTGTTTGCTCTTACAGGCGGCACATTTGTTGAGGCAGGTGTACCTTTAACCCCATAAACCCCAGCAGTATTAACGATATTACTTCCGCTCATCCAAGTCCAATTTGCACCATTCCATTTCCATAGGTCATTCATAAAGCCATTAGTATTATTAGCATCATACCCAAGACCGCCAAACAACCAGAAATTACCATTTTTATCTGTCCATTTGGTACTTGAGCCTCTCGAACCCGGAACGTTTGTTGATGCTGTAACTCCTTTGGTACCATACACGCCAGGTTGATAATTAGAACTACTACCGCTTACCCAAGTCCAAGCGTGATAAATTTGAGAATGACTAGTTTGTAAAATAAAGAACGTAAAAAAGAGTGCAGTAAAATTTTTCATGCATTTTTTAAATAAAAGGTTTGAAAATCTTTCGATTAGTAAAATTTGGTTAGCAACAAAATGATTGAAAGTGGAAATTTAAGCAATTAGTTCCTTATACTTAACCGAAAATATTGATTTCGTATATAGATTATAACTTCACTTGTATTGGAAACTTTGTTTTACAAACTTTACTTTCATTTTTCAAATCCTTACATTTGTTTTCCAAGTCCATAAATCCGTTTTACAAGTCCATAAATCCCGTTTTACAAGTCTATAAATTCGTTTTACAAGTCTATAAATCAGTTTTACAAGACTATAAATTCGTTTTACAAATCATTACATTCGTTTTACAGGTTTGTACATCTGCCAACTTGCACCTTTTGTTAATACTCTTTTATATAAATCTATAGTACAACGGCTTCCTTTTTAGTTTTACAACCGTTTCATAGAATGATTTGATTCTTTCGGCCATGGTTATTGTTATAGATGGTCGATTGCTTCTATGCCTTAGCCGCGACGGCTTAAATTGTCTCGGCGGGTATGTTTTAGCCATAACATCAAAAAGTAGCAAACAAGCGCTCACTTTTTCAAGTGAACGCTTGTTTGCTACATATTATAACCGGCTAACTTATTTGGTATATAAATTAGTCGTGTTTCTAAAGTCAACGCCAGTGTTGGTGTACCAATCGGTGTAAAGCGTACCACCAGATTTTGCCCAATCAAGAAAATGTAGGTATCCGCTGGAAATATTTACGCTTTCTAGCGGGTAAATAAATGTACTTGGAAAATTTAACGCCCAAGGCCAATTGCTTTTTGAAATATAGTAAATACCATTAGCGGCGTTTGATGCATCATCTCCAGTGCCTAGCAATTTTGTGTCGGCCAAATCAGTTGGAGCTGCATCGGGAAGATGTATTTCATACGTCCTACGCATGTTGCTAATTAAAAATGGATTAAAAGGTGCTGTGCCAAAGGCTGCCGCTGTAAGTGGTGAAACAAATTGCATGTAAACATGTGCCGTATCGCCACTTACTTTTGACATTTCATTTTTTGTATTGATAAAATAGGCCCCGCCTGGATTACTGATCAGTGCTTGGTGATTGTCGAACGGTATAATAACAGCCTTTGCCTGATTAGCTTCAACTCCGTTGCTTGCCAATTTTACATAATTTGAGATTAGCTTTTGGCCCGTTACCTGTTTTACGGAAGCAGCAGTAAAAGGGAATTGGACGCCAAATCCGTTTTGAAAGCTTGCACCCGCAGCTTGTACAGCAAAATCGCCATATAGTTCCACTACTTGGTTTTTAGCGTTGGTAACATAATTGTAACGGTAGCCTACAACCAAGTCATTCATGTCATAATCACCTGTCGATGGCCAAAGGTCCTCAAAAGCGAGGGTGGAAAAGCTATTTTGCGAAGGATAATAATTGTTGTAAGCACGGGTTGCATCTGTTGGATATTGATCGAATACATCCGTTACTCCATCGCCATCGGTATCGGTTGGTTTATCGATTGGGGCAACGTCTACAGTTGATATGGCAGTAATTGGGTTGCTGGTAGCATAAAAAACCAAATCGTTAAAGTCGTTATCACTAGCCCCAGTTCGTAGCTGATCTTCAAAACCAACAAGGAACAAATTGTTAGTGGCATCATTTAATAATACTGAGTGCCTTTTTACACTATCATATATTTCAGGGTTCAACTTTGTATCAGAAAAAAATTTTTGTGCTGAAGTATTTATTGTGTTGGTAGCGGTCCAAGCATTTGCGAACAATACAAAACCAATAGAGGTTCCGGCACTAAATGTTCCAAGTTTTACTTTGTCGCCAGCGTACATATTGCCACCGCTAGCATGTAAAGAAGCATTTGGAAGTATAATATTTACGGTACCTATATTGCTTGTGGTTGTAGGTGGATTGTTTGTAGGATAGGTATAATAGCCTATTGAATTAAGGAAGCTCGCACCTTCGGTTACAAAAGTAATCCAAACATCAGCCGCGGCGGTAATATTCAAAGTACCTGTAGCACTATTTGTTAAGTATTGCGGGTGTGTGGTTGTTAGCGGCTTACTTTCTGGCAACGATGTATTTAACCAGGATATAAGGGTACTGCTAATTACATCAGACGGGCTAGTAAGGTAATTGGGCCTGCCAAGAATGTCGGCACTACCCATGCTTACATACGTAATACCTAATGTACCTGTTGTAACACCATTGGTACGAGATAGCGGGCTTGTGTTTGTTTGGG
This sequence comes from uncultured Chitinophagaceae bacterium, assembly GCA_963845495.1. Taxonomy (GTDB): domain Bacteria; phylum Bacteroidota; class Bacteroidia; order Chitinophagales; family Chitinophagaceae; genus JAZKFT01. The sequence goes on from CAWJTH010000004.1 coordinate 3,578, forward strand.
GATTAAAACTTGGCCTTGTTTGATTGATAACCACATTGCCGCCAACACCTGTTGCTCCGCCTAAGGTAGCAGTAATAGCACCACTGGATATAAACACTTTTGCGTTGCGTATAATACCCGTGTAATTAGGGTCAATCAACACCGTATCTAAATTAGCTGGCACGGTAATAGTTCCGGTTATAAAACCGCTGGCGTCGCTAACACCCGTAAAAATGGCGGATTTGCTATCAAGGTTACCATTATCATTTACCACTATGTTCTTGTAAAGACTTACAGGTACACCCGCAATAGGTGTATTATCTGGTGCAAGTAGTTTAACACTAACACTAACTTGTTTTGTTGTTTGAAAGCCGAAACCGTCTGGAGCAATTTTAGTTACTGCAGAAGTAGTGGTTGCTGTTTGGTCTACTTTTTTGCAGGCATAAGTACACATTGCCAAAATGACGATAAGTGTCAAATTTCTTGTCATATATATTCTAATTTGTAGTCAAAAATAAACTTAAATATTTAATTTTAGCGAATAAATACTATAAGTTACTACAGTAGAATGGACATATACATATTTAGGGTGCTGAATTTCAGCCCAGTATTTAAATGCTATTTATTTTATAGCACTAGCAAATAATTAACAAATTGCAGAATATGGAGGCGTTAACAACTTGTAAGTAGTTTTATAATCTAATAATAATAATAAGTTTTAAAATTGACAAAAGCTTTTGTTTCGCAAATACAATTTTAATTGAAACCGAATTTTACACCTTGGCTCGTGTCCCATAAACTAGAACTATCGAACCGAATGCTTTGTAGCCGTGTTTTAACTCAATTAAAAAAGGCAATACTTTGTTAGAGGTATTGCCTTTTGTTATCAGTTGTTATCAGTTACGCCTTGCGTCAAATTCTACCATCCATTCAATACCATATTTGTCTCTAAACATACCAAAATACGAACCCCAAGGGCTGTCTCCAATGGGCATTTCTACTTGTCCGCCAGCCGAAAGCCCGTTGAATAATTTGTCTGCTTCTTCCTTGCTTTCTGCACTGATTGAAATTTTACTTCTGTTTTCGTTTTCGTTTACCTGTCCCATAAAGCCGGGCACATCGTTTGCCATCAGCACATTGTTTTTTCCGATGGGTAAAGCGATATGCATTATTTTGTCGGCTTCGCTTTCGGTCAAATTGTGGTTTGGGTCGCCCGGCATATCCTTGAAACGCACCACTGTTGCAAACTCGCCACCAAACACTGCTTTGTAAAAAGTAAATGCTTCTTCGGTATTACCGTTGAACATTATGTAAGGATTGATCTGTGCCATAATTTTATTTTTAGGGGCTAAATTTAATTCTTTTTTTCATTTTGTTTGGGTAGGGTTTTATAGCACTATTGCCAAATTATTTACTTGCATGAAACCCCGAACTATAGTGATAGTTGTTTAAAGCTTTGCCTTAATGATGTTTTAAGTTGCTTGCGGTTGGCTTCTTAATAATTGGAGAAACGTTATATATCGGGGCTTCACGGCAGTTGTTTACAGATTGATGTTCGTGCTGTGAAAACACTATATTGGCGCTAACGTACCGCTTGTGTCTGACGCTGAAAGAAGATGGTCCAAGCGGACGCTCAATGTCGTTTAGTTAAGAAAAATACTCAATATTCAACGGCAAAGGCATGGGTGTTTTTTATTGAATATTGAGTATTGAACATTCTTTTGGGGCTGTGCGGCTTAACTTAATGACATTGAGCGTCCGCTTGAACCATTTTTACTAATTTATATTTGTGAGCTTGCGCCAAAGAGGGAAATTCACAAATCAAAATCAATGTAATATGCCATTTTCCTGTCTTTGTCATACCATAAATATCTATATATTTCATGATCACTTTTGTTCCAAAAAGGTTTTAATGTCACTATTTTTAAACTGTCCCACCATGGAAAACTTTCCCAAAGACCACGGCTATAGTTATTTGGCTCCTTAGCTTGAACTAGGTTTAAATGTTTAATAATCCTGTCTCTTGTTGACGTATCACATTTGAAAGAAAACAGAAACTTTGAATCAATGCCAATTTGGTCGTCAAAACAATAGATTTTACTTATGTCTTGTGTAGGAGCAAAACCAAAGGATTCTTTAAACCTTTTCTTGTTAAATTTTGTATCTGGCTTTTCGCTGTCAAAAGTTGGAATTACTTTGTCTACAACGTCGTCTTCTTTATCTTTTATTTGCTGTTTGGTTTTGTCCACAACTTCACTACCCTTTCTTTTGACCTTTTCACAGGAGAAAAGTGTCAACCCAATTGCAATTGTCAGTATAATTTTTGTTTGTTTCAAAGTTTGTATATAAAATGATGTACAACAGTTTGGGCTTGGCGAAGAAAGGGAATTGGCCGCACAAAGTTTAATAGCTTTCATCAAAGTCTTCCTAGCTTTCATCAAAGCCTTCCTAGCCTTCATCATAGGCATCCTAGCTTTTGCCATAAGCATCCTAGCCTTCATCATAAGCATCCTAGCCTTCATCATAGGCATCCTAGCCTTCGCCATAGGCATCCTAGCCTTCGCCATATGCATCCTAGCCTTCGCCATATGCATCCTAGCCTTCGCCATATGCATCCTAGCCTTCATCATAAGCATCCTAGCCTTTGCCATAGGCATCCTAGCCTTTGCCATAAGCATCCTAATCTCCATTATAGGCTTTCAAGTTGGATTCATCGGCCGTTGATTTGAGTTTGTATACTACCTTGTGTCTGTGAAACGTGAATACTGTTATAAAGTTTTATCCCTCCGGCACTGTTGCATCTTTCGTTTCTTCTTTTTCTTTTTCTTTTTTAAACTCTAGTTTCCCAAATTTCCAGGTAAAGTTTAAACCAATAGAACGGAAAGGAACACGGCGCAAGGCATCTACCGTAAAATTAGGGCTTGAAAGTAAGGTATGTTGGTTTACATTTTCACTAAAGGGATTGGTGGCCATCAAATATTTAACGGTTTAGTTAACTTTAATTTTTCCATAATCCATTTATTCATTTTTATGTATATAATTCTTTCAACTACATAAGAAAATAAAAAACAAACTATCACATACAAGATGGTTCTTAAATATATATTAGCTATAAAATTTAAATACGTTGCAGTGTAAATTAAAAACCAGTGAGAAATATAAATACAATAAGAAATTGGGGAAATTTTTTCAAAAAGTCCGATAGTGCTTTTAAATCCTATCCAGTTCATTTTTTTCCATGCTATTGCTAATATAACAAAAATAAACGTGACACCGAAATTCCTAAATTCTAAAAAAGGACTAAAAGCATTTGATTGGTCTTTGTTGTAGTGTAACCTTAAATTTATAAATAGTATCAAGGTATTTAAAAACAATACGAACAATGGAATTTTCATTACATTGAAAGTAATTTCCTTTTTATTAAAAAACAGTTTTGCCATATCGCCACCAACCCACCATATAATAAGGTACATTAATTCCCTATTTATAAAATTTGGGTATATCAAATAGGTGCAGGCCGAAATAGTTCCAATGATATAAACAATGGCAGATGTTTTTTCTTTTACGGTATTTACTATAACAAAAAATAACATGTAAAACCACCATTCGTACGATAATGACCATAAAGGGCCATTGCCAAAAAGTGGGTCGCAAATAACGTTTGGCTTGCAGATGGAAAGGTCTTGTAGCATGAATATATTACCTATCAGCGCTTTCCAATTTATTGAAGCCAACCCTTTTGCTTCAACACATAAAAGCAAAAAGTTAGTAACAAAAACAATTATCAACGGAATAAAAATGCGAAGGAATCGTTTAAAAAAGAATAGTTTAAATGATTTGTTTGTTGAAAGATGATAAGCATATTGAATAACAAACCCTGAAAGAAGAAAGAATAATATCACCGCTTCCAGGCCAAAACGAAAAGCCCATGCAATATTAATTTTGCCGATGAAAATATATCTAGGAACTATATGGTTAAGCACAACATAAATAGCTGCAAATCCTCGTACCGCTTCTAGTTTTTCAAGTTTGTTTGTTTGTTTTGTCATTGAGGCAGCTAATGATTGAAATAATTAGCTATGCGGTAAAACTAATTCATTGTCCCATATAATAATTATTTTATAATGAGATAGTTATAATTCTTACATCTTTATTTTTTTCATCGGCGCAATGCCGCATATTGGTTGCGTGTTAGCTCATCAATCGGAGTTAACAGAGCCATAATTGAATAGTATTCTCCATTGTTGGTATCCCTTCTAAACAATTTATCTCCCCCATAAGGCACTCATACCGTTGTCGTGTAGTGAGCTTGTTAGGCGAAGGAACTCGTCCCCTGTCTATTAGTTATTTGCAACTCCAGACCTTTGGCCGTTACAAGATGGTCTTTGGCCGTTACAAGATGATCTTTGGCCGTTTCGAGACGACCTTTGTCCGTTTCGAGATGACCTTTGGCCGTTTTGAGATGACCTTTGGCCGATTACGAGATGACCTTTGGCCGTTGCGAGATGACCTTTGGCCGTTGCGAGATGAGCTTTGGCCGTTGCGAGATGACCTTTGGCCGTTGCGAGATGACCTTTGGCCGTTGCGAGATAACCTTTGGCCGTTTCGAGATGATCTTTGGCCGTTGCGAGATGACCTTTGGCCGTTGCGAGATGACCTTTGGCCGTTGCGAGATGACCTTTGGCGGTTACAAGACGACCTTTGGCTGTTGCGAGACGATCTTTGACGGTTACAAGACGACCTTTGGCCGTTTCGAGATGACCTTTGGCAACCTTTATCAAGCTTCAGGCATTGCCGAAGGAGCTATAATTATAAATCACTGTTCCAATTATTTGTATAATATTTCATCCGCTATCGCCATCATTTAAATATTGCTACGAGATTTATCCTTCTGGCACCGTTGCATCTTTCGTTTCTTCTTTTTCCTTTTCCTTTTTAAACTCCAGTTTCCCAAATTTCCAGGTAAAGTTTAAGCCAATGGAACGGAAAGGAACACTGCGTAAAGCATCTACCGTAAAATTAGGGCCTGAAAGTAAGGTGCGTTGGTTTACGTTTTCACTAAACGGGTTGGTGGCCATCAATGCTAAACTTCCGTTCTTATTCCAAAATTGTTTGCGGATAGCAAAACTGTAGGTAGTGAAAGATGGATATTTTCCTTGCGCTTCGTTTCTGGCCGAATTAAAATTGCCAAAAAACTCCGCCGATAAATCTTTATTGAAACGATAGGAGGCGTTCAAATTTACCCTATAATTAAAACTGTTGTAACTGTAAGTTGGGTCGAGTTGGTTATTGGTATGCCTATAAAAGAAAGATAGGTTTGAACGTACATCCAATTTTGAAGTGGCTCGCAAATCGGTAAATATGTTGATACCGGTGTTATGTTCGGAGCCGATGTTTTGGCGGGTACTTACCGAAACATTGGTGTAAGTTGAATCGCCTACCAACAACGAAGGGTAATAAACGATATAAGGCTGTATATCGTTTTGGTTGATGCGATAGAAAGCCGTTACCATAAATGAACCTGCACTACCCAAGTTTCGGTTATATCCCAATTCAAACCGATTGCTGATTTCTGGTTGCAAATAAGGGTTGCCCGTGCTAATATTTTTTGGATCGGTCGTATTCACAAAAGGGTTTAAATCGCCGTATTCCGGGCGCTGTATTCTTTTGGTGTAACCCAATTTAATGGTTTGCCCATCTCCTATCTTCTTTGAAAAATAAATAGATGGCACAACTGTGTTGTAACCCGGTATTGCGGCTTGTTGCTGTGCATTAGAAAAATAAGCATTTATTTCGGTGCGTTCGTATCGCCCACCAATTTTGGCGTCAAACAAATTGCCAACCGGGAAAGTCAGTTCAGCATATAAAGCATACACTTTTTGCTTGTAATCAAGGTTGTTTGATAAAGCCGTATCGTACAAATAATTTTTATTTACTGGCTGTAAAGAAAAAACATCAGCCGTGCTATTAATATCGTTGTACACAAATTTACCGCCAACGCCCAGCATTACATCTTTTTTAATAGGCTGGGTGTAATCAACCTGTATTTCAGTTTCGTTTATTTTGCCTGGATTGTTGCTATTGGTACCATAATACACCGAATCTTTCGGCAACAACGATTGGTAATTATTTGCCATGCCAAAATTGCTACCATTGCTTGAATTGATAGCAATTTCCAATTCTTGGTCTTCTTTATTAAATGTACGTTTGTAATTTAAACTGGCATCAACCGTGTGCGAACCGGTATTGCTACCCGTGTTATTAATGGTGGCAATGTTCGATAAAATAGTGCCTAAACCTTGCGCCGTGGTAGTTTGCAACTGATTTACCTCACTGGTATTATGATTACCAAAAACATTGTAGCGAACCGATCCTGTAAAAGAATTTTTCTTTTTATACGTCCAGTCAAAACCAAGACCGGTTTCAATACCATGCCTATTTACATGGCCGGTTCCATCTTGATGCAACAATACATTTTTTTTATTGGCGGTATCGGTGGTAAAACGGTCGGAAACGCTGCTGCCATTTATGTTCGGACGAATGTTACCACTTATAAAAGCATTTACACCAAATGTCCCTTTTCTTGCATTAAAGTTGAATGACCCATTTTGCGTGCGGGTACCTGCGGTAAGCGACAAGTTACCGTTAATGCCCTTTACCATACTTTGTTTTAAAATGATATTGATGATGCCGCCCATACCCTGTGCATCATATTTTGCTCCGGGGCTGGTAATTACTTCTATACTTTTTATTTCACTGGCGGGTATGGATTGCAGTACGTCGGCAATATTGCTGCCAAATGCGGTGGAAGGTTTTCCGTTGATTAAAAAACGAACTCCACCACTACCGGCCAATTCTACATTACCGTCTACATCCACAGAAACTTGTGGCACTTTCCGCAGAATATCTGTGGCAACGCCGCCTTGCGAAGTAAGGTCGCGTTCGGCATTGAAAACCATTTTATCTATTTTGTTTTCTATCAATCCGCGTTGGGCAACCACGGTTACATTTTGCAATGTTTGTTGGGCTTTTAGTAAGGTAATCCGTTTTAAATCGATGTTGGTATTCTTTTTACCAATGATTAATCTATCTATGCTATATGGTTCATAACCAATGGATTCAATTAAAACAACATAACTACCGGTATCAATGCCTGATAAAACAAATTGACCATTCGTATTGCTAGTGGCACCGTTTACTGGCTTTTTGCTACCCATTTTTGTTAGGGTGATAGTGGCGTATTCCATCGGTTTTTTTGAAGTGGAATCTATTACGCGACCGATAATTTTACCTCCAAATGTTTCTTTTACGGCTATTTGTGCTTTAGTTATGGTGAATAAAAACAACAATATTCCAACACATAAAAATTTTTGCATATTTAGTATTCTTAGTAATTAGCTGCAAACCTATTGCGAGATTCTGTAGGAAATCTGAACCTACAACAGTAATTAACGGTAATTAAAGAAGATTAAATTTTACATATTCAATCTTCAATGGCAAATGGTCCACACTAAATAAAAAGAGAATGGAAACTTCAATCATCGGGGATTTAACCGGCCTTCAAAAGAAAAATGCATTAAAATTATCCTGTTTGGCCTGTATTTGGAAGAAAAAACTGTCTGAGCCCTTCGGGTCTTGCACTGTGATGAATGATAAGGCGAGTTCCTTTTCTTTCGGCCAAACGGGATAATTTTAAGCCTTTTCTTTCGAGAGCCTTGACTTTTTTTGTTACTTTTTTTTGTCAAACGCAGCGGCTTCGAAGCCGTTGAGACTTTTCTTGTATCCCAATAATTATGCAGTCTCGCTGCAAGTTTCTCTCTGTTCTTTTTTCTTGGAAAAAAAGAACCAAAAATTCACGGACAGTACATAACTTTAAAATTGCTTGATCATTCAGTTTGTTCAATGACTTGTTGACTAAATGACCCCAATGACTTTATAATGGAAACCTAAACAAGTGGTGAATGGTCGGCCTTCGAAAGAAAAATGAATAATATAAAGGCTATTATTTTATATTCCAAATGGTTAAAATATGTTTATAAAAACACACTGTTACATTTTACCATGTAGTTTTAAGCACCCAATCAAAACAACATCCGAATTAATGAAAAAACGATTTGTCATTTTATTCTTTTTAATGCCTTGGCTTTTACAAGCGCAAACTATTAATCCAGAAGAAACACTTAAAAAAGCGAATAAATATCAACCGGAAAGAATATTTATCCATTTAAATAAAGGCCAATATGTTGCTGGGGAAAACTTGGTTTTTAAAGCGTATATATTTTATCGCTTTCAATTATCGCCCATTTCAACCAACTTGTATGTGGAATGTTTGGATAAAAACAAAAAGGTTATTTACGCCAATATTTTTCCTATTTTGAAAGGAATTGCCAACGGGAATTTTAATATCCCTAAAAATACAATGGAAGATGTGTATTACTTTAGGGCATACACCAGTTGGATGCTCAACTTTAATGAAAAGGTTCAATTTATTCAACCTTTTAATATTTATAACAGTACTGCTAGCAAGAAATTAGTTGCCAGCAATACTATTTGGAATGCGTCCATATATCCGGAAGGAGGAAAACTATTAGACAATATTGAAACAAAATGTACCGTACGCCTAACAACCAATGGTAATTTACCTGTTAAATGGAGCGGTTATATTTATGAAAACAACGACTCATTAAATGTTATTGCTAAAATAGTGCAACTAAACGAAGCCGTTGGTATTACTACATTTACGCCTGTTTTTGGCAAGCAATACCGGGCCAAAATAATAGATGAAAACAATATTGCCAATATTATATTATTGCCTACGGTTGCAAATGCTGGTGTAACTATTAAAACGCAAAGTTTATCTGGCGGCATTAATTTTCAATTAATAGCAAAGGGAATTGAAAATAATTTACAAGGATTTAAAATAATGGCACACAACGAAGGTGACCTGATTTACAGCGCAATTATAAAAAACAATAAAACGCAATTGGATGGTTTTGTGCCCCTAGATAGCAGCATTAAAGGCATTGTTTACTTTACCATTTTTGATGCAAAAGGAAATGTAGCTGCAGAAAGGATTTGTTTTGCCAATTATGATTTGGCCATTAACGATAACCCTATTATTGATTTTACGCAAAAAACACCAAAAGCAAGAAAATTAAATGAATGGCAATTAAATGTTGATACCGCTGCCATAAAAAGCTACACAATTGAAATATTAAATGCTTCTACCAATAAATTAAATAATTATAAAGACATTCTTACAACATTTTGGTTAAATGATTTTTCAATAAAACCAATTAATTCAAACAATTATTTTATTAAAGACGATGCAGCCGCACAAGGAGATTTAGATTACTTTTTAATAAGTGCACAACCTGACTTTTTTAGTTGGACTAACTTAAGCAATACTACCCGCATTAAATACCTGCCCGATAACTTTATTAGTTATCAAGGAACGGCTTTTTATAAAAAAGCGCCTTTGTCAAACGGCACGGTGGATATTCTTTTTCAGGTAAATGACACCACAAAAATTGTAAGGCATGCGCAAACAGATAGTTTGGGTAAATTTAAAATCGACAAAATAAGATTTAGTGATACTGCTAAACTGTATTACAGTGTAGTAGGTAAAAAAAACGAAGATATGACGGTCCATTTTAACCGGATATTGGATACGGTTTCTTATAAAGGTAATTTACCAACAACTGCATTTTATACCGTACAAAGGCAAAAACAAGATAGCGTTCCGCAAAGCGTAAAAAACGATGAAATGGTTTTGAGTAATATTGAAAAAGCACAGCAACATAAAGAACTGCAAGAAGTTGTGGTAACGGCAAGAAAAAAATCACCCAAAGAAGAATTAAACAATACATTAAGCACACCTATGTTCCGCGAACCCAGTGAGATTGTTTTTGATTTTGTAAATGAAGAACAAGATTTAGGCGGCGGCTCGGATATTATATCGTGGTTAAACGGGCGTGCAGCAGGCATTACTGCCGATGGAATGTCGAGGGGAAAACCTATAAAAATTTATATCGATGAATTTGAAGCGGCGCCCGGACAACTGGACGGCATACCTGTTTCGTCTATCGCCATGGTAAAAGTATTACGCAATGCCGTTTTGTTGGGTACATCAAGCACGGTGGTGTCTATTTATACCAAAGATGGCCGTTTGTATAAAGCTGGGGCACTTCAACAAACGGCTGAATACACAACCGTAATTGGCTATCCATCGGTTACAGCACCTAAAAACACGGTTTACAATACCGCAGATTTTGATGCAACCGAACACGATACCAGAACCGTTTTATATTGGAACGATGTGTTACAACCCGTTAACAACAAAGCAACCATTCGCTTTTACAACAACGACATTACTAAAAAACCCAATTTATTGGTGATTGGTTTTGGTAGCAACGGCTTGCCAGTTTTTGTGGACCAAGCCGTTGATTTGCAGTAAATTGCGTTACAATAAACTTATCGCTTTTCAATTACACTTAAAACATTGCCTGCGGGATCTTTAAACCAAGCTTTTGGTGGAGTGCCAAATTCGCTGGAAATGCCTTTCTCATTTGTTTGGATGCCTTGCATATTGTATTGCTCAAACGTAATGCCCAAGGCGTTTAATTCATCTACGGTTTTTTCTACATTATCTACCAAAAAATAAAGGATGGTAAATGTTGCAGGTTCATGGTTGGGCTTCGGGTATACCTGTACTTTATTATTGTCGGAAAGATGGATATTCAATATTTTGTAATATTCCGTTTTAATTACTTCTACATTTAAACCCAATGTATCTCTATAAAATGTTTCCGCTTTATCGATGTCGTTTACTGAGAAAGCACCGTAAGCTTTACTGTAATTTAACATGGCAAGTTCGTTTTTAAAATTATATAAAAAAGATCAGTTGGGATTGGATTATCAATAATTATACCTCACTATTATTTAGTTAAGATGAAAATCCGCAAATAAAAAATTTAACACTCAAATGTTCCGTACTCAATCTTCAATGTTTGTTTATACAAAAAACCGCTCCAAGTGGATTGCTCCGGGCACGAACCACAAGTGTTCGAAACCTAAAGGAGCATTTCGAAAGCTTAAACTCGATGCGTTTTTTATCTTCTTCTTTTTTTGCTTGAACAAAAAAAGAAGCAAAAAAATTCAAGGCTGCGAAAGAAAAGGCTAAAAATTCCTGTCGCTGGCCGGAAGAAAAAGAACTCGCCGCAAGAAACGTTCGGGTGGAAGTTGGTGTTGGCTCAAACAGCTTTTTCTTCCAAATCCAGGCCATCAACAAGAATTTTTATGCACTTTTCTTTCGAGGCCGATTCCACTCCCAAATATTTGAAGTGTCCGTTCTATCTATTTTAATTCAACATTCTAGGTTTGTAAGGTTTCGAACACTTGTGGGCACGAACCTTCGCAAAGACGTCCCAAAATAAAAAGAGAAACCGCCCGTTGATGGCGGTTTCTCTTTTTATTATATCAACCATACAATTTTATTAGTCCACTTTTAATGCTTTATCAATATTAAAAATAAGATTGGCACGATGGGCCTTGGTTGCTTCATTTGGTGAAGCCGCTGTTGCCAATTGGCTGCGGATACTTTTTAACGCAGCCAATGCGCCGGCACGAGAAGCATTGTCGTAACCGAGTGGTGTATTTACAATGGAAGACAATGCCCGCACATACAATGCTTGTAAATTTTGGCGGTACAAATTCACATTGGTACGCAAGTCCTCGCTAAAAATCATTTTATTTAAATCGGTCAGCACATCGGTTACGGTGTAATTATTGCCATATAACGTGCTGTTGCTGATACGCTCCAAAGTAGCTGGATACAACAATTCATTTAAAACAGTACTTTGAAGACTTAAATAAGTACGCTGTGGCTTAACATCTTCGGGGTTACCAAAGAAAGTAAAACCGCGGCGTTGTATTTGCAAATAAGGGAACAAAGATGAGTCCGCATCAAAAGCTTTAGGCGAAAAGGCATACTTGTTGATTACTTCCATTGCCTTTTTTTGATAAGCAATTGGAACCGGCGTGTACGGTTTGTTGCTGCTTTTTTGGCCAGGGAAACTACGGTCAACATACACGCCGCCAATATAACGGCTTGTTGCGGCCAATTGATCGTTTCGCTGCCGGTTTAATTGTAAATAACGACCACGGAGCTCAGCATAGCTTTGGTTGGGTTTGCTAAACCTAGCTTTTAATTTGGGCATCATGCTGTTTACTAATTTAAAACGCTCTTCGGCAAAAGCAACGGCATCGCTACTCATATCGTTAATCATTACCCGTGGATCAATCCCATTACCCGGACTACGCATATCATCCGCATCGTTACCAAAAGCAAGTTTCGGATCGTTGCTGCGCTGTAAAATATTTGCCAATCCATCGGCTTCTGCCGCAGCAGTAAACGGACGATAACCATATTCAATGGCCCATAAATCGTATGGACCGGGTTTTGTGGTGTAATAATCGCCCTGTTTGCTACGATCGGTACTGATATTGATAGCAGGATAATCCATTACCGAACCTTGCAGTCCCAATACGTGCGTAAGTGTTGTATCGTTCAATTGATCGGGGCGTAACATTTGCGTAGCTTTCATATTATGGTTTAGGCCGAGCGTATGTCCCATTTCGTGTAACACCAAATAATACAAAAACTGTTGGTGCACCTTTGCCAATGCGGTGGCTTTTGCGGTTGGATCATCACCATCAAGTGTTTCAATAGCATCCAAGCCCGTTTCGTATTGCGCTTGTAATTCTTGCGCCAAAGTGCAGGTCATCAAATGCTGTTTATCGAACTGAAACCTTGGCGTTGCTGCATTTTCTTTACTAACTACATCCCAAGGCATGTTTGTTGGCACAGCACCCGTGCCATTAAATAACTCATCGTAAGCTTTGGTTATGCCGGCACCGCTCGCCCATTCAATAGTAATATCACTTCCCAAAATTTGGCCGGTACGTGGATTGGTAAAACTTGGTCCGATTGCGCCGTACGATGGATAAGCAGAAGCCACCCAGCGGATAGTGTTATAACGGATGTCGGCCGGATCCCAAGTGGCCGTATCAGACATTAATTTCATCACCACCGCATTTTTAAAACCTGCTTTTTCAAAGGCTTCGTTCCATTTTTCGCCTGCTGCTTTTATTGTTTCGCGGAATTCTACCGGCGTTGTATTTTCTATCCAAAAAGTAATTGGCGTAACAGGTTCGCTTAACGCCGCGGTTGGATCTTTCTTTACCAAAAACCAACGATTGATTACATCTTTATACGGCGTGTAAGAAGTAGAGGTTAAATTTTGTACTTCGGAACCGAAGAAACCAAGCCTTGGATCATCTGCACGTGGCCTAAAATCATTTACCGGAATCTCCAAAAAAGAATGTTGTATTTTAATGCGGTTGTAACGGGCGTCGGTTATATCGTTTCCACCACCGTTAAATGGCATGGGGTTATCGTAAGCCAAATCAACCAGCACATCAGTATTGTCGGGATAACTTCTTATTTTTTCATATTTGCTTTTGGCCACATTTAATGTTCCTAAATTAAAATAAGCAGAAGGCGGCACACCAATCGGCGGAGTCGGACGAACGGCATCCAGCTTTTCACTCATAAACATACCATCGGCGGTGATAAGATAACCGCTACTGTCTTCTGCTATAATTTTATCGTTGTAAAAAACAGCTTCGGCCACATCAACATTAGCTGCTCTACTAACGGCATTTAAACTGTCATAATAAAAAGCTGTGTTTTGGATATCGAATTCTAGTTTATCCCACACCTTTTTTATTTTAAAAATAAAATTGGTACGGTGCATGCTTTGATTTAAAAACAATTGGGTAGGGCCGCCCATTGAAAAACTTTGGTAAATGTACTCTTTGTTCAATTGGTTTTTGGCCACGTAGAATTGTAGACTTCCGGTCGCGGTATCTTGATACAAGGTAAATAACCCCGGAAGTTTGGTTGACGATTTAATTTTTTCGTTGATGGAAGCTGGTTTTTTAGCTTTGGCCGTATCAACTACCGGTGGTTTTGGTTGCGCAAAGGCCGAACTAGTGATTAATACAGCTAGGCCAATGCTAAAACAGGGTTTTATCATAAACAGGATTTAAGTTTTTTCGAATATAAGAAAGTGATTTTGATCTCTTTATTAAAAGATGATAAACGGTAAATTTGGCGGGTGGCAAAGTAAAAATTATGTACACGAAATAAATTTCTCAACGTTTACAAACAACCAGATATTAAAAAAAGTACTGGCAAAGCCAATACTTTTTACGGTAAAATTTATTTGCTTGAACCTATCCTTCACTAATTTGCTTTAATATGGTTAATGCTTTAGGGAACGTGTCGCTAAAATAAGGTTCCAATTCATCGTTTGCATCCATCTCAACCTGCAAACTAGTAACACCGTTATTTTCAGTTAAATAGTAACTTTCCTTGGCACCACCATAATCTTTCGGTTCTTCAATGCCCTTTTTTACATCGCCATAATATTTAAATGTAATTTGTTCGTTTGGGATTTTTTTCTCGATGATGCCAAACATGCCATCCCGTTTTGGTGTAAGAAATAATATCTTGCTTCCCTCGTTCCAATCGCTTTCCGCATAAGAACCTTCCATAAATGCAGCGGTCCATTTTCTATAACTTTCATCGCTCCAAAGTTGTTCCCAAACCTTTTCTTTGGAAGCATGAATGGTGGTTGAAAATCGTATTTTTTTCATGGCGTTTAATTTTTTATTATAAATGATTTTAGCAACGCTAAAGTATACTCAATCACTTTTTAAAATGGTGTTATGAACGACAATTTAAGGGGATGATTGCGACAAAAATAAAAACGGTAAAATACCATTAACAGAAACTTATTTATTTATTAAAATGGATTTAATAATCCCTCAACCTTAAGAAAGAAACTGTCCATTGTTTTAATCGGCAACAATAATTTTAATATCATTTCATTACTGTTGTTGCGCCAATAATCACTCCAAAATTTCCGTCTAGTTGAATCCATTTTTTTTCGGGTAAATAAGTGCGTGAAACAAATCCGTCTAAATACAATGCGTTTTTACAACCCAATTTTTTAAAATAATTGGCAAAATCATAAAGGCTGATTCCGCTTTTTGACATGGCAAAAATAATAGTGTTATTTGGCAACACCCCTACCCCGTTCCTTATATTTAGATTAGCTGAACCTACTTTAAACGCAGCATTTATTTGTCCATCAATTACCAACATTGGTCCAGATTGTGTAGCATACTTTATTTTGCCATTGTTAATAAAATTTGTGGTGTTGCAAACGCTGGGAACATCATCTGTTGTGATGTAAAACACTCCATTGGGTTTTAGATAAAAATTTCCGCCTCCACTAGCTTTGTTTAAACGATGTATCACTTTTCCGTTTTCAATGAATAAACCTGACGGAGTATAATCAGTTCTATACATGCCAGCGTTCATGGCAAATAATAATTGTCGATGATGTTGCTCCAACCATAACTTTAATTGCTGGATGCTTTTAAAATTATTTTTTTTATCATCTTGCCAATATAATTTAATTTCTTGTTTTTTCGCATCAACCAAATAGGTTACAAATCGATTATCATCAGTTTCATTTTTTTGGGCAAATAGAAAAAGAGGCACTAACAGTAAAAAAAATAATGTGATTACTTTATTTTGTTTCAAGAGGTTATAATGGGATGATTTAATAAGAAGATTCTTAATTTATTAATTTTCCATAACAAGTAATTTTTATTTGCATAAACGATAAGGCCCATTTCGGTTTTCGTAATTTACGAAAACCGAAATAGACCTTATTGTTTAGTGCGCTTACTCAATCATTTAATTATTTCACCCACTTTACTTCCATACCATTAATTGTTTTATAAGGTGCTTTCCCGTTCATGGCGGTATAAATCAATTCCATGCTTTTATTTATTTCATGAACCGATTTCTGTTGCAAACATTTAAGCATTGATGTGCCGGACGAACAATTAAATACAGTAGAAAATTTGTACGTTCCATTTCCCCAAACGGTAGCTTTTAAATTGGAATAATATGTAGTAAAATCTGTTATGCTTTTATCTGCCGCATTAAATTCAACCGTTTTAAATGCAGGATTATTGCCATGACCCGGTGCAATAGCCGGAGAAGAAATAGCCACTTCTGTAATTTTAGTATTAGTTGAATCGTACAACAAACGCAATTCATCTAAATGCGTATGACCAAAAAATATGCCAGCAATGGTAGTTTGATATTGCTCGTTCAAACTTAAAAATGCATTTAACCAAGGTTGTTTTGGCGTCCACATAGTAGTTACCGGGTCTTTTCTTTCAAAGCGATAAGCATCTGTTCCGGGCGGCGTGTGCATGGCAATATAAACTTTGTCGCCTTTTTCACTAGCATCTTTTAATTGATCGGCTAACCATTGCATTTCAGCATTACCGGCAATAGCTTGCGGAACACTGTCAATATTGCTATAAGTATTGCCCAAAATAATAGAATTAAGACCGATGATACGCAAACCTTTTATAGCGGTTGCAGCATAATAACCCATGGTTGGTTCGGGCATTGAAACCATGTGTGCATCTTTATTTGCGGCTGTATTTACCGCAGGAAACGGTGCTGCTGTTTCATCAATTAAAGAGAATGGCGTTTGTTTATTTTCATCTGCAAACGAATAATAATCGCCCGCCATCGAATCATTGTTGCCCGGCACATAAAACAACGGGATACCGCTTTTTATTACCAATTGCCGTAAATCGTTTAATAAAGTTGCCGTGTTTTTATTGTGCCTCTCACGTTTATTTTCAGGTAAATAATACGACCGGGTTACATCTCGTGGATAATGTGCGGGCAAATCGCCGGTGTATAAAACAAACTTGGGCGGGTTGGGGCTACTTAAAATAGAATCTAATTTTACCTTACAACTATTCCATAAAACTGGGCCTGTATCTTCATTTAAATTGGTATCTTTTTGTGCAAGATCTAAATGCACATCCGACAAAAACAAAAAATAACTTTTATTTATAGCGGTTGGGTTAATAGTAGTTTTTTGGGGATAGTTTTTACATCCTAACAAACCAGTTACTAACAATAGCGCCACGCCAAAATGTATTAAATAAGCTCCTTTTACTTTCATCGGCTAAAAATACTTGTTTTAATTATCCAATCAATGAAGACTAAAATCATATTTGCATAACTATCATTTGGCAAAAAACTTGCTTTCTTACTCAATACAGCAACAAACAACCTATTTCAAAATAAAATCACATAACACTTTTCTAAAATCTACACCTAAAAACTTGCAAATCCAAAAAACACTGCGTAGATTAGAACCTGTAATAAAATCACAAAATAAATTTGCTTCCACCTGTTTCCTGCCTCAACATTACCGCGACCAATCATTAAAGTTTTCCACAAAACACAACCCGTTAAAATACGGTATTAAAATAAATATTTACCCCTAAAAGTGAATAGCAGACAATCGTAATTTTAATAATCAAAAAAATAAAAACCAATCTTTAAAAACCAATTGTATGCCTAGAAGTAACATTTATTATGGTTGGGTACCCGACCTGCCCGACCATCGGGATTTGACCTATTCCGTTTCTGCAAAAGTTGCCGCTAAATTGCCACCAAAAGTAGACCTGCGCCCCAACTGCCCGCCTATTTACGACCAAGGTGAACTGGGCAGTTGCACAGGTAATGCCATTGCAGGCGCTTTCCATTTTGAACTGATGAAACAAAAAGCAGTGGTATTTGCACCATCTAGGTTGTTTATTTATTACAACGAAAGGGTGATTGAAAACACCGTATCGCAAGATAGTGGTGCGCAAATCCGCGACGGCTTTAAAACAATCAATCAACAAGGCGTTTGCCCTGAACCAATGTGGCCTTATAATACTAGCGAATTTGCGCAAAAGCCAAGCGCAGCTTGTTATACAGATGCCTTAAAACATAAATCAGTTACCTACCAAAGCGTAGCGCAAACATTGGATGTAATGAAAGGTTGCTTGGCCGACGGGTATCCTTTTGTAATTGGCTTTACGGTTTATACGGCTTTTGAAAGCCAACAAATGTCGCAAACCGGCGTATTAAATTTACCTGCTAGAGGCGAAAAAGTGATGGGTGGCCACGCCGTAATGGTGGTGGGCTATGATGATTCAACCAGTCGCTTTATTGTCCGCAATAGTTGGGGCACCGATTGGGGCATGCAAGGCTATTTTACCATGCCGTATGCTTATTTAACAAATCCAAATTTGTCAAGCGATTTTTGGACGGTTAAATTGGTAACCAATGCTCCGGCTGCAAAAAAACCAGCTAAAGCAAAAGCCTAATTTAATTACGTTTAAATAATTAGTAAAAAAACTTGGATGAATTATTAAGCTGTTTATTTCAGCTTAATAATTTATCCATTTTCTTTTGGTAAAAAATTGTTTTTTTCATTAAAAAGAAATGAGTAACCCCAATTTTAAATCCCATCAATTAACTAACACTTGGTTTCTAAAATTAATCAATCGTTTATTTCAATTTAATTTAACAACAAAACGTAAATTGTGTTGTAATAAAGCTATATGAAAAATTACGATGCTATCATAATCGGTGCTGGGCAAGCTGGCGTGCCTCTTGCAGGTAAATTGGCAAAAGCAGGTTGGAAAGTTGCTTTGGTTGAAAAAAGATTTATAGGCGGCACTTGTGTAAACGATGGTTGCACACCCACAAAAACCGTTATCACTTCAGGCCGCATTGCTTATTTAGCCGGTCGCAGTAAAGATTGGGGCATTGAAACAGGCGATATAAAAGTAAATATGCCCGCCATTAAAAAAAGAAAAGATAAAATTGTGCTTGATGCACGAAACGGCACAGAACAACGTTTGCTAAAAACCGATGGCCTTGATGTATTGTTCGGCGAAGCTGTTTTTACGAGCAATAAAACTTTAACCGTACATTTAAATAAAGGCGGCACTGAAGATATTTATGCTGAAACAATATTTATTAATGCCGGAGCTTCAACAAATATCCCCGAAGTTGATGGCATGCACGATGTTCCGTTTTTAACTTCCACCACCATTTTAGACCTTGAAATAGTTCCAGAACATTTATTTATTATAGGCGCAAGCTATATTGCGCTTGAGTTTGGTCAATTATTTAGACGGCTTGGTAGTAAGGTTACTATTTTAGAAACCTCGGCCAAGTTTTTATCTAGGGAAGATGATGATGTGGCCCATGAAATGAAGAAAATATTTGAGGAAGATGGCATTATCATCCACACAAAAGCAACAACAAAAAAGCTGGAAAAAATAAACAATGCTATAATTGCAACAGTTGATATTAACGGAATTGAACAGCAAATTAATTGTTCCCATTTATTGGTAGCTACTGGCAGAAAGCCCCAAACCGAGCGTTTAAACTTAAATAAAACAGATGTTAAAATAAATGACAAGGGTTATATTATTGTTGACGATGCATTACAAACAAACGTGCCTGGCATTTATGCTTTAGGCGATGTAAAAGGCGGTCCGGCATTTACGCACATTGCTTTTAACGATTATGTAATTGTTTATCAAAACATTATTGAAGGTGCTTCGCTTTCAATAAAAGATAGATTGGTGCCGTATTGTATGTTTACCGATCCTCAATTGGGCAGGGTTGGTTTATCCGAAAATGAAGCGAAACAAAAGGGCCTTAATTTTAAAATAGCAAAATTACCGATGGCACATGTGGCCCGTGCATCTGAAACCGGCGAAACCCGTGGTTTTTTAAAAGCTATTGTTGATGCCGATACAAAAAAAATATTGGGCGTAGCGGTTATTGGCGTTGAAGGTGGCGAAATAATGTCGGTATTGCAAATGGCTATGCAAGGAGGCATTACTTATGATCAACTTATTTATAATGTTTTTGCGCATCCCACCTTTTCTGAATCTATTAATAATCTTTTCTTATCGCTTTAAATATTATAAGTTTTTATTTAAAACTGCTTAAACGTTATTAACAGCTTCAATTACCATTTTATTTAAAACACTTGCAATTGTAATAAACACATTATATTTTGATAGTTCATTTAGTAATTACCAATTATTAATTTGAAGCTTTTAGTCGTTTACTTTTTATTAATTATCACGACCAATATTTTAACCCTTAACTCAAACAATTTTAATTATTTCACATCTAATAAATCTATTTGCTATGCCATTCTTCGATTTCCATATTCATCCAACATTAAAATCTTTATTCTCAGAAGAAAAAGATGGCTTTCATAAACTAAGTCCATGGAAAAAGTTGGATAGCAAAAACATTCCATTTTTGGTAAAATGTTGTTCGGAGATTGGTTATATTTTAGCATCGCAAGGCAATTTAATGCAGCTGAATTACAATGAATGCAGGCTTATTTGCGTGGCATTGCATATTCCTGAAAAAGATATTTTAACGGATCCATTAATGGCCGACGCTTCGAAAGGGAAGCTGAGTGCTTATTTACAACCCAACAAAATGGCGGAAATTACCAATGGTAATCCGTACCAAATATTATTAAACGATGATTGGTTAACGCTTACTGATGCAACCCAATTTGGCATTACCGATAAAAAAGTAAAACCAATTAAATCTGCTGCCGATTTTAATGAAAGCGATGAAACAACCGTACACGTTGTATTTAGTGTGGAAGGCTGCCATACGCTTACTTCTGCCCTGCAACATTTTGATGTAAACGAAATAATTATCAATTTAGATGATTTGCGCAGCAAGGTGGCTTTATTATCGCTAAACCTTACGCACATGGAACAATCGCCCATTTGCAACCATGCATTTGGTATGTTGTTTTTAAGCAACGAAGGTTTTAGGCCAACAGGAAAAGGTATTTCGCAATATGGTATTTCCATTATTAAGCATTGCTATCAACACAAAATAATGATTGATATAAAGCACATGAGCCTTGGTGCCAGGCAACAATTATATGCTTTACGAAACACCGATGAATTTAAACCGATTAATCAACCAATTGTTTGTACGCATGCTGGTTTTACAGGTATTTCATTTACAGAAATACCCGATTATATGTTTAACCAGCGCAGTTTTAAAAACGGTTATTATTTATTATGGCAAGGCAAGCCTGTTAAATATGGCGGCAATAATGCAAGGCCCTCTTTTAATGCATCGAGCATTAATTTATACGACGAGGATATTGCCGAAATATTAATTTCCGGCGGCATCATCGGTTTTTCACTTGACAAACGGATTCTTGGCTATCAAGAATATGAACAAGAAACTTCTGGCAGGGACGATTATCCAACTGAAACTGAATATATATCAACATTAGAAGCGAACTTATTTTTTCAAAACAAAAAAGAAATTGGTAGTGCATTTGAAAATAATTACTGTTTAGGTTGGGAAGAAATAGAAGATGGTGCTAACGTAAATACCGATTTATCCGAATATCATTTAACCTATTTTATGGCACATATCCTGCACGTAATTGTTGTGGCAGGTAAAATTAATTTTGATATAAATCAGGCATTAAAACAAATATGCATCGGTGCCGATTTTGACGGTTTAATAAATCCAATTTGGATTTGCAGTTCCGTAGATGAATTGGTTTATTTTAAAGATCATTTTATAAACGAATTTGAAAATTTTGCTTCGCAATCAAATATGCAGCTACCATCAGCATTTGATATTAAAACATTTGCCGATCAATTATTTTATACCAATGGAAGGGACTTTGTTTTAAATAGATTGAATACGATAAATAATTAAATCTTAAAAGAATTCCGCATTGTTGATTTAAATTAATTTATATTTATACCTGATATTATTTTAATATAAAATCAAATATCTATGACAATCACCCAAAGCCAATTGCAGCAAATTATGCCGCAAGCAAGAACACAATTGCTATTGCAATTTTTAGATGAATTTAATGGGCAACTACCTAATTATCAAATAAATACGCCCCTTCGGTTGGCGGCATTTCTGGCGCAAGGTGCTTATGAAAGTGGCGAATTAAGAGAATTAGTTGAAGACATGTACTACACTACGTCTGCGCAATTAATGAAGGTGTGGCCAAGCCGTTTTCCAACGGTTGACAGTACGGTTGCCTATTTGCGCAACCCGGCAGGTTTGGGAAATTTTGTGTACGCCAACCGCATGGGCAATGGCGATACAGCCAGCGGAGATGGTTATAAATACCGAGGCCGTGGGTGGTTTAATGCAACGGGAAAAGATGCATATCGACAAATGACCGATGTTGCCAAACACGATTTTATTTCCAATCCCGATGATTTGACCATAGCAAAATTTGCCGTATTATCCGCTTGCGAAGAATGGAAAGCATCTAACTTAAACAATTTAGCAGATGCTGAAAATTTTACTAAAATAACAAAAATTATAAATGGAGGTTTAACGGGATTAAACGGTCGAATTATTTATTATAATAAAGCCAAAATAGCCTTTGGCATTGATTAATTTAAATACAATCAATTTGATATTATTTTATTAAAAAGATATTAATTGATAGGAATAATTAAATTAGTTGCATATTTATTTGCCATTATTTAAACGATTTTCAAAAAAGGGAAATTATGCAATTGTCTTTTACTTTGAAATATTTAGATTTACAAAAAATATTTCATGGGCAAAATATTCCTTTTAATTACCGCTTTACTTATTTCAACCAATAATTTTTGTCAACCAATTACTTCTGCACAAATTGATGCCTTGGTTGAAAAAACATTAAAAACTTTTGATGTGCCCGGCATTGCGGTAGCGATTGTAAAAGATGGCAAAATAATCCATGCAAAGGGCTATGGTGTACGCTCGTTACGCACCATGCAAAAAATGGATGAAAACACTTTGTTTGGCATTGCATCCAACAGCAAAGCTTTTACCACGGCAGCTTTGGGCATGTTAAAAGATGAGGGAAAAATTAGTTGGGATACAAAGGTAACAGACATAATTCCCGAGTTTAAATTATACGACCCTTATGTTACTTCGCAATTTACTATCCGCGATTTATTGTGCCACAGAAGTGGACTTGGGTTTGGGCGCTGGCGATTTAATGTTTTGGCCTGGCAACACAAAATTTGGCATAAAAGATGTTATTTACAATCTCCGTTATTTAAAACCAGTTTCCAGTTTTAGAACCAAATATGACTACGATAATTTATTGTATATTGTTGCAGGTGAAGTGGTAGCAAGGGTTTCAGGCACTAGTTGGCAAAATTTTATTGAAACCCGGATCATGCAGCCGCTAGGAATGACGCATAGCGCAGCTGCGTACGATCGATTAAAAGACACGTCTGATGTGATGGAACCACATGCACCGGTTGACGGTAAAGTGCAGGTAATTTCCAGGGACATTAACCACGTGGTAGACGCTGCCGGCGGCATTTATAGCAGTGTTTCCGATATGTGCAATTGGGCCATTATGCAAATGAACAATGGTAAATATGGCGATGGATTAACCAAACAATTATTTAGCGAGAAAGCACACAACGATATGTGGACGCCGCAAACAATCATTCCTATCAACGATACCTCTATTTATCATTCTCATTTTGCAAGCTACGGATTGGGCTGGGGGTTGCAAGATATACGTGGTTATAAACAGGTTTCCCATACAGGTGGTTTAGCCGGTATTGTAACGCAGGTAACATTGTTACCAGAATTAAAATTGGGCATTATCGTATTTACCAACCAACAAGCTGGCGAGGCTTTTAGGGCCATCACCAATACCATTAAAGACAGTTATTGGGGAATTAAAAATATAGACTGGATCAATAAATTAAAAAATAGTTCAGATAAAAATCAATCAGACGCAAAAAGTATAACGGATAAATTATGGAATAATATTGATTCTATACAAAAGAACAGCGCAATAAAACCTGATTTAAATATGTATGTCGGTACTTATCAAGATGTTTGGTTTGGGAATATTTTAATTACAAAAAAAGACAATCAATTATTTATTACGGCAGAAAAATCGCCATCGTTAACTGGTAAATTATTTTATTACAAAGGCAATACTTTAATTGCAAAATGGAACGACAGAAGTTTGGATGCCGATGCATTTGTAATTTTTGGATTAGATAAATATGGCAAAACTGCTGGCGTAAAAATGGAAGTTATCTCTCCATTAACAGATTTTAGTTTTGATTTTCAGGATTTAGATTTTAATAGGGTGAATTAAATTAATAAAATTTGCCACTGAGGCACCAAAACACAGAATTAATTACAAATCCTTCAGTGTTTCTGTGCCTCAGTGGCATTAAATCTTTTTCTTGCATTTAAATAACCCTGCCCATAAACGGGTCGGTAATTGAATCTTTTCCTGTTTCAACGCGGCCGGCAAAGCGGTATTCAAAATTGTCATCACCTATAATTTTTATGCTGAAATCGTACCAACCACCGTTTTTATTAAAATCGAGTATTAAACCTCTTTTTTCATTTTTATTTAAGAACATTTGTTGGCTTTGGGTATTATAAGCATTATCAGCCACTTCAATTGCACCGGTCCATTGTTCATCGGCATTATTAATATGAAGCATGGCGTTACGGCGTGTATTAGGTTGTTGCTGGTATTGCAGCTCAATAATTAATTTGGGGTGATTTTCTTTACCTTTAAATCCGCGATAAAAACCATTCGGCCCGTAAACTTCCAAATGATAATTAGCGTTTTCAAAAGAATCAATTAACCAACTATCATTTAATATATCGCCTGCTTTTACGGCGTAATTTCTTACCAACACATCTTTTCCAATATTTGCATGCACATTAAAAGGTGCGCCTGCCGCTTGTTTGCCAAATATTTCATTGCCCACTTTAAATTGTATGCCGAACGATTTTTTGTCATCGCTCAATTTTCCGTTTACATATAATTCATAAGGCAATGCGTTCGAAACCCTTGTGCCCTTTTCTTGCTTTGGCATCAATTCGTGCAAAGCGTTCTTATTCATTTCCTCAATTTCGGTTTTGTCCAGTTTTTTAAAACCAAAAGGATCTTTTTTAAATTGAGCTTTGTGGATGTCTTCCACAAATTCATTTCTTGTTACCACCAATGGTGCCGTTATTTTTTCGCCATGGTAGGGTTTAAATACCGAACTTAAATCGCCACAAACCGTTCGCCGCCATTCCGTAATATTTGTTTCCTTTATACTTTTTCCAAATTTCGTGTTCAGGAAATTTTCCATGAATTGAACAATGGAAGTATGGTCGAACACCTGGGAATTGACCGCCCCGCCCCTGCTCCACGGCGATGCAATAACCAACGGCACCCGATAACCCAATCCTATCGAGCTTTCTTTTGGGGCGTGTTTGGTGCGTTTATCTTGTTCCAAGGTCACAAATTCTAACCCGGCATCAATCCCTTTTGACACAAGCCCAGTATTTGGATCATTTGGATTTGGTGCTACAAAAGGTGGTACATGGTCAAAATAACCGTCGTTTTCGTCGTAACAAAGTATAAAAATAGTTTTCTGCCAAACCTCGGGCTTTTTTGTAAGGATGTCCATTACTTCAGAAATATACCACGAGCCATACCAAGGAGAAGCTGGATGATCTGAAAAATTTTCAGGGGCTACAATCCAAGAAACGGTCGGTAATTTTCCGGTATTCACATCTTCGCGAAATTCGTGCAACACGTCGCCTTTTGGCACTTGCACATTCCGCTCTTTATCGCCATCTTTATATGTTAAAGTTTCTAAGCTATGGTAATGCGGATCTTTTGTGTTGGTAGAAAAAGCTTTTTTGTGGATGTTTTTTTCGTGTTCCGAAAGTTTGCCAAAATTTGCCTTGGTATATTTTGCTTGCTCGTCAGGAATCCGCTGCGATTCTTCTTTAAGCTTTTTCAATCTTCTTTGCAATTTGGCATCATCCTTACCATCGTTCGGCAACAATTTTGCTGCAGTTTCTATTTTGTTGATTTCTTCAGCCAGCTTTTCACTCCGTTTTTGGATGTTTTTAATGTATCCTTCTGAAAACCTGACGTTGTATTGGGTAAAATACTCAAGCGGATTATCGCCAAAATTAGCCAACCATGCGTCTTCTTCACCTTCAAAACCTACCCCCACACTTAATTCGTTTTGATATATTTTCCAAGCAATCCCGTTTTCTTCTAACCTTTCGGGGAAAGTTTTCCAGCTTACTTCGGTGTCATAATCGGCATCTTCGTTCATTACACAAGCTTGTGAATCAGCCGTTTGTCCCGCTTTAATTGTTCCGCTCCACAAATACAATCTGTTTGGCGTAGTGCCGGTTAGTGAAGAACAAAAATTTTGGTCACAAATAGTAAAAGCGTCGGCCAAAGAATAATAAAAAGGAATGTCTTGACGGTTATAATAGCCAAGCGTTAAGGGCATGTCGGCGTATTTTTTATTGCCCGAAGGCTTGGCATCCAACCATTTATCGTAACGGCCGCCATTACGTGCATCAACTTGGTTGCCCCAACTATGCGGCAAATTGCCTAACCATGTCGATTTTGTTTCCATTAAATTTAATCTGAAAGGCGCATAAGTGTCACCAGCCGCATTGCTTTGCAACCACACCAAATTTTTGTTAGGTAACCTCACCGCCCTTGGGTCGTTGTAACCACGCACACCCTGCAAACTGCCGTAGCAGTGGTCAAACGACCGGTTTTCCTGCATCAACACAACTATATGCTCCGCATCTAAATAAGTGCTGCCAGTTTGTGGATTAATGGCAAAAGCTTTTTGAATGGCAGGCGGCAATGCGCCCAACAATCCAGTTCCAGCCGATAACAATGCCGCTTTCTTTATAAAATCCCTTCTACTATCCATAATATATATGATTTTGCTAGCAAATCCTTTATTTTGTCAAAATTAAAAATAACCAATTCCCTGTTATGCAAACTGGACGCCTTACTCAAATACCATTTATTCTTATTTTATTATTGTTTTTTTGCCAAATAAGCTGTAAAAACAAAACTAAACCTATAGACCCTAATGGCAGTTTACGTTTTTATGAATTATATAATATCGATGAAATTGGATCCGATCTAATAAAAGCAAATGGTATTTTAAAGAATATGCTTGATAGCAACGATATAACAACAATGGATAAATCACAGAAAACAGAATTTCCGCTCACCAAGTTTTTCGTTTACGATGGGTTTGTTCGCGATCACATGCATCAAATAATCCCAAATCGCAACACTGGAAAGCCTTCTTATTTTTCAGAAATTGGCGGTGTAATGGCACGGGACACTACCATACTAGCTAAATATTTTCGTTTGCCAGAAGTTTTAGCTGCGTTTCCACCATATACAAAATTTGTGTTTGGTACTTCTTTATATGCAACTAAACAGAATGGTGATAGTACGGGTTTAGTAGGTTTATATGCCTTAAAAACCATGAACCTTCCGGGAGGGGCAAAATTGAAGGGTGATCATATCGAAAGTATTAACTCCAGTTATGATGAACGTGGCCGCGTTTCGATAGACATTAAAATGGATTTTGAAGGAAAAAGGATTTTTGCTAAACTAACTAAAGACAACATAGGCTTTCCTATTGCGATTGCGATAAATGATTATGTATGTACCGCCCCAAATATTTTAGGTGAAATTAATAATGGAAGCTGTCAGATAAGTGGTAATTATTCAGAAAAAACAGTCGAGGACCTTGTAAGTGCGTTAAAAAATGCATCTGCTGCCGACAAAATACATTTTCATTAAAGTAAAAAAAGATTTGCATTTCTAAACCAATTTTGCTTTTAAAGTTGGCGTAAAGTAAATGGTATAAAACTAAATCTTGTTTGATTAGAGATATTGAATTTGATAATATTTAACTTGTTTGTGTCAACAATAAATTAAAATAGCAACAATATAGTTTTTTGTTTAAAAAATCCCTATAACGCAGTGCCTGCATTGTGTTCCAAAACCCCTATTTTTGCCGCCCTTAAAGGTTGCCTATGATGTAGGTAGCCAAAATATTCATAAAAACAAGCAAAGGAAAACCTACTGTTATGCAAATGAAAGGTTTGGTGAAGTTTTTCACCTTCGCGTTGATCTTGGTGGCGCTTTACCAATTAAGTTTTACATGGTTTGTACACAGCCATGAAAGCGACGTACAAGCCAAAGCCGAAAAATTTATCAAAAACGCTTACCCATCCCCATCGGTAAAATATCCTAACGATAAAGAAAAGCAAGCGCTTTACAAGGATACTTTGGACGGCCTTACGCATGCCCGCTTCCTTCGTTTGGCGGATAGTACCAGCAACCAAAAAATAACTTGGTGGGGCGATGATTATAAAACATCGAAAGACCGCGAATTGAAGTTAGGCCTTGATTTACAAGGTGGTATGAACATTACCATGGAAGTTAGCTACGACGAGTTGGTTAGGTCTTTAGCCTCAAAAACCAAAGATCCAGTATTTAACCAGGCCTTAAATCAAGCCATTGTCGAAAAGGGAACCAGTGGTGCTGATTTCATTAATTTGTTTGTAAAAGATTATCATGCAAAGGCACCAAGCAATAAATTGGCTCCTTTATTTGCAGCCGCTAGCAACAAAAAAATTGATTTCAACAGTAGTGACGATCAGGTAGTTACTTACTTGCATAACCAGGCTAACGAAGCGTTTTCCAATACTGCCCGCATCCTTAAAACCCGTATCGATGCCTTTGGGGTTTCTTCTCCAAACATTAACCCCGACGAAAGTAAAGGTGTAATAAACATTGAATTAGCTGGTGCAACCGATAAAGAAAGGGTACGCAAATACTTACAAAGTAGTGCCAACCTTCAGTTTTACGAAGTGTATAACATTGATGAAATTGGCAACAATTTGTTAAAAGCCAATGACGTTTTAAAAAATATCTTGGCTGGTGTAAAAACTGACTCTGCCGGTAACATTGCAAAAGCTGATACCACTGGCGGTAAAAAAGATACAACTGCTACTGTTAAAAAAAGCGGTGTTGATAGTTTAAAAGAAAAATTCCCATTAACCCGCTTTTTGGTGTACGATGGTTACATCCGCGACCAAAAGAACCAAATGGTACCCGATCCAAAAACTGGCCGTCCATCTTACCATTCTGAATTAGGCGGTGTAATGAGTCGTGACACGGCAACTTTGGGCGAATATTTGCGCATGCCGGAAGTATTAGCGCAGTTTCCAGCTAATATAAAATTTGCTTTTGGTAGTTCTATTTATGAAAAAGATAAAGATGGTGGTAGTACTGGCATTATTGGTCTTTTTGCATTGAAAACCATCGATGAATCTGGCGGTGCAAAACTGCAAGGCGACCATATTACTGATGCAGGAACTGATTTTGACGAACGCGGCCGTATTGCTGTTGCCATGAAAATGGACAATGATGGCAGCCGCATCTGGGCTAAAATGACAAAGGATAACATTGGTAGGCCTATTGCAATTGTATTGGATGATTATGTGTATAGTGCACCGAATATCATTAACGAAATTACAGGCGGTAGCAGCCAAATTAGCGGTAACTATACCCAACAAGATGCTAATGACTTAGCCAATATTTTAAAGAGTGATAAATTTCAGGCTCCCGCTAAAATTGTGCAAGAACAAGTAGTAGGCGCTTCTTTGGGTGAAGCTGCTATTCATGGCGGTAAAATGAGCTTCATTATTTCGTTCATCATGATTTTTGTGTTGATGCTGGTTTACTACAACTCTAGCGGTTGGGTTGCAAACGCATCACTTATTTTGAATATATTCTTTACCATTTCAGCTTTGGCTGGTTTGGGCGCAACGCTTACATCTGCAAGTATCGCCGGTTTGGTATTGACAATTGGTATGGCGGTGGATACGAATGTTATTATTTTCGAGCGTATCAAAGAAGAATTAGGAATGGGCAAAAATTATCAGGCAGCCGTAAATGCTGGTTATCGCCGCTCGTTGGCGCCTGTTTTGGATAGCCACGTTACCACTTTCCTTACTGCAGCTATCTTGTTTTACTTCGGTCTTGGCCCCGTTCGTGGTTTTGCAACCACCCAAATGATCGGTATTTTATTGAACTTGTTCTGCGGTATTTTGGTTAGCCGATTGATTACAGAATATTTTACCAACAAACAAAAACACCTTACTTATTTTACGGGTATCAGCACCAAGATTTTTAAACACGCTTCGTTTAAGTTTATCGAATTCCGCAAGATTGCTTATATGATTTCTATTGTGGTATTGATTGCTGGCGTGGGTGCTATATTTAATGGTTTTGATGAAGGTGTGGAATTTAAAGGCGGTCATAGTTTCTCCGTAAACTT
>CAWJTH010000005.1:0-9603 GCA_963845495.1 uncultured Chitinophagaceae bacterium
TACGGGAAGGATCACCAACTTATGGGCAATGGGTTTCACTAGAATTGACCGCAGAAAATAATTTCCAATTGTATGTCCCAAGAGGTTTTGCACATGGATTTTCCGTTTTAAGTGAAACAGCAGTTTTTGCTTACAAATGTGATAATATCTACAATAAAGCTTCTGAAGGCGGAATTAAATATGATGATCCATCTCTTAAAATAGATTGGAAAATTCCATCAAAAAAAATGCTTTTATCCGATAAGGATATTGCATTACCTTATCTATAAATTATTAGATATCGCTATAACAACTTTATTAGTAGATAAACGTATTATATGAAAATATTAGTGCTTGGCGCATCTGGACAATTAGGTAATTGTTTGGCAAAAGTAGCTGCCGAAAAAAATATTACTGATATATCTTTTCCTGTAGAAACAGAAGGTAATATCCTAGATATCAATTTATTGCAACAATTGTTTGAAAAAGAAAAGCCTGCTTTTGCCATTAATTGTGCAGCTTATACTGCCGTGGATAAAGCAGAAGATGAGCGTGAAATATCAAGAAAAGTAAATAGGGACGGGGCTGAAAATATTGCAAAATGCTGCCTTGAGTATGGTACAACCCTGATTCATATTTCTACTGATTTTGTTTTTAAAGGTAATGTTACAAAGCTTTTAACAGAAGAGGATGAAGCTGACCCAATAAATGTATACGGAGTTACAAAGTTGGAAGGCGAGGCTGTTATTGCGGGCACTATGGATAAATACATTACCATTAGAACAAGTTGGTTATATTCAGAATACGGAAATAATTTTGTGAAAACCATGTTGCGCCTTGGTAAAGAAAGGGAGCAATTGGGAGTGGTGGCCGACCAAGTTGGAACGCCCACTTATGCGATAGATCTTGCAGCTACAATTCTGGATATTATTGAATTAAATAGCACTGATTACGGCATATATCACTATAGTAATGAAGGCGTTACCTCGTGGTATGATTTTGCAAAAGGGATTTTCGATATCAGTGAAACCGATATCAAATTAAATCCTGTTAAAACATCTGAATATCCTACAAAAGCTGTTCGTCCAGCATTTTCGGTAATGGATAAATCTAAAATTAAAACAACATTTGGCATAACAATTCCGTATTGGCGAGATAGTTTAAAAGTTTGCATCGGCAGACTAAAAGGATAAATATTGCAGCATAAAATGAACTCAGATTTGTTTTTTATTTCTAATCTTAATTTCAATAATCGGTTTTAATTTATTTCTATGAAAGGAATTATACTTGCGGGTGGGTCAGGTACAAGGCTTTATCCTATAACAATGGCAATTAGTAAACAATTGATGCCTATATACGATAAACCAATGATCTATTATCCGCTTTCGGTTTTGATGATGGCAGGGATAAATGAAATTTTAATTATAACAACAAAAGATGATCAGGCAGGATTTATTAGGTTGTTAGGTGATGGAAAGCAATGGGGTTGTAAAATTGAATATACCATACAAGAAGTGCCGAATGGTTTGGCGCAGGCCTTTGTTTTAGGTGCTAATTTTATTGGTCAAGATAAAGTGGCGCTGGTATTGGGAGATAATATTTTTTATGGTTCAGGTTTGGGGAAATTACTACAAGCAAACAACGATCCAGACGGAGCTGTAATATTTGCTTATCAAGTTAGTGACCCTGAAAGATATGGTGTGGTTGAGTTTGACAATGATTTCAATGCGTTATCCTTGGAAGAAAAACCTACAGCGCCAAAATCACATTACGCAGTGCCCGGTCTTTATTTTTATGATAATTCTGTAGTGGAAATAGCAAAAAATATCCCGCTTTCACACAGGGGCGAATACGAAATTACAGATGTTAACAATGTTTATCTGGAACAAAAAAAATTAAAGGTTGGTGTTTTAAACAGGGGTACAGCATGGTTGGATACCGGTACCCACGACTCGATGATGCAAGCAAGCCAATTTGTTCAAGTTATTGAAAATAGGCAAGGGTTAAAAATAGGATGCCCAGAGGAAATAGCATTTAGGATGGGTTTTATTGATAAAGAGCAATTGCATAAATTGGCAGAACCATTAAAGAAAAGCGGGTATGGGGTTTATTTAGCTGGGCTTAGTTAATTCTATGAGAGCTCCAATCGTATTTAATTATAAATCTTCAATAACTTTTTTGATTAGTTATTGGGTAATTATAAGCCGTGAGTCTATTGTAGCTTCAATTTTTCTCTCCGTTAATTCAAGGCCGTTGTTTAATAATGAAGTAATTTTTTTATTTTTTTGCTTCGATATTCCTTATGATTATGATCAACTTTAATTGGTCTATAATTTGCCTTAATTCCCATTCAACTTTCTTAATAACACTATTCTATCGCTAATTAATATTTTTTGATTAGTTACTTGTTAAAAAAATAAAGAATGAATAGCCGTTTTATCCGTCATTTACAAACTACATTAATAGCATTGGATTTGATTGCTATTAATACGGTTTTTTTTGTAGAAGATTTTTTGTTTAGAAAACAGATGCTAAACGTAAACAGTATCGAATTTATTTATTTGATAGTGTTTATCAATTTGGCATGGATAGCTGTTAGTTTAATTGCCAATATTTATAATGAAAAGAAAATCATTTCTTTTGAAGTGTTTTCAAAACATTCGATGTATGCATTTGCTTATTTTTTGGTATTGGTTGTTTTCTATCTTTATTTTTTAAAACAATTTGTTTTTCATAAAGTTTTTGTTCTTGTATTGCTATACAGTATTCCGATGATTATATTATTCAACCGGTTTTTGTACTTAGCCATCTATCAATATTTTAAAAGAAAAGATTATTTAATAAATAAAGTTATTGTAATTGGATATAATAGTTTATCAAAACGATTGGTTGGTTATCTTGAAGGTGAGGGCGTAAACAAAGAAATTGTAGGCTATTGCGAGGAATATGATAATGTAAATGAGCTATCTAATTATCCCATACTTGGTAGTATAAAAAATGCGATAGACGTATGTTTAGAGAATGGCGTAGCGGAAATCTATTCAACCATTGCGCCCGAACATGATGCAACTATTTATCAGTTAATGCGTAGCGCCGATGAAAATTGCATACGTTTTAAAATCGTTCCCGACATTGGGTTTTTTGTAAACAAACAAGTTCACTTAGAATTTTTGCACGAAATCCCAGTTATTTCATTAAGGAATGAGCCGTTGGAAGATTTGGGTAATCGCATTAGAAAAAGGATTTTTGATATTATCATTAGTTTTTTTGTAACGGTTTTTATTCTTTCTTGGTTGGTGCCGATTATAGGTTTGTTAATTTGGTTAGAAGCAAAAGGCCCCATTTTTTTTGTACAACAACGTAGCGGAAAAGACAACAAGCCATTTCCTTGTTTAAAATTTAGGAGCATGTATATAAATAATGCTGCTGATGAAAAACAAGCTACAAAAGATGATAAACGCATTACTAAAGTTGGCAAATTCCTCCGCCGAACAAGTTTGGATGAATTTCCACAATTTATAAATGTTTTAAAAGGTGAAATGAGCATTGTAGGCCCAAGGCCGCACATGTTAAAACATACCGATGATTATTCAAGGATTGTTAAACAATTTATGGTAAGGCAGTTTTTAAAACCAGGTATTACCGGTTGGGCACAGGTTAGTGGGTTTAGAGGTGAAACAAAAGATGTTTCTCAAATGCAAAAAAGGGTAGAACACGACCTTTGGTATATGGAAAATTGGAGTATGTGGCTCGATATAA
The DNA here is from genome assembly GCA_963845495.1 of uncultured Chitinophagaceae bacterium. Taxonomy (GTDB): domain Bacteria; phylum Bacteroidota; class Bacteroidia; order Chitinophagales; family Chitinophagaceae; genus JAZKFT01. Next base: position 3,739 of record CAWJTH010000005.1, read on the forward strand.
GAATTATTTTTCTTACTGTGTTTAATACATTAAAAGGTGAAGAAAATGCCTTTTAAACAAAGCCTTTTTTTAACAGTAAAGCCATGCAAATTGCATGGCTTTTTATTTTATTTGGATGAATAACAATTAAATTAAAAATAGGGTTTAAGTAATTGTAATTTCTATTTAAAAAATCATGCTTCTTTTTCAACGTGTTTTTTAAAATTATTTAAAATTGCCTGCCAGCCACCTTTTTGCATTTCCACAGGGTTGGTACCTTCCGCTTCAAAGTTCTCAACTAATTTGGTTTTATCGCCTTCGGTTGAAAAATCAACTGATACTTTTCTGTTATCGCCAAGCGTATACGCAATATGCTTTTTATCTTCCACAGCATCATAAACGCCACCAAAATCAAAACCAAAACTCCCGTCCTTCGCTTCCATGCGTGATGAAAATTTGCCCCCAACACGAAGGTCGTTTTCAGCTTTTGGCGAATGCCATTCATCACTTGCAAAATTCCATTGTGTAATATGTTCTGGCTTTGTCCAGTAATCCCAAACCTTTTCTATTGGTGCATCAATCAAGGCGTCAACTGTAATAACTGTTGTTTCCATTGCAATAATTTTATTATTTATAAATTGTATGTCATTGCAAATATCTGCTAACAAAATAAAACGTAGGTGTGTAAAAACCGACAAATAATAGGTTTAACGCGATATCAATTAAATAATTTCTAAACAAACAAAGGCGCAATGTTTTTAACATTACGCCTTTGTTTGTTTACGATACAAATACTATAAAATCCAAACTAGGTATTTACTTCACTTGGATCGACCCCGCCAATTAAATATTTTGTGTACGAGGCGAATGCATCCCATTTGCCATCGGCTAATAACTGTGCTTGTATCGGCCAGCTTTTAGGGTTGATAGTTGCAAAAGCTTCACTACCTTTTTCAGTCAAAATTGTTTTTAAGGCAGCGGCACTTGTTTTTGCCAATTTGCCCCAGCTATCAATTCCTTCGGTTTCCAATAAGGCTTTTACTTTTACATCAATTCCTTGTACTGAAAGTAGGTCGTTTTGTTTGCCGGCTGGTGTTTCTTCCGAGGTTTCGGGTATGGTAATTTTATGGGTGTCAATTGGAAAGGTAGCTGATTCCTCTACAATTGGTTCAATATCTGCCTCTTTGTCAACCGGAAATATACTGCTTGTAACCGCAGGTTCAGCATTACTTGTTTCAATTGCTTTTGGCGATACGAAAGCTTCGGTTGGCGACTCCGGCACAAACAATTCAGATTTTGTTTCAGGTAACACTTCTCGAACCAATGGTGCAGGAATATCAACCACAACGGGCGTTACATCAATTTCAGGAGAATTGATTACTTTTTGTTCCACAAGTGGCGCAGCTTTTTCTACTTCTATAACTGGCGCAACCGGTTCTATTGTCTGTTCTGTTTCTGCCACCGCTACCGTTTCTGGCACAGGTTTAAATGTTGCTAATTCACTTTCCAACTCTTCTAATTTTGCTTTCGCTGTTGCACGTTCCTGTCCGATAGCCATGCGCAGTTCATTCAATTTCCCAGCTTGCTGATGATGTCTTTTTTGCTGTTCAGCCAATTGTTTTTTTAATGTTGCTGTTTCGCCATGTGCCAACGCAACTTTGTTAGAAAGCGATAAAACCTGCAATTGTAAATCCTTTAATTGCTGTGCTTTTTCAATAGCAGCGTCGGTATCTAAATCGGCGGCGGCCATTTCACTTCTTAATATCCTGTTTTCGCTGGCCAATTTATCGTTACGCAATTGCAGCTCATTTGCAGCTGCTTCCTTGCTTAATAAAGCAATTACTTTTTTGTCTTTTTCTTCCAATTGCTTTTTTAGCGAAGCGGTATCAGTTTCGTACTTTTTAGTTAATTCTTCGTCGCTAATAATCATTGGTTTTGGCATTTCCTTTTTTACATTCGATGCCATGGCCAACGCCGATGATAAACTGTTTATTTTTTCTTGTTGTGTTTTAATATTTTCAACAGCGCCAAGCAATTCAGTTGTAATTCTTTTGGCACTGTCCAGCGCCTCGTTTCTTTGCGCTTCCATGGCTCGTAGCTTGCTTATAAATTCAGTTTTTTCAGCACTTAATTTTTCTTGCGCCGTTTTCATTTCAACTAATTGGCCTTGATATGTTTTGGCTCTGTCTTCACTGCTCTTATATTTTTGTTGCCACTCAGCTTTATTTTGTTCGTAATTGGCCTGAAAACTTTTGTATTTTGTTTCCCATTCGTTTACCTCAGGCGTAGCAGGAACAAGGGTTTTGGCATCGGTTTTTTCAGGCGCAGCCTGTGGTTTTGAAAAATAACGGAGCAGATAACCCAATATGGCAGCGCCCAACAGCATTATAATGATTTCCCAAAGGTGTGTTGATGTGGAGTAAACACCCGGCCCTTCGGTTACAGGTTGTTGGAACACTTGAAGCAATTTGTACATGACAGTTATTTTTTTTTGCAGTTGTTGTTGTATAAAAATTTAAATAAGGATTATGATAGATTGTTGATTGTATTTGGATGCATCGGTTTTGCGTAGCAATTATCGCACCCGCATTTGTGTTTAATTTTACAGATGTACCACCAAGAAGAGCCCGCCGTCCACAAAGCAAGCAATATCAGTATCAACCACTGTTTTCTTTTCATAATTAGTTTCGAGCTTTTTAGAAGGGATTAAAAATAATGGTTGTTTTAACAACGGCAAGCTAAATAACAATATGTTTTTTAAGAAAAGAAAAATAGGCTATAATCAGTCCAATTTTTTTAGTAAAAAGCAATGAAATATAATATAGATAAAGCTTTTAATAAAAAGCTTGGATATTTTTTTGGTGCCTTATCAAGCTGTCAAATAAATTTTTGGCTATTTCCCTTCTATCTTTTTCTAAATTTATAGGCATACTTTTCAGCCATCAGAAGTATATATTTGCAAGTGCTTTTTGTATCTTCCATAAAAAATTTTCTTTTCAAATATAAATTCTTGCCTTATGCCCTCTTTTGATATTGTTAGCAAAGTAGATATGCAAACATTAGATAATGCTATTAATGTTGTGAAAAAAGAAATTACCAACCGCTTTGATTTTAAAGGTAGCCATGTGGTAATAGACCTTGATAAAAAAGACTCTAAACTAAAGCTGGAAGCCGACAGCGAAATGAAAATGACGCAAATAACCGATGTGTTAATTAGCCGTAGTATGAAGCAGGGTTTAGCCGCAGAAGTGTATGATTTAAGTAAAGAGGGTTACCAAAGCGGCAAAACCTGGCGTAAAGAAGTACCTGTGCGCAACGGCCTAAAACAAGAAGATGCCAAGAAAATAGTGAAAATGATAAAAGACAAAGGGCTGAAAGTTCAACCCGCCATTATGGACGATATGATACGCGTAACTAGTAAAAAAATTGATGATTTACAAGAGGTAATTGCAGCTTGCAACAGTGGCAATTTTGGTGTGGCGCTGCAGTATGTAAATATGAAAAGCTAAGTGGCCGATAAATAAGTAATTGGGTAATTGGTAATTAAGTAATTAAATATAAAAGAATTAAAACTGAATTACTTAATTACCAATTACCCAATTACTTATTTTACACCATTTCCTTTAATTTTTCCACCACCAAATCAATTTCTTCTTTTGTATTGTACTTGCAAAAGCTAAACCGCACTGCTATTTTATTCGGGTTATTATCAATAGCACGGATAACGTGACTGCCAGCATCTGCACCGCTGGTACAAGCGCTGCCACCACTAGCGCAAATGTTGTTGATATCCAAATTAAACAAAATCATCTCGCTTTTTTCCGTTTTCGGAAAACTTACATTTAGCAAGGTATAAAGGCTGTTGCCCAATGGGTCGCCATTGAAACTTGCTTCTGGAATATTTTTTTCCAACGCTTCTTTCATATACATTTTCAAGCCTCCGATGTAATTACTGTCCACTTCGTGGTTTTTGGTGGCCAATTCTAAGGCTTTTGCGAAGCCAACAATACCATAAACATTTTCGGTACCTGCACGCATGTTGCGTTCTTGGCTGCCACCGTGTATAAAAGGTGGTATTTTCACGTTTTCGTTGATATATAAAATGCCCGTTCCTTTTGGTCCGTGAAATTTATGTCCGGCTCCGGTAATAAAATGCACTGGCGTGTTGCGCAAATCAAACGGAAAATGCCCGACCGTTTGTACGGTATCGCTATGAAAAATGGCTTGGTATTTTTTGCAGATTTCGCCTACCGCGTTAATGTCGGTAATGTTGCCGATTTCGTTGTTGGCATGCATTAATGTGACCAAGGTTTTGCCATCATGTGCTTGTAACAACCTTTCCAAGTCAATTAAATCAACATGGCCATTTGGCAACAATTGCACATAATTCAGTAAAACCCCGTCTTTATTTTTTAGGTATTCAACGGTATGTAAAGTAGCATGGTGTTCGATTGTAGAGGTAACAATTTGTGTACATCCCAAATCCCGAACGGCAGAGAAAATAGCCGTGTTACTGCTTTCGGTTCCACCGCTGGTAAAAAAGATTTCTGCCGGGTGGGCATTCAAAATTTTGGCAACCGATTTTCTGGCCGTTTCAATGGCCAACCGTCCTTCGCGGCCATAACTATAAATGCTGGATGGATTACCAAATTTTTCTGTGAGGTATGGCATCATTGTTTCCAAAACGCTGGGATCCAATGCCGTGGTTGCTGCGTTGTCAAAATAAATCCTTGTTGCTGTCAAAATGTTTTTCTTTAATATATTTTCCTAGAGAGTTTGGGTAATGCAGATTGTAGCGGATAACTAAATTGAATCTATTCCTTTACACTGATCGAAATTTCACTTTTTTGCATGTCGACACAAAATTTCGTTCCTTTTAAAAAGTCAAGTCCAATCACACCATCAAAATCAGTTAAATAATGATATGCAAAGAAATCGTACGCACATACCTTGAAATTATTTTTTATTAAACCAAGGCTACTAAATTCGGTTACAATAAAAACGTAAGCGTCAATAATACCGCTTGCTGTTTCAATTTTTTCAATGCTTAAAGCATCCGCTACTTCATATCCAGCCATTAACATATTGGTCATATCAATGGTTGTATGCGAAGATCCTGTATCTAAAGCAAGGGCTAACGGATCATTATCTAACTGACAAGGAATAATAATTAAACTATCTTCCGTAATTCTACTAAATGATTGCTGGTTCGTCATAAAAGCCACTTTCGATTTTGTGGTATTTCACCTGTGTAAATACAAGTGACGCTTTCAAAACCTACTCTTGCTTCTTTGGTTTTATAGCCAATTTCCCTTTTGTCTTTACTTGCCAACAATACCACACCTGCAACTAATTTGTGGTTTATTGAACCTAACTTAATATTGTTATCCAAAGCTGGGTTGCCAACCAAGACCCATTGGTCTGGAAAATTTTTCCTAATTTGATCTATAGATAATATTTCCTTCATAATAAAGTTATATTTCTTGCAAAGTTACGTTTTACTTAACCAACAGAAAGTTGGATAAGTATCAATATAAATTATCATGTTGACTATTACGCCATTGCCTCTTTAATATCTTGCATTAAACGCATAGCGATATTATTGGCTTTGGTTTCAAAATCGCTTTCGCTATAAATGCGGATAATTGGTTCGGTATTGCTGGTACGGAGATGCACCCAGTCGTTGTCGAACTCAATTTTAAGCCCGTCTTCCGAATTAATAGGTTGGTTTTTATATTTTCTTTGAATGCCGTCAAATATCTTTTTTATATCAAATTCACCCGATAGTTCTATTTTATTTTTACTGATAAAATAGTTGGGATAAGACCTGCGGAGCCCTGTCATTGATTTTTTTGTATGCGCCAAATGCGACAAAAACAACGCAAT
>CAWJTH010000006.1:0-35758 GCA_963845495.1 uncultured Chitinophagaceae bacterium
TACTATTTAACTATATATTAAACGAGGTAACTTATGATGTTGGTTTTAGGGACATTAAATATTTCCGCGAGCAATTCAACAAATTATTTGAAATGAATCCTTCGGAATATATTAAACGCTACCGCAAACCTTTAGGCAGCAAAATGAATGCTTGATTTTGCGTCACAAAAAAGCACAAAGAAATCAAACTTGACTGCCTTGTTTCTTTGTTATTTGCTTAAGTCTCTGTGGTTTAAAAATTAATTCAACGTCAACGGCGCCAGTTTAGATTTTCCGCTAATATATTCTTGTTCCAAATCAACCGTTGGGTATTTCAGTACATAAGTAATGGCGTCTTCTTCGTTGCGTAAAATGCGCATAAAATTTTCTTCCACACTGCCATCGCTTAAAATACTTCTACTGGCAGCTTGTAAAACCTGATTGAAAAAGTCAATCAAATAATTACGGTTTTTCCCCGTAACCATTCTTAATCGTTTGGCACAAATCCTAAACGAAGCATTTATCATACTGTGGTGGGGTGCGTTTTCCGTATCGGTTTTTTGTGATAGTACCCTGTCCATTAATCCGAAATCAATATTTGCTACATATGCGCTGGTATCAGGTTGAATTTTATTACCTTTTGTTTGGCCGAAACAAGTAATTGCCAACAAAGCAACTATAAAGGATAAAATACCTTTTTTCATACTGGATTATTAAAAACTAAAGATATAACGTAAGAATTGGTATTTCAAGTGTTTTGGCAAGAAAATAAATCTGATTTTTTGAATTTGACCCCCATTATTTACTATTTGTCCCCCTTCTCGCTATGTTTCTTTTGTCCACTTTTGGTTTGTGAATGGCGAATAACCCGCCAACCATTATAAATGCTAAACGATTGCGTATGAAAAAAGATTTTCTTTTTTACCCGTCCTGGGTGCACGTTGCGGTTAAAGATTCCGCCTTGTTTCAACCAAATTCCAACATTTTAAATTGCTTGTCATGAAAAAAATCATTTTCTTTTTAGGGATGTTATGCTTACATGTATGCGTGTTTGCACAAAATACGCTGGAAGGAACGGTAACATCGGCAGATGGAAAACCGATGGCCGATGTAACGGTGCAGTTAAAAAACAGCAAAACGGCCGTGGTTACAAAAGCTGATGGTCGTTATACCATTAAAGCTGCCAAAAACGCAGTATTAGTTTTTAGTTATGTAGGTTACAACACGCAAGAGGTAAATGTGGGTAGCCAAACAACGGTAAATATAACATTGCAAGCCGCGGCCAACAGTGTTAACGAAGTAGTAGTGGTTGGTTATGGTACGCAAAAGCGTTCTGATATTACGGGTTCTGTGGTTTCTGTGCCAAAGGCACGCTTATCCGAACTGCCGGTTACCAATGTATTAAATGCCATTGAAGGTTCAGTGCCGGGCATTACGGTTACCACCACTTCTTCCATACCAGGCAGCACGCCAACAGTTTTAATCCGTGGACAAAACTCCATCAGTGCTAATACGGGTCCATATATTGTAGTGGATGGTATCCCGCTAAGTAAAACCGGTGGAAGTATCAATGATATCAACCCAAATGATATTGCTTCGGTCGAAATTTTGAAAGATGCCTCGGCGGTAGCTATTTACGGCGTAAACGGCACCAACGGTGTTATACTTATTACTACCAAACGGGGCAATAGCGGAAAACCTGTGATACGTTATAATGGATATGGCGGAACGGAAAACAATGCACATATTTTGCAACCAAGGGATGCGACTAGTTATCTCCAAAAATATAAAGACTATCTTATCCAAACCAACCAAACGCAGACCAGTCCCGTGCCGAATGCGTACGAATTGGTAAATTACAATGCCGGTAAAACAACTGATTGGATAAAAGAAGTGACCCAACAAGGGATTATACAAGATCATAACATGAGTATTTCGGGCGGCTCGCAGGATGTAAAGTATTTTGTGTCGGGTGAATTCTTAAAAGAAAAAGGACCGATCAAAGGCTATCAATATCAACGGGTTAGTTTCCGTTCTAACTTAGATGTGAACGTCACCAATTTTTTAACGATAGGTACGTCGTTGTTTTTTGCCAACAACAATTACGACGGCGGACGTGCAAACTTGTTGCAAGCAACAGCCATGAGCCCGTATGCACAGGAATACAATCCGGATGGGAGTTATGCCATTTATCCGATGTATCCTGAATTGTTGTACACCAATCCGTTGTTGGGTTTAAATACCCAGCAAATAAACCGTACTACCAACCTGAACGGAAATGGATATGCCGAAATAAAATTTGGTGGTATATTAAAAGGTTTAAAATATAGATTGAACGCAGGTTATTCCTACTTGCCTACACGGGCAGATAGTTATGTAGGTAGAAATGCCAACAATACATTAGGCTCCGCAACAGTTACCAGTTCAGAAACCAACAGCTATACGTTGGAGAATATTTTGTCGTATTCCAAAGATTGGAGCAAAAACCATATCGACTTTACTGGTTTATACAGTGCGCAACAACGTAAATATTTTATTACCAGCACGGTTGGAACCGGTTTCGTAAACGATCTTTTATCATTTAATAATATTAGCGCAGCTTCTACGCTAAGTGCAGGTTATTTGGCTAATATAAATGGTGTAAATGTATATGGTTCTTACCAAGATAGATATGCAGCCAATTCTCAAATGGCACGTTTGAATTATTCTTACGACAGTCGTTACTTATTTACCGTAACTGCAAGGCGAGATGGATCTTCTGTATTTGGTGCCAACACAACTAAATATGCGGTTTTCCCTTCTGCAGCCATTGGCTGGAATATTACCAACGAAGCATTTATGAAAAATGTAGCGTTTGTAAACCGTTTAAAATTACGGGGTTCGTATGGCAAAACGGGTAACGAAGCAATTAGTGTGTACGGCACCGTTACCACTGATAATAGTGTCCGTTTCCCTTTCAACGGCATTAGCACCATTGGTGTGTTGGCAGGGAATCTTGGTAATTCCAATTTACAGTGGGAAAATACCAAAGGCACAAATCTTGGGCTAGACTTTGCCTTGTTCAAAAGTAGGGTTTCCGGTTCAATCGATGCTTACAGCACAACCACATCGGGTATTTTGTTGAACCGCAACTTGCCGATTATCACGGGTTATTCAAGTGTATTGGATAATCTTGGACAAACTGCTAACAAAGGCATCGAAGTGTTGTTGACCACCAAAAATGTTGATACGAAAAATTTTAGTTGGGAAACTTCCATCAACTTTTCCGCTAATTCCAACAAAATAAAAGACCTATACGGTGATAAAAAAAGCGATGTGGGCAATAGATGGTTTATCGGTAGCCCAATAAGCGTGGTATATGATTACAAAATGACAGGTGTTTGGCAAACCGGCGAAGACCCCAGCAAGCAAGACCCAGGTGCAAAAGCTGGTGATTTAAAATTTGCCGACATTAACCATGATGGCAAAATATCTGCCGATAGCGATAGGGTGATATTAGGTCAAACAGCGCCCAAATGGAGCGGCGGCATCACCAATACATTCCATTACAAGAACTGGAACCTGAACATTTTTATACAAACTGCCCAAGGCATGACAAAAAACAACACCGACTTGAATTATGTGGATGAAAGTGGCCGCAGAAATACGCCTGCAGAAATTGGTTATTGGACCACGACAAATGCCAACAATACCCGCCCGGCACTTTCTTACTTTAACACCCGTGGTTATGGTTATGCTTCTGATGCAAGTTATACCCGTTTAAAGGATATAACGCTTAGTTATGTGATGCCGGCCAAAATTTACCAAAAATTGGGATTGGGCGGTGTAACCATTTATGCAAGCGGCAGAAATTTGGCCACTTGGACCAAGTGGATTGGTTGGGATCCTGAAAACAATTATGTGGGAAGGGGTTCAAATGGCGATGCCAACAACTATCCAAACATACGGTCTGTGATTGTAGGTGCCAATATTGCACTTCGTTAATTCTAGAAAAATAGTTGGATGTTAGTAGTTGATCGTTTAGAAACCCATATCAAACATAATCTTCTTCTTTTCAACCCAATTTAGTTGGATTCATTATTTAAAAAAATTATCAATGAAAAAGATTTCTTTAATAATAGTTACATCGGCGGTTCTGCTGGCTGTTTTTTCTTCTTGCAAAAAAAGTTATTTAAACGAAACGCCATATTCTGCTTATTCGCCTGCAACCCTTACTGATTCATTGGGTTTTGAGGCATCCATTGTGGGTTTATATAACTTCATGAGCACTTTTTTTACCTATTCTGACCAACAAGGTTGGCCGTGCGTTTGGCAAGTAGGTACAGATGTTGCATTTTCCACCCAACCGCAAGGCATAGAAGTACCGTATTACAATTACAATACATTAACAAGTACCGATGGCGCTGCTTCCTATACTTGGAGCTGGTGTTATAAAATGATCAACAACGCCAATATCATCATTTCCAACATCGAAAACCCATCGTTAACCGGTATGGGACAAGCAAACAAAAATGCAACCGATGCTGAAGCCAAGTTTTTTAGGGCTTATGCTTATAATGTATTGGCAACTTGTTTTGGTCGTGTGCCTATTACAACTTCACCCATCACCACAGCTAAAACAAATTTTACCCGTTCGTCTCTCGATAGTGTGAATGCACTTGTGGTGAGTGATCTTACTTATGCTTTAACCAATTTGCCTGATATCGAATCCGTAAAATCGAACGCAAATGGTAAAATGTATTCCCGTGCCAATAAATACCAAGCTATGCAGTTGTTAGCCGAAGCTTATTTGCGCATCGGTAAGCCTGATTTGGCCGAAGCACAAACCCAAGCCATCATCAATAGTGGAAAGTTTAGTTTGATAAAAGCCAGATATGGCAATCATTCATCATTACCGGGCGATTATTATTCCGACATGTTTTGGTACGGAAACCAACGCCGCAAGCAAGGTAACACCGAAGCTATTTGGGTGTTGGAAGAAGAAAACCCTAGCACCGTTGTGGGCGGAAATACAGGTAGTGCGCAACAACGCCGGGTATGGGGCGCAGCTTATTACCAAATAACAGGTATGGTTATTTGCGATTCGTTGGGCGGCCGCGGCATTTCCCGTTTGCGCCTAAGCAATTGGGTTTTGTATAATTTGTACGATGCAAACGATATGCGCAACTCGCAATGGAATATCCGTAGGAAATTTTATTACAATGATCCAACGAACGCCAATTTTGGCAAACTGGTTGTTTCCAACAATTCGGATACCATTTTTAAATTGATGCCGCATACCACCAAATGGTTCCAATACGATCCAAATGATGTATTTGGCTTTGCCATGATAAAAGATTTTATTTTAATGCGCTTGGGCGAAACTTATTTGTTGCAGGCCGAAGCACAGTTTAAACAAGGCAAAACAGATTTGGCTGCTGCATCTATCAACGTGTTACGTACAAGGGCCAACGCCCCACAGGTTACTGCTTCGCAAATGACACTAGATTTTATTTTGGATGAGCGTGTAAGGGAATTGATAGGTGAAGAAAACCGCCGCATGACTTTGATGCGTACAGGTACTTTAGTGAACCGGGCAACACAACTTAATTCTAACACGGTGCTGTTCCCATTAAACAATTTAACCAGCAAAAATCTGTTGATGCCGATACCGCAATCGGAAATAGATTTGAACAAAGATGCTAAATTGGATCAAAACCCGGGATATTAAGCAGCGTTTATAAATTTTAATGTCACTTATCGAAGATAACATTAACATTGGAGGCAAACTTTGCGCTCTTTGCTTCTTTGCGGTACAAATATTCTACCGCAAAGAAGCAAAGAGCGCAAAGAAAAATTGTAATTGGCGTTTAGAGGTTTTAATGTTTAGAGGTTAAAAATTAGTTTGGCCGTTAAATTTCCTGTCATCCTGAGCTTGTCGATTGTCATCCTGAGCTTGTGGGTTGTCATCCTGAGCTTGTCGAAGGGTTGGCGTCAATCTTAAAGGCAATCCTCAATTAATCCTTTTGAAAGTTTTAGGATGACAATTGCATGCCTGAAATCTTGTTTTCCCTTGAAAAAGCTTAGGCAAAATATGCTTTTAAAAACTTTGCGCTCTTTGCTTCTTAGCGGTGCAAAATATTAACCGCAAAGAAGCAAAGAGCGCAAAGAAAAAGTGTAGTTAGCGTTTAGCGGTTTTAATGTTTAGTGTGGAGAAGCTTAAAGTTAGTTTGACTGTTAAATTTATTTGTCATCCTGAGCTTGTCGAAGGTCGGCGTCGATCTAACATGGCAATCTTCCTGTCATCCTGAGCTTGTCGAAGGTGGGCGTCGATCTAACATGGCAATCTTCCTGTCATCCTGAGCTTGCCGAAGGTTGGTCGTCGATCTAACATGGTAATCTTCCTGTCATCCTAGCTTATCGAAGGTGGTCGTCGATCTAACATGGTAATCTTCCTGTCATCCTGAGTTTATCGAAGGTGGGCGTCGATCTAACATGGCAATCTTCCTGTCATCCTGAGCTTGCTGAAGGTGGGCGTCGATCATATAGGGGTCTTTTTGTTCGCACTAAGAATGGCTTCGACAAGCTCAGCCTGACAAACAAAGTCTGTTATTACAACACAAACCAACTTGAACATTAAATGATTTCTATAAATACATAATCAAATGAAAGTAAGCCCGAAGCCATGTATCCTTCTGTTTTTTATGTTGATGAATCTTATTGCCAATGCCCAAACCAATCATACTTTTCGGTTAGGCGATTCAACTTTTTTGCTAGATGGTAAACCTTTCCAAATGATTTCGGGTGAAATGCACTATCCACGGGTGCCCCGCGAAGCTTGGCGGCAAAGAATGAAAATGGCAAAAGCGATGGGCTTAAATACCATCGGCACTTATGTATTTTGGAACCTACACGAACCACAAAAAGATATATATGATTTTACGGGCAACAACGATATAGCTGAATTTGTAAAGGAAGCAAAAGAAGAAGGGCTTTGGGTAATATTAAGGCCCAGCCCTTATGTGTGTGCCGAATGGGAATTTGGCGGTTATCCCTATTGGCTGCAAAATGAAAAAGGACTGGTGGTGCGTAGCAAAGAGGCAACGTATGTGGCAGAATATAAAAAATATATTTTGGCCGTTGGTAAACAATTGGCACCATTGCAAATAAACCATGGTGGCAATATAATAATGGTGCAGATAGAAAACGAATATGGATCGTATGGTAGTGACAAAGAATACCTTGACATAAACCGCAAACTGTTTGTGGAAGCTGGTTTTGATGGATTATTATATACTTGCGACCCCGCAGCTGATTTGGTAAAAGGCCATTTACCTGGTTTACTGCCAGCCGTAAATGGATTAGACAATCCAGCAAAAGTAAAAAAGCTGATTAAAGACAACCACAATGGCAAAGGGCCGTTTTATATTGCCGAGTGGTACCCTGCTTGGTTCGATTGGTGGGGAACAAAACACCACACCGTTCCGGCCGCAAAATATGCACCGCCTTTAGATTCGGTATTGGGTGCGGGTATTTCTATTAATATGTATATGTTTCATGGCGGCACTACCCGGGGATTTATGAACGGTGCAAATTATAAAGACGGAACGCCTTTTGAACCACAAGTTAGCAGCTATGATTACGATGCGCCTTTGGACGAAGCTGGCAATGCCACCGATAAGTTTATGCAGTTTAGAAAAATAATTGCCAAGCATTTGCCTGTTGGCGAAACACTGCCCGAAGTGCCTGCTAAAAAAATGGCCATTAATATCCCTGCCATAAAATTTACACAGGCAGAAAGTATTTTTAATCTATTGCCATCGGCAAAAAGCAATGCAATACCACAAACATTTGAAAGTTTACACCAAGATTATGGTTTTGTTTTGTACAGAACAGAACTAAGCAATCAACAATCAGGCACTTTGAAGATAAATGGTTTGCGGGATTATGCACTCATTTTTATAAACGGAAAACAAGTAGGTAAACTCGATAGGCGATTAAAGCAAGATAGTTTGATTATTCAGTTGCCAAGCGGTAAAGCTACCCTTGATGTTTTGGTCGAAAATTTGGGCCGCATCAATTTTGGGAAATATTTATTGCAGAATAATAAAGGCATAACTGGCGAAGTAACATTATCTGGCAAAAATTTATTAAACTGGCAAATGTTTTCTTTACCTTTTAATAAGGTAGAACAAATAAAATTCCCATCGGCTGTTGCAAAAACATCAGGACAACCAACCATTAAAAAAGCAACGTTTAATTTATCCGCCGTTGGCGATACTTATTTTGATATGAGCAATTGGGGAAAAGGTATGGTTTGGATAAACGGCCATAACCTTGGTCGCTACTGGAATGTTGGTCCGCAACAAACATTATATGTACCAGTTGAGTGGCTAAAAAAAGGAGCAAACGAAGTTATTGTGCTAGAATTATTAAAACCCGAACAAAACGAATTGACTGGGATCGATCATCCTATTTTAGATAAAGTAAAATGACTTAACATGAGTTTAGGGATAAGCAGCAAAAGTGTTGGAAACTTTTTAACTAGAAAGATATATCCTGCGATCTCTGCGTGAAAAATACTTCTTGGCAATAAAAAATTACCTCACTATTAATAGGCAGATACACAATAGACAATATAATGTGAGTTAAGAATAAGCAGCACAAGTGTTGGAAACTTTTAACTAGAAAGATATATCACGCAGAGATCGCAGAGTTCGCAGAGAAATGTAATGATTTTTTAAAAGAGGAGTGCTATGTAAAATGAATTTGCCAAGATTTCCCGTCTTTTTCTCTGCGACCTCTGCGGCTCCCTGCGTGATAAAATACTTCTTGGCAATAAAAAATCACTTCACGATTCCCGACCTCACGTTAAATAATATTTAGCTGGCAATTAGATTAGCGTAACCTGAAATGGTTGCGCTTTTTTTATGGATTTTTAAACAGGTACCAAAGCAAAAAGGTAGAAACATAACAAAGAAAGTGCATTAATAGCTATAATAAGATTGCCGGATTCCTATTAAATAAATGTATAAACAGACTGACTTTAAAAAATAATTTTTGTCATCAAAAAAACTATATATGTTTGTCGCATATTCAATGGAGCCAACCATTAATATCCTGACGAATTATACAGCCTGTTGAAAATAAAGATTCAATTTTGTTATAGCCATACCAATAAGGCTGTGCCGGCTAACAACAACGAGAACTTACCAAAAAAAGCTGCTTATTTTTTGCTAAGTGCCATTACAAACAGGCAAAGGCTATCTCCGCCGGGCTTTTAGGCCAATCCCAATATTTGCAACAGCCGATTATTATTGGCTGGATGGATCCCAATTTTTCTATGAAAAAAGTTACGGATGGAAAAAACGTGTCTAGAATGGGCCATTGTGCGTATAAACGGTTATTTAAGCACATGAAGATGATCTTGGAAGCACATAGCGAAGGCTAGGATGCGTATGGCGAAGGCTACAACGCATATGGCGAAGGCTAGGATGCGTATGGCGAAGGCTAGGATGCGTATGGCGAAGGCTAGGATGCGTATGGCGAAGGCTAGGAAAGGTATGGCGAAGGCTAGGATGTGTATGGTGAAGGCTAGGACGTTTATAGCGAAGGCTAGAATGCCTATAGCGAATGCTAGGATGCCTATGGCGAAGGCTAGGAAGGGTATGAAGACGGCTAGGAAGGAGATAACGGAGATTTGGAAACATCAAAAAAGGTAAAAAAAGCGGCTTTTATAATTGAAAAAGTAAAGCCGTAAAACAAAAAAAACAAAACGATTTAAATTTTAAACAAAAAAACAACAAACATGAGTAAACCGTTTGACAACAAGATGAACATGTACGCAACCGTAGACGGATTTTTAACCGACAACAGCGGCTTGGTAGTAAAATTTGGCCGGTTGGGTACAGAGCGGACAAATTTTGGTAACATGCGTGCAACATTGGTATCGCAAATAGCCAATAAAACCCAAGTAACAACAGGTATAACCGCCCAAAAGGGAACATCGTTTACCGTGGCCGGCGGCATGATGATGAAATATGCGTTAAAGGCATTGGTATGGACCAAAGACACCAACAACGAAGCGTTGGCTGCTATTTTTACCATAGTGCCAAGCCGCTATGCCGTACAAACCTATGCCAGGAAACTGGAACAATTGAAGTCCGTTTATGCGGCGCTTAGCAGCAATACAGCGGAATTGGTACCCTATAACATAAGCGATGCCGACCTGGCAGCTTTTGCAGCAGCCATAAAAGCTTGCGACAGTTCCATTATTGCGCCCGGCAAGGCATCCAAGGATAAACAGGCCGCCGGGGGTATGGCGAAAACAATAGAAATAAAAATGGATGAAAGCCTGGTAATAATCGACAGTTTAATAAACAGCGAATATGCAGAAACGGAACCCCAATTTGTAAGCGGCTATATGCTTAGCCGTAAAGTAGGCACCGCAGGCGTACGCCATACCGGCATCAGCGCCACCGTTACCGATTTAATAACCGGCAAAGCCATTGAAAACGCCACCCTTACCATCGGCGGCCTCAACAAAACCGCCGTTAGCAATATGGCCGGCCTCGCCGAAATCATTAAAATGAAAGCAGGCAGTTACCACATCAGCATCTCTGCCGATGGTTATGTTACGCAATTGCAGGATATAACCGTAAGCCGTGGAAGGGTAATTGATTTAGCGGTGGCTTTGGTATTAGCTTAATAATTTTTTTTAATTGAACCCTTGCGCTACGAAGTCTCCGACTTCGTAGCGCTATGTTAAGAAGGATCTCCAATCCCTGCTATAACAAAATGTGTCGGAGACACGATATAACATAAACCTACGAAGTCAGAGACTTCGTAGAGCAACATTTTCACAACAAGAACAGCAATGATCAACGACTACCGTGAAACCACGATACGTAACGGTTCTCCAATTATCAAGAAACCAAGTGCAAGTAACTTAAAACATTTTCGATGTGCGGTTTGACTATTGCAGTTTTCACCATACGTCGGGGTTTCACGCAAGTAGCAAATAATTTGGAAGGCGTGTTGTGAAAACCCCGCCGAGACAAAAAAAACAATGTTCGGGTTAAAATACCCAATCAATCGGTTGAAAATACGGTATCAATTCTTATATTATTTCACCAACTTTATACTTGTTTTAAATAAGCCTGTAATGTGGTCATTCAATAAATATTAAGAATAAAATGAGGTTATGGAATTAAATAAACCAAGTAATGCCATCGCACTTAGGATAATTGAAGATAACCTGGCTAAAAAAGAAAAGTTTTTAGACCTTGGAAACTGTGGGTTAACAGACGATTTCTTTACAACCAATGTATTAAGCGAGCATACACATTTGGAAGGAATTAATCTGGGCAGGTATTATTATAAAGATGGGCATCCCGTTTATTCCGATTATAAAATCGAATCATCTTTTAATAAAGGTGCGGCACCGCATTCATCCAATACGCTTTCTATCATCCCACAAAATTTACCGCTTGGCATTAAAGAGTTGTATATGAACAAAAACGCTTTGGTAGATGTTAGCGGTATTAATTTATACACCCAACTACAATTTTTTGACGCCTACGGCAATAATATAAAATCTTTAAGGGGGTTAAAAGAACAAAAGAACATGGTTTCTTTTGGTGTCAGTAATAACCAGTTAACAGATTTAGATGGGTTGGAAGCTTTTCCCAATTTGGTTTATTTATATGCGGGTGAAAATAAAATTAAAACAATAAGTGCTGAAACCATCAATTATTTCAAGCAATTAAACACACTGCATTTGTATAGGAATGAATTGGAAGATGTTTCATTTTTAAAAGGTAATAAAAGCATACAACATCTGTTTTTATCCAGTAATAAAATTGCAAACATCAATGTTTTATTTAATTTAAGTTATTTAAATGTTGTTGATGTAACACAAAACCCGTTAGAAACTAAAATACCGGAGGAAGTAATAGATGCAAAAAATGCTTTGGCTATCCGGCTTGCTTTAAGGCAAATCTCTTTGCCAAGATTATTAATTGAAGAAAATGAAGAACGAAAAGATCCTTTTCTGGATCTTGGGAATTGTGGTTTACATGATAATTCGATTGAATTGCAAATGTTGAAGATTTGTGATCATTTAGAAGGATTGAGTTTAGGTACCGGCTATTTTGATGAATATGGTTTATACGTATCTTCTGCCAATAATGCTGGCCCAAATAATGTTACTAAAATCCCGGTTACAGCTTTGCCTGCTAACTTAAAGTTTCTGCAAATGCGGGAACTATCAATTGGCAATGTTTTATTAGATGACCGTTTAAAAAAGCTTGAATTGTTAGATCTTTCTTTAAATTATATTACAGAAATAAATGGATTAGCGGATCTGATTAATTTAAAGGAATTAGCATTGCATGGCAATAGGATAAAAGCTATCATCAACATAGATTTTCCGCCAAACTTGCAAATTTTACATTTAAGCGGCAACGAAATTGAAAACTTAGCTGGCATCGAAAAATGCTTGCAATTAAAACAATTGTTGTTATTCGATAATAAAATAACCAGCATACAACCTTTGGTTGCACTTAGTCAATTAGAGGTTTTAAATTTAACCAATAACCCAATTGTTGATTGCCCTTCGGATATTTGGACTAGTAATAACATCAACCAAATAATTGCTTATTTTAATGAAATTAAATCAACAAATGTCAATAATAATTTTATTGCAGCCGATAATTCATTAACCGATTATAGTGATGTAAAACTAATTATACTTGGCAACAGCAATACTGGAAAAACACACCTTGTCCACTTTTTAGAAACCGGAAAGTTTTTAAATGAACGTAATTCTACGCATGGTTTAAATGTATTGCGGTGGAAACCCGATATAAAAAGATTTCCACAATTAACCAATGTAGAGGTAAGTATTTGGGATTTTGGCGGACAAGAATATTATCATGAAGCGTACAAGCTTTTTTTGGGGAACGATGCGGTGTATATTGTGCTTTGGTCAGACGATTCGGATGCAGACCGTAAGCAGGAAGAATATTTGGAAAACGGCGGGCCAAAAGTATTGATCGATCACTTTGAAAAAACGTATTGGCTAGACACCTTGCAATATTTTAAAGGCGATAATAAGGATACGCCCATTATTTTAGTTCAAAATAAAGTAGATGAAGACAATAAAAAAAAGCGGATTAGCCAAGACTTGCACAACGATTATCAAATCAATGAATCCTTCCATATCAGCATTAAAAAAGGCGTTGAAGAAAGCGGCCAAAGGCGCAGGGATTTAAATAATTTTGCGGATTATTTAGCTGATACTTTGGCTAGCTTGGCCAACAAAGCACAATTGCCGCCCGCCTGTAAAAAGGTTAGAAACGAATTATTGCATTACAAACAATCTATTTTTAGTAAAGAAATTGAGCAAGACTTTTATTTGGAAACTGAAAAATTTTATAAGGTCTGCAAGGAATCGCCCGAGATTGTTTCGGAGAATTACCAGCATTTTCCCGTGTGGTTGAATAGGGGAGGGAGTTTGGTATATTTTGATAAAAACATTAATTTAAATCAATACATATTTATTAGTCCGTGTTCACTTTCGCAAAATATATACACTATTTTAAATAGGGATATATTAAAATGCGATGGCGAATTGGCAATTAAAACCGGCGAAAATGTTGATAAAAAAGATGAAATTACTATTAACGCAATGAAAAGTTTTGGGCTATTGTATGAACATCCAATAAAACCAACAACACACTATTTAGCGCCGCAATATTTACCTGAAGATCATCCAATAGAAGATTTGTTTACCATCGCATCCGCCAATGCGTGGGAAGATTCGTTTTGGATAAAAGTGCCCATGTTTTTTTATAAAAAATTAATGCATTGGCTGCTGCTTTATTTTATAAAAGATACAAATAGTAAAGCAAAATATTTTTGGAAGAACGGGATTATTATTTTGCGCAAAATTGAAAACAGCGACAGCGAAATCAAAATTCTTATAAAAGGCCTTTATACAAAAGATGAAATAAATTTAAATAAAAAAGAAGGAATTATCCAAGTAAGTGTTGAAGGGGCTGATAAAACTGTTCAAAAACAAATTTTCGCTACCATTTTAAATTATAAAGATGTAGACGACGATAATACAAATATCAATACTTCCGTGCAGGGCATAACCGCAAACGATCCATTTAATAGACAAAACCTTTTTTTATCAAAACTTTCCTTATCGGTCGATAAAATTAATTTTGATAAATATACCGACTTAAAAAACTTTTATGACAACCCGCAAAGCGACATAAAAAATGTTTTAATAAAATATAGATCTATTGTTCCTTTTGACATTAAAGGTACAGAACCCAAAAATGTTTTTGTTAGTTATTCGCATAAAAACACACAATGGGTAACTAAAATAAAAAATCAATTAATTGGGTTGAGAAGAAGCAATTTTATAAAAGATTGGACAGACCAAGAAATACTTCCAGGAGAAAAGTGGGATAAAAAAATATTGGAGCAAATTAAAAAAGCAGATGTTTTTATTTTATTACTTTCTGCTGACTTTATGGCCTCGGATTATATTTGGGATGTAGAGTTAAAAAAAGCGTTTGAAAGAAAATCACCCTTTCCCAAAATTATTCCTATTTATATCGAATCGTTCGACTTTGAAGCCATCCCAGCTATTGCAGGAATTAAAATCAGCGATCTTCAAATGATCCCAAAAAAAGTAGCCACACAGGAATTGATACCTATATCAAGCTGGGATAATGAAGCCGAAGCTTTGCGTGAAGTGGCAATTGCCATTAAAAGAACAATACAAGAAGCTACGCCATAGAAGCAATCCAAACAATAAAGCTGTTCAAACTTTTTTAATAGCATGAAACGTTCCTACGGAACGAGTTGTATTATTAAAATGGATGATTTTTCTACCCACCAATCGTCCCGAAGGGACGTTTCGTTGGTAGGAAGAGGAAACAAGAGCAAATCTTGCATCGTTCTATCGGAACGTTTAGTGCCAATAAAGGCTTTCTTGTTTTATTCAAAAGTTTAAACAGCCTCAATAAATATTGAACAACCTTTCATAAAAAAGAATATTTTCTTTAGTCTTGCTAGCTTAAACACTGTCTCCGATTGAGTTTTTAATACTACCACCGGTTCCGCCATCTTCATTGCCGCCGTCGGCGAGTATAACCTTATCGGCAGTATTAATTTCATGGTTGATTAAATTTGTTTCGTCAGAAAAACCATTTCCCGTTCTGCCGCCATCGGCAATTATTCCACCTTTGGTAATAACATCGGCTGCTGATTTATTGCCAATAAAATCGTCTTGTTTTTTAGCGTTTAACTTTTTTACAATCATATAAATGCCCAATGCTGCACCGGCGGCCAACAATAATTTTTTCATCTGGTTAGGTTTTATTGTATGGTTTATTTTATCACTAAAATTGTTCCAACTAAAACAACTCGCCTAATTTTTTTAATTGAAAAGTTGTTTAAACTTCTAAATAACATTGGCATTGTTTTTTTATTAAATAATATAAAAACTTATCATGGAAAAGAAAGATATTAATCAACCTATTGGTGCGGCAGATGAAAAAACAATTGAAAAGAATTTAAAAGAAATGGATTATCCACCAAGCGAAGATATTACCAAACAAAGCGATGAAGTGGAAGAGGATTTTGGAAACACCGATGAATAGTGTGTTTATGGTGTAATTGTTAATAATAAATACAAAAATCAAAAAGACCGTTGCAACTCATCACATTTACCAAAGAAGGCATTTATTGTCCGCAAGGGAAATTTTATATTGACCCATGGTTGCCGGTTGATTATGCCATAATTACACATGGCCATGCCGACCATGCCCGCTGGGGAAACAAACATTATCTCTGCCATACATTTACCGCACCCATTTTGCGCTTACGCATTGCCGAAGATTTAAGCATCGAAACAATGGAGTATGCCGAAACAAAATTCATAAACGGCGTTTCGGTAAGCCTTTTTCCCGCAGGGCATATTATTGGCTCGGCACAAATACGGTTGGAATACCAAGGTTATGTGGCCGTTATTTCCGGCGATTATAAAACGGCGTACGATGGAATAAGTACGCTTTTGTACCGGTAAAATGTAATGTGTTTGTAACCGAAAGTACTTTTGGGTTGCCCATTTACAATTGGTTGCCCCAAAAAGAAATGTTTGATGGCATTAAAGATTGGATTGCGTCTAATCAATTACAAAATAAAACCAGTGTTTTTATTGCCTACAGTTTGGGAAAAGCACAACGATTAATGAATGCGTTTGATGGCGTGGCGAAAATATTTGTACATAATTCTATCAACAATTTAAATAATGCTATTAAAACTTGTGGCATCGCATTGGCTGAAACGGAATTGATAACGATGGAAACACCAAAAACGGAAGTGCAAAATAATATCGTGATTTTACCACCGGCTTTATTGGGTACCAATTTAATCAAGAAAATTCCAAATGCTTCGGTGGCCATTTGTTCGGGTTGGATGCAAGTGCGTGGCAGCAGGCGCTGGCAAGCTGCCGATGCAGGCTTTGCCGTAAGCGATCATGCCGATTGGGGTGGATTATTATCAGCCATAAAAGCAACGGAGGCTGAAAAAGTTTTTGTAACGCATGGTTCTACAGCAACTTTTTCAAAGTATTTAAATGAAATTGGTATCGAAGCCGCCGAAGTGGCTACGCAATACGGGAAGGAAGATGATGAAGCGGTGCAAAGTAGTTAGATGTTAGTACTTAGTAGTTAGAAAATACTTAGTAGATAGGTGTTAGTACTTTCTAGTTAGACAGAACTTTAAGATGTTGAGGTAATAATTATACTTCCAAATTTTATTTAAAAGAACGATATGTATTATATTAAATTCTTGCCTAACGACCAACTACTAACTACTTTATACTTTTGTATTGTCTAAATACTAAGTACTAGCATCTAACTACTTTTCTCCCATGGAAAACTTTGCCAGATTTATACATGAATTAGAAATAAGCAATAAAACGAACGATAAGATCGATGCTATTGTTCGGTATTTAAATGTGGCACCCGAAGAAGATAAAATTTGGTTGATTGCATTGTTTACCGGCAAGCGGCCAAAGCGTGGTATCAACACAAAACTACTGCGGGAATGGGCAGTGGAGAAAGCCGAAATACCTGATTGGTTATTTTCAGAATGTTATCATTCCGTAGGCGATTTAGGCGAAACCATTGCTTTGATTTTGCCAAAGCCTACCCATAAAATCTCTAAAAATATTGCTACTTGGATAAAAGAACTAACCGCCATTGCAAAAGAAAGCGATGAGGTGAAAAAAGAGTATGTGTTACACGCCTGGAGCGGATTGGATGTACAAGAAAGATTGATTTTTAATAAACTAATTGGTGGTGGCTTTCGCGTTGGTGTAAGCCACAAACTACTGGTAAACGCCATGGCCAAGGCAACGGGAATTGATGCTAACAGATTGATGCATAGTTTAATGGGCAAATGGAATCCCAACGACACCAATTATCAGCAATTGATATCGGCGGTTGATATGGAAACCAATATTTCGCAGCCATATCCTTTTTGTTTGGCGTACCCGCTGGAGCAGGAACTGGAAACAATTGGCGAACCAAACGAATGGCAGGCAGAATGGAAGTGGGACGGCATCCGCGGACAAATCATTAAAAGAAAAGATGAATTATTTATTTGGTCGAGGGGTGAAGAATTAATTACCAACCAATTTCCCGAATTGGAAAAGCTGATTGATATTTTGCCAAACGGTTGCGTAATTGATGGTGAAATATTAGCGGTAGAAAATAAGCAAGTTTTATCATTTAATAGCTTACAAAAAAGATTAAACCGAAAAACAATCTCCAAAAAACAATTGGAAGATACGCCAATCGGTTTTTATTGTTATGATTTAATTGAATACAATTATGAAGATTATCGAGAAAAACCATTGGCTGAAAGAAGGGCGGCGCTTGCAAGCATTAATTGAAAGTTTGCCAAGCAATGAGACCATTTTGTTGTCACCAATAATTAATCATGAAAGCTGGGAAGAGTTAATGCAAACACGAGATAAGGCAAGAGATAACAATAGCGAAGGACTGATGTTAAAAAAATTATCATCGCATTACCACACAGG
This sequence comes from uncultured Chitinophagaceae bacterium, assembly GCA_963845495.1. Lineage (GTDB taxonomy): Bacteria > Bacteroidota > Bacteroidia > Chitinophagales > Chitinophagaceae > JAZKFT01. The sequence goes on from CAWJTH010000006.1 coordinate 18,086, forward strand.
CCGCAAACGTGGCGACTGGTGGAAATGGAAGATTGAACCGTTTACAGTTGATACGGTGATGATTTACGCACAAAAAGGTGCAGGCCGCCGTTCTAACTTCTATACTGATTATACTTTTGCCGTAAAAGATGGCGATAAATTGGTAAGCATTGCAAAAGCATATTCTGGCCTAACAGACAAAGAAATACGCGAAGTGGATAGTTTTGTAAAACGGAATGCTATTGAAAAATTCGGCCCGGTACGCACCGTAAAACCGGAATTGGTATTTGAAATTGCTTTTGAAGGCATTGCAGAAAGTGGAAGGCACAAAGCTGGCATCGCATTGCGTTTTCCCCGCATTAAACGTTGGCGAAAAGACAAAAAAGCCGATGAAATAAATACCATCGACGATTTAAGAAATTTGCTGGAAAGCACGAAACAAGTTGCGGGTGAATGATTTTAAATTAATAAGTTGCTGGTTAAGTGGCCATCATGCAACAACGATTCATTTTACCACATAGCGACATAGGTTTATCTTAACAACATTAAAAAGTTTAGCAAGGAGGTATAGCATGAAGCGAAGCTTCTTCTAGATTTCCTAAACTTAAAACTTTGTAAATAACATGATTTCAAAACTTATTCTAGCTATGTCCCCATGTTGTAAAAAATACATGTGTTCTCTGAATAATTATTAAATCACCTTATACATCCTAGTAGCAGAATTAATATAATCCATCGGGTCGAAAGCTTTGTCGAATGTTTCTTTTAATTCGTTTAATTGTAATTGAAGGGCGCTCACCTGAGGCCCAATTTGGGTATCGCCTTTATACTTGGTAAATAAATCGGCGTATTTTAAAATGTTTTCACTGATCCTAAAAGTAATTTGACCAAACCTGGTTTTTAAAGATTGCACTTCCATCATCTCATAATACACATTTTCTTTCCAATCTTTGGGATCGGATAATTTTTTGGAAGCAATATAATTACTGGCGTTTTGGCGAAGGTTGGTTAAATATTGATACCTTTTTTCAGCATCGCTTTGGTTGGTAAACGAATCACTAAAAGCGCCGTTATCAACATGTAGCATTTTTAAATTGTAATTAATGCAATGCGTATACAGCTTTTGCAAGTTGGCCAATTCGGCGGTAATCACTTCCCATTCGTGCTCAACGCCGCCTTTATCATAATCAAACTGGCTAACTTTCATGGTAAGCGCAATCATCTTTTCACTTTGTTCCCGCAAGGCTTTTTCTTTTTTACCCATACCACCAACATAAGTGCTCATACTGGCAAAAAGCACGGAAGAAATTGGGCCAACAACCGGAACATAGGCTGATGTGTTGCCAGAAAAAGTAAGCAGGTTGGCACTAATGGTCAGCACCGATTCATGGCTTTCATTCTTTTTCACATATTTGTTAAAACCTTCAAACCAATCTTTGTAACCGGCATAATTCATAGGGTTGCCGGCTTCGTTTAATTTGGTAAAAAAATCACGGGCTGAGTTAAAAAGTAATAGAGGCTTTATTTCCCGCTCCATCGACACCAAGTTTACAATGGCAGATTGGTAATTGGCTTGGTAAGCATTTAGTTCATTTTGTTCAACAGCTTTTTGGCGATCTTCCAAAGCTTGTACGCGTTGCAATAGTTTATCAACCTTTTCCTTTGCATCTTTCGATTCTTTAATGGAAACATCCAAGTCGGTGACTTTTTGATCTAATTTTGAAACGGTAGAATCAATGGATTTTGTTTTCTTATCAAAACCAGATTGGATTTCATTCAATACTTTATCACGAAGAATTTTATCGCTAGCATTATCGGCCAACGGGGCAGAAGGGTTGGCAGCAATTGCTGTTTCGTGTTGCGAAGTTGCCACTTTAACGTCAACCGGATTGTTTTGCGCCAGGGCGCAAGTAGATGCAAAAAAGCCAATAACAAAAGATACGGTACGGATTTGCTTCATGCCCAAATTATTTGGTTAGCTGCAAAAATCCCACATTATTCTATTGTTTGAAAATGAAAGTTGAAGTTTTAACTTTTTTGAATACCAATGTTTTAGGGCATCGGCTCGTCTAAAAATTCCTCGATCATCATTACAGCCAATTCAGGAATTTTACTGTTTTCCATTCCTGTTGTTACTTCACCGATATATGAACCGTGGAAGCCCGGAATTATTGACAGTCTTGCATTTGGCAACAAACGCGTCATTTCAACAGCATGTTCTAGTTTAACTACATCTTGGTCGTTCGCAATAATAAATGCGGGTGCTTTTATTGCTTGAACGGCTACCATTGACCAATCTTTAAATGCCAACATCCTATTTCTATCTTTTTCAAACATTGTAATCAGCGCATCAGGATTAGGTGCAACTTTTTTATAAGCGTCTTGCAACTGTTGCGGCATATCTTTTAAAGTGGCGTTTTGTAAACCTTCAAAAAGCTGCGGTATGTAACCATCTCTTTTATAAGCTACTGATCCCAAAACTATCTTTCGCACCATTTTAGGATAACTGATGGCTATTTGTAACGTGGTATTGCCGCCGTTGCTAAAACCAAAAAAATCGGCTCGGTCAACTTTTAATTGTTGTAATAGGGCGATTACATCAGCAGCATCTTGCTCAAAAGTTTCAGGCGCATCTCTATCGCTGGTGCGGCCATGCGCTTGCAATTCAACCGCAATTATTTGTCTATGGGCGGCAAAAGAATGGATAACCCGGCCAAACGAAGTTTCAATGGTAGAGCCGCCGCCATGTATCAAAACCAACGGCCTGCCCTTTCCATGCATTTCGTAATACATATTAATCCCGTTTACATCGGCATAGCCGTAAGTACTATTATGGTTGATCGTATTGGTTTTGGCATTCATATCGTTATTTTAAAGTGTTTCTATTAACTAACCCAAGTTGCTAGGTTGTTGGTTTTCGCACAACCGATTACAAAACAAGGGTTGACAGTTGACAGATGCCGGTATCTAAAACACAGCCATCTTATGTTTTATGCCTGTCATCCGTCATCCGTCAAACTATTAGAGCAAGCAACATGCATTAAAAGCAATAACTAGCAACATGGATTAATTAATTCTTTTTTCATAATCAAATCACTAAATAAAATTACGTGAGTTTTGGATTCTTGCCGTTGTATACCTATGTGAAAATATTTTTGCCGTTTAAGCTTGACCAGACCAACAACTTGATCATATTTTAGGTTTAATGGCACAAAACGTTCCTACGGAACGAGGGCAAAGCATCTATATATTTTTACTACCAACGAAATGTTACTACGGAACAAAAGCAGTGTTTCCTTTGTTCCGTAGAAACATTTCGTTGGTAATGGCTAGGTGAGAGGTCGTCATAATAAATGCTCGTTCCGTAGGAACGTCTCGTGCTGCTGAACAATGCTTTGGCCATTATCAACAAAAAAACTGGACAATGTCAAAAATTTTGTCAATTTAAACGACAAGTATTTGATTATCAGTAAATATTACCCAAAACTCACGTTAAAATTAACAAATGTCAGGTGAAATACCTGAAAACGAATCACCTCATCGCTTAAATCAACAGATATAAATTGGATAAACATCACTTCAAATCAAGTTTTTTCACTAATCTTCCAACCGTAAGGCCTTGCACTAAAATAGAAAAAACAACCACAAAATAAGTGCTGGCCAAAATGACTTGTCGTTCAGGGCTATCCGGCAGTAATAAAGCCATAGCAATAGATAATGCCCCCCGCAAGCCGCCCCAAGTTAATAATTTTACAACATCGAATGTCAACGGCATTTTCTTCCTTAATAAAAAGGATGGAAGAGCTATCGAAACAAATCTGGCCAATAATAAAATAGCGATGCTACAAATGCCAAGCAACCAAAAATGCTTAATAAAAGTGAACACCACCATTTCTATTCCCACCAGCACAAACAGCAATGCATTAAGCGATTCGTCTATCAGTTCCCAAAATTTTTCAACGTAACTGCTTGATATGTGGCTCATTACCCGTTCTCTGCCTTTGTTGCCAAAAAGAAGGCCGGCTGCTACTACAGCTAACGGTCCGGAAACATGGATGGCATTACAAAGTTCATACACGCCCATCACCAATGCAATGGTCAACAGTACTTCGGTCTGGTATTGGTTGATTGTTTTTATCAACCGCATTACAATAAATCCCGCAATCAACCCTAGTCCAAGTCCGCCCACTACTTCCTTCATAAAAAGTGTGACCGTCTCTCCAACATTAAAATTACCGTTACCGCTAAATATCATTTCGTATATCGTGATAAAAATAACAACGCCTACGCCATCATTAAAAAGCGATTCCCCCGAAACCAACACCTCCGTTTTTAAGGGGATATTGGCTTTCCGCATAATGCTTAATACAGATATGGGATCAGTAGGCGATATTAATGCACCGAACAAAAGACAAAAGATAAAGCTAATTGATATATGCATCAATTGGCAAACCCCAAAAAACAACCCGCCAACAATAAAGGTCGATAAAAAAGTACCCACCGTCGAAAAAATAATTACCGGCAACCGTTGCGATTTTAATGCATCCCAATCGGTATGCATGGCGCCGGCGAATAGCAAAAAGCAAAGCATCACATTCAGTACGGCTTTCGAAAAGTTGAATGATTGAACAAAGTTGATAAAAAATTCAGCCACCGTAGGACTGAATAAATTGATAACACTTATTAGTAACGACAGGCACAATGCCATCAGCATAAGCCCGATTGTTGGTGGCAGTTTTATGAACCTCGTGTTTATATAATCAAAACCCGCACTAAGGACAACTAAAATTGTTATCAATCGAAATACATCCATGCACGCAATTTAAAACATTTTAAAAGATGTGATGCATAAACTAAACGCCTCTCATCAACCCAACAAGTGAACACTATTAGTTTAATTTTCATCAGTTCTGTAATCATTCCTGCCACTTTTCGTAAAAAAACGCCCAGATAATGCATTGGTGAAATGCCAGCATCATAGCTACGCTAACTTTATAATATCATTAAAAACAATTCTGTGAAAAAGAAATTTTTGTTATTGTTTACATTGGTTGCATTATCATCAACATTTGCTTTTTGTCAAAAAGCTTATGATGCCATCATTTATGTTGGAAAAACCCAAAATATCACTGTCCAATTTACATTGGCAAATGGATACATAAGTGCATCCGAGATAAAAACCACCGATAATAAGACGAAGAAAACATCCAAGTTCTCACCAACAGATGCTACAATCGATAATGACAAGAAAATGAAGTTCGAGCATGTTTCAACTTCAGGAAAAAAATTCAGTGATTATTTTATGTTGGAAGGCATGGAGGATAATTACGAAACGCCTCCAAGCAAAATCACAGGAAATTATTTTTTTAATGGTACTGCCTTCGCCATTACGCTTGTAAAAAAATAAACTAATGCAACTATGTTGTGATCTAATAGATCTTTTTTCAAACAGGTTGTTTGTTTGATGTTTGCCCAAATAAAGGGCCACGTTGCCTGAAAATAAAATATTGCAAAACAACATGTAAATTGCCGTACAAAGCTCAACATCTTTTACGTCAATCATATACCCATGGCCGATGAAATAAATGTTTTTATTATTTATGCAAGAGAAGACCGTGAAGTTAAACAGCGGTTGTTAAAGCATTTAAACCCGCTTAAAGACGCATATAATTTAAGCATTTGGCATGATGATTACATTGAGCCCGGACAAGAATGGAAACCGAGCATAGAATCAAGGCTTGCGAAAACGGATCTGTTTCTTTTATTGGTGAGCGCCGATTTTATGAATTCTGAGTTTATCCACCAAGTGGAATTTAAGTTTGCGATCAATAGGCATAAGCAAAATAAATCTGTAGTAATACCATTGATTATTGACTATTGCATTTGGGATGTTGATATTAGGTACAAAGACGGCACATTTAACATGAAGGACCTACAGGTGCTTCCAGATGAAGCAAAGCCCATTGGCGAATGGAAAACTTCTGAGCAGGCATACAACAATATTGCCAGTGGAATAAGAAAGGTGCTTTCAACCATACAAGCTAAACGTAAACAGGCAATCGTCCCAAACACTGCGGAAGACGAAACAAAAAAAGCAAGTGAAAAAAACATACAGCCAGAAAAACATACCATTGTAACAGAAGAACAAAGGCCTGTGCAGAAAGAGAAAGAAAAGCCTTCAGTAACTTTTATTGAAACACCAGAGAAAGAAGTTGACACCAATGGTTACAAAAAAATTATTTATGCTTTACTTATTGTGGTTGCCGTTTTCATTATCGGTTATTTTATAGTTAGCAAGCCAGCAAAAAAACAGTTGGCTACAAACCAGGCGACAGATACCACCACCACGGTAACCTATGAACCCGCAAAACAGAAGGATAATCCTGACAAGCCGGTTCATAAAAGTGCCTTTTTTTATACATTTGACAATGCGCTGGCATTAGTATATAACGATGCTTCGCAAAACTTTGCCAACCTAAAAGGCGCATATACCGGTACGGAAGATGGAATGAAAAAATTCCAAGCTATACTTGCGTTACGCGATAAAACATTTCAGCCTTCATATCTTTTTGAAGATACAAATGAATGGCAATTTATATTTGTTAACAAAAATCTTTCAAATTACGAATCCATAAAAGCTTCCATTATAAAACTGTTAAATACCCAAGGCATTAAATATGATTATGAACCCAGTGCAAGTATGGCTGTAGATAAATATTCTTGGAGTAATCAAACATTTGAAATTGATCTTGCTGTAAGAAAATATTCCGACAATTTTATTGAAATAAGGTTTCATCATCAAAAAAGTTAAGATGGATTATGGTAGCTTTCTGTGGTTGCCAGTTAGGGTTGGCATACTAAACGGGATGAAAACTAAGTCGATAAATGGAAATACCAATTTTATTATACATAGAACGATTGCCTGATAATATGAAAAACAAAAAACCAGTTTCAATTATAGTTATTTGTGCGTTTGCCTTTATTTACCAATGTAGCAAATTGTTTGCCCAAGAAAAAGTAGAGAAATACGGCGTATTCGAACTAACAATGAAAGGTGCAGACGCTGGTAATCCGTTTATTGATTTGCAATTGACGGCCACTTTTAAGCACAACAACGAAGCATTTACCCCAGAAGGCTTTTTTGATGGCAACGGAACATACAAAGTTCGCTTTATGCCCGACCAAGAAGGCGAGTGGACTTATGTTACAGCTAGCAATCACCCCGATTTAAACAATAAAAAAGGAACTTTTATTTGTACCGCCACCAGTAAAAACAAAGGGCCGGTTAGGGTAAAAAATATTTACAATTTCGCTTATGCCGATAGTACACCTTTTTATCCTTTTGGCACCACAATTTACGAATGGGCTTTTAGGAGCGAAGCCCATAAAGCCGAAACCATTGCCAGTTTAAAAGCTTCGCCTTTTAATAAGGCAAGGATGCTGGCCGTGCCGCCGTATAAAGACAATTATATAACCGGACCCGATAAATTAACGGTTTTCCCTTTTGTTGGCACCTCGAAAGCCGATTGGGACTTTTCCCGTTTTAACCCTTTGTTTTTCCAAAAGCTGGAAGCTGATGTAAAACATTTGGATGAAATTGGCGTGCAGGCCGATTTGATTTTGTTTCGCCCATACGATAAAGGCAAATGGGGTTTTGATATGATGAACGACGAAACCAATATCCGCTTCTTGCGGTACATGGTTGCCCGTTTTGCAGCTTTCCAAAATATTTGGTGGAGTTTGGCCAATGAAAATAGTTTCATCAGGCATTTAACGGATGAAGATTGGGACCGATATTTTCAAGTTGTTCAAAAGTATGATCCGTATAATCATTTGCGTTCCATCCATAATGCCGACAGGATTTATGATTACAACAAACCTTGGGTTACGCATGTAAGCTTGCAATATTATAATGCGGTAAAAGTGTTTGGCGTTTCGCCCTTGCTGCGGGATATTTACAGAAAACCAATTGTGCAGGATGAAATAAATTACGAAGGTAATATCGATGCCCGTTGGGGACAATTATCAGGCGAAGAAATGACTCGTCGCTTTTGGATTGCTTACGTAGGCGGCGCTTACGCCACACACGGCGAAGCATTGAAAACTACCGATTGGATTTCTGGCGGTGGAAAAATGATCGGTACCAGTCCACAACGAATTGCTTTTTTACGGAAGATTGTGGAAACTGGCCCTAAAGAAGGTTTGCGGCCCCTAGATCAATATTTTACCATGAACCTAGCTGGTAAATCTGGCGAATACTATCTATTTTATTTTAGTGATGAAACACCAAAAGAATGGGCGTTCGCATTGCCGCATGCCGACTTACAAAAAGGAATGAAATTTAAGGTGGATGTTATAGACACTTGGAACATGTCTATCGAAACCCTTCCGCAAACTTTTGAGATTGATAGTTTAAGCAGGTATAATGTGGTTGATAAAAACAAAAGTATCATTAAGTTACCCGCAAAACCTTACATGGCTTTACGTATCCAGCGTATTGATAATCCTTAACGTTTCCATCCCCATTTACTATATTATAAAATAACGGATCTTATGCCTTATGGATCTCTTTCTCCGTAACTTTTATAGCTAATGCTTTTCCGTTTAATTTTTCAATAATATAGTCGCAATCCCTTTCAGCAAACGAAATATTGTCGCTTTGCTTGGTTGCAACAATGCCATATAAATCATCAGGATCACCAAAATCTGGTTCATTCAATTTTACAAGGTCGCCAATATTATATTTCATATGTTAAGTGTTTGTTTTTTGTTTTTATTGCCAAAACATTGCCGTATATCAACGCTAAGCATATACGATTAAATGTGGTGCAACAGGAAAGAAGTACTCATAAAAATTGCCTATTTTGACATATTTTTAAGAAATAATGATATCTATAAAAAATAATGTCCGGTTAGTTTAACGGGTGTGTCATAGTTTTTTTGGAAGAAAATAATCTTTTCCATCACTTTATTACCAGCCCTGTTCGATAGTACAAAAACATCGTAATAATTGCCTTTGCCGGCATCGCCGTTTGCGGCGATATGGTACGCACTGCTATCACGGATGATAGTATAACCTGAAACGGTTCCTAATTTATTGTTTGCGTTGTTTAAAAAAGCAATCCAGTTTGGTTTTGGCGTCACCTTTAAAGCCTCATCAGAACAAAAAGAAGTAGCAACTTCTCCGTTTCCGGCTTTTATTGCATCCATATATTGACCGGTAACTTTTTCACTTTCATCCATTTCGCTTAAAAACTTGGCATTTTTATATCGCCATTGGTAACGGAATATTTTCATACTGCCGTCACTTTCTTTTATCAATATCAACGAGTCGGTTGATTGGCCGTATTGCCATTGCACATCGTAAGCAACCGTTACGGTAGTACCGCTATTGGTAGAAGTGGCAATATTAAAATTGCTGGTTTTTGTGTACGATTGCATATCGCCGAGCAAGCCTGCATTTTTTTCAAGCTCTGCTGTCCAATCGGCTTTTGAATCTTTCGAGAAAGCTCTATCGCTACAAAGGCTTAATGCTGCTGTATAATTTTTTGTCTGCAAATCTTTATAAAAGTTGATGGTTTGGGCTTCTGCTTTTTTATTCAACTCGCCCAAGCCACACGATGTTAAGCAAACAATACAACATAGGGCAATAATTGCCAACAGATGGCTTGATATGGTTTTCAATAGATTAGATTTCATGGATCAAAACTAAATTGCGTTCCGCAATATTTTAATTTTGAAATAGCGTTGGTAGCTTTTTTGAAGGAATTGGCTGCGGAGAAGTTAGAATCGGCAAATATTATAAAAAATGATAAGGGTATTTGCTTATAAGTTATTGCGATAGGCATTTTTACTTTTAAACAATCGATCTCATCTTTCCGACAAACGGTTTCTTCTTCTGACGACCAATTTCTTCTTTCCGACAAACAATTTCTGTTTTCAAACAACGTCTTTCCGCTTTCAAACAACGTCTTTCCGTTTTCAAACAACGTCTTTCCGTTTTCAAACAACGTCTTTCCGCTTTCAAACAACGTCTTTTCGTTTTCAAACAACGTCTTTCTGCTTTCAAACAACGTCTTTCCGTTTTCAAACAACATCTTTTCGTTTTCAAACAACGTCTTTTCGTTTTCAAACAACGTCTTTCTGCTTTCAAACAACGTCTTTCCGTTTTAAAACAACATCTTTTCGTTTTCAAACAACCGCTTTCTGTTTTCAAACAACGTCTTTCAACTTTCAAACAACGTCTTTCGGTTTTCAAATAGCCGCTCTCAGTTCTGGAAAACCTAAATAGTTCATAGGTTGTTTACTCATAAAAAATATATCTCGAAACAAAAAAGCTAAACCCAATTATATCATTATTTCTGCCAAAGACAAGGCTAAAACCACCGAATATAGGTTTAAACTATGATCAACAATTGCTGATTGTAGGTTTGTAATAGAAATAAGATAAGTACAAAAAATAAAATGAGTCATAGGTTTTTGCTCAACGTTTATTTATCTTCTATCAAAAAGATAATGCAAGCATCCAATATCAGCGTAAATGAAAACAATCATCTTTTTTGCACTTATCGCTGTGGCTGTCAATTTTTTTATAGGTTGTGATGGCGGCAATTTATTTTTAAATTGGGGCTATAATATCAGCGGCAACAAGGTGTTATATAAAAATGCTTTCCCAAACGGTACAATTGAAATACCAAATGCTGATGCCAAAACTTTTAAGATCATCTATCAACCCGCAACAGCTAATTATGCCGCCAATTCAGATTATGCCACCGATAAAAATTATGCTTATTATGGCGGCAACGTAATTGTAGGCAGCCATAGTGGCAGCTTTAAATTGTTAAGCCACGATTTTGCAAAGGACAAAAACCAATGTTATTATCACGGAAAAACAATCCCCAATGCCGACCCTTCATCCTTTACCATTAAAGACGAAACCTTTTCGGTTGATAAAAACAACGTGTATAAAGCAGATGCATTGCTGGATAATACAGCTTCTGTTTTTGAAAGTTATGACAGTGGTTTAGTTGTACATACACAACATACGGTATCAGTTTTAGATGCGATGATTCCCGTTTCAACCAATGCCAGTTTTAAATACATAGGCTTTGGTTATTTTGCCATAAACGATCAGGTTTATTTCCATGATAAACCAATGAACGGAGTAAGCACAACTACATTTAAACCGTTCAACCAATCGTTTTCATTAACAGCAAAACATGTGTATTACGAAGGTGAAATAATGGAAAACGCTGATCCTGCATCGTTTCAATTATTGGGAACACCTTATTCAAAAGACGATAAACATGTATTTTTTGGAGAAAAAACGATAACCGGCGCTGATCCAAATTCTTTCGAAATATTAAACATCGACTTAAAATGTACAAGAGATAAAAATGCCGCTTACAAAGAAGATATGCGGATAAAAAACACAACAGTAGCAGATTTATCCAATAAAAGTAAATGCATTCAGTGCAGTTGGGATTCTATCCATTTTGAGGGGAAATGACATACAGAAATATCAATTGAATAACATAGCTGCTTTTCTATTATTGCGTCAGCAACAAACAATCAATAAACTCACATCATAAATTATCGCACCGTGTTGTATTTTTCTTGGCCAAAGAAAAGCCTGTCCGTTCATTCGGATAGGTTTTTGTTTTATGTAATCCACTAATATCCGTTTACTCACCCAAATACTTCTTTTAATCAATGGCTTCCAATAAAACATAGCAACCAATTATAGCGTTGTTGCCACCAACTATTTATTAAATGTCGCCAGTACTGTGTTGGTATAATTGTGCCTTAATCAAGGCAATACTTTTACACTACAAATAATCTAGGCTATGTTAGTAAATATTTTTTTTGACAAAATGAACGCCACACTAGAACTTGCACTGATCGGAACTTTTTTTATGGCTTTCTATTGGTTTGTGTTGCGTAGGTTTAATTCGCTGGGTTTTCGGCTTTTTTTTCTTTGTATTTGTTTATTTACTGCTTGCTGTGCTTGGCTGTATAAAGATGAAAAAGAATTGAAAAATACCATTGCCAACGGTGATGAATATGTGGCCACGGTTTTATCAAAATCGATTGTTGGTGAGAAAAAGGATAATGAAGTTGAAATTTCCTTTACAACGAAAGATAGTAAATTGATCGATGCCAAAACAAGTAAATATGTGTCGGCACAGGAGTGGGAAAAGTTTGAAATAGGTAAACCATTGTCTGTTTTATATGTGACAGATCAACAGGAAACATATGTTCAACAAAGCATTATGCGGTTTAAGAACGATAAAATAGCCTTGTATTATTTTGCCAGCTTCTGGTTGGTTTTAGGCATGGTATTGTTTATTTGGCTACGCAAGCCGAGGTTGCAAGCTGTGAGCTGTGAGCTGTGAGCTGTGAGCTGTGAGCTAAGATGAGCTGAGCTATGAGCTGTGAATAAAATCATTAAATATAGATTTTAAAAAGCAAACCTAAAGAGAAAAATAAACTTCCTTAAATTGCCGATAGCTATTTGTCAATCAGCTCAAAGCTCATAGCTCATAACTCACAGCTAAGATCCCTCTATGAAAATAATTGCCTTTTTTATTGGTTTAATCTTCTGGCAACAAACGCATGCGCAATGGTTTAATAATATTTCCACCTTCACCACTCAAAACGGGCTTAGCAATAATACTATTACCTGCATGCAAAAAGATGCTGACGGCTTTTTATGGATAGGCACACACGAAGGATTGAACCGCTACGATGGCACTGAGTTTATTAATGTGTTGAGCAACAACAAAAACAATTTGCCTTCTAATAATATTGCTAAAATTTGCTTCGTGGCAAAAAATATAATGGCAGTTGCTACAGATGCAGGATTGTGTTTGGTAAATACCGAAACCATGACCGGTAAAACAATTGCGCTTCCACTTAATCCCAAACATGTCAATACCGGTTATCAAGTTACCAACTTGTTGTATAAGAAAAATACCGATGAGTTATGGGTTTGTACCGGCCAAGGCGTATTTGTATTAAACAACAAAGGTGCACTTCAGCACCAATTAATGGCTACAGAAGCGGAGTTGAACAAAGGTTTGTTTGGTATATTTTTTTTTAAGGATGCGAACGATGATGTTTACTTTTATTCCAACGCGAAAACAGGCTTTTATTATCCTGATTTTGCCAAACAGCAATGTGTGCCCGTTGAAAATAAAATTGCCAACTTTACATTAAACGAGTTCTTTACAAACAAATTCACGTTAATGGGTGCGTATTCCCGTGGAAAAGAATCGACTTGCCTTTTTTCTAAAAAAAATGGAACGGCCGATGGTGAATACCTTGCTTACACTAACGCCGCAACCGGTAAAAGCTTTCTCCATAAACTGGAGGTTGATATTCCTTCTGAGAAACGGTTTTCTAACGCATTTCCGCTAAACGATTCCATCTTTTTAATGAATTCTTATTTTGGTGAACCGTTGTTGTACAATTGCAATAGCCATCGTTTTAAACGGGCATCCGATAATCCGCTTTGGTTTACATCGTGGCCCGATGGTTTGGGCGCAACTATTTTTAAAGACGATAATTACATTTGGGTGGGCACATCAAAAGGTTTGTTACAATCCACTTTAAAAATTAATTTCTTTACCAACAACCCTGCATTGCTAAACCAGGTGAAAGACAATACAAGTTTGGTATCATTTAATTACGGTATTTTCAGTTACAATAAATTATGGGTTGCCTGCATCGGTGCAGGTTTATTTGGTTTAGATACGGTAAACAATTCCGTTCAATCTTTTTTTAGTAAACAACCACCGCTTGCTTATCAAAAAAAGATCATCAGTACCGAAGTGTTCAACGTAAATAAAAATATTTGGTTGTTTTCTGTGTACGGCCCCGTGCAAGCAAACATTGCCACAACCCAATTAAGCTTTATAAACGGTGCCAACAAAGACACTGCTTTCGACAGCTTTGCCCGTTTCCCCATGAAAGATAGTAAAGGAAATATTTGGGCGACATTGCCCAACGGCGTTACCCGTTATAATGTTGCTAATGACACCTTTACCAATTATAAATCAAGATATATCGGTGGCAGTTTCCCTTTGCTAAGGGCTGGCCCAAAAACCGAAGATAAAAAAGGAAATATTTGGATGGCGAGGCTTGATACCTTGGTAAAATATGATATTGCCAAGCAAACTTTTTCCACCGCCTTGGTGCGGAAAAACGGTAAAGCATTGCAACCTATTTACAATATGGCTAGCGATGGCGATGACGTGTTATATTTAAATGTGGCTGGTTCGTTTGGCATGTACCATATTGCTGCCGACACCATTGATGTGTTTAGAAAACAAACCGGTATCATTTCGACCGCCATCAACGATATTGTAAGCGACCACGATGGCAATGCATGGATTGCCACAGAAAGCGGGTTGGTTTTTTACAATAAACAGAAAAAGAAATTCTCGTCTTTTACAAAAGCCGATGGCCTGCCCGATGAAAATATATTAAACATGAACTTTGCGGACAGCAGTAGAAAAGTGTTGTTTCTTGGGTTTGCGAAAACGTATTGCTTATTTAATCCGCAACAGTTTTTGCTTGATAAAACGGTTCCCAAAAACATCATCACCAGTGTTGTGGTTGATGGTGAACCACTTTTGGTAAACGGAAACCAAACATTGGATTATCAGCAAAACAGTATTTCGTTTAATTACACAGGCATTAATTACAACCAAGGCCAGCAAAATAATTATGCATGCATGCTGGAAGGTTTTGATGAAGATTGGAAATATCCGGGCACAGAAAGGAAAGTAAATTATATCAATTTGCCGCCGGGCAATTATCGCTTTAAAGTTAAAAGCGCCAACCACCAAGGCGAATGGAACGAACAACCGGCCATTTTTATGTTCACCATCAACCCGCCGTTTTGGCAACGTTTGTGGTTTCGTATTTTAATGGTGTTGGTGGTGGGTTCTGCTATTTATTATTTCATTAAAAGGCGTGACATTGCCTTGCAAAAAGAAAATAAAATAAAGCTGCAAATGAGCGAACTACGCATGCAGGCATTACGGGCGCAAATGAACCCACATTTTATTTTCAATAGTTTAAACAGCATCCAGAGTTACATTTTAAGCAACAATACTATTGATGCGGCCACTTATCTTTCGAAATTCGCTAAATTGATGCGGCGAATTTTAGACCAATCAAAACATAATTTTTTACCGCTAGGCGAAGTAATGGAAACGCTAAAAATGTATGTTGAAATTGAAGCATTTCGTTTTAACAACGAGTTTAGTTACAGTTTTAATGTGGAAGAAGATGATGATTTATTAGATGCCAAAGTGCCGCCGATGCTGTTGCAACCGTTTGTTGAAAATGCCATACTGCACGGTTTGATGCCCAAAAAAGGAAATAAAAAATTAATAATCGATTGTCAATTGATCAATAATAATGTGGAGATTTTAATTGATGACAACGGCATTGGCCGCACACAGCACGAAGCTAAAGCCGGGCACACATCGCAAGGTGAAAAACTAACCATGGGTATGTTGGAAAGTTTGCAGCAAATACAAAATTCCAAAGCTTCCATTGAAATAATTGACAAAACCGAAAATGATCTACCATCCGGAACAACGATAAAATTTATACTGCCATTAAATTAAACATGTATGCAACCTATAAAAACACTGGTTATTGACGACGAGGCAAATGCCCGAAGCGCCATAAAAAATATGGTGCAACAATTAAACTTGCCCATCACTATTGTTGGTGAAGCAAGTAATGCCGAAGAAGGATTGGAAAAGATACACCTGTTGCAACCAGAATTGCTTTTCCTAGACATACAAATGCCAGGGAAAAGCGGTATTCAATTGATGCAGGAGATGAACCGCGATAACATTCAAGTGATTTTTGTGACGGCCCACCAAGGCTTTGCCATACAAGCTTTAAAACTTAGCGCCATCGATTATATTCTAAAACCGATTGATCCGGCAGATTTAAAAGAGGCGGTGGAAAGAGCGTTGAAGCGCAAAAACACACCTGGGGCTGAGCAATTGTTATTGTTTCAACAAGCATTACAACACATGCAGCAGCCGCAACAAAAATCTCCTGAGAAATTGGCGATATCAACTAGCGAAGGCATTTTGTTTGCAGATTTAAAAAATATTATCTGGATTGAATCGCTAACTGGTTATTGTAAATTTTATTTAGAAGGACAGAAGCCGATTGTGGTAAGCAAAAATTTAAAAGAATATGAAGATTTGCTGGCTTCGCACAATTTCTTTAGAACCCACCAAAGTTCGATGGTAAACTTGGTGCATATAAAAAAATATGTGCGAGGCGAAGGCGGCCAAGTTTGGATGACCGACGGCAGCGAGATTGAAGTTGCCCGCCGTAGAAAAGATGAATTGTTGAATAAGATGGCGATGTTGAATGTGTGATTATCTGTTAAATTGATGCCGAAGAAAATAATTTATGCTTTTTTGTGGTGGGTACAAACCACATTGCCTGTAAATACTTTACTTGAAACCAAGTTTAATTTAATACGTTCTTTTGCATTTTTGAATAAAGGAATTCCCGCACCCAAAATAATTGGATTAATAAACAACCAATAATCGTCAATTAAATTTTCTTCTAACAAAAGATGTACAACAGATGGACTGCCCAGTAATAGGATATCCCTATTTGTTTTTTGTTTCAATTCGTTTATTGTCGCTGCTACATTTTGGCTAATTATGGTTGTGTTCGCAATCTTTGCGCTTTCCATTGTTTTTGAAACTACCACTTTTTGTACATTATTGTACCAAGTGCTATGTTCAACATCGTGTTTGCTTGCATTGGGCTTGTCTGCCGCGTTAGGCCAATAACTGTCCATCATTTGGTACGTTATACGCCCGTACAATGCAGTATCAGCTTCATTTGTACGCTCAAATGCAATATTGAATATGTCGTCATTTACTTGTATCCAATCCATTTCGCCATTTGGTCCACCCACAAACCCATCTAGGCTTATGTGCATTAATACAACAATTTTTCCCATAACATTTATTTTAATTTGGTACAAAAATAAAGTACATAAATACTTTTTAGGAGTGAAATAAGCGACATAATTATATGCTGATTGCGACAATATTTAAATCAAAGCAATCATATAAATGAAACAATTTATAATTCGTCTAGTTTCTTTTTAATAATTAATTTGTCTGTTTGGGTTTTTGCTAATTTATAAGCTTGATCAAAATTAGCTATTGCTTTTATTTTATTGTCATCTTTATATAATTCGCCAAGCAGGGTAAAATAATAATGGTTGTTATTTAATTGTAGTTTTTCTGCGGCTTCAATTGCCTCTTGTTTTCTATTTGTTTTTGATAAAGCATACGCTCTATTTAAAGCCGCAATAGGCGAATAATTAATTTGTAATAAATGCGTGTACAATTGCAAAATGTTTTCCCACTTTTCAATTGTATCAGTTTTTATGGTATGCCAATATGCAATTTGTGCTTCAATATGATAGCTGGAAATGATATCACCTTTTGCTGACTGATGCAAAAAATGAATTCCTTTTTTAATCATTTCGTAATCCCAAAGCAATTCATCTTGGTCTTGATATAAAACCATTTCGCCGTTTTCATTTTTTCTGGCGGCAAACCTTGAGGCATGAAAACACATTAATGCCAACAAAGCATTTACAATTGGCTGGTTCGTTTGCCCGTTTTC
>CAWJTH010000007.1:0-44374 GCA_963845495.1 uncultured Chitinophagaceae bacterium
GGAAGCGAGAATGTAAGAAGCTAGAAGACGAGAATATGTAAATCATCTTTTTTAGAGTGCTGACGTTCTAGCTTCGACTTCTGATCTTCTAATTTCCAACATACTTACTGCCAACCTTCTCACTTCTCATCTTCAAATTTTCTAATCTTCTTTTATATGTTGAACGCAAAAGTACCAGCCGGCCCAATGGACGATAAATGGGACGAATACAAAGGACATTGCAAATTGGTAAACCCTGCCAATAAGCGCAAGTTGGAAATAATTATTGTGGGCACCGGCTTGGCGGGTGCTTCTGCAGCGGCTTCGCTTGGTGAAATGGGTTATAAAGTTAAAGCGTTTTGTTTTCAGGACTCGCCTCGTCGTGCTCACAGCATTGCTGCGCAAGGCGGTATTAATGCTGCAAAAAATTATCAGAATGATGGTGACAGTGTTTTCCGTTTATTTTACGATACCATTAAAGGCGGCGATTATCGTGCTCGGGAATCAAATGTTCACCGCTTGGCCGAAGTAAGTGCTGCTATTATTGACCAATGTGTGGCACAAGGTGTGCCTTTTGCCCGTGAATACGGCGGCTTATTAAGCAACCGTTCCTTTGGTGGAACGCAGGTGCAACGTACGTTTTATGCCGCTGGGCAAACTGGTCAACAGCTTTTGTTAGGTGCTTATAGCGCCTTGGAAAGGCAAATTTCTTTAGGAAATGTAACGATGTACAGTCGCCATGAAATGCTAGATGTGGTGATGGTGGATGGGAAAGCCCGTGGCATTATTGCCCGTAGATTTAATTACCGGCGAATTGGAACGCCATTTTGGCCATGCCACTTTGCTTTGCACGGTGGTTATGGAAATGTGTTTTATCTTAAGCACCAACGCAATGGGCAGCAATGTTACCGCAGCTTGGAAAGCACATAAAAAGGGTGCATTTTTTGGAAATCCTTGTTATACGCAAATTCACCCAACTTGTATTCCTGTAACTGGCGAGCACCAAAGTAAATTAACTTTGATGAGCGAATCTTTACGGAATGACGGTCGTATTTGGGTGCCTAAAATGAAAAACGACACCCGCAAAGCATCGGAGATTCCTGAAGATGAACGTGATTATTATTTGGAAAGAAGATATCCTGCGTTTGGTAACTTGGTGCCTCGTGATGTGGCCAGCCGTGCCGCAAAAGAACGTTGCGACGAAGGTTATGGTGTGGGTACAACTAAATTGGCTGTTTATCTAGATTTTAAAGATGCAATTTATCGGTACGGAAAAATTGAGGTTAGCAAACAAAGTTTGACTGATGTTTCTGACGATATGATTATTGCTATGGGCAAAAAAGTAGTGGAAGAAAAATACGGTAACTTGTTTGAGATGTACGACAAAATAACAGGCGAAAATCCTTACGAAATGCCGATGCGTATTTATCCTGCGGTGCATTATACCATGGGTGGCTTGTGGGTTGATTATGAATTGCAAACTACTGTTCCGGGTTTGTATTGCATGGGCGAAGCAAACTTTAGCGACCACGGCGCTAACCGTTTGGGTGCTTCTGCATTGATGCAAGGTTTGGCGGATGGTTATTTTGTGATTCCATATACATTGGGCAATTCGTTGGCCGATGAAATTTATACCAAAGCCATTTCTACCGATCATCCTGCTTTTGCGGAAACCGAAAAAGCAGTATCTGATCGCATCAACACATTAATGAACATCAAAGGCAGCAAATCGGTGGAAAGTTTCCACAAACGCCTTGGCAAAATTATGTGGGAAAAATGCGGCATGGCCCGTAACGCACAAGGTTTGCAAGAAGCCATCGCAGAAATCCGAGCTTTAAAAAAAGAATTTTGGAGCGATGTCCGCATCCCGGGAGAAATAAATGAATTAAATCCCGAATTAGACAAAGCCAACCGTGTGGCTGATTTTATTGAATTGGGCGAATTGATGTGTGTGGATGCTTTGAATCGCAACGAAAGTTGTGGCGGTCACTTCCGCGAAGAATACCAAACGCCAGATGGAGAAGCATTGCGTGACGATGCCAATTATATGTATGTGTCTGCATGGGAATTAAAAGGCGAACACAATTGGGAACTGCATAAAGAAGAATTGAACTACGAAGTGATTAAACCAACCGCAAGGAATTATAAATAAATTTTGATTGACACACCAAACCACCAATACCAAATATTTGTTTGTTTATGGAACGCTGCGCAAAGGTGTTGATATCCCCATCAACAAAAAAATAGGAAAAGATTTGGAATGGATAGGTGTAGGAAAATTAAAAGGTAGTTTGTATGACATTGGAAGTTATCCGGGTGCGGTAAACGATAGCTCCGCTAGCGTAATCAAAGGAGATGTTTTTAAACTTCTGAATCCTGAAAAAACGCTGGCAATATTGGATAAATACGAACGGTTTTATCCTGATAATTTGACAAAATCAGATTATATCAGAAAAGATGAAACGATAGAATTAGAAAGCGATGAACAAGTTGTAGCTGGCATTTATTGGTACAACCAATCAGTTAAAGGCAAAGTTTGGATTGAAAAAGGTGATTATTTGGAATATTTAAAAGAAAAGAAAACGGCGAAGTAGTACTTGAAAGAAAAACTCACGATACGGAATTTTGGGCCGATTAAAAATGTCGAGTTAGAACTCGGCAGGTTTAACGTGCTGATTGGTGAGCAAGCGACGGGGAAAAGTACGGTTGCGAAGGTGTTGGCGGTTTGCAGGTATTTTTCTTATATAACACAAAATGGTTACCCAAGTCTAAATGATGATTTTGAGGAAGGATTACAATTATGGGGTTTATCAGAATTTATTCAAGATAATAGTTTTATAAAATATTATTGTAAACATTATACTTTTTCTGCAGAAAGAGTGTTTGATGCGTATATTAATCCTGAAACTGGAGAAAAAGATGGTGGACGTCATGTTTTTGAAACTAACATAGAATCAAACTCAATAGAATTTGAAATTTTATTAAAAGAATTCCAAAAAATAAGACCTGATAAATTTAGTCAATCCTTATTAAACGTTCAGTGGAAACCATCAACAAGTTTTTATAAAAACGATGTTGCTAAAGTAATGGATAATCCTTTTTATTTGTCAACAGATAGAGGATTGCAATCTATTTTTTCTTTAGGTAAAAGTAGCATTCAAAATCTATCTGATTCGCTTTTTAATCAATTTGCGAGAATGAGTCAGATTGAAGGATTTTTTAAAAATGAAACTCAGATTGAACCATTAAATATAACGTATAAAAATGTCGATGGCAAAGGGTTTGTCCGGAAAAATAACGAAGACAAATTTTATAGTCTTTATAATGCTGCAAGCGGCTACCAATCTACAATTCCCGTTGTTTTATTAATTAAATATTATACTGAACTTAAAAAGAAGAGCAAAACATTTATTATAGAAGAACCGGAGTTAAGTTTATTCCCATCGGCTCAGAATGAACTGGTGAAGTTTATGGCGTATAAAACTTTAAACTATGGAAATAGCCTGTTTCTAAATACTCACAGTCCCTACATTCTTACTTCTCTCAACAATCTAATGTATGCATACCAGTTAGGAAA
The DNA here is from genome assembly GCA_963845495.1 of uncultured Chitinophagaceae bacterium. Classification (GTDB taxonomy): domain Bacteria; phylum Bacteroidota; class Bacteroidia; order Chitinophagales; family Chitinophagaceae; genus JAZKFT01. The sequence continues at coordinate 3,557 of CAWJTH010000007.1, forward strand.
AGAGAATTCAGAAAAAGTAGAAGAGGTTCTTGAAAAGAAGTATTGGGTAAATCCAGACGAAGTTTCAGCGTACATGATGCTACCTGATGGTAAATGCGAAGATATTTTTGATAGGGCAGAATCGATGATACGGGCTGAAAAAATTGATGGTGTTTCTAGAATATTAAATGAAGATTTTGACAAGTTGATAAACATTGAATTAGGCACAACCAAACCAGAAGAAGCTTCATGGCAAGATTAAAAGATCATCAATGTATTTGCCATGACTGTAAAATTAATTCCAAGGATAAAATATTTACGGGGTTTGGTAAAAAAACAAAATTCATATTAGAAAATAAAAGTGGTAAAGTGGTTGATAAATATATTGTTGATGATTGTTTACTTAAGTTGAAAAAGGAAGATGAAAAATGTGATTTTTTGTTTAAGATTGAGGAAGATAAAACTGTATATATCGTTGAGTGTAAGGGTTCAGATGTTTTGAAAGCGGTTTGTCAGATAAATTCAACCATGCAATTGTTGAAAGATGATTTTGTTAATTATAAAATAATAGGGCGGATAGTAACGACAAAAGTTTATGCACCCGATTTACGAGAAGCAGATTATCGGAAATTGAAACTGCGTTTGAATGGCAATTTAGAAACAAAAAATATTACTTGTACAGAAATTATATAAACTAGTTACATGGAACATACAACATTAAACCTCACCTTAAAAGTGTGGAAGCAAAAAAACAAAAGTACCCAAGGGCGTTTTGAAACGTATCAAGTAACAGATATTTCAACCGAAATGTCTTTCTTGGAAATGTTTGATGTGTTGAACGAAAAGCTGGTGGAAGATGGCAAAGAACCGATTGCTTTTGACCATGATTGCCGCGAAGGCATTTGCGGATCGTGTAGTATGTACATTGATGGTCGGCCGCATGGTCCGTGGTTGCAAAATACCACTTGCCAATTGCACATGCGTGCTTTTAAAAATGGCGATACCATCACGGTCGAACCTTGGCGCTCCAATGCTTTTCCGGTTTTAAAGGATTTGATGGTTGACCGTACTGCTTTCGACCGCATTATTCAAGCGGGTGGTTATATCAGCGTAAATACTGGTAACGCAGTGGATGCCAATGCTTTACCCATTGAAAAGAAATATGCCGATGAAGCATTTATGGCTGCGGCTTGCATCGGCTGCGGAGCTTGTGTGGCCGCTTGTCCAAACAGTAGTGCCATGTTGTTTACCTCGGCAAAAATCTCACAATTGTCCATGTTGCCGCAAGGCAAGCCCGAAAGAAAAACACGTGTATTGGGCATGGTAGCACAAATGGATAAAGAAGGTTTTGGCGCTTGCACCAACACAGGTGCCTGCGAAGCAGTTTGTCCGAAAGGCATTTCGCTTTCCAATATCGCTAAAATGAACAGCGAATACATTTACGCCAGCGCTGTAAGTGAGAATTGATATACAAGTTTTACTTTAAATATATCGGAAGCATCGCATTGGCGGTGCTTTCTTGTTTTGTTCAAATAGAATAAGTATATTCAAAATATGAAAATAATTATCCGCATTCTTAGTATTGTTTTAGTTTTTCATACCATTGGTTTTTCCCAACAAAAGAATTTTATTCAATATGTAAATCCGCTGATCGGCACAGAAAAAATGGGTCATACTTATCCAGGCGCAACGGTTCCTTTTGGATCGGTGCAATTAAGTCCCGATACGGATACTTTGCCTTATGCCGTAAATGGAAAATATAATCCTGATATTTACAAGTATTGCGCTGGTTATCAATATCCAGATCCGACCATTGTTGGTTTTAGTCATACGCATTTTAGCGGAACGGGCCATTCGGATTTAGGCGATTTTTTAATTATGCCAACTGTTGGCGCATTGCAATTAAATCCCGGCGTAGCCAGTGATCCAAGTTCTGGATTTAGATCCAAATATTCCCATTCAACTGAAGTGGCCGAACCTGATTATTACAAAGTAAAATTGGAAGACGACAACATTATAGCTGAAATGACCGCCACTACCAGGGTTGGGTTTCATCAATATACTTTTCCAAAAACAGATGAAGCACACATTATTTTAGATTGTATGCACGGCATTTATAATTACGATGAAAAGAACGTTTGGACATACATCAGGATTGTAAACGACACGTTGGTAACGGGTTATCGGCAAACAAATGGCTGGGCAAGAACACGGACTTTATATTTTGCCATGACTTTTTCTAAACCTTTTATAGCTTATGGCAATAAAAATTTCTCCAAAAAAACGGCTTACCGAGGTTTTTGGGGAAGGTTCGACCAAAGCAAAAACTTCCCTGAAATAGCCGGCCAACAATTAAGGGCTTATTTTGATTTTAAAACCAATGAAGGTGAAAAAATAAAAATAAAATTTGCTTTATCACCCGTAAGTACAACCAATGCCTTACAAAATTTGCGGACAGAAATTCCAACTTGGGATTTTGAAAAAGTAAAAAACGCTGGACAAGCTGCATGGAACAAAGAACTTGGAAAAATAGATGTTACGTTGGAAAATAAGGATGAAATGGTGAATTTTTATACGGCTATGTATCATTCCTTTATCAGTCCAACAGTTTATATGGACGTAAATGGCGAATACAAAGGGCTTGACCAAAACGTTCATCAAGCAAAAGGTTTTACCAATTACACTACCTTTTCTTTGTGGGATACTTACCGTGCTTTGCATCCGTTGTTCAATATTTTACAACCTGCCAGAAACCGGGATATGATTCAATCGATGATGGCACATTACGACCAAAGTGCTGAACATATGTTGCCGATTTGGTCGAATTCCGCCAACGAAAATTGGTGTATGAGCGGTTACCATGCTGTTGCTGTAATTGCAGATGCAGTTGTAAAAGGCAATGTAAATTTTGACGCGAACAAAGCTTTAGCGGCTTGCGTACAAACCGCACATACCAATTATTACGACGATTTAGGCGATTACATAAAATTAGGATATGTGCCGGAAGATAAAAAAAGCGGCACTTCCGTTTCTGCTACGCTTGAGTTTGCTTACGATGATTGGGCTATTGCCCAATTGGCCAAAAAACTAAATAAAACCGCTATTTATGATGAATTTATCAAACGTTCCCAAAACTGGAAAAACGTGTACGATGCGTCCATCGGTTACATGCGCCCACGCTTGAGCGATGGGAGTTTCCGTAAAAACTTTGATGTGCTTTCAACCAATAACCAAGGTTTTATAGAAGGCAACGCTTGGAATTTTAGTTTGTTTGTACCGCAAGATCCGAATGGATTGATTAAAATAATGGGTGGAAATAGTTTGTTTGTCCCACATCTTGATTCGTTGTTTACGATGCAATTGCCCGATAAATTTTTCGAAGAAACGGAAGACATTACCAAGGAAGGCATCATCGGTAATTATGTGCATGGAAACGAGCCATCGCACCATGTGGCTTATCTCTACAATTTTACCAACCAACCTTGGAAAACCCAAGAACGTATTAGGATGATTTTGAAAAAACAATACCATGCAACCACGGATGGGTTGGGCGGAAATGATGATTGTGGCCAAATGAGTGCTTGGTATATTTTCAGTTCATTGGGCTTTTATCCTTTTGTGCCCGGTTCGGATGAATACCAATTGGGAAGCCCTGCCGTAAATAATGCCATCATCCATTTAGAAAATGGTAAAACATTTACCGTTGAAACGAAAAACCAAAGCGATAAAAATGTATACGTTGAAAAGGTTTTATTGAATGGCAAACCATTGAATAAAACCTTTATAACCCATGCTGATATTATAAAAGGTGGAATAATTAGTTTTTATATGAGCGATAAACCAACTGAAAAGTAATAAAATAAAATGATTTCAATTGCTGATAAAGATGAATGATATTTCTGGCCGATATATAGCCAACCAACCGAGCGCCGCAACCGCTGGCGTATATAATATGATGGAACGAATTTGATGCTGTAATTTTCCCAAAAAAGAAAAAAGCACTATTAATTTAGTTGGTTATATACTATTTTAAGCCAAAACACTACTCCCAGGCGGCAAACTAGCAATGTAATCGTTCATGTAGTTTAAGCCTTTTAATAACATGCCTTTCATTTCAGTAGGATCAAATGTAAGGCCGCCTTCGCCACCGCCTAAATCACTTTCTGGCCTAATAATGTGTAGGTTTATTGTTTTTTTATTGGTAAAAGAATTATTTGGAACGGATAATATTTGCTCGATCACATTTTCAGGTATGCCATTTTGCTGCATATTTTTTCTAACGCCATCAATATAGGCGAGTGCATTATTGTATAATTCTGGCACAACCATATCTTTTTCATCCACATCTGTTGTTAAGGCATCAACTGTTCGCAACAAAATATCTGGAATATTAGTAAAGTTTTTTTCTAATGGTGGGTTTTGTTCACTCGATAGTAAAATGGCAAATATTTCTTCGGCACCTTGTTCTATTGCAATTTGTATCGGTGAAATTTCACGCACGCCACCATCTACATATTGGCGCAAAGGTTGTGCACCGGGAATAATTTCAATGGGCGGTAAAAAAACAGGTTCGCAGGCAGAAGCCAAAATTGCCCTGCGGAAATAATCTGGCTGGGTTAAATTAATTACGGTTTTATTGGTGGGCAAAGCCAAGTTTTTAGAACTGAAATAATTGGCTTCCATTGTTTGTAAGCAAACTGCAGTCACTACAACGGTGTACGGCTCGTTCAATAAATCTTGAAAAAAAGCATCTGTAAAATACTGTGTTATTAGTTTGGCCAACGGTTCAGCACCAAAAATACTATTGGCACCGGTAAGTAGGCGGTTGCCCAAATTATAGGTCGTGATGATGTCGGTAGTTGTAACAGTTGTGTATAAACGCTCCAATACTTGAATGTTTTTTGGCGTAGCAAGCGGGGCAATTAATGCACCGGTGCTGGTGCCAACTATCATATCAAAATACAAATTTGGCGCATGTTGAAAAATAGATTGCAGCACGCCTACGGCAAAAGCGCCCTTCGATCCGCCGCCACTTATTACCAAAGCTGTTTTAGGCATTGCAAAATTTTTATAAATTTTTGAATGGATCTGTTGATTTTTTGTGGGGCCTAAAAATATTGTAGCCAATGGTAGATTGCAGCCACCATTGATTGTTGCCATAATCGCGATAACCTGTAAAAGATAGGTCAACCAATTGAAACATTTCTGCAAGTACACCGCCGCCAACAAGTTTTTCGTTGTAAGAACCCCACAAATGGGCCGCCGTTAACTGAAAATTCATAATGGTTCCATAAGAACCTGCTTTTACATCAAACAAACGGAGATTTATTGTTGGGCCAGCTTGTATGTTCCATTGGTTTTTGGCGAGGACGCCACCAACTTGCCCGCCAATTCTTAATAAAGTAGGCACAACGGTAAATTGTGGATTAAATGATGGCCCGATTTGATAATAGGCCGGAGAACCATGAAAATTGGAAACAAAACCTTGCTGTAAGCCCAAATAGCTTACCATGCCTTTGGGAAATTCTGGCGTTGTTGTTTGCGAAGAGGCAATATTGGAAACAATCAACAACAAAAAAATATAGCTGCTTGGTAACAATTGGCGATAAAAAATTATCTTTTTGAAATGAGCAATCATATTAATGTGTCGAAGAGGCATGATATTGGATTTATAATCTTCTCAAAAAGTAATACATTTATCTTACAAAAACAATTTTTTTGTCGGAAAACTTAAATATTGACAAGTAAAATCTAAAACAATTTTATATGCATCCGTATATCCCATATTTACTTTCCGATATTTTGAATGCCCATCAACCAGAAAATATAAATGGCTTGGGCGATATACAGCAAAAAACGATTGAAGAAGAATTGGAAGAGATAGAAAAATGGGTAGAGGGAGAGGAAGTGGAACACACGTTTGGTTATTGGTGTGGGTTAGAATCGGATGGATTTCCGCCACCTGCGCAATTAACCGACGATGAAATGGAGATTATCTGTAAGGCATTTGAAGAAATGATGTTTACTTGGAATATTAGTATTGATTTGCCAAAAGCTTTGCCACAATATTTGCGCTACACATTTACCATTGATATATTGAATGAAAAAACAGCCATTATGAGTTCGGGCTGTGTAACATTTGATTATTGTAGCGGTTATGCACCTGATTGTAAGTTTAAGGAATATTGTAGTTGTTTGAATATTTGGAAAGAACTTTCAGAAAAAGATACGGATATAGACAATTCTAAAAATGACTTGGATATAAACGATGAAGACTATCCTTTTTAAAATTGATCAAATTTTCAACTCCATAAAAAAGCGTAAAATATTTCCATTTTACGCTTTTTTATTATTATAGTTACTTTAAAGATTTACCAAACTTGTCCACTTCCTTGTTTAATACTTTCTTCCAATTCGTACATCATATTACGGCTGCCAATAAACATAGGCATGCGCTGGTGTAATTCTGTTGGTTGAATATCTAAAATATTTTCTTTTCCATTGGTTGCCAAACCACCTGCTTTGGTAATAATGAATGCCATGGGATTACATTCGTACATTAAACGGAGCTTACCATTTGGCTTACTAAAAGTGCCTGGATACATAAAGAATCCACCTTTTAATAAATTTCGATGGATATCAGCTACCATGCTACCGATATAACGTTGGGTGTAAGGTCCGCCGTTATGTTTATCCTTAAACTGGCAATTTTTGATATAGCGTTGAACGCTTGGCTCATATTGTTCAAAGTTGCCGTGGTTTACGCTGTAGATTTTCCCATTTTCCGGGCATTTAATGTCTGGATGGCTTAAGCAATATTCACCAATGCTTGGGTCGAGGGTAAAACCGTTTACGCCACGTTTTGTAGCATACACCAGCATAGTTGATGAGCCATAAATAATATAACCAGCAGCAACAATTTTATTGCCCGGTTGTAAAAAATCTTCTAATTGAGCTGGTTGGCCAAGCGGACTAACTCTTCGGCAAATACTAAAAATAGTGCCGATGCTAATGTTTACATCAATATTACCGCTTCCATCCAAAGGATCCATCAACAAAACATATTTGCTTTTATTACTCAATGGATCGTCAAAAACAACAATATCGTCATTTTCTTCGCTGCCCACACCAGCACAATAAATACTATGGTCAAGCAAATCGATGAATGTATTGTTAGCTACTTCATCCAGCTTTTGAACTTCTTCGCCTTGTATGTTTTCACCTTTGCCGGCGGCACCCAAAATATCGGCGAGGCCTGCACGGTTTACTTCTGCATTAATTCGTTTTCCCGCCAAACCAATTGTGCGGAGCAAACCGCTCAATTCGCCTGTAGCGCTAGGAAATTCACGTACTTGCTGGATGATGAATTCATCCAATGTCATCAGTTTGCGGCTGTAATCCATAGAAATGTATTTAGGGATTGCAAAGTAATGGTTTGAACAACACGAAGTATCATCAATCAATGAAAACGTTTGCGGAATTGCCACAGGAATTGCCACAGATTCACAGATTAAGCACTGAAAGTTCTTTTTTGATGCAATTTTTATTTAAAACCGTCCAAAAAGGTTTCAAGTATTTTGTGTAAATCAGTGAATCTGTGGCAAACGTTTGCATTATTGCCACAGATTCACTGATTAGGCACTGAAGTTTATTTTAAACAGAATCTTTCGATCCAATTTTTATTTCTATTGAAAAAGGGTTTTAACTATTCTGTGCTTAATCAGTGAATCTGTGGCATTTGCATTATCGCCACAGATTCACTGATTAGGCACTGAAGTTTATTTTAAACTAAATGTTTCAATTCAATTATTATTTTATAAATTATCAAAAAGCATTTTTCACTTATTCTGTGTAAATCAGTGAATCTGTGGCAAAACCTCTGTGGCAATGCAATTTTGCTTCCGCTACCTTTGCGCACAATTTTTTGGAATATGCAAGTTTTTAAGTTTGGCGGCGCAAGTGTAAATTCGGTGGAAAGGATTAAAAATGTAGGCAATATTATTGGCGAACAGCATAATGGAACCGGCTTAGTTGTTATTATTAGCGCCATGGGCAAAACTACCAATGCGCTTGAAAAAGTGGCAGAAGCTTTTTTTGATGGAAGAAAAGATGATGCTATTGGTTTGTTTCATGTGATAAAAGAGCAACATTTAACTACTGCCAAATATTTGTTGATAAAAAATTATTTGCCATGCGAAACTCAACTGAACGATTTTTTTACCGAAGTAGAATGGTTGTTACACGACAGACCGGTGCGGGAATATGATTATTATTACGATCAGATTGTATGCATCGGCGAAATGCTGAGTACGGTAATCGTTAGCCATTATTTAAATGAAGTAAACATAAAAAATACTTGGATTGATGTTCGTGACATCATCCGAACAGATAATGAATTTAGGGATGGAAATATTGATTGGGCAATAACGGAACGGCAAATGAAGATGGCGGTTGGCAGTGGGCAGATGACCGACAGCAACCCAAAGATGGCAGATGACAGATGGCGAATGGCAGACAACATTGTACATCCTTTAAACACAGAAGAAAATTTTCAAAATAAAAAGAATCAAACAACTAGTAACCAAGTACCGTCATCCGCTATCCGCCATCTGCCATCTATAAATCAACCGCCAACCATTTTTCTAACCCAAGGTTTTGTTGGTGCAACAGATGAAAACGAAAGCATTACGCTAGGGCGGGAGGGAAGCGATTACACCGCCGCCATTTTTGCAAACTTGCTGCATGCAGAAAGTGTTACCATTTGGAAAGATGTGGAAGGCGTAATGAATGCCGACCCGAAAATATTTTCGGACGCTAAGTTAATTGCAGAATTAAATTATGCCGAGGTAACCGAAATGGCTTATTATGGCGCACAGGTTATCCATCCGAAAACAATAAAACCATTGTACCAAAAAAGCATTCCGTTATTTGTAAAATGCTTCTTGGACGCTAATTTACCCGGAACGGTGGTTCATAATAAACCAATAAAAAGCCTGCCGCCGATCATCGTAAAAAAAACAAACCAGGTGTTGCTGCATTTCCGTTGCAACGATTTTTCTTTTATTGAAGAAAAACGGTTGGAAGAATTGTATCAGCTTATTCACAAGTTTGGTATTCGCCCAAATCTTACACAAAATGGTGCCATTACTTTTATTTGCTGTATAGATGATCGTGCTGATAAAATCCAACATCTTGCATTTGCTGGCGACAATCTTTTCGACATACAAATAGAAAGAGGCTTGGAATTATTAACCATCCGCCATTACAACCAAACATTGCTAGAAGAGTTAACCGCTGGGAAAAATGTGGTGCTAGAACAAAAAAGTAGGGAAACGGTACAATTTGTAATGAGAAGTTAAGCTCAATAAATGATGCTTTACTTCTTCTAACTTTTGGGTTTAGGTTGATAATTGCAATAAACACTTTTTTATAAGTTCCCAAGTCTGCATTTGGGGCCGTTGTATTGTCGATATTGTCAACAATATAAGTTCTGTGACTATATAACAACAACCTTACGTTTTATATTGCTTCACCATAAATTGTAATTGTACATTTACGGCATGTCCGAACAACCATCTATCCAATCAAGCAATAAAGCGGAAAAGCGACCACCATCTGGTATCAAAAAGTTTTTAAACTTGCTTGGCCCTGGTTTAATAACAGGCGCAAGCGACGATGATCCATCTGGTATTGCAACTTATTCGCAAGCCGGTGCACAATTTGGCTTCACTACTTTATGGATGGCCATTCTTACTTTTCCTTTAATGGCCGCCATCCAAGGTATGTGTGCAAGAATTGGGTTGGTTACTTCGCAAGGATTAACGGTTACCTTAAAATGCAATTACCCTAAAAGCATTTTATATTTAATGCTTTTGTTCAGTTTCCCTGCTATTACTTTAAATATTGGTGCTGATATTGAAAGTATGGGAGCAGTGGCACACATGATGGTGCCACAGGTGCCGGTTTTTGCTTTTAGCACCATTTTTACTATTGTGCTTTGTTATGTCATTGTAAAATATCCTTATCAAAAAGTAGCTACTATTTTAAAATGGTTGTGTCTTTCGTTGTTGTTGTATATGATTGTTCCTTTCATGGTGAAACAAGATTGGGGCTTGGTATTTAAAAGTACATTCATCCCAACATTTAAGCTGAACAAGGATTTTATCATGATTATTGTCGCATTGCTTGGTACCACTATCTCTCCGTATCTTTTCTTTTGGCAAGCCACCATGGAAGCCGAAGATATGTCGCATTCAAAAAAGAAAGTATTTGTGGATAAACAAATTTTGGGTGATATGAAGACTGATATTAATGTTGGCATGCTTTTGTCTAATGTAGTAATGTTTTTTATTATCCTTACCGCAGGTTCCGTTTTGTATAAGGCGGGCATCCATCAAATAGACACGGTTGAACAAGCTGCCAAAGCCTTAGAACCATTGGCTGGAAAATCAGCCTATTTAATTTTTACCGTTGGGGTAATTGGTACCGGATTATTGGCTATTCCGGTTTTAGCGGGTTCACAATCGTATATGTTATCAGAAACTTTTGGTTGGCAAGCTGGGCTTGATAAAAAATTTCCGCAGGCAAAAGCTTTTTATATCACCATTATTGTATCGTTGATTATTGGACTTTGCCTCGATTTTATTGGGATCAGCCCAATACAGGCTTTGATTTATACTGCTATTTTGTATGGCATTACTGCACCGGTTTTAATTGCGGTTATTTTGCACATCGGCAATAATAAAAAAGTAATGGGCGAATTTACCAACAGCCGATTATCAAATTTTCTTGGCTTTGTAACACTTATTTTGATGACAGCCGCGGCAGTAGCGCTGTTGTATTTTATGTTGTAATACGCCATTGCGATTATAAAAGTTGTCAACCCTATACTTCAACAATTTTAAATTTTATGCTTCAAAGGTTGACAACTTTTATAGCAAAATCAATCGCCAACTTTAAAATTTACGCTTATTGTAACTATGCTTTCTTCGCCTGGAGATGCGTTAAATTTGATATCTCTACTTGCTAAGTGCTGTTTAATAATGCTGGTATATTGGCTAAGGTTTGGTCCACTTACTACATTTAAAAAAGTACCGGTGCCATCCTCGTCTACATGTACTCTTATGGATAATTTAGCGCTTTGGTCAAAATCACCCTTTAATTGAGGGTATCCAACTGTTCTCCTGTTTCCACTGATCACGGTTACACCACCTTTTCCGGTGCCGCCATTGCCTTGAAAATTTTTACTAAGCGGATCACCATTTGGTTTGCCTTTATCCCCTTTTCCAGGGCCGTCTCCTTGATTGTCACTTTTTACAAACTTATCATCGTTTCCTCCATTGCCATGACCGCCAGAGTATGCTGGCATAACCGCAGCTGGTTTACGTTGCGGTGGAGCTGGTGGTGTTTTAGCAACCACTGGTTTTTCGACTGGGGGATTATTATTCGGGATTATTTTGTGCTTCGGTTTTTCAACGGTTTTTGTAATAGCCGGCGTTGGGTCGTTTTCATCTGCTTCGCTTTTATCTTCTGGTTGCGGCTCTGGTTGCGATGGTGGCGGCGTTGAAACCTTTGTTTCTTTTGCTTCGGGTGCTGGCTCACCCTTAACGGATGGTGCAATGTCACCTTTACCAAAATCACTGTTGCCAAGGTTTACTTCAATCCCATCGTTCACAATTGGTTCAACAGGTTGTGGAATCGTCCAACCAACAAGCAGCAAAAAAACGAGCAAGGCAACGGAAATACCCAGCGTATAATAACCGGCTACAATTTTTCTTTTTTTTTCGGCTTGGTTCGGCACGTGGTGAAAATTTATATAAAATTAAGACTATGGATGTTATAACGTTGCTAAAGGGAAAATAGTACACAATAAATCCTTAAAAAATAAATGTAACGGTGATATGTGCAGGCATTATGACGTTGGTGGATAATGTTTTATTTAAGTTTTGCCGATATACACATTTAGGGTTACATGCCTTGTTGCAAATTTTGCTGCATACACATTAAGATTTACATGCCTTGTTGTAAATTTTGCTGCATACACATTTGGGTTTAAATGCCTTGTTGTAAGTTTTGCTGCATACACATTTGGGTTTAAATGCCTTGTTGCAAGTTTTGCTGCATACACATTTGGGTTTAAATGCCTTGTTGCAAGTTTTGCTGCATACACATTTAGGTTTACCTTCATTGCCATATTTATGTTTGTAAATTTTTGAGGCGAGTATTTTCTCCTGCTATCAGCTAATTAACGGTTGGCACAAACTTCCCATCAAAATCCCTGCAGCAACTCCAGCATTCAAACTTTCTGCATCACCCAAAGCAGGAATGGTAACTGGATGGGAAACCAATGGCAATAAGGTTTTGCTGATGCCTTTCCCTTCGTTCCCAATCAATAAAATTCCTGTTTCCCTATCTGTTTGTTCATAAATATTTTCGCCTTCCAGCAAAGCGCCATATACAGGCAATTTTTGTTTGGACAAAAATTTTTCTAAATCAGTATATATTATTTGAACCGCAAAAATACTGCCCATGGTTGCTTGTACCACCTTCGGTGAAAAAGCATCGGCACAATCTAAGCTGCAAATAATTTGTTTGAGGCCAAACCAGTGCGCTGTTCTAATAATGGTGCCGAGATTTCCGGGGTCTTGAATGCCGTCAAGCGCTAAAAGCCAGTTTGGATGGCGGAAGGCGGAAGGCGGATGGTGGTTACTCGATGATGTTTGTTCATCATCCTTCGATCGCCGTCCGCTGCCCGTCAACCGTTGCCCGTCATCTGTCTGTTGTACGTCGTCTGCCATCTGCCATCCGCCATCCGCCATCTTTCCTTCCATCGTTACTACCGCCAACACTTCTTGCGGCGTTTGTAGATTCGAAATTTTTTCCAGTTCAAACGTTTCAATAGCTACAAAAAAGCTCGAAAAGTCGTGTTGCAGGGTGTAGGGCTGTTTTTCCCACCAGTTTTTTGTTCCGTAAATTTTTACTAACCAATCAGGTTTCCGTACCAGCAATTCATTCGTTAGCTTTGGCCCTTCCACAACAAATTCATTTACTTGCTGTCGGTACTTTTTCTGGGCAAGGTTTTGGATATATTTGATTTCATTTTTCGATAGCATGTTTCTGAATGATTGAACGTACAAATATCAAACATCGGGGTAAATTTTGTTGGCTTTTTATGGCCATTACTGTTTTCTTTTTTGCTTGTAGTCCAAAAGATTACCCAATCGGTAAGCCTTATGTGTATAAATCTTCTGTTGAATTGGTAAAATCAAAATTGCCTTTGGAAGAACGCAATGCGTTGCAATTAGACTTGAACAATTATTTGGATGATAGCTTGAAAGTGCAGGCAAAAAGCATTTTAGGTTTTAAACACGTAGTTGATCCGCCGGTATTTGATTCGGCTAATATCGATAGGAGCAAATTATACATGAAAGCGTACTTCAGTTCGCTGGGTTATTATCGGCCAAAGTTCGATACGGTTGTTGTGAAGATTGATACATTATCGCCCAATACCAAACACAGGGTGAGGGTTGCCCTAAAAATGGTGGTTGAAACAGGGATAAAAACAAAAATTGATTCCGTTAGCTATGGTTTTAAAGTAGCAGAGCTGGAAAAACTGGCGATAGAATCAAAAAAGAATGCGTTAGTAAAAAAGGGAGACGGCTATTCAAGACAAATTGTAACTAAAGAAAGGGACCGATTGGTAAGTTTGTACAATAATAACGGTTATTTTAAAGTATCGAGCGGCACCATTGTAGCTATTGCCGATACCATCGACAAATCGTTGGTTAGTTTAGAAAACGACCCGCTTTTGCAATTGCAAGAAGCAAGTCAACGATTGCTAAATCCAACAGTTGGTATTCAGTTTGTGCAAAGGCCGAATTTCGACAGTTCTTATTTTTTGAAATATACATTGGGCAACATCAATATTTATCCAGAATCGTTTATTGAAGGAGATTTAAATCGGGTAAATAAAGTAGATACCGGTTATAAACGGATTGGCAAAAACGGTGTTTATATTTATGAAAAAGATAGGTTGTTTAGGGGCAAAGCAATCCGCAGGCTTAACTCGCTGGTGCCGGGAAAATTTTATACTGCGCAAGATTATTTTAATACAATCAACGCGTTTACCCAAGTAGGTGCCTGGCAGCAAGCTGATGTAAAAGATTCAATTTATATCGATAGCATTCCCAAGGTTGATTTGGATATTTCTTTATCCCGCTAAAAAATATGGTTATAAAGTTGATTTGGAAGGTAGCTCAGACGTTGAAAAAAACACAGCAAACTTATTGGCTGGTTCGTATGTTGGTCTATCGCTTGTGGGTAATTTTTTGAACAAGAATTTTGCCAAAACGGCTGTTCAATGGAACACCAATGCCCGCGGTGGATTTGAATTGTCGGGCAGTAATATTTTTCAATATTTGATTGGTTCCGTTGGTACCACTTTTACCATACCACGGTTGTGGCCGCCTATCAAAAATTTAATAGGGCCGGTTGCTTCGGGCCGAACATTCATCAGTAGCAACTTTACTTACACCGACAGAAAAGATTTCTTCACCCTAAAAAATTTAAATGCCGCTTTGGCTTTTGAATGGCGTAAAAAGAAGGATTCAAAATACACTTTCACTTGGAAACTGCCCAATGTAGAGTTGGTAAAACTGGCAAGTACCGATAGCTTAAGAAACGTGATTGCTCAAAATCCATATTTAAGCTTTGCATTCAATAAAGGCTTGGTTGTAAGTACGGCTATGACGGTAGAAAGGAATTTTACTTATGCCAAGGCTAACAAAAGCAGCTATGCCCGGCTTACGGGAGAAGAATCTGGATTAATCAGCGGCAAATCGTTATTTGGTACGGAGATATTCCATTTTTGGAGATTGGATGGCGAATTTACACATCTGATTAAAGTAGGAAGACACCAATGGGCGTTTCGGTTTATAGGTGGTTTTGGTAGAGATTATGCACATGGCGACAGTACCATGCCTTTCTTCAGGCAATTTATTGCTGGTGGCCCTAATAGTTTGCGGGCATGGCAGCTTCGCCAAGTTGGGCTTGGTAGCAGTTTAGAAAGCGACACCAGTTCATCGTCGTTTAAAGATAGGCTGGGCGATATTTATTTGGAATGGAATGCTGAATACCGTTTTAATTTGTTCAAAGTATTTGGATTTCCGGTAGAAGGCGCACTGTTTACCGATATCGGAAATATTTGGAGCCGTAAACCAACCTATAAACAAAATATTTCAGGCGATATAGTTTCTAATGGGGGTGATTTAAATATAAAGACTTTTTACAGGGATTTAGCCGTTGCTAGTGGCATCGGTTTTAGGATAAATTTGACTTATTTAACGATACGTACAGATATCGGTTATAAAGTAAAAGATCCTGTTAGGGACAATGATGGATGGATGCGCACTTTTGAATGGCATTCTTGGGATAGGGTTGGGGTTGCAAAAAACAGTAATGTTAGTTTACAGATTGGGATTGGTTATCCTTTTTAAAGAAATAAGGAATGAGAATATAAAATAAGAAATAAGAAATAAGAAATAAGAAAGTAGTCGATGTTTCCAACCCTTTATATTGCTCATTTTTTATCTCTGTCATAAAAGAAAATAGGAATAGAAATATAAAATAAGAAATAAGAAAATAGTCGATGTTTCCAACCCTTTCTTATTTTTCATTTTTATCTCGGTCATAAAAAAACGACTTAGCTTTTTCTTCCGCAATGTCTAACGGAATAGCGTCGTCAACCGAAAAAGTGCCAATTTTTGTTCGCCTCAGTAAAGATAAATAACCACCGCAACCCAGAGCTTCGCCCACATCATTTGCCAAACTTCTAATATAAGTTCCCGAGGAACACGTTACTATAAAATCAATTTCAGGCAATTCGAACCTTGTTAACTCGAATGAATAAATAGTGACTGGTCGTGGCGCTAGTTTTATATCGGCACCTTCCCTTGCCAATTTATAAACCCTTTGGCCATCTACCTTTATGGCAGAATGAATGGGAGGCGTTTGTAAAATATTGCCAGTAAATTGTCGGAATACTTGCTCAACCTCTTCTTTGGTTATATACTTAAAATCTTTAGCGTTTTCCGGTTCACTTTCAAGATCGTAAGTAGGCGTGGTGGCACCTAATGTGATGGTACCGATATATTCTTTTTCCATGCCCATGTATTCGTTTATCTTTTTGGTAAACTTTCCCGTGCAAACAATTAATAATCCAGTCGCCAAAGGATCAAGTGTACCGGCATGACCTATCTTTTTGATTTTTAATAAGTTACGAAGTTTTCTTATTATATCAAAAGAAGTCCAATGTTGTGGTTTATCAATTAATAAAACCTGCTCGGTCAATTCGGTCATTTCCATAAGGCGGCAAATATCGTGAAACGTGAGACGTGAACAGTGAAACTTAAAACGTGAGATGTGAAACGTGAAGCGTGAGATGTGAATAGTGAATAGTGGATGTGACAGTGAATAGTGAAACCCTCGCCATATCTTTAAAAAAATCTATGAGCTGCAACATCGTATAATGGCTCCATGATTCCCCATTGGTCCAAACATAGTTTAAAATAAAAAATCGTGAGCTGCAAAGTTTAGCAACTCACGATTCACGTTTTACGATTCACAATTTTATTGCTGTGAATAACCGTAACCTTTTACCATAAAAACACAGTTACTGATTTGCTTAACCTGCTGTGTTCTATCTTTTCCTTTTATTGTATTATTATTCGGTAATTTAATGTTTTTGAAAAGCGAATCTTCTTTCAATCTTGCTAAAGCATTTACAATGCTTGAAGATTTGTTGGCAAAAACAACACCATTTGCATTTAATTCAAGTGAGTTAAGAATACCTATTACATCTCCATTTTTATCTAAAACCGGTCCACCGCTGTTTCCACGGTTGGCATCAATTGCAATTTGTACGCTTAATGTATCATCATTAAAACCGCTTGCAGCACTCATATATCCTTCCCCATACACAACTTCGTTACGTGGGTAACCAAGAGTAAATATTTTTTCGCTTAAATCAACATTGGTTTTGCGGATAGTATAAGGCAGTGAAGCAAGTGGAGTAAAAGTAGAATCATCTATCTTTAAAATCGCAACATCGGTTATCGGATCGCTATACACATTTTTAGCGTAATATTCTTTGCCATTATTTATTACAACCAGCGTAGAAGAATTATTTACAACGTGTGCATTGGTTACCAAATAACCTTGCGGATCAATCAAAAAACTTGAACCAGCGCTTTTTTGAAATTCTTTGCTAGGTATTTTAATGTGGGAAGAAATCACATTAATCTGTTGATTCTGATCGTCTTGTTGTTTTTTGATGGTATTAATTTCCCTACTCAATCTTACAATTTGATCAGCCGCAGGGCTTTTAGGAGTAAAATAAGAAGTCATACCGCTTATTGTTAAAGCGGTAATGCCTGCAATTGAAGCCGCAACAGCTACAGTGCGTTTGTATTTGTTCCAAAACTGTACAACCTTGGCACCTTGTTTTGGTACACCTTGGTTAATAACGCCTTGTTCCAATAAATGATTATGGATAGTTTGTAAATGGCTTTTAAACATTTTTTGTTCACCAAAATCATCCAGCTTCGATAAAAAAAGTTGGTGTTCAACCACAAGTTGGTCAACCTCGGCGTTTGTTTTACGCAAATCCTCAAAGTAAGATTTTTCTTGCAGGTTCATTTCGCCATTCAGGTAGCGTTCAACTGCATCCAACAACATTACGTCTTCCATTTTATTTACACTTGTTTATATTGGGCAAAAAATAACTTTTTTAAACGTACCAAGCACTTGTATTTCTGGGTTTTGGCATTATCGGCGTTGGTGTATCCAAAATCTTCAGCAATTTCGGTCATGTGTTTTTTATTGATATAATAAGCTTCGAGTAAACTTTTACAAGGTTCTCCAAGGCTTTTCATGGCTGAATCCATCAATTCAAAATCCGAATCCAGTTTTTCTTTCAATCCTATTTCCTCTTCTACCGGCACTACTTCCGAAAGACCGTCTACCGGGGCAACAAATTTTGACGACTGTTGAAGCCTTTTAAGCCAAAGCCTACGGCATACCGAATATAAATATGTTTTGATTTGACTGGTTAGCTGAAAATTCGGGTCTTTACTTTTTTCGTACAGCACAACCATCGCATCTTGAAAAACATCCCTGGCGTCATCATAAGTGCCATTGTTTTGAATAATGAAAGCCTGAATCATACCAAAGTTTTCTTTGTACAAAGTTTCGATACTGGTCGTATCGTTCTTTGACAATCCTTCCAACAATAACTTTTCGTTGCTTTCGACTTTCACTGTTTCGTTGTTTAATTCCAAAAGTAAAAAATAGTAACCCCTGTAATCGCAAATATTAAGCAATAGTATAGCATTTCAATTTTGTATGATACAATGTTGAAAAAAGCACTTTTCTTAAGCATCGTTTTTTTTAGGATTGGAAATTTTTTTGCAATAAAACCAATGCAATCTTATGTTTTGTAGAAAATAAAAATATTTTTTTAAATGGCAGGTTACCTTTTGTGCAGCAGCGGTATAAACATCAAATTCAATCATAAAACAAAAAAAAATCAACATGAAAAAATTACTTTTCGCAGCAATTATCGGTGCATCGTTTTCAATGGTAGCTTGTGGTGAATCAACTACTACTACTAAAACTGACTCTGTTACAACTGTAACTGATACCACTAAGATGGCTGCTGATACAATGAAGAAAGATACTGTTAAGGTTGACACTTCTAAAATGAAGGCTGACACTAGCAAAATGAAATAATTACGAGTTTTTCATATGGCAAGCAATCGTTAAACCGTCCTCAGTCTTGGGGATGGTTTCTTTTATCCCCGATTTTTAATGATAAGGCATATTAAAATAACTGGGCAAAAAGGTTTCTGCTTGCTGTGAAGCAACCTTTTGCAAGGTATGGTTGAAATTTATTTTTTACCTTGCACCCAATTTTATTTTAGTTGGCCATTATTTACAGGTAGCCTTTGTAAACACTTGTAAACAATGCCTTCGTATGCATTATTATTAAAATACAACAAAGTGATTACATTTGAAGAATTAGGGATTGAAGCCACGTTGCTCCAATCTATCAAGGCATTAGGATTTGAAACCCCAACGCCTATCCAAGAAAAAGCCATCCCCATCCTTTTGTCTGGCACAAAAGATTTTGTTGGCCTAGCACAAACAGGTACCGGTAAAACAGCCGCATTCGGCTTCCCGCTTTTACAACTAGTAAAAAAAGAAGATAAACATCCGCAAGCCTTAATTATTTGCCCAACTCGTGAGTTGTGTATGCAAATAACTAAAGACCTTGAAAATTTTAAGAAATTTTCGCCGTCCCTTAATGTTACCCCAGTTTATGGTGGTACTTCCATTTCCATGCAAATCCGCGATTTGAAACGGGGGACGCATATTGTGGTGGCAACACCTGGCCGTTTAATTGATTTGATTGAGCGGAAAGCTATCGATCTTACTGAAATTCATTACATTGTGTTGGATGAGGCCGATGAAATGCTGAACATGGGTTTTAGGGACGATATTGAACACGTATTGAAATTTACCCCTAACCGCCAAAGTACTTGGTTGTTTAGCGCTACCATGCCACCCGAAGTAAGGCAGGTGTCGAAACGTTACATGGAAAACCCAGCTGAAGTAACCATCGGAAAGGTTAATGCCGGTAACGCAAATATCGACCACCAATTTTACATGACCAGTCACCATAACCGCTACGAAACTTTGAAGCGTTTGGTAGATTTTAATCCCGGCATTTACGGTATTATTTTTACACGTACCAAGGCTGATGCTCAAGGCATTACAGAAGCTTTAATACGTGAAGGATATGATATAGAAGCATTGCACGGCGATCTTACCCAGCAACAACGTGATAAGGTGATGGCCCGCTTTCGTGAAAAAAGTATCCAGCTATTAATTGCAACCGACGTGGCTGCACGTGGTATCGATATCAAAGAAATTTCGCATGTCATCAACTACGAATTGCCCGATGATATTGAAGTATACACTCACCGTAGCGGCCGTACGGGCCGTGCTGGGCATAATGGTATCAGCATCAGCTTAGTTACGCCAAAAGAAAGTTTCCGTATTAAATTGATCGAAAGATTGATCAACACGAAGTTTCACCGCATGGATATTCCATCTGGTAAAGATGTTTGCCGTAAACAATTTTTTAGTTTCATAGATAAAATGATGAATACTGACATTAGCCATGGCGAATACGAAACATATATTCCAATTTTGGCTGAAAAATTTGCGGATGTAAGCAAAGAGGAAATTTTACAACGTGTCGCCGGCATGGAATTCAACCGCTTTTTACAGTATTATGAAAACGCTTCCGACTTAAACGTACGTGACCGTGACGATAAGCGTCCAAACGATCCCCGCGGAGCAGTTCGTGGTGCAGCCACCACTCGTACAGATGGTGTTGGTGTTAGAGCCGGTCGTGAAGGCGGACGTACGCGTACGGAATATACCGATACAAAAGGCCGTGATTTTAGCCGGAACGAAAATGGTAACTACCAACGCATTTTTGTGAACTTAGGTACTAAAGATGGTTTTTATAAAGCAAGTTTCCTTCAGTTTATATTGGATATGAGCGATTTGAAAAAAGATAATCTAGGCAAAATTGACATGAAGGACATGAATAGTTGGATTGAAGTTGATCCTGCACATGGCAACCAGATGATAAAAGCTATTGATGGTAAAATGTATAAAGGCAGAAAAATAAGGATGAACGACGCCCAAACAGGCGGTAATCGCGACTAAGAAACGCCAAAGAAATAAAATTCCAAATTCCAACAAATCGAAAATCGTATACAAAGATTTAAATTATTGGAATTTGGAATTTTTTTATTTGGAATTTAATTTTCTTCTATATTTGCGGCATGAACACAACAAAAGCATTTACATTCTTTACTTTCTTCTTTTACTATTTTAGTAAAGGATAGGGAATGCTTTATGTAAATTGAATCTTAAAAATTAAAATAGACATAAATCTTCCCTCAAAAAGGGGAGATTTTTTTTGCTTATGGCACAAAGGATTGCAATACAAGGTTATGAAGGAAGTTTCCACCAAGTGGCGGCCCGTCAGTTTTTTGGTAAAGATGTATCGGTGATACCATGCGCCACTTTTAGGGATGTGGTAAAAATTTCGGCTAACAAAAAAGAAAGCGAAGGCGGAATAATGGCTATCGAAAATTCGATTGCTGGCAGTATTTTGCCAAACTATAATTTGTTGCAAAAGAGCAATTTGCAAATCGTAGGCGAAGTTTATTTGCAGATAAAACAAAATTTATTGGTAAATCCTGGGGTGAAATTAGAAGATATTCGCGAAGTGCATAGCCACCCAATGGCCATTTTACAATGCATCGATTTTCTAGAAAAATATAATTGGAAACTGATTGAAACCGAAGATACTGCATTGAGTGCCAAGCATATACATCAACATAAAAGTAAACATATTGCGGGCATCGCAAGTAAACTGGCAGCCGATTTATTTAACTTAAATATGATTGCACCCAACATTCACACCATGAAAAATAATTACACTCGTTTCTTGGTATTACAACGGCCTAAAGAAAATTTGGTGATTGCAGATGCCAACAAAGCTTCCATTATTTTCAATACCGACCATTCAAAAGGTAGTTTGGCAAAAGTGTTGACAGGTATCGCCGAAGGCGGAATAAACTTAAGCAAATTACAAAGTATGCCGATTCCCGGAACTGACTTTAAATATGCTTTTCATGCCGATCTTGAATTTGAAGGCATTGATCAGTTGAATGAAGTAATGACCAACATCAAAATAAATACTGCAGAATTGAATGTATTGGGGATCTATAAAAATGGCAAGATTGAAATAATGGCTGATGTTATAAGCCAGATTTTAAATTTAATAAACTAAAACAGTTGAACTAGTTTAAATTATAACCGTTGAACATACAAACATCAAAACGATTAGAAGGCATTGGCGAATATTATTTCTCTCAAAAATTGCGTGAAATTGATGGGCTGAATAAAGAAGGGAAAAACATCATCAGTCTTGGAATTGGTAGCCCTGATTTACCGCCGCACCCAAGTGTAATTGAAGTGTTGCAACAAGAAGCTGCAAAGCCAAATGTGCACGGTTATCAAAGTTATAAGGGTAGTCCAATTTTACGGAAAGCAGCAGCTGAGTGGTATAAAAAATGGTACAATGTTGAATTGAATCCCGAAACCGAAATTTTGCCGCTGATAGGTTCAAAGGAAGGCATCATGCATATTTGTATGACTTACCTCAATGGAGGGGATGAAGTGTTGGTGCCAAATCCCGGTTATCCAACTTACAGAAGTGCGGTGAAATTGTCGGGCGGTACATGTGTTGATTACGAATTAAAAGAAACAAATAACTGGCAACCAGATTTTGCTGAACTTGAAAAGCAGGATTTAAGTAGCGTGAAATTGATGTTTGTGAATTATCCACAAATGCCGACAGGGCAATTGCCTAGTAATGAATTATTTGAAAAGCTTATTGCTTTCGCAAAAGCAAATAATATTTTAATTGTTCATGACAATCCATACAGCTTTATTTTAAATGATAAACAATTGAGCCTGTTATCATTAGAAGGTTCAAAAGAAGTAGCGATAGAACTGAATTCATTGAGTAAAAGCCACAATATGGCGGGTTGGCGGATTGGTTTACTGTGTGGTGCAAAAGAACGGATTGATGAAGTATTGCGTTTCAAAAGCAATATGGACAGCGGAATGTTTTTACCTATGCAATTAGCTGCGGCAAAAGCATTAACGCTTGGGCAAGACTGGCATGATGAAGTAAATGCGATCTACAGAAAGCGGAGAATCAAAGTTTATGAATTGCTTACCACGCTTGGCTGTCAGTTCGATGAAAACCAAGTTGGGATGTTTGTCTGGGCAAAAATTCCACCACAATATAAAACTGGTTATGAACTGAGCGATAGAGTTTTGTATGACGCTAATGTTTTTATAACTCCGGGTGGGATTTTCGGCGCAGCGGGAGATGGGTATGTGAGAGTGAGCTTGTGTATTGCTGAGGAAAAAATTATTGAAAGCATTGAAAGAGTTAAGAATTTAGAATTATGAGTTTAGAATTCTAAATATCTAACATTACAAATTGGATTGTTAATTGAAAGTGAGGTGAAGAATTTTGGAAAAATTCACAACTCATAATTCATAACTCATAATTCTAAAATCGTGTTCGAAACAATAACCATAGTAGGCGTAGGGTTGATAAGCGGTTCATTAAGCCTTGCGCTTAAAGAAAAAGGTTTAGTGAAACATGTAATTGGCGTAAGCCGAACATTGGCCAGCAGTAAAAAAGCATTGGAGCTTGGACTAATCGACGAAGCATTACCATTGGTTGAAGCTGTAAAGAAAAGTGATTTAATTTATGTTGCCATTCCTGTTGATGTGACCATTCCAATCATGGAAGAAATAATGAACTTAATTACTGATAAACAAGTAGTTGTAGATGCTGGTTCAACTAAAGGTGCACTATGCGAGGCACTTGCCGATCATCCGATGAGAAGTAGATTTGTAGCAAGTCACCCAATGTGGGGAACAGAATATAGCGGCCCAGAAGCAGCCGTGAAAGGCGCTTTTGTTGGCAGAACTTGCGTGATTTGCGAAAAAAACAAAAGTGATGCCGATGCATTGGATGCGGTAGAAGACATGTATAATGAGCTTGGTATGAAACTGATTTATATGGAAGCTGCTGCACATGATATGCACGTTGCGTATATCAGTCATATTTCCCACATTACTTCATTTGCCTTGGCAAATACCGTTTTGGAAAAGGAAAAAGAAGAAGATGCCATTTTTGATCTGGCAAGTGGCGGTTTTGAAAGCACAGTTCGATTGGCAAAAAGCAGTTCGGCCATGTGGGTACCGGTATTTATGCAGAATCGTGAAAATGTTTTAGACGTTCTAAATGAACATATTGTGCAACTTCGCAAATTTAAAAGTTGTTTGGAAAAAGAAAATTGGGAGTATTTGACAGAATTGATTGAAGGGGCGAACGATATAAAACGGGTGTTGAATAGGTAGAGCTACGATTTTTCGGATTTAAAAGAAATTAAAAGCATAATAAAAAATAAATAAACAACATAAACTTTTTAAATAAATCAACATGGAAGCAACAAAAACAATGAAGGAATTGGTGCAAGATACATGGCAAAAACGTCCGCTTATTATTAGTGGTCCATGCAGCGCCGAAACGGAGGAACAAGTAATTGCAACTGCCACAAGGTTGGCAGCAACCGGCAAAGTAGATATGCTGCGTGCAGGCATCTGGAAACCACGTACCAAACCGGGGTTGTTTGAAGGTATTGGTACCAAAGGTTTGCCATGGTTGCAACAAGCCAAAAAAATTACCGGTTTGCCTGTAACGGTGGAAGTGGCAACCGCTAAACAAGTGGAAGATGCTCTTCACTTTGATGTGGATGTACTTTGGATTGGCGCAAGAACAACTGTTAACCCCTTCAGTGTACAAGAAGTTGCTGACGCTTTAAAAGGTGTTGATATACCAGTGTTGATAAAAAATCCAATTAATCCTGATTTGGAATTGTGGCAAGGTGCAGTTGAAAGAATACAACGTGCTGGTATTAAACAAGTTGGATTGATTCACCGTGGTTTTTCTTCTTATGGAAATACTGAATATCGTAATGCTCCAATGTGGCATTTGGCGATAGAAATGAAAAGGCGCAATCCCGGTATGATGATAATAAATGACCCTTCGCATATTTCCGGCCGCAGGGATAATTTGCAGGACATCGCTCAAACCGCCATTGACCTTGATTATGATGGCATTATGGTGGAAACTCATATTGATCCAGACAACGCTTGGAGCGATGCAAAACAACAAATTACCCCAGAAGCTTTTGGCGAAATGTTGGGCCGTATTATTTGGCGCCGCGAAGATGTTGCTTCCAATGAATACCATGCTGGTATGGAAAAAATGCGTCAACAAATCAATCAATTAGACGATGAGTTGCTTACAATTTTAAGTCAACGCATGAAAGTGGCCGACAAGATTGGTCAATACAAAAAAGAAAACAATATCACCATTTTGCAAACAAACCGTTGGAACGAAATATTAGAACGTGCAGTTACAAAAGGAGATAAGTTAGGTTTAAGTAAAGAATTCATAACCAAGTATTTAGATGCGGTTCACATGGAAAGTATTAGTCATCAGAATAAGATTATGAAGGGATAAGCAAAATTTAGAATTAAGAGTTTAGATTTTGGAATTAACACTACTTCTAAAATCCAAAATTTAAGCTCTAAAATATAAACTCTAATTCATTTCTAATTTAATATTTTGGCGTTTGACTTAAAACATAGGACCAAGCTATTTTCTATATCGATAATTGATTTGATTGAAAAATTGCCAAACACAATTGCTGGAAAAGCCATTGCTAACCAGCTAGTGAGAAGCGGGACATCTGTAGGTGCAAATTACCGAGCAGTTTGCCGATCAAGAAGTGATAAAGAATTTATTTCAAAAATGAACATTGTTTTAGAAGAGGCTGACGAATGCTCGTTTTGGCTTGAAATTATAGACGATAAAAAATGGCAAAATGTCGATGTACTTTTAAAAGAAGCAAATGAATTAACGACAATTTTTGTTAGTTCTCTAAAAACAATAAATGCACGACAGAATCAAATAATTCCAAAAGATAAAAATTAAAGAATTTGGGCTTAAGCATTCTAAAATCTGAATTCTACAATCTAAATTTTAAAGTGAAGAAAACAACATTTCAATTTTCAAGAAAGGCGACTGATTTTTATTTTGATGGAAGTTTAGCTGAATTGGAAACTTTGGCGAAAGGCAGAAAAGTTTTTGTGGTAACAGATGAGAACATTTTTGCAAAACATAAATCAAAATTGAAGGGCTTTAAACCCATTTTGCTACCTGCTGGCGAACAATTTAAAACGCAAGCCACAGTTGATAAAGCGCTTATTGAATTAATAGAATTGGGCGCCGATCGCAAAAGTTTGATTATAGGTATTGGTGGCGGGGTAGTTACCGACATCACAGGTTACATCGCCAGCGTGTATATGCGTGGGGTGGCTTTCGGTTTTGTGCCAACTTCTATTTTAGCGATGGTAGATGCGGCTATTGGCGGCAAAAATGGCATTGATGTTGGCTTATATAAAAATATGGTTGGAACAATTAATCAGCCAGAATTTTTATTGTACGACATTACTTTGCTGAAAACTTTGCCTGCGGATGAATGGTCGAACGGTTTTGCCGAAATAATTAAACATGCCTGCATAAAAGATGCACCCATGTTCAAACAACTGGGCGAGCATAAAATAGCGGACTATAAAAAGGACACGACCTTGTTATCAGCATTAATTAAACGCAATGTGTTGATAAAAGCAAAAGTGGTTCAGGTCGATGAATTTGAGCAAGGCGAACGTAAATTACTAAATTTTGGACATACACTTGGCCATGCCATTGAAAATATGCTTCAAGTAAAACATGGCGAAGCCATTGCAATTGGAATGGTAGCGGCAAGTGTTTTCTCAGAAAAATTAGTTGGTTTTAAAGCAACCGGAAAAGTGGTTGAAATGTTTGAACGCTACGGTTTGCCAACCAATGCCGCATTTGAAAAAGACAAGGCATTTTCCATTTTACAAAAAGATAAAAAGAATGAAAGTGCGGGCATGAATTATGTGCTGTTGGAAAAAATTGGAAAGGCGGTAGTGCGGCAAATACCAAACCAAGCGTTGAAAATGATGCTAGAAGAATTGTAAAAAGATGTAAATTTGATTTATGGAATTACAAAAGAACTATGAAGATGCAAGAAAAAGAAACAACGATAAAGTCGATGTTTCTATGTTGAAAGAATCTAATCCTTCGGTTTCTATCCATATTATTGAAAATCAAAAAAACGGGAAAAAGTATTTTGTTGAATCTGTTTCTACAGAGGAAGTGATGCGGAGGCGCAATGCAGCCTATAAATTTTTAATGTAGAGAATGTTTGATTCAAGCTTTCCGTTTTCACTGATTCAGAAAACGCCTAAAAAATCTGATTATCAAATTGCTGAATATATCTTTCAATTCAGGACTTCTAAAAGAAGGTATGTTGTAATTGTGGAAGAATATGAGCTGGATGTGTTTGCAATAAAATTTTTTCCGGCACATAAAAAAAATCAGCCGAACCGATACAGTTTGATCTTGAATGATTTTGATTTTCCTCCAATTATCCGTACTTGCATAAATATTATGCAGTCTTTTTTGGTAGAAAATCTGCTGGCCTCATTTGCTTATGTTGGTGCAAATTCCATCACAAATAGTTTTACTGAATCAAAAGCCAATACCAAACGATATAGAATTTATGAGTATGTAATGGATGCTTTTCTTAATCCCGAAATATTTAAGCGATTTTTTAGTACAAAGAACAGTGCGGTGTTGTTGGTTAATAATAAAAACACTGATTACGATTCACATGCAGACAAAATAATAGTAATGTTTACCGATTTGTATAATGAGTTAGATGATATAGACGAAATATGATAAAAACCTCAACCCCATCAACCATTTCCGGTACTATCCAAGCACCGGCATCAAAAAGTAGTATGCAACGTGCTTGTGCAGCAGCTTTGTTGCATAATGGAACAACCAATATTCAAAACCCTGGGCATAGCAACGACGATAAATCAGCATTGGATACCATCCAAAAAATGGGTGCAACTGTTGCGGAAAATGCTGATAAAAGTTTGACCATTTCAAGTACTGGCATCAATCCAAAGTCTGATGAAGTAAATTGCGGTGAAAGCGGACTGGGTATTCGCATGTTTACGCCATTGGTTGCTTTAAGCGAAAGGCAATTAACCGTAACTGGAACTGGTAGTTTGACTGTTCGCCCAATGGATTTTTTTGATGAGATTTTCCCGCAGATCGGCATCCAAATAAAATCAAATGGCGGGAAATTACCACTCGAAATAAAGGGACCGTTACAGCCAAAAAACATTGAAATAGATGGCTCGTTAAGTTCTCAGTTTTTAACTGGATTGTTGATGGCTTATTCCGCAGCGAATGCTACGGATGTTTCCATAAAAGTAAAAGACTTAAAAAGCAAGCCCTATATCGATTTAACTTTCGATGTGATGAAAGCATTTGGCATGAAACTGCCGGAAAATAATCATTACGAAAGTTTTTATTTTAATGCAAGTCCTCGCCAGTCACCACTCACCACTCACCATTACGCCGTTGAAGGTGATTGGAGTGGCGGGGCGTTTTTGTTAGTGGCTGGTGCCATTGCCGGAAAAATTGAGGTGAAAGGCTTACAGGCAACTTCTTCTCAAGCCGATAAAAAAATAATGGAAGCTTTGAAATCAAGTGGTGCTGTACTTCGGACCTCCGGTTCGAACATAATCATCAAGCGTCCCGAAACTTCTTTACAACCTTTTGAATTTGATGCCACGGATTGTCCCGATTTATTTCCACCATTGGTTGCTTTGGCAGCAAATTGCGTTGGGATAACTAAAATAAAAGGATTAAAAAGGTTAAAACATAAAGAAAGCGATCGTGGTATTACTTTACAACAAGAATTTGCCAAACTTGATACTAAAATTGAGTTTGATGATGACTTGATGTTGGTGCATGGTAAGGGAAAAATTACTGTTTTAGATGATCAGCTTTCTTCTCACCACGACCATCGTATTGCAATGGCTTGCGCAATTGCAGGATTGTGTGCTGATAAACCCGTACACATACACGATGCAGAAGCAGTAAATAAATCATATGCCGATTTTTGGGATGATTTGAAGGTGATGACTGCAAAATAGATTTGCCAATTTCAAAAGTCGTCAAATCTGCACAAGACCCAATAACCAAATCATTTTGTAACTTTGGCATTATGAAACATTTAGAACGTATTACCATTAATCCAGAAATATGCCACGGCAAACCAAGTATCCGCGGGATGCGATGGCCAGTAGTGGTTTTGTTAGATATGGTCGGTTCTGGTATGTCGTTCAAAGAAATTTTGGAAGATCACCCCGAATTGGATGAAAACGATATTTTAGCAGCTATTAATTATGCTGCGCTTTATATGAGCAAGATTGAGATAAATGCAGTTGCCTAATGCTAAAATTTCTTTGCGATGTACATATTTCCCTTAAAATAAAAAGAGCTTTAGAAAGTTGGGGATTTATTGCAACGCATGCTAATGAACTTCCAAATTCAGATAAATCAACTGATAAAGAAATTTCACAATATTGTTTTGATAATGATTGTATTTTAATTTCAAAGGATTATGATTTTGTAGATAGCTACTTGCTGAAAAAATTACCGCCCAAGTTTTTGAAAGTGAATTTAGGCAATATTTCCAATAATTAATTGTTGAAGAAAATTGAAGTGTTGATTCTAACCCTACTTTTATACAGCAACAACAATAAGTCGCATTTTTTAATAGAGATAGGCGAGCAGAAGTTTTTTTCTGACGAACCTTTTTGAATGAATTTTATACATGAACAGTTTTGGACGAATATTTAAGGCAACAATTTTTGGTGAAAGCCATGGCGAATCAGTAGGGGTAAACATTGATGGTTGTCCGGCTGGATTGCCTATTTCTTTGGAAGATTTTTTGGCAGACATTGAACGTCGAAAGGGCGGAACTCAAAAAGGAACAACGCCTCGCCAAGAAAGTGACTTGCCCATTTTTAAAAGCGGCATTTTTAATGGCAAAACTACGGGTGCACCAATCACTATTTTGTTTGAAAATAATAATACCCGCAGTGGCGATTACGAAAAACAGCGTACTGTTCCACGTCCGGGCCATGCTGATTTTGTGGCAAGCAAAAAGTTTGGTGGTTATGAAGATTTTCGAGGCGGTGGCCATTTTAGCGGAAGACTAACCGTTGCTTTAGTTGCGGTTGGTGTGATTGCAAAAAAAATTTTAGCCATAAAAAATATTATTGCAGCCTCAACAATTGTAGAAATTGGCGGCGAAGCCGATTTGGAAAAAGGTTTGCAAAAAGCCATAGCCCAAAAAGATTCTATTGGCGGCATTGTGGAATGTAAAGTAAATGGCCTACCGATAGGTTTGGGCGAACCATTTTTTGATAGTGCAGAATCGGTCATCAGTCATGCTGTTTTTGCCATACCTGCAGTAAAAGGAATTGAGTTTGGAACCGGTTTTGCGGCCGCCAAAATGTTTGGTGTGGAGCATAACGATGCCATCGAAAATATGGAAGGCAGAACCGCTACCAATCATGCCGGCGGCATTGTTGGTGGCATCACCAATGGCAATGAACTAGTTTTTAGGATTGTAATAAAACCAACGTCATCTACGCCAAAAACACAACATACTTTAAATTGGGAAACGGGCGAAATGGAAGATTTCTCTGTAAAAGGCCGTCATGATTTGTGCATTGCATTACGTGTGCCAGTTGTGCTAGAAGCCGTTACAGCATTGGTTTTGGTAGATTTGATGATGCTGGAAAACCATATACCAAGGGTGTTGTGAACCACCTAAGGCACCCAGAAAACGTTAGAAGAAAAGTAATGTTGATAAATTAAAACTTAAAAAGGTAGCTGAGGTTTGCCCAAATGGATAGTACTATACAATCATTTTTTTACCTAAAGTGTTCTCAGGTTTCTTAGGTGGTTATTTATCCCATTTCCCTATTTTCACCACATGATTCGCACATTCTTTTTTAGCACATTGCTTATCTTTTTTACCCTATCTTCCAAAGCTCAATTTGGCAAATACAATGTTTTATCGATCCCCGATTCGTTGCGAAAAGGCGCAGATGCAGTTGTTCGGGAAGATGATGTAGTATTTACGGTAAAAGATATGGCTACAGCTACAATGAAAGCTCATTATGTAATTACCATTTTGAACGAAAAAGATGATAGGGATTTGGCTTTTATGGCAGGCAGCGACAAATTTCAATATTTAGATGAAGCCACTATTAATGTGTACGATGCTTTTGGAAATAAATTAAAAACATATTCCAAAAAAGATATGCAGACAGCATCTTTTGGCGAAGGATTGGTTGAGGATGGTAAAACAACTTATTTTAAAGTTTCAGCGGCTTCATATCCTATTACAATTGAAGAAGATTGTATTATAAAACACAAAGGGATTTTGGAATATGATAATTACGTTATCGCAAATTCCGGCCATTCAGTTCAAGAAGGCAGTTACGAAATATCGGTTCCTACTGCTTTGGGGCTTCGGTACAAAGCCATTAATACCACCTTGCAGCCTAAAATTAGTACAGATGGATTAAATACAAAATATAAATGGTCTGCCGCGAATGTAAAAGCACTGCCTTATGAATCACATTCAGGTCCATCGGCTAATTATTTACCATATATTTCCATCAGTCCCAACAAGTTTCAATTGGAAGATAAGCCTGGTGATTTTACCAGTTGGAAAAATTATGGCGATTGGTACAAACAATTATACGGCCAGTACGTAAACCTTTCACCAAAATATATCTCCTTTATTCAAAATTTAGTAAAGGGCGAAACTACCGATATTGGAAAAGCAAAAGTTCTTTATAACTACTTGCAACAAAATATGCGTTATGTAAGCATCCAACTCGGAATTGGTGGGCTTCGGCCGTTTCCTGCTGATTTTGTGCAAGAAAAAAAATACGGCGATTGTAAGGCGCTCAGCAATTATATGCAGGCTGCCTTGCAATTAGTGGGGGTAAAAAGTTATAGCGCCATTATAAAAGCTGGTGCAAACCAATATTCTGTTAGTGATGATTTTCCTGAAGAGGCATTTGATCATGCTATTCTTTGCATTCCACAGCCAAAAGATAGTATTTGGCTGGAATGTACCAGCAAATACACCGATTTTGGTGTGCTTGGCGATTTTACCGAAAACAGAAAAGCATTGTTGATAACAGAAAACGGTGGCGTTTTGGTATCAACACCGCAAAGCCAACCTACCGAAAATGTGTTTGATTGCAGAACGGACATTATGTTGGACACCGATGGCGGTGGAAAGGTAACGTCAAAGCTACTTTGCAAGGGTGAGTATAAATTTAACATGGTTGGCAATTTTAATCAAAGAACGGATGATGAAAAACGCACCAGTTTTATCCATGGTTTGGGATGGAAACAGCCCGACAAATTAGATATTGCTAACGGAGATAGAAGCGAAACGCCTTACCAAACAACGGCTGTAATGGATTACGAGCAACTATACAGTTTTAAAGCTGGTAGCAAAATGTTCCTGCCTTTGCGTTTGTATCCGGTTTTTTCTGCCGATGTGCCTGTGACTGAAAAACGTAAACACGATTATTATTTTGAACATCCTTACCAATTATTGGACAGTACGGTTTACCATTTGCCGGAAAATTTTTCTGTAGAAAGCTTGCCGAAAGACAAAAATCTTGAAACGGCTTTTGGAAAATATACCAGCCATTGCGTATTTGATGAAGCTGCAAAAACGGTAACGGTTATAGCTTTTTTAGAAATTACCAAACATGTCGTTCCACCATCAAAATATACTGAGTTGCTCAATTTTAAAAAATATTTGGATGAAGATATGGGCGAAAAATTGGTGGTGAAGGCCAATTGACAAATTTGTCAACTTTCAAAATTCAAGAAAAATGTAATATTCAAGAATAAAGTTGACAAATTTTAACCTTTTGGAGACCAGCTTTTGAAACAAGAATGTGGCTTTTGTGGCGACGCTCCATTCAACTGAAGTTTTTCATGGCATCAGCATCCTTTGCAGTTTTCCTGTATTTTATTTGTCTAACTAAAGTTGTCAACTTTATTCTTGAATTATTTGATTTTTATCAATTCCAAAGTTGACAACTTTTATCCCTCCAACTAAAGTTGTCAACTTTATTCTTGAATATCTGATTTTCATCAATTCCAAAGTTGACAACTTTTATCCTCCAACTAAAGTTGTCAACTTTATTCTTGAATATCTGATTTTCATCAATTCCAAAGTTGACAACTTTTATCCCTAAAACTAAAGTGGTTAACTTTATTCTTGAATTATTTGATTTTTATCAATTCCA
The DNA here is from genome assembly GCA_963845495.1 of uncultured Chitinophagaceae bacterium. Taxonomy (GTDB): domain Bacteria; phylum Bacteroidota; class Bacteroidia; order Chitinophagales; family Chitinophagaceae; genus JAZKFT01. The sequence continues at coordinate 36,581 of CAWJTH010000007.1, forward strand.
AAGTTGACAACTTTTATCCCTAAAACAAACTCATTTGTGCTGCTGGCCGCCAAACTGAAACTAGTTTTTGTTGCGCTGCTATTTCATGTTGGCGAATTACATAAACATCCGTTGCTGCGTCTCTTGAAGCAATAATAACCTCTGTTCCGTTAGCATGTTGTTGAAACAAATTTTTAGCTAAATCAGGATTATTGTTATCTCTTGATAAATGCGACAGAAAAAGATGTGTCATAAAAGACGGCTTGTGTTCAATAAAAATTTCTAGGGCTTGTTTATTCGATAAATGGCCGCTGCCACCGCATATCCTGGCTTTTAAATGGTAAGGATATCTTCCATTTTGCAACATTTCCTCATCATAATTCGCTTCTAAATATGCCGCATCACATTGTTTAAAATGTGCAATCAATTGGTCGCAAGGGCGGCCGATATCTGTAAAAACGCCGATGGTTATTTTGTTGAAACTGATAATAAAACTATGCGGATCAGCAGCATCATGAAATTTTGGGAAAGCTGTAACCAGCAATTCACCAATTGCAATTGGCTGGTGTGCCAAAATGTTGCATGACAGATGTTTGCTAAAATGTAACCCACCATGCCGCGGCGTTTTTTCGGTTGTGTAAACCGGTAATTTATATTTTTCAGCTAAAGCGGCAACGCCTTTAATATGGTCGGTATGTTCGTGCGAAATAAAAATGGCTTTCACTTTTTGCAAATCCAAGCCAAGCAGTTTCATCCGCTTTTCGGTCTCGCGGCAAGAAAGGCCGGCATCTATCAAAATAGCATCTACCTCGTTACCAATATAATAACAATTGCCGTTGCTACCCGAGTTTAAAGAAGTGGTGAATAATACCATGTTATCGCAAAATAACAACTAATTTTTTTAGGAAAATGTTTTGTGATGATGTTTTTTGCTGTAAATGAGCCTCCGTTTTAAAACAATTTGAATCAAGCCATTACCGAAACCATCTGTAACGCAATTTCGCCTAACTTTTTATCGCCAGTTATTTTAACTTTCTCCAATGCTTGCTGCGGTGTCATTCCTTTGGAGAATAATTTCCATGCAATATTTGGTTCAATTAAAATAGTTGAGGCCGGTTCGTGCGGTATTGTTTTAATTAATTCCCAATCATTTTCCTTTTTAATAATATGCCATTCACCGCCGATATTTGTCGTAATTATCATGCGGATAATTGTGCCTAGATCCGCAGCTACGTTTTTATAAGTATGCGGCAAAGCATACATAAACGTATCAATTAAAGGATAAAATAATTCTTTTGTAAAAAGCGCTTGTTTGTTTACAGCTTCCCTTATTTGCTGTTGATGGATAAATTTTTCCGTGTATTCTCGTGCAATATGAAACCAGTTGTCAGACACATTTTGGCCTGCCCAAGCAACAGGGAATATCGCTGGTTCAAACGGTTGTAAAGTATTTAAATGTGCTGAAAATTCTTTACCAGTACCTTCCAATAAACTAATTAAAACCCGCGGACTTAACCTTTTAGCAGCATTTACCCAAGTAGCATTTAATTGGTTTAAATAGGCAATTAAATCACCGTACGAACTAATATTGGCGGGCTTTTCGTCAAAATGATTATCTCTTGAAAATGATAAAGTTCTCAAGTTCCCGTCCAATAAATGTGCAGCAACATCTTTAACTTTCCAAAGTTTAGCAATGGTTGGCAATTCCCATTCTGCTGTGGTTAAATATATTAACAGTTCTAATAGCAATTCATCAAGTTTGGGAAATAAGTGTAATACTTCAATTGGTATTTTAGGGTTTTCTAGTGCCATATAATTTAAGAATACTGATGTGATGTAATTGGATTGGCGATTTTAGAATCTGTTATTGAAGATAAAATTAGATTTAATAGTACAACAAACGTTTGCACAAAATATATTAATCATCTTTTGTTAAGTTGCAACATTAATCCAAAAATTCTCAATATGAAATTATTTAGATTTACCATTATATTATTAGCGATTTCATTTTGTCTTAATGCTCAAACATATCAACCAAATTGGGCATCGCTTGATAAAAGGCCGGTACCCACTTGGTTTATCAATTCAAAATTTGGTATTTTTATTCACTGGGGTGTTTATTCGGTTCCAGGTTATTGTACCAAGGGCAATTATGCTGAATGGTATCAACATGGTTTAATGACCGGCGATACTGCAAGGATAAAATATCAAAAAGAAAAATTTGGGGATAAAACCTATTATCAATTAGCTGATGATTTTAAGGCAGAATTATATAACCCAGATGAATGGGCGAAATTAATTGAACGTTCGGGTGCTAAATATGTGGTGCTTACTTCCAAACACCATGATGGTTTTGCGCTTTGGCCAAGTAAAGAAGCTAGCAAAACTTGGGGTTTCCCTTGGAATGCGATGGATGTTGGTCCGCACAGGGATTTATTGGGCGATTTATTTACTGCTATTCGCAAAACAAGTGTTCATCCAGGCATGTATTATTCATTATATGAGTGGTACAATCCGCTTTGGCTGAAAGATAAAAACCGCTACGTAGCCGAACATGAATGGCCGCAAATAAAAGATTTAATCAACACTTATAAACCCGATGTTTTTTGGACGGACGGGGATTGGGATGCAAAAGACACCACCTGGAAAAGCCAAGAATTATTGGCTTGGATGTATAACGAAAGCCCAGTAAAAAATAACGTGATAACTTACGACCGTTGGGGAAGTGATATCCGCTTTCATCATGGTGGTGTGTACACGCCTGAATATCAACCAGATGTGGATTTTGAAAACCATCCGTGGGAAGAAAGTAGAGGCATGGGATTTTCTTACGGTTACAACCGCGAAGAAGATGCTTGGGATTATAATTCAACTAAAGTGCTAGTGCTGCAATTGATCGATAAAGTAAGTCGTGGAGGCAATTTTTTATTGGATATTGGGCCCGACGAACACGGAAAAATTCCGCCTATTATGCAAGAGCGTTTATTGCAAATGGGCGATTGGCTAAAAATTAATGGCGAAGCCATTTACAACACTGTAAGATGGAAAACGACGTCGCAATGGAGCGAAGGAAGGAAAGATTACAAATATAAAAACGAGCATCCAACAGATAATTGGAAAACCGGCGGTGATGTAATGTTGAAATTAACCGTTGATCCTGATAGCGGATATGCCGTTAAACAATGTTTTTTTACTTATAATAAAACGAATAATAATTTATATGCGCTGTTACCTAAGTGGCCATCCGATAAAAAGTTTACTATTCAAAATTTAACGTTAAAACCCGGAACAAAAATTGAATTATTAGAAACACATGATGCGTTGAAATGGCAACAAAATGGTAAAAACGTTATTATTCAATTGCCAGACTTTGATCCCAATAAAATTAAAAGTGAATACGCTTATGTAATTAAATTGCATAATACCGGGGCATTATAATTTAATTTTATTACTTAAAAAAAACGCAAGACATATAAATGTTTGCGTTTTTTTAGTATTTGTATGCTAAAGATCAATTGCCCTTAATTCATTTTCTATTCAACATCATTTGGTTCCCACAATTCTATTTTATTTCCTTCCATATCTAAGATATGTACAAATTTACCATAATCGGAAGCTTCGATCTCATCTATAATTGTTATGCCTTCGGCTTTTAATTGTTCCACCAATTCCACCAAATTTTCCACTCTATAATTAATCATAAACTCTTTTTGCGAAGGCTCAAAATATTTGGTAGATTCTTTAAAAGGGCTCCATAAAGTAACACCCTTTTTTGTAGCATCGTCTGCTTGCAGCCATTCAAAGTTTGCTCCATAGTCGGTTGTTTCAAACCCCAAATGTTTATTGTACCAGTCACGCATGGCAGCTGGTTCCTTGCATTTAAAAAAGATACCACCTATTCCGGTTACTTTTTTCATGGGTTAATTATTTTAAATCAAATTTATCAAAAAGTTTTAATAAGGCTAATTTTAATCTTTTTTCTTTTTTGATGATTTAGCTTTGCTATTAAAATCTATACAAAGCTTTATCCAAAAGTCAAAGTCCGTTTTAAGTTTAATTGCTTCAGGCGAAACATACACATATCCTTTCATGGTTTTACCCCTCATAATTACTTCTCTGCACCCGTTTTTTTCTATCAAATTTTCATGCAATGTTGGATCGATACGGCACATTAATTCTTCCCCGCTTACACTTACACACATTTTATCGTTCACCATAAAGGTAATTCCCCTAAACATTTTCTTTTCTTCAACATTTGGAATAGCTGAAAGGGCTTCCCTAACACGCTGTGCAAGTCTTTCGTTGTATGCCATCTTATTTTTTATTAATTGCTAAATATCGAAATTAAGGCGGAAATAATCAAATATCATTATCAATAACACTTGCTCCAATTACAATTACTGATTTCCATTTTTTAATCAATTTAATAATTGATTTTAGCAAAATCTTTTTTAAAACGGTCATTTTTTATAACTAACTATAGGCTAACTGTTGGCATGAAATTATTATTTAGCTAGTAAAACGTATTTTATGATAGAACAATTAAATGATCTTCCCGAAAATGTTGTTGGTTTTAAAGCTTCCGGAAAAGTAACGAAAGATGAATATGATACTATATTAATACCTGTGGTTGATAAAATGGCTGATGCAACAGGTAAAATAAATTACTTGTTTGTTTTGGATACAGATATAAGCAACTTAAGTGCCGGTGCGTGGTATGACGATATAAAAGTTGGCTTGAAACATTTGTTTCAATGGCATAAAATTGCCATTGTAAGCGACCAAAAAGGTGTAAATAAATTTACTGATATTTTTGGCCATTTAATGCCTGGTGAAGTAAAATCATTTATGCTTGCAGAATTAGAAACGGCAAAAACTTGGTTGGCTTTGTAAAACTAAATTAAATAATTTTCATACAATTGCTTTTACACCGACTGAGTTGATTATTTATTTTTTGCTTTGCTATGTATAGATTTTTATCTATATAATCAAATATTATAAATTCAAATTGTTTAAAAAAAAAGCAATCCAAGCAATTTATTTTTTGCATATTTACTGGACATAATGATTGTTTGATAGCTATTTTTTCCAATCTTAACACTATCAAACGCTTCCACACTTTTAATTGATTTAAAACTTGCAGGGGTGGAATATTGAAATGTTCGAGTGGTACTTTTTTTATTGAAATCAATTGAATTGAAGTCTTCTAAAGGCATAATAATCAATCCATTAAAACCTAAATCCAGTTCAAGTTTCTTTGATTGTTTATTGTTTAAAAGTGTTTCTATTTTAATTGTATTTTTATTAAAAAAAGACGGAAATATTATAGCATCTGATAGGCCTTCTAATGAATCTAAATTAGAAGCTATTGTTATTATTTTGTTTTTAAAGTCAATTTTCCAGATGCTTGATGACATGATTGTCACTTATAACGCCATCATACTTATTTACACAAGATAAAATCACTTCGAGTTTCTTTTGACGGCAAAATCAAGTTAAAAATAAAGCCAACATTGTATAATTTTCCAGTTTCTACCATAATATTACAGCTTAAATGTACCAATCTGTAATTTTTAAACTATTTGCCGTTAATGCTGCGCTTGTTTTAAGTGTAAATTTTTTATTTGCACAAAAAATAGAAGTAAAGGGAACTGTTTATGATAGAACCCAACGTAATGCGCTAGAAGGTGTTAGCGTACTAAGTACTTCGGGTTTGGGAACCTCAACTGATTCGTTAGGTCATTATAGTTTGAAACTTTTGCCGACCGACTCTATTTATTTTTCTTATCAAAATAAACCAACCGCGAAATTTTTAGTAAAAAGTATTGAACATAGTTGGGAATTTGACATGAGTTTACAAGTTACAACCAATAATATGTTGCCCAATGTAGTAGTGCAATCTAAAAATTACCACATGGATTCGCTCGAAAACCGTCAGGAATATGCAAAAGCATTTGGTTTTCATAAACCAAATCCATTAAAAACGGTAAATATGAGCAATGGTACAGTTGGTATGGATCCGAATACAATCATTAACATGTTTGCTTTTAAGGAAAACCATCACATGAAAGCCTTTAAAGAAAGGTTAGAGGACGATGAAGAACAGAAATACATTAATCACCGTTTCACAAAACAAATCGTAAAAAAATTGACAGGTTTAGAGCCTCCCGATTTGGATTCATTTATGGTGCGATATAGGCCGAGTTATCTTTTTGTACAATCAAGCAACGATGTAGAATTATATGAGTACATTCAAAAATCTGGAAAGGCTTTTTTATTAAATAAAAAACGTGAGGAATGATTATTTTGATAATGTGATGATTAGAAATTCGATAATGCATCATCATTGTTTAAAACTGTTTAAAAAAAGAGTTTACACCAATTAAAGTGCAAACTCTTTTTAATTTATATTCACTATTTCATCACCATTCACTACTCATTACTCACCACTGACTATTCACTATCACCACTCACTATTCCACCGTCACGCTTTTCGCCAAATTCCTTGGCATATCTACATTTATTCCTTTTGCGGTACCAATATAATAACTCAGCAATTGCATTGGGATACAGCTTAGCATGGGGCCAAACATTTCATCGGCGTCCGGTACAAACATTACGTGGTCCGCCATGCCGGGAATGATGGTGTCGCCTTCGGTAGCAACACAAACCACTTTGCCTTTACGTGCTTTTATTTCTTGCACATTGCTTACTATTTTTTCATAAAAAGCATCTTTTGTGGCCACAAATACTACCGGTAAATTTTCATCAACCAAAGCAATTGGGCCGTGTTTCATTTCTGCAGCGGGGTAACCTTCGGCGTGGATGTAAGAAATTTCTTTCAATTTTAAAGCACCTTCCAAAGCAATCGGAAAATTATAACCACGGCCTAAATACAAAAAGTCTCGGGCATCTTTGTATGCTTCCGCAGCCTTTTTAATGCTGGAAACATCTTTCAGGATTTCCTTTACTTTTTCAGGAATCGCTTCTAAATCTTTCAACAAATGCATGTACCTGTCACGGTCGATGGTGCCTTTTGCGTAACCAATTTCTAGTGCCATTAAAGCCAAAACCGCCAATTGTCCAGTAAATGCTTTAGTAGAAGCTACACCAATTTCAGGGCCGGAACGGGTATAAACACCGCCATCACTCAGCCTTGCGATACTGCTTCCCACCGCATTTACAACGCCAACAATAAAAGCGCCTTTTTCTTTCGCTTTTTCTAGTGCCACCAACGTATCTGCAGTTTCACCGCTTTGGCTGATGGCAATAATTACATCGCCAGCATGAATAACCGGATTGCGATAACGGAATTCAGAGGCATATTCCACCTCAACCGGAATGCGGCAAAGTGCCTCAATCCAATATTCAGCAATCAATCCTGCGTGCCAACTGGTGCCACAAGCCACAATCATAATGCGCTCAGCTCTTGTTAGTGCTTTCAAATTATCATCTATACCGCTCATTGTGATAGTTCCTTCGGCTGCATTTAAACGGCCACGCAAACAGTCGCGGATGGTATCTGGCTGTTCAAAAATTTCCTTTAACATAAAATGCTCGTAGCCACCTTTTTCAATGGAGGCCAATTCCATATCGAGCTTGGTAATAAAAGGCGTTTGTTTCTCGTTGCCTAAATTCTTCAAAATCAATTCATCTGGACGAACGATGGCAATTTCGTAATCGTTCACATACACTACTTCACGTGTATATTCAATAATCGGCGAAGCATCAGAGGCCAAGAAATGCTCATCACGGTTTTTGCCGATACCAATTACCAGCGGCGATCCCTTTCGAGCCGCATAAATGGTTTCCGAA
>CAWJTH010000008.1:0-15381 GCA_963845495.1 uncultured Chitinophagaceae bacterium
TGTTTTGCTATTTCCGTAGTTGGCTGAAATTGGCCTTCCACCAACATATCATCATATTCCCATTGTGGCGTAAACACCAAAAAGCTATTGCTAATTTCGCTTAGCATTACCCTATTTTTGGGTAATACATATATTTCGTTTTTAACAAAAAGATTGTTGCGGTTTACGGTGTAACTTTCTTCCAATTTTGCTAAAATATGCTGCGCAAAATCATCGGGAGAAAAAGCATATTGTTGAGGATTAGCGTCGATGATCCATTCCAAAATTAGATAATCGTTATAACCTAAAATGAAAAATTCACCATTGCTTTCCAATAAAAAATGGTAGCGCTTAAAATCTGTAATTGGAAATTTGGAACCGTTTATTTCTATCCAAGTTTGCAAATGCAAACGGCCTTCTTCCATCACCACTTCAAAATGTAAATAAGGTTTAAACCCGCTGAACAAGCAAGGCGTTGTTTTAAAACTTTTATTTTCTTGCTGTACTTTTTGGTGCCATTTTACTTCTTTAGAAAATGGCTTTGCCTGTAAAAACAAATTGTGCAAATGCCGCAACATGGCATTATTGTAAAATGGCTTGTAAGGCTTATCCCTACTGTGTTTGGCATGAGCATCGGTTATTTGAAAAGCCTGTTCGTCCAAGGCGTCTTCGCTAAGTTTTTTCAACACATCAACACCAGCCAAAGGCAACGTTTGGAAATATTTTTTTAGCTCGGATGGATAAACGGGAAAGTTTTTATAATCGATGCTTTCTTGCGATTTGGTGATGAACAAAATCTCCAGCACCACATTTTTTACCAACAAGTTTTGTGGGTAAAATAAAAGAGATATTTTGGTGGTAGATGTTTGCTTAGCCATTTATTCGTTCTTTTTCAGGGCGGCAAACTTAGTTGATAAAGAGGAATTGTTATACTTGAAAAGAACAATTGTAACAGCCCTTAAAGTTTCACTTCAATTTTTCTATTTCGTCCAAAGAGAGCCCAGTTGCCTTTGCAATAGTTTCTAGCGGAAGTTAATCTTTTTTTAAAATTTTTACGATATGCTTGGCTTCTTTGGCTTTAGCTCGTTTTTCTTTCAAGCAGTTTTTACGCAGTTTTCACCGCATAATCAATACCATTCTGGTAATTCCATTTTTTGTATCAACTTGCTTCGTACATTTTATGTCCCTCCTTTGTTAAGTTAACCATTCGGCTAAAACTTATAATTTTTCAATTTCTTCAATGGAAAGGCCGGTATATTTTGCAATAATATCTATAGGAAATTTATCATCCTTTATACTTTTAGCAGTTTTTTCCATTATTTTTTTCTCTGCAGTCTTCACGGCAGTTTTCACCGCATAATCAATGCCGTTTTCGTAATCCCATTTTTGCATCAAACTTGCTTCGTACATTTTATGTTCCTCCTTTGTTAAGTTGGCCGTTTCGGCTATTTTAAACAATTTTGAAAAAATACGTTTGTCCAAAATTACGGGGATTTTATCCAAGTTGCTAAGGTTCTTCAATACAAACAGCCATTTGTCTAATTCTGTTTCAAGCCCTTCAACTGGCTTCTTAAACTTTGGTAATTCTATAAAAATATAGCCAAGTTTATTGTAAAATAGTTCTTTGGTTGTCGTGTCTATCAAAGCCACTTCGTGGATGTAATTATCTTGATGGGTATCATCAAATTCAAAATCCATAATGCCAATCAAGTAAACTTCTTTCAGCTTGAAATCCCAATTGGGACTACCTTTTGGCCCTTGTTCGTGTATTAAGGCTGAGGTATAAAAAACGCAGCGATCACGAAAATATTCTTGCCTTACTTTTTGCACTTCTATTATAAACTGTTCACCATTTTGCCCCGTGCAAAACAAATCGTATACAGCTTTACGACTATCTTTTACATAACCTGACTGTTCATTTTTATTATACGAAAGGTCGGCAATTTGCTTTTTGCCTTTTAGCAGTTCATTCAAAAATTCTATCAACAAGTCTTTATCGGGCTCGCTTCCAAATAGGCGCTTAAAACCAAAATCAGTGAGTGGGTCGATAAAACGGCCAATAATAGGTTTGTCCATTGACCAAAAGTAATAGTAAATTTATTATATTAAAATAAATTACAAACTACAGTACTTTATCAGATTAGAAGAAAATAACTACAGACATTCATAAAAAGTTGACAACCTTATTCAATTCCTTAAAAAAGTTAGAACGCATGAAAAGGTTGTCAACTTTGGAAGCTTAACTAAACAAATATTCCACATCTTCCTTAGTCAATTTCTTCACGAAACCAGCATCATCGCCGATCAATTCTTTGGCTAATAAACGTTTACGTTCTTGCAACTGAATGATTTTATCTTCGATCGTGTCCTTGCAAATCATGCGGTATGCAAAAATATTTTTTGTTTGGCCGATGCGGTGCGTACGGTCGATGGCTTGCTGCTCAACGGCAGGGTTCCACCATGGGTCTACAATGTACACATAATCAGCGGCCGTCAAGTTCAAACCAACACCACCAGCTTTTAATGAAATCAAGAAAACGCGGCAATCCGGGTTGTTTTGGAAATTATCGATGGCCCGCTGACGTTCTGTAACCGTAGTGCTGCCGTCAAAATATTCGTATTGAACGCCAGCTTCTTTTAGTTTTTCTTTTATCAATGCAAGCATGCCAAGAAATTGACTGAAAACCAATGCCTTATGATCACTGATATTTTCGGTTATTTCCCTAGTCAGTTCTTCTAATTTAATGCTATGGTTGGGATATTTTTCCTGTTCATTTAAAATTGCCGGCGAATCGCAAATTTGGCGCAGCTTCATCAACCCTTGTAAAATGGTCAATTGACTGCGGTCGATGCCTTGTACATTGATAACGCCCATAATTTTATCGCGGTAATCGTTGCGGTAAGCATCATAAATGGCACGCTGCTCTTTTTCCATTTCGCAGAACAAAATGGTTTCTGTTTTTTCAGGTAAATCTTTTGCCACCTGTTCTTTGGTGCGGCGCAAAATGAACGGGAAAAGCAGTTTCCGCAAATGTTCTTTCTGTACTTTTTCGCCAAACTTATCGATAGGCGTAGCAAATTCGTTTCTAAAAAAATCCATGCTACCAAGCAGTCCTGGATTTAGAAAATTCATTTGCGCAAATATGTCGAACGTATTGTTTTGCAAGGGTGTACCGCTCATGCAAACCCTGTTTTTACTGGCCAAAATACAAGCGGCTTTCGCTACTTTACTGTTTGGATTTTTGATAGCTTGGCTTTCATCCAATACAATATAATCGAGCGCCATTTTTTGCAACGTTACAATATCGCTGCGCAAAGTGCCGTAGGTAGTGATGATGATGTCGTATTGCTGTAAGGCTTTAGCATCGCGGCTGCGTTGCGGGCCGTGGTGAATAAAATATGTTAGAGACGATGTGAATTTTTTTATTTCATTTTCCCAATTATACAACAGCGTAGTTGGGCAAACCACAATGGCTTTCAAAGCACCTCTCTCTTCTTTGTAGTGTTGCAGCATGGTTAATGCTTGGATGGTTTTACCCAAGCCCATGTCATCAGCCAAAATACCACCGCAACCTGTTTCCTGCAAAAAGTTAAGCCAATGAAAACCTGTTAATTGATAAGGTCTTAAAATTGGTTCTAAATGAGTTGGGGCGTCTATTTTAGTGATTTTTTTAAATTCACGAAGCCTGTCAAAACGCTCTTCCAGTTCCATCATCAGCTCTTCTTCGTCGCGTTGCTCGTACAATTCGTCAATAACGCTAAAATGGAATTTTGACAATTTCATCGAATCGTTGTTTCCTTCACCGACTTTGAATAACAACGAATATTTCTGTACCCATTCTTCGGGTAAAATACCCAGGGTTCCATCGGCCAAAGGCACTAAAGTTTGCTTATTGGCCAATGCTTTTTTTATGTCGGAGATGCGCACTTTTTGGTCGCCGAAACTAATATCAACTTTAGCATCAAACCAGTCAACGCCACTGCTAATTCGGATATGCGTTGTTGGCCTTGCCGTATTAAATTTAAAATTGCGCAACGCATCAAAACCAAGAACCGGAATTTTTCTTTCCTTCATCGTTTCCACAAAAAGAAAAAACCAGTTGTCTTTCAGCACATCACTTCCCTTCAAAATCAACTGCATACTGCCTTCTGGCCTAATAAACTGGGTATGCAAATTGGCCAATTGATGCAAAAATTCATTCTCTTTTTCCCTTTGGCGATGCACAACCAACACTTTCCCTTCGTGTGGAATGGTGATGGTTTCCAAACTATTGTTAGGCGCAATAAAGCCTTTGTAAGAAAAAATAGGAACGAAGGCCAAATAATCGCCTTTTTCCTGCAACTGTAATTTTATTTCCGGCGCTTCTTCTTTAATGTGCTGCACCAGCGATTGGTCGAACTGAACATCATAATCGGCAGCCAATTTGGCTATGTTCTTTTCGGCATAACTTGGCCAGCGTTTGGCATCTATCAACACTTGGCCTTTTTGTAAGTGCTTCTCTACCAACAGAATATCCTCTGGCCGCTCCCAAGCATATAAAGTATTATCGTGCAAAAAAAGCAACGGCGTGTTCCAACCGTTTTCATTGGCATCCAATATTTCTTTGCCAACTTTTACTTTACAGGTAATTTCAAAAGCATCGCCTACGGGCTTTATAAAAAAAGCTGGCTTTATAGTTTCGGTCGATAAATTAACCGCTTCCAACTGACCCGTAACAAATTTTTTCTTTTCAGCTAATAAAAATATGAAGGGGCTGTCTTGCTTTTCTTCCAGCAAGCGTCTTAATTTGGGATGTAAGTATTCGTTAATAAGATGGCGGGTTTCCTCGGGCAATTCATCGCCGTTGGTGTGCACAATATTTTCCCAAATACCGCTAAATGGCGAATTACGGTTTAAATATTTGTTTACTTCGGCATCAGAAAATTTGCGCAATTGTTGCAATAATTGCTTGTCATCTTCATCAAAAACCTCGGTATTTACATATTTTGATAAATCAATTTTTTCAATTTTTCCGTTGAATGCGTTCCCATCTTCAGTTTTATCGCCCTGTATCGCATCTACCGTAAAAAAAGGATAAGTGGCATAATTTGCATTAAAAACCACCCCTAATTTTTTAGTTGCTTCTTCCACTTCCACTTCGTGCACAGGTGCAGCCTTAGCCTCAACTGGTGCAAGTGGCCGCGGCGGAACATTTATAGGAGCCGATACCCGTTTGATTGATGGATCGAGCACCCGCAAAAAAGGCCTTCCATCTTTATAGGTAAATTCAAATTTTCCTTTTAGATCGTCGGCCAACGAATAACCGTACAACGATAATAATTTGTCTTTATCACGATCGAAATTGCGGATACTATCGAAATAATTAGCGCCAGATGTATGCAATAACTGCAAGAATAACAACACTTTATGCTTACACAATGGGTGCGATTTATAATCGCAAGTACAAGAAGTATCAAAAAAACGTTCATCGTTTTTGCGTATCACCAACTTGAACATTTCGTTTTCAATAGTCAGTTCGGCCTCTACTTTTTCTTCTTGGGCATATAAAATATTGGCCTTGTGTGTGCGTAAAAGCTGCTCGGCCTCTTCGTAATTGGTTTGGCCGCCCAGCATCTTAATCATCTTCAGGTCAATCTGCCTTATTTTAACTTGGGTGTGTTTTTGATTGTAATTTATTTCTTGTCCTTCCAATGCATTGCGGTCAACCATATCCTGCAATTGTAACAATGCCGCAGCTTTATGCCTACAAACCTCACTTAAATTGTAGGGGCATGTACAGCGGAGCTCCATGCCTTTGGGGTCGCTGTAATGTTGTATAAACACTTTATACCAAATATTGTACATGTCGTCTTTTACACGAAAACTAATGCTGTTGATGAGGGCATTGTGGTCCATCATTTCCACAAAACCCATGGCGTGGATTTTTTTGCCACGACGGATTACTTCGTCGGTAGCATTGTTGTATATATGTTTTACTAAATGGGAAAGGGCCATAGTTTTAGTTGGCAGTTTGCAGTTGGCGGTTTGCAGGAAGTGCTGGCAGTATTTAGGATTTGGATATTGCGTTTTATGCAAACTGCCAATTGTAACTGCCAACTGCAAACCGTTCAGGCTGGGCCAATTGGCAAAAGTAAAGGAAAATTTTTCAGGTAGCGAAATCTAAAGGAAAGATTGGTGAAAAATTTATTGTTAAGGTTGATTAGAAAAGAATATTACGGGCAAAAAATATAGTAAACTGGATTCATGATGAATACTGCATTATCTTTACCAAAAGAAATTATATGGCCAATATAATAGAAAAAGTTTCAAAAGAAAATAAGGACGAGGAAACTGTTTGTATTAATCATGAAGTAGAAAATTATAAAAATGCTACTTCTTCACAAAAAGAATTAGGAGCTAGCCCTAAAACACCTTTTATGAAAGAATTTGAACAAGGAATAACCATTGAAGAATCCCGTAAAAAAGTGTATGCAAAAATTGACGGTTTGTGGAACAAATAATTTTAACACCTTTTGCAGATGGAAAATTATTGGATTTGATAGACACTTTGTACGAGTATGAATATTTTGGCTTTAAAGCAGACGCCAAGACATATGTTGATAAGATATATGAATTTATTTATTCCATTCCTAGTCAAAAAAGAATGAAAACCAAAAATTCTAAATACGGAGTTTATTATTGTCAATACAAGCACAATTGGAAAACTACTTATTACGTAAGTTTTGATGTGGAAAATGATTATTATCTCGTCCGGAATATCATTAATAACCATAGCCCCGATTATCCAAATTTCATTAAATAATATAACAATATCCACATTTCATCTAATCAAAAACACAGAGCCATTTAATTTAGGTGCAATAGTTTTGGTATCAATAATATAATAATAGGTACCAATTGGAACCGGTTTTCCATTAAAAGTTCCATCCCAAGGTTTTGCATAACCGTAACTTTCAAAAATCATTTTTCCATATCGGTCAAAAATATTTACCGTGGCATAAGGGTAAGTGTTTAGATTAATGATGTTCCAAACATCGTTTATGCCATCATTGTTGGGTGAAAATGCGTTTGGTATCACTAATTTTAAATAAACGCCTACCAATACTTCGTCGGTAGCAATGCCACAGCCAACATCTGAAACTACGTTTAACGTGTAAACGGTATTTTTTAAGGGCGAAACAATTGGCGAAATAGCCGTGTCGTTATCAATATTTGCATTCGGCGTCCAATAATAATGGATGTTGGAACCTGCCGTAGTACCGTTTAGTTGGACTTGTTGTCCTTCAAAAATTTGTTTATCCGGCCCAGCGTTGGCCACAGGTTTTTTTAATACCTGAATCAACACAGAAGCTGTATCTGTACATCCATTATTAGTAAGCGACAATGTATATCGAGTTGTAATAATAGGCGATGCGATTGGATTGGCTATCAATGGATTAGAAAGGTTTGTTGCTGGATTCCATGCATAAGAACCTACACCGCTTCCTTCTAAATTTACACTTTTACCTTCACAAATAGTTGTGTCTGCACGTGTATAAGCCGTGGTTTTAGGGATGACGGTAATATTGATGGAATCACTTTTTGAACACCCCCCTGCGTAAGTCGTAGCAGTAATATAATAAGTACCTGCATCAGTTAATTTGATTGGATACCTAAATGCGTCGTAACCTGTATCGGTAAATCCACCCGGGCCGCTCCAAACATTAAAATTGCCCGACGGGCCTTGCAATTCCAACGAATCCCGTTCGCAAACCGGATTGTTGGCAATAATATGAATGTTTGGATAGGGGTTAATAATAAGCGGAAAAATATTGGAATAAACCTTACAAGTTGAATTAACCAAATTTGCCTGTTCTGTAACCGCAATGCGATATTTATACGTTCCCACGGACAAGGTTGGTGGAATGGCGGTGGTGTAAGAACTTGCCGTGGCCATTGGAATGTCAACCCATGTTTTTCCATCATCACTACTTTGCTGCCACTGATAGGCAGGATTGTTATAACCCAAACTGATAATACTATTCAGCGTTAAATTGAATGCGTCCCCGGCGCAAAGATTTTTAAAATTATCGGTACTACCATTTAATGTAATTTGTATACTTGGCCCGCATGGCCTAAAAGCAATATCGTCCAAGGCCAAATCGTTACCACAACCGCCCGGCGCATTGTTTGTCATGCGCACTACAACGGTTGTAAGGTTGGCAGGCATCACAAAAAAGAAACCATATTGCTGCCATGCGGCGGCAAAACTATTAGGGTTAATATCGCCTGTTGTATAAGTTGCCAAAACCGTGCGGTCGGGCTTCTCTATAGAAAAAGTGATATTTGGTTTTTGGCCCAAACCATTGCAGGAACTGGGTTTTAAGATGTTCAGAATCCACGCAGAAAATTCGAAAGTAGTACCCGAGCAAAGCCCATGAATGGTGTCTACAAAAAAATCAGATGGCTGCTGCGAAGCATTTACAATCATAAAATAACCATTCGGATCGCCGGTATGGTCAGAATTAACATTTTGCCAAGTGCCGGAAAAACAGTTTGCGGTAGAATTACGAATGCTATATAATCCATCATCTGGGCAGTCGGCAGATTGATAAATAAAGTTGGTAATCCCTGCGGCTAAAGGCGGCCCAGGATTTGATCCCGCCCCAAAAGTTATTTTAACCACCGGGTCGCCTAAACTGCCTTGGCACAATTGAGCTGCGCCAAAAAGGGGTGTTAGCAATAAAAAAACGACTAATAAATGGCTAATCTTCATGCGGCAATAACAAACAGGTGTTCTTACTTAGTTGTTAAAGATATTGCCTTTTGTTAAATACTACTAAACTGATTAAAAGTTGGGTAGTGCCTCAGTTTGAAATTTAATGCTTGACCGTAAAGCAAAAAGATTAAGCATATCTCATTTTAGTGTTTCTGTGCCTCAGTGGCAAATATTGGGTTTGCCACTGAGGCACAGAACACTGAATTTTTTAATGCTCAAAACTTCAAACTGAGACATAACCAAAAGTTGCCAGATCAGTTAATCTGCACAAAATCGGGTTTCCTAATAAAATTGGTATTGTATTTAAACCTTAGTCCGGTAGTAATCGCAATTTTAAAACTATTGTTATAATACCCTCGGGTTGGAAAATAATAAGCTTTTAGTTCTATTGTTCCAAATACCAAATTCTCATTGCGGGTGCGCACACCACCGCCAATGGCACTAAACATATTGCCTTGCGCAAATTTTTCTTGTGCGGGGATGAAATACGTAGCATTGTAAAAAACAAAAGGCGCAAACTTAAAACCGGCTAACGACCAAGGTGCAAAAAAATCGGACTCACCTTTAAAACTGCTCCTAAAATAACCGCCATTTAGCCCGTTATTAAATTGCGGTAACCCAAAATCGCTTTCTACCAAAAGTGGCACATTTAAAACGGTGTTTAATTGTTTTGAAATACCAACACTTAAAAAAGTACGTTGTTTCCATTTCTCGTTCAGTGTTCGTAAATGACTGAAATAGTTGATGTTACCCAACAAATTCACGTCTTCTAATTTGCCATTGTGTAAATAAGCATCTGATCGAACAATAAAATCGAAATAATTTTGACGGTTGGAAAAATAATACCGCTCGAAGCTAAATCCAAAATATGGACGCGGCAACGTTTGCCTTCTAATATAACCACTGGTTACAGAAATGTCAATTCCGGTTGGAACGTCTTCGCTGGTGCCAAAACCATAAATGTAATTTGTTTTATAAAAATCTTGCCTAAAAACTGAATACGAGCTTAAAACGCCGGCAATATCTGTGTATTGCCAAAAATAACCGTTATCGTACTTCATGGGGATATATTGGAATTGTTGCTTCATCAAACGCAATCCAATCAATCCGCGAAGGCGTTGGTCTTCTTTTTGTACACTTAATCCCTGCGCATTTGTGTTATAGCCAACCCACCCGTCTACATCATAATATTTGTAACGCTGGTCACTTAGGAACAACGAATCATCATCGTACAATTGCTTCGAAACATGGGTACTTAAATCCAGCGAATAAGTCCATTTGGTATAAGGGTTTATCAATGGCTTTGTTAAATTTAAATAAAACCTACCTTCTTGCGGCGGAATATTTATGCCGCCATAAAAAGTGCTAAAACCAGCAGAAAGATCTATAAATGAGCCGCTTACATTTCGTTTAATATAATCGGCACCCACGCCAAAATGGTCGAAACGATGATTATCGTACAAGGTGCTTATAGAAATGCGATCGCCCCAACCACGCAGGTTATCTTCCTTCATGGTAATGTTGGTTTGATTAAAACTGAGAGAATTTACAGAAATGCCCAACGCAATAATATCCTTGGTAACCACTACCACATCAACTGAATCTTTACTGCCTCGAACTGGCTTCACCACAATTTTTGCATCTTGAAAATAGGGTAACGATCTCAGATACCGCTCGTTATCAGCCAACAAAAATGGCTGTAGTTTGTCGTTTTTTTTAAAGAAAAGATTGTTCTGTATCACAAATGGCCGGGTTTTTCGATGTACGCTATTTGCCAAATGCGTTAAACGGGTCTTCATCGTGTTATTGGTATCAATAATAGATGTGCCAAAATCAAGTTCTTGAATATCAATTTGGCGGATTATTTTGTCCTTATATTTTTTGAATATCAAATCGTTCCGCACAATTTTTTTTCCATTGTAAGATGTAGTGGTATCGGCCACCAAATTTTTGGCAAGCGAATGAAACCAACCTTTTCGGGTTAATAAAAAACTATCAACCGACATTTTTTTAGAAGATTTTGGCACTTTTGTTTGTGCATTTAGTTGCATAGGGATGCAAAAACAAAGGCAAGCGATTGCCCTAATTATAAAATGTTTCGCCAAATGCCCCATAATACAAACGTACAAATACAATACCAGCAACAGGTTGTTAAAAACTGGTTACTTTTACGACTCATCAACGCCAAAACATGTTTAAAGCAGTATTTATAGATATTGACGGAACGCTCATTAAAAGTGACCATAGTATTAGCGACAGCACCATTTCCACCCTTCAACAATTAAAAGAAAGAAACATCTTGGTTGTACTGGTTTCTGCAAGGCCGCTGCACGGCATAACGCCAATTGCCCAAGAAGTAGGATTATTGGAAGCACCGATCTCAAGTTTAAACGGAAGTTATATTGCCAATAATTCAACCATAATTTTCGAATCTTTTATTGATGCGGAAACGGTTTCACGCCTGCATGCGGCATTGCAACCTTATGGCGCCACCATTATTTATTATGATAAGCTACAATGGTTTGCCGAGGTTGAAAACGATTATATTATTAAAGAACAGAAGATAACGGAAGTTCCGGTTACCATTCAGCCGTTTGATACAACGCTGGCACATTGGGAAGCCACGCAAAGCGGTCCTAATAAAATATTGATTATTGCCGAACCGGAAGTTGTGGATAAGATTCAACATGATTTACAGCCCGATTTTGATTTGAACATGTATACTTCCAAGCCTATTTATTTGGAAATGATGAACAAAAATGCTTCTAAAGCAAAGGCCATCCAGTTTTTGATGGATCGGTATCAAATTCATCAGCCAGAAATTATTGCCATTGGCGATAATTTTAACGACAAGGCCATGATTGAATTTGCCGGAGTGGGAATTGCCATGGGCAATGCACCGGACGAAGTGAAAGAAGCAGCCGATTATGTAACCGATACGAATAATGATGATGGTGTGGCAAAGGCATTGGTAAAATTTATTGGGTTGTAATGGTGAGTAGTGAGTAGTGAATCGTGAGGAGCAGCACTACCCATTACTCACCATTCACTACTCACCATTCACTATTCACTACTCACCATTCACCATTCACTTTTGTATATTGCGCCCCTAAAAATAAATATTTGGAACAGGCCGTTAATCTACAATCAACCCCAAAAGAATTAGGTTATTATTTCCCCGCAGAATTTGCGCCGCATGCCGCCACTTGGCTTAGTTGGCCCCATAAAGAAGCTTCGTGGCCCGATAAAATCGATAGCATTTTTCCATACTACGCCCAGTTTATAAAAACCGTGGCGCAGCACGAAAAAGTAAATATCAATATATTGGATGAAGCGATGAAAGCCTTTGCCAGCAAGCATTTGCAGGATGCTGGCGCAGATTTGTCTAACATCGAATTCTTCTTTCACCCCACCAATGATGCTTGGTGTCGCGATCATGGCCCAGCTTTTCTTATCAACCCAAAAGCGCAGCAAAAAAAAGTAATTGTTGATTGGGGCTACAACGCCTGGGGTAATAAATATCCGCCTTATGATTTGGATGATGTCATTCCAACTTTGATTGGCAAACATTATAATATCCCGGTTTTTCATCCAGGCATTGTAATGGAAGGCGGTTCAGTTGAATTTAATGGTGAAGGAACATTGCTTACCTCAACAGCTTGTTTGTTAAATCCAAACCGCAATCCACATTTAAACCAAGTTCAAATTGAAAATTATCTGCGCAATTATTATGGCGTAGAGCAAATTTTATGGGTGGAAGATGGCATTATTGGTGATGATACCGACGGCCATATTGATGATACCGTACGGTTTGTAAATACCGATACCGTTTTAACAGTGATTGAGGCAAATAAACAAGATGAAAATTATGAATTGCTGCAAAACAACTTAAAACAATTGCAACAAATGCGGTTACTAAATGGCAAGCAGCTAAACATAATTGAACTGCCGATGCCAGATGCGGTGATCCACGAAGACCAACGCCTGCCTGCATCGTACGCCAATTTTTATATTGCCAACGGCGTGGTAATTGTGCCAACTTTCCGCTGCGCAAAAGATGATAAGGCTTTACAAATCATCCAATCTTGTTTTTCGACCAGAGAAGTTATTGGCATTGATTCAACCGAAATTATTTGGGGCTTAGGTAGTTTCCACTGTTTAAGCCAGCAGGAACCGGCGGTTTAAACCTGTCAGGGCTTGGCTTTTGCCCTGACAGGGTTGTGGGGATTCGTCAAAATTATTTTAATGCCGCCAGTTTAACGATTCCCGTTTCTTGCTTTTCACATGCACAAGAATAAAAAGTCGTAGATTTATTGAAGCAAAATTTAAGATGTATGGAAATTGTAAAGGATCGTTCTGCTGTTTTACGTAAAAATCGTGCTTCTAAAAAACCAACAACAGTAGCTGAATTTGAACAATGGGAAGCTAAAAGGAATAGTGATACAAATTACGAATTTTATTACGGGGAAATTATCAAAAAGCCGGGCATGAAGCAAATAGAAATATGGATATTGAAATTTTTAAGCAGGCAATTTTTAAAAACAAATGCTCATAAAAATGAGTGCGAATTGTTTACCGAAGTAGATGTTTATATAGATGAATTCAGGAAACGGATTCCCGACTTGGCTTTTTTTACCGAGGAACAAATTCTTGCTGCGGCAAAGGGAATAAAAGTAGTGCCAACTTTTGTAATTGAAATTTTATCGCCAAACGAATCTTTGGTGGACATAGAAACAAAACTGCGGGATTATTTTGATGCCGGCGTAAAACTGGTTTGGTATATTTTACCAAAAACTAAAAAAATATATGCCTACACCGCATTAAATAAAATTGAAATTTTTATCGCTGGACAATCAATAATAGCCAATCCTGTTTTGCCTGATTTTGAAATAGATATTGAACAACTATTTGCGCCAATAACTCAATAATCAATATAATAAAACGATAAAACCCCGTAAATTTTGCGGGGTTTTATCGTTTTATTATATTGAAATCAGTCAATTATACCAACATCGTAACCGGGTTTTCCAAATAAGCTTTTAGCGTTTGTAAGAATGCGGCACCAACGGCACCATCTACACTGCGGTGATCACAGGTTAAGGTAAGCACCATAAAATTGCTTACACCAAAGCCGTCGCCTTTTTTCACTACTACTTCTTTTATTTTACCAACAGCCAAAATACAGCTTTCGGGCGGGTTAAGGATAGCGGTAAACTCATCCACATCCATCATTCCCAAGTTCGAAATGGTGAATGTGCTGCCGGTAAATTCACTGGGTTGCAATTTTTTACCTTTGGCTTTTCCACCTAAATCTTTAGCTTCAGCAGAAATCTGACTCAACGATTTTTGATCAGCAAAACGGATAACCGGAACAATCAGTCCATCAGGAATAGCAACAGCCATACCAATATGTACATGGCTAAACTGGCGAATGAAACCACCCATCCAAGCGCTGTTTACAGCTGGGTGCTTTTTCAATGCCAAAGCGGTGGCTTTTATCACAAAATCGTTGAAACTGATTTTTACCGGACTGATTGTGTTCATGGAAACCCTTGCGGCCATGGCATTGTCCATGTTTACTTCCATGCGCACATAAAATTCGGGTGCGGTTTGCTTGCTTTCGCTAAGGCGTTTGGCAATGGCACCACGCATTTGGCTGTTTGGCAAATCGTTGAAACCTTCGCCAGCACCAGGATTGAACGGTGCAACGGTAGCTGCTGGTTTCTTTTCAGCCGACGCAGCAGGAGGCGCAGCTTTTGTTTCAGCAACCGGTGCAGCTTGTGTTGGCGCAGCAGCAGCCGGAACAAATGAATCAACATCGCTTTTTACAATCCTTCCACCATCTGCGGTTCCTTTTACATAACGCAAATCAATACCTTTTTCTTCAGCTAATTTTTTAGCCAAAGGCGAAGCAATAATGCGGCCTTCGTTTACAATTTGCGGAGCAGCGGCAGTTTGTGGCTGGCTATTGGCAGCTGGCGTAGTTGAAGATTTAGTTTCTTCAGCCGGTTGTTTATTTTCTTCTGGCGCACTTCCGCCGCCTGATGATCCAGCGCCACCACCGTTTGCTGCGGCAACAATCGGGGCAATATCAAAGCCATCTGGCCCAATAATGCACAACAAATCGTTTACTTGTATTTTTTCACCGGCTTTAGCGCCTTGGTAAAGCAATTTTCCGTCTTTGTAACTTTCCAAATCCATGGTGGCTTTGTCGGTTTCAATTTCGGCTAATACCTCGCCTTTTTTTACGGTGTCGCCAACATTTTTGTTCCATGCGGCAACCACACCTTCGGTCATGGTATCGCTAAGGCGTGGCATTAACACCACTTCCTCAATTTTTGAAATATCTAGTTTAGATGACGGTGGTTGGTTGGCAGATGCCGGAGCTTCAGGTGCAGGCTTGCTGGCCTCGGGCTTACTGTCAATTGCCGGCTTTTGGCTGTCAACTGGTTTTGCGCCGCCGCCGGTCAATGCACTTATGTCTTCGCCTTTTTCACCCAAAATGGCCAGTACGCTGTCTACTTGTAATTTGCCGCCATTTGGCACGCCAATGTACAAAAGCACACCATCTTTATAATTTCTAATTCTGTATTGCTTTGTCTGTTTCAATTTCGGCCAGCAATTCACCTTTTTTTACGGAATC
>CAWJTH010000009.1:0-18144 GCA_963845495.1 uncultured Chitinophagaceae bacterium
AAAATCCCGCTGGGACACAAACTTTATATTTTCAATTGGGCAGTGGTTCCGGACTGGACGTTATAAAATATCCCACCTGCAACAATACATTAACGTTGTGCGCAATCCTCATAAACCGAAATGACGGGTGGCTTTCACTATGTTTAAAGCATTCACCAATTTATTTTAATCGCTGGAGGAAAAACTTGGTGATATAGTCCTAAACCAAAATTCAAACAACGACATAAAAAAGCCCGGCTCTGTGAACCGGGCTGCCGGCGTCTTTGACCTTACCGTGCTTTTTTCTTTGGATCCGCTTTCTTCTGTGCTGAGCTTTTCTTTTGACGTAGGCTTATTCTTCCTAGGTTCAGCTGTCTTTTTTGACATAGATTTAAATTTAAGGTTAGTGAATTATTTACTCATGGCTGCAGCGTATTTCTTCCTTTTCTTACATATTGTCCTTTCAGAAGAGGCAACTGTACAGCCATACTGTAAGAACAAAGATATGCCTATAAGGGTAAATCGAAATTTAAGGTTAGCAGCTCGGGCATATTATGACCTTTTAAACTAATAGGCGTGTGGCTTCATCTATTAAATGTTACGTTACACATCGGGGTTTCACAGCAAGGAATAAATAATTTGACGTTCGTGTTTGTGAAAACCCCGCTGGGACACTGTCGCAAATAAAGTTGTCAACTTTTAAAGCCCGTGAACATTTGATTTTCAAGAACAAAGTTGACAACTTTTGGCAATCCCCCGACCTGCATTAGTAAAGCGTTAGATAAACGAGTGAACAACCAACCGAGCATCGCAACTACTGGCTTATACCATTTGAAACACTTTGTTTTTAGCGAGTAATTTTCTTTAAAAACCTTTACGCCACATAAAAAAGGCTGCCTCAAAAATTTGAGACAGCCAATTGCTATAAATGAAAAGACAACCTGCTTCTTAATGTACCGTTGGGTTAAACGTTTCGAATTTTACGCCACGGTCACGCATTACCAGCGTATCGGTAAAACTGTGGGTGGTTGTACCAAAAGCTACGGTATATTTTAGGTGCAAAACATCACGTGGCGTGTTGCCCCACGAATCTCCGCCCTTTACAAATTCGCCATTGCCGGTAAGCGAATAAGTGGTGGAAGAAGCGCCTGTGATGGTGCATTTTCCGTTGCCATCGAACGTTAAAAGCATTTGAAACGGCAAATCAGGGGCGTTGTTTTTTGTTTTTGCGGCCAGCATTAATGAATCCATAGCCATAGATAAAGTACCAGTGCTAACAACTTGGTCGGTTTCAACAAAAGGTGTATGGTAAACCACAGTTGTATCAAGCGAAGTATTGCCGTTGTTGCCTTTTACCACATCAATACCTCTTCTTAGGTAATTGCCATGCCAAGGATTCATATATTTTACGGCATACAAAATATAGTTTTTTGGAACGGTAACCCAATTGCCAACTACACGTGGGTCGGGCGAGGTGAGTGTGCTTTTACCACTTAGGATTGAGTCGGCACCTATTACCGAATTCATGCGTAATGGAATTACATACGTGTTTTTAATGGCCTTGGGGTCTGCGAAAAATGCGTCGGTCAATTGTACATTCATTCCGCCCATTACACTTCCAGCAGGGATGGAAATTTTCATATCTTTCGAAAGACTATAATAACTTGCTGGCATTGCAACCACATTTGTTCCGTTCTCGAATGTTAGGTTGTTGGCTAGCGTATTATCAACAGATACGCCAATAGAAATATCCTTGGTGTTTGAATATGCACCGCCCATGCTAGCCTGTATCTGGACTACATGCTGATTGTCGAGCGTGTTATCGAAAATGTCGTTTCCCAAAATCAATGTTTTTACAGGGTATTGATAGGCAAAATACACCGTAGTATATTTATAATCGGGAAAGCTGATGCTATCGTTTTTTGTACAGGAAGCACAGATAGCCATGATTAGAGATGACGCAAAAATTATTTTTTTCATTAACTTCTATTTATAAGTACGCACAATTATTTAATGATACATTCTTAAGCTGCAAACATTTTAAAAATTAAAAATTAAAAATTAAAAATTCACAACTCACAACTCATAACTCATAACTCATAACTCTTAACTCTTATTTCTTAACTCTTAACTCTTAATTCTTAATTGGTATAGCTACCATCCTTTGTTTTGTTGTAAGGTGTTTTCCTTCAATACCTCGCTATAGGGTAGTGGGCCGTAATACATAAAATCTGAATATTGCCTAGTTTCAATGGTGCTAATGGTATACAGATTGTTGCTTATGGCAACTCCTTTTGCCGGCTCGGTCAATGATTCTTTCCAGCGACGCAAATCCCAGAAACGGGAACCTTCAAAACAAAGTTCCAAACGCCTTTCGGTATGGATGAGCGTTCTCATATCGTCTGTACTGCTGATGGATGCCAGATAATTGTCGGGCTGCGCAATACCTGCTCTTTTGCGAATGGCAGCAATTACGTCTCGGGCAGAATAGGCATGCGTTCCTTTTCCATCTGGTCCCCAAGCTTCGTTGGCAGCTTCGGCATAAGACAAAAACAAATCCGTATAGCGGATATAAGGTACATAATGGGTTTGCGTGTTGGTAGCTGCCGGGTTTACGTTCACGTCTTCGCGAAGCAATTTGCGCATGTAATAGCCAGAACGTGTTGAAGTTGGTAAAGCATTCAACCCATCAGAAGTAGAACCAACCTGTGTTAAAATTTTGGCATTTGATGGCCCCATCGTACTATTATTCAACACAATATACAGTGCTAAACGAGGGTCGCGGTTAAGGTATGGATTGGTTGCATCATAACCGCTGCTTGCGTTTGTAATTGGATATCCGTTAGCCATTGGGAAAGCGTCAACCAGATTTTGTGTAGGATTTACGCGGCCATTGCCATACAAAGTAGGAGGGTAGTTATCAGCTTCCAAACTATTGGAAACGCTTACATTGCCACGCCAAAGGATTTCCTTTGGGATTTTTTCCTTGTGCCAAACCATTTATTTCAGCAGAATTATTTTTAGAATACCAGTAATTACCATTGCTGGCCAAACCTACCAGATACGCCGCCAATCAAGTCAAGGTCTAAAGCTGCATCATCAGCGGCTTTTGTCCATGCAACTGTTTTATTAAAAGCAGGGCTGGCGGCCAACAATGAAATTTTTGCACGGATGCCATTCACGATGCGGGTCGTCATACGTTGGCGATTATATGCACCAAATACGCGGTTGTAATCGGACATGGTTGTTACGCTAGCATATTTTGTAGGGATTTGATTGTTTGCGGTAACGTCTTCAAAATCAAGCGGCAAATAACTCTGCGCAGAATCCAAATCTTTATAAGCTTGCTGAATGCACTCATTAAAAGTATTGCGGGGCAAATTAAAGTTGGAACTGCCATCAAGTGGTTTCGTTAAAATAGGCACACCCATTAATCTTCCATCTGTAGCAACACCAGCATGTGCCTGCAACAAATAATACATAAAAAGAGCACGCAATCCGTACGATTCTCCTTTTGTACGGTCGTTGAACATTTGATTAGTGTATTGTCCGGTAGTTGCCCAGGTTACTTTATCGGCTTGCGACAATATCAAATTTAAATACTGGATAGCGGCAAATCCACCGGTCCATTGGTCCAAGGGATTATTAGATAGACGACCATCTGCCAGTTGCCATCAACAGATAATTATTGTTAGGGTTATTCGATACGGCATCATCCGTAGCAACATCGTTAAACGAATAACTTCCAAGCGGCAATCGCACATAACCATTTAGTAAAAGCCCTTCCGCAAAAGCAGCGTCGTTGTATATATCGCTCAGTCCACGATTATTTTCATCAGCGGGAGACAAAACTTTTTTACAACTCGAAAAAATAATAACCGAGGCCAATATAAAAATCACTCTTCTTTTCATATAAATTTTTTAATGTTTTGTCTTAAAAATCAGCTTTAATGCCGCAGTTGTAGAAGCGTGTTTGCGGTGTGGTAAGTAAGTTCAGCTCCATAATTTTTCTGTTTTTAGAAATCGTCAACAAGTCGTTGCCACTTACATAAATGTTCAATCCTTTCATAAAAGATTTCTTAATGAATTTTTCAGGAAAGAAATAAGTCAACTGTACTTTGGAAAGATTTACCGGTTGGTGCTGTAAGTCCAAAAATCTGAGTTAAGAAAATCGTTGCCGCCACTAAGCGTGGTTAAGCGGGGATAAGTTGCGGTATTTTTTGTGTCTGGCGTCCAACTGTCGCGAACAACCGCTGAATATTTGGTGGCACCAGATACCCAATAATAGTTGTTGTTCTTGATGCCCATTCCGCCAAAATTTCCTGTTCCCAACACAAATAATGAAAAGCTTTTATACTGCACCGTAAAGTTTAGGCCAGCCTGTAAAAGGACTTCCATAACGGCCTAACATCACTTCATCACGGCTGTCTATTATTCCATCGCCGTTTTGGTCTTTATATTTAATGTCGCCTGGGCTAACCGTGCCAAATTTTTGGGCTGGATTGCTGGTAATATCGTTTTGGTCAGCGAACAAACCTTTGCTTTGCAAACCAAAAATTGCATCGGTTGGTCTGCCGGTACGGTTACGATATGCATCGGCGTACTGCTCATCAACTTTAAGCGCTTTTGTTGTAACATAAGTACCGGCTGCGCCTATGGTAAGATTTACATCGCCAAGTTTTTGATGAAAGTTTAACTGAAAATCAAATCCTTTATAGCTGTTTGCTCCAAAATTTGTATAAGGCACAAATGAAGTTTGTGGATAACCTGTAATAAAATAGCTAGGATATAAGGTGTTGCTCTGTACTGGGATTCCATCTTTTTTAATGGTAAATGCAGTAGCCGTAAAGTCCAACACATTATTGAACAAAGAACCTTCTATGCCAATATTTATTTCTTTTCTTTTGGCATAACTCAAGTTTAAATTCTCGCCACGAGATATGGTGCTGGTGCGATTGGTGTAAGTTCCATCAGCCCAAGAATAATAAGCAGTAGGCGCATAAACGGCATTGTATAAATAATAACTGTTGATGGGAATATCCAAATCGGTATTGATGATACCAGCAGATGCCGTTAATTTTAAACGATTAACAACGCTGGAACTTTTCAAGAAATTTTCTTCGCTCAGCAACCATCCCAAGCTTAGTGTTGGTGAAAAACCTACACGGGTGTTAGCTGGCAGCCTGGTAGAATTCACCACGGCTCCACTAAAATCAGCATAGTATTTATGGTCGTAATTGTAAGCCACTTGCAAACCTAGGTTGGCGTTGGTACGATATTGAAAATCACCTGTTTGACGGCGTTGCATGGCAGCTGCAACCAATACTGCTGATAGATTATGCTTGTTATTAATGGAGGTTTTATAATCAAAATGCGCATTAAAATCTACCAATTGGTCGCTAAATGTATTGGATAGATTTTGCGTACCAGTTTTACTATCCTTATTATATGCAGTTAATTGGGTAATAGAATCAGCGGTTGAACCAGTGCTCCACGTAGGAACGTAAATGGCATACGTGTTGTTTACCGATTCATTATAATTGTTTGAATAATCAATGTTTACTTGTGCATGAAAAGAAAAACCTTTCAACAAGCTTTTAAGGTCAACATCAACGCCGCTTGTGTATTGAAACTGGCGACTGGTAAAAGCATTGTAACCACCTGCGTAAATGTCGGCAAGCGGACTGGTTAAATATTGTTGCGTGCCGCCCAGTAGGTATTGACCATTAATAATATTACGACTTCCATTAACCAACGCTCTGGCATTTGCGGCGCCGGCTGAAATTAAATTAATAGGGATGAGCGGAGCAAAAGCGCTGCGGTTGGATAGAATCTGCCCGTTGCCAAAAATTACCCAACGCAGAGCGGTTGCTTGAAAAAACGGCAGATACATTTACATACGTGTTGATAAAACTATTCAGCTTTAGGTCGATATTGCCGCGGATGTTTAACCTTGAATTATTTTCGTTTTGTCCTTCACCAATTTTTAATAAGGAATTTTGGTTTTGATAGCCAGCAAGCGCATAAAAGCGGGCACGCTCGTTACCACCAGAAAATTCAGCATTGGCAGATGTGGTATTGAAAAATTTGCGCAAATAATCAGACGAAAAATAGTTTACATCTGGATAGCGATAAGTATCAGAATGGGATTTGTAATTGGCGATAGTCGTGGCATCGTATAATGGTGCCAATCCATCATTTTTTAGAGCTTGGTTGTAATAGGTCATATATTCGGCCGAGCCTAAATATTCGGGATAAGATTTTGGCACGCTGATGCCAGTGTTTACCCGAATAGAACTTTGATGCCCTGCTTTGCCACGTTTTGAAGTGATAAGGATTACGCCATTTGCCGCACGGCTACCATATAGTACAACCGCATTGGCACCCTTTAAAAAGGTAATTTGGTCTATTTCGGCGGTAGTTATATCATTTATAGCACGAGGTGCCCCATCTATTAATACCAATGATGTACCTAAATTCCACAAGTTACTACCTCCAATAAATGCGCTGACGCCTTCCAGTGGATATGTCCCATAATTTTTATCCAAATATTTTGAGGGAGTTAAAACGGAAATTGCACCCGATAAATCTCGTTGATTTACAACCCCATAAGGCACATGCACTAAAGAATCTGTGCCGGGTGTTGTTGGGTTAATGTTATCGGCAATTTGTGCTTGAGCCTCCAAAAAACCAAGGCACATCCCGCATAGCACCACTCCAATTTTTTTATATCTAAATTTCATTATCTTTTTCTTTTTAGTGATTTTAAACCTATTAACGTTTTGTGCTTTCGAAATCCAAAGTTTGTAAAAGGGTCATTAGTCATTGTGGCATTAAATCATTGCAATCCAGTGCCTTAGTCAATGACAATTGACTGAAAGACCAATGACAAATTTTCAATTTGCGCTTAAAGTATGGCCATATTTTTAGTACCCAGGATTTTGACCAAATGATGGGTAAAGCGTTACATCGTTTGTTTTTAATGGTAACCAGTAATCTTTATCGTTAAACTGACGTGTTACAAGCACCACTTCTTGTATATTAATTGGTTTGCCATTTACACCACGGTCAAAATTGATAGCTGTTTTTTCCCTGTTTTTTATGTCTGACGCAAGCAACCAGCGACGCAAATCGTTATAGCGTATTTCTTCTTCAAAACCAAGTTCCATGGCACGTTCACGAACAATTTCGCTCATGAATTTGTCTTTGTCGGCCACGTAGTTTTTGTTAAGTAAACCAGAACCACAACGGGTTCTTATCACATTAAATGCAGCTTCGGCAGTCATGTAACTTGGGCCAGTGCTGGTACCTGAACCGTAACCTT
Source organism: uncultured Chitinophagaceae bacterium (assembly GCA_963845495.1). GTDB lineage: Bacteria > Bacteroidota > Bacteroidia > Chitinophagales > Chitinophagaceae > JAZKFT01. Next base: position 7,304 of record CAWJTH010000009.1, read on the forward strand.
GCAATACTGCTTCTGCATACATTAAATAAACATCGGCCAAACGCAAGTAAGATGGGTGCATATAATTGTTAGGGAAATTATCAATACTGTTTGCGGTCATTGGCGTTAGTTTTTTCAACAAGTAACCAGTGCGGCCTGTAGCTGAACTGCTGCGGCTATAACCAGTATTGGATAAGTTGGCATAACGGAATTTTTCAGAACTTGCTGGAGCCGAACCTTGTATCACTTGGTCGCCATCTTTCACAATATCATTATAAAAACGTGGGTCGCGGCCAACCCAAGGGTTATTTGGGTCGTAACCAGATGCCGGGTCTGTAATGGGCAAGCCATTTGCCATGCCATAATTTTGTACAAACCTAGCATTGGGAGATGCATAGCCTCCGCCTAAATTAGATTCTGTAAAGCAAGAACTTGGGCCCCAAGGGCAACCCTCGAACCAACTGCTATAAACGGGAGCCTCAAAAATTGATTCAGGATAGCCAGGAATAAAATTTCCGCCATTGGTAAAGAAAAGCTTACTGTAATCAGAGAAATTTACCAACTTAACGAATGTGGCTTTGCTGTCAACTAGTTTTAATAATTCAGCAAATGCGTCGGCCGCCTTCTTGCAATAATCAGTATTAAAAGTTGGAGTGCCTTTGGATGCCCTATTCATCAGCGGGCTACCTGCGTATAAGTAGTTTTTACCCAAATATGCCAAGGCAGTTACTTTGGTAAGCCGTTGTTGATTTTTGCCTAACGTTGTTTTGCCCACAGTTGTATTGTCCCAATCAACTGGTAAAAGATCGGCGGCGGCCCTAAGGTCTTTGGCAGCCTTGTCAGCTGTTTCTTGGTAAGTTAGGCGGGGCAATTCTAGTTTTGCGCCAGATGATAAAACGGTATCAATATAAGGAAGCCCGCCCCAATAACTCATTAACTCAAAGTGAGACCAGCCACGGAAAAACAACAATTGACCTTTAATGATGTCTTTTTCCTCTTGGGTGCCTACCAGTTTATCAAGATTCGCCAATCCCAAATTGGCTTTATGGATAGCATACCAACAGTTTGGCCACAGCCCTTTGCCAAAACCATTATTGCCTGTACTAGTAACATAACTCGGTGCATCCAGCCAAGAAATCCATTCGGCAGTAGTCCAAGACCAGCTGTTTCCATTGTCAAACTGTTCGTTCAACCAGGTTACGCCGGTTTTATGTAGTATTTCATCGCCTAAAATCCAGTCTGCGGCCCAAGTTTTGCTGGTATATACAGGAACGGCAGAATACAATTCTTCTGTAAATCCCTGAAAATTGGTAAAATTAATATACGCATCTGTTGGCGAAATATCGGCTGCGGGAGCTTTATCCAAATATTTTTTGCAAGCGGTTATATTGATGATTGCTAAGAGGGCAAAAATCTTATAGATATTGTTTTTCATATGTTTATTTTAAAAAGTTACATTACAACCTAAATTAAAACGCCTAACAGTTGGGTATGCCGCTTGTGCACCACCATTTGTATCTACTTCACGGTCATCAGGCATCTTAGTCCACATTATCAAATTGTCTCCGTTCAGATAAACGCGAAGTGCGTTAAGGCCAAGTTTTCCCTTTAATTGAGCCGCCTTGAACGTATAAGAAATCTCAGCGTTTTTTAGCCTTACATAAGAGCCATCGTATAAATAAGTAGTTCCGTAATAAGGCATTGTAGTTGCGTATCGTGGCATTGGAACAGCGCCATTTGTATTGGTTGGCGTCCAATAAGCACCTTGTTTGTACACATTGTCGTAATGGTCTTGGCCAGAAAAACTAACCAATTGTAAATAGCGACTAACGTTGTTTACGGCATAAAATTGAACGAAAGCGCTGAAACCTTTCCACTCAACACCTATCGTTGCGTTATAAGTGTTTTGGGGTAATGTGGGATAACCGGTTGGCACCCTGTCCTTATCATCTATCACCCCGTCGCCGTTAAAATCTACCATGTTAAGGTTGCCTGGCAATTTCTGATTATCATTAGTATTTAATTGGGCACTGCCATAAGCTTGGTTCCAATTGTTGTAATAACCACTACTTACATAAGAATATGGCTGACCAATTGGTTTGCCTTTTATTTGTAGATAGGTATCCTTCAATTGTGGGTCATCTGCTTCTAATACCACATTTTTGGCATGTGATATGGCAAAGTTTGCATACACACGAACTGATTTTGACAAGATTTTATTAACGCGGAATTCAAATTCGTATCCTTTATTACGCACTTTACCCAAGTTAGCCGTAGCAGGTTGAACGCCAAAGTAAGAAGGAACTGAACGGCTTGATCCAGCCAAAAGAATGTCGGTGCGGAGGTCGTTAAAAACATCAATACTACCAGAAAACAAGCCGTTAAGCAAAGTGTAATCAGCACCAAAATTGGTTTTTGTAACTTTTTCCCAATGAATATCAGGATTGCCAACACTTGCTTGTGCCTCGGCCCACCAGTTGTAAGGGCTATTTTGGCCAGCCGCTGAACCCAAAGGAGTAGTGCCACCATAAGTCCACTGAGTTGTATACAACCAACGGCTTGCAATATTATCATTACCAACTTGACCATAAGAAACACGTAGCTTCAACATGTTAAGAAATTTTACGTTTTTCATAAAATTCTCTTTGGTTACCATCCATCCGAATGCAGATGATGGAAAAAAGGCAAAGCGATAGTTCGGCCCAAATTTTTCCGAACCGTTGTAAGCACCATTGAATTCAGCAAAATATTTACCGCCATAATTATAAGTAACCCTGCTTACCCAGTCTTCCCGAAAATGTTCAAATTCGCTTCCGGTTGCATATTTGTCGCGGCTAAACAATCCTAGGGCAGTCACTTCATGTTGACCAAACTTTTTGGCGTAATCCACTTGTAACTGATAAAACAATTTACGATAAGTAGAACCGTTTGCAACAGCATCTACATTGGTGCTCCAACGCGTTGGTATCCAATTAAATTGATTTGTTCCCAAATATTGGCTATAGGTAACGGCGCCTGTAACAGGGTTAATATATTCTTGCTGAATACTTCCGTTGTCGTAAACACCACCCTGAGAAACAAACGCATTGTCATAGGAAAGCGTGCCTTTTGCAGTTAAACCTTTTAATAACATACCCAAATCCTGACGCAATGTAAAGTCGGTAGTAATGCGGGTGGTCGTAGTTTTACGAACGCCATTATTGCCCAATGTTGCTAAAGAGTTGACCGTAGAAACTTGTTCAGCTGGATAGTAGCCCCATCCACCATCAGCATAACGGGGAAAATAAATGTTTGGCGCATTGCTGTAAATACTTTGCCAAATGCGGTATTCCCAACTATCTTGCCCGTAAGCATCTTGTTTTACACCGTAAGAACCAGCCAAATTAGCGGTTAAAACAGTCGATTTGGTTAAATTAAAGTCGAGGTTGCTTCGTACATTGGTACGGTTAAAGCCATATCCTGGTTCATAGCTTTTACCATTATAAAGCTTTTTTATGATGTCGCCTTCGTTCAGATAATCAATTGAAGTAAAATATTTTACAAAAGAAGTACCGCCCGAAATGTTGATGCTGGAATTGAAAGACATGGCCGACTTCCTGATTAACTGGTCTTGCCAATCCACATTCGGGTAACGTTCAGCTTCTGCTTCGTTTGCCGGATTACGATATTTGTCTAGTTCAGAAATTGGCACATATTTACTCCATGAAGACGGAGAAAGCCCCAGCTCACGTTCAATAGACTGGTCACGAACTGCAATTGCATCGTATGAATCGTATTTACTGGCTAGCTTGGAAATCACCTTCATGGTAGAATTTGCGGTAAAACGAATGTCGGCCCTACCTTCCCGACCACGTTTGGTGGTAATCATAATTACACCATTTGCACCTTTCACACCAAATACTGCTGTAGCAGATGCATCTTTCAGTACCGAAATGCTTTCAACGGAGCCGATATCAACACTGCTCATCAAACGCTCAATTCCATCCACCAAAACCAATGGGTCGGTATTGTTCCAGGTGCTTTGGCCACGAATGTATATTCTTGGGTCTTCGGCACCAGGCGTTCCCTGTGATGCAACCGTTATAAGACCAGGCAAATTGCCTGTTAAAGCAGCGCCAAGGCTTGAAACACCGCCCGTTCTTTCCAATACTTCACCTTTAACTTGTACTATCGAGCCTACGACACTTTCTTTTTTTTGCTTTCCATAACCTACTACAACAACATCGTTCAACTCTGATGTACTGTCTTTCAAGATGATGGCAAGTGTTTCCTGGTTGCGGATAGTAACATCCTGTGCAATTTTTCCGACATAACTAACCCTTATCGTGTTTTTACCTGCAGGTATAGAAAGAGAGAATCTTCCATTTGAATCAGTAGTCGTAATATTCGTTCCATCTTTTACTTTTAGTGTTGCGCCGACAATCGGTGTCTTTAATGCATCTGTTACAACACCTTTTAATACATGTGGCGTTTGCGCAAATGTTGGTAGGCTTAGAATAATTGTTGATAGAGTTAGCGCTACCAACAAAAGCCTTTTATACAATTTTAAAGGAAAAATCATCTTAGCTTTTTTATAAAATGTTAGTTATTGGGCAAAAGAATTACCGATGGACTTTCAACTTGAAAATCGCATACATAGAGGAAAATTTCTAACAACATTAAAATGGCATAACACATGCACTTTAATGTAGATAGATTCTACTCTTTTCTAATAAATGTTAGTAATATACTGACAGGCAAATGGTAAGCTGCTTCTATTGATAAGCATCGATTTAATTTCATAAGCAATGATTTAATTTCTTTTTGCAATTCGTTTTTTTCCAAATAATCTATTGACGCTTTGGTTTAGTTACAACAATAGGATTTTGGTAAATCGTTAACAAATGTAGATTTGACAATTTTAAAAGGAGGGTAGAATCATCTAAAAAAAAGAAAATAATGTCAAATTTTAGAAAAGAATATATCATTCTATCTTTATAACATATTCATAATCAACGATAAATAAAAATCTATTAAAAACTGTCACATCATTATGCCAATAATTACAATTTTTATTTAAACAATTCTTTTTGTAGCAATTGAAAAGTTTTAGCAGTCAAAAGTTTGTAAGGGAGTAATAATTCTTAAATTTGTAACCGATTACATTTTAGCTTTGCTGTCTTTGGATTCCCAAAAAGAAAATCTCAGGCCAACAAATTTTTACATACAGCTTGCCACCGTTTCAACCATATGAAAGTTTTTTCAATAATCTTTTTTGTAATACTATTTTTTTATGGCGACGGTGCAAACGCACAGGAACCACAGCTTAATTTCACTAAATACTCTACACAACAAGGATTATCTTCCAACACGGTAAACGATATTTTGAAAGACCATTTTGGATTTCTTTGGCTGGCTACTGAAGATGGCCTTAACCGGTTTGATGGCACTAATTTTAAAGTGTATAAGCATGAGCCTGAAAATAGCAATAGCCTTCGCGTTAATTTCATTACCTCGCTCTATGAAAGCAAGGATGGAATTATTTGGATTGGAACAAATGGCGGTGGACTTAGCTATTATGATAGGAATAAAGATTCCATTTCTAATTTTATAAGCAAAACCCCCGTGCAGGTTGGGTTGGCAATAACGTCGATAAATGGTGATAAGGATGGGAACATAATTGTAACCAGTTATGGGGGGATTTACATCATAAACCCTCAAGATAAAGAACTGGTAATGAATAGTAGGTATAAAAAGCTGCTAAAAGAAGTGGATGGTAAGGTTAGCCTTTATTTTTATGAGGATAGTAAACAAGAAATATGGGTAGGAACAGACGTGGGGTTGTATATGTACCAGCCCACACTTGATCTCCTGAAAAATTTTCAACACCTACAAGGCAATGACACTAGTCTTGCACATAATACGATATACAAAATAATTGAAGACAAGCAAGGCAATATGTGGTTTGCTACCGAAAACGGATTAAGCATGCTAATGCCAAAAAGTAGCCACTTCAGGAATTTTTTACATACCAGCTCAAACCTAAAAATAAGTAGCAATCTTGTTTATATGCTGGCAGTAGATAGCAGCAATAAATTGTGGGTGGGTACAGAGGAAGGTCTAGATATTCTTGACATTGCCGCCAACAACATTACAACCTATGCTCCTAACGTTAGAAATCCGCATAGTCTTAGTAGCAGATCTGTACGATCAATTCTTATTGACAAACAAGGCATTTGTTGGGTTGGCACCGTAAGGGGCGGTCTTAACAAATACAATGACAACATTAACCATTTTAACCTAAAAGAATATAGCGCCTTTGATCCACTAGGTCTACGATCACCTATCGTAACTTCATTTGCAGCTTATCAAAACGATGTTTTTGTTGGAACCGACGGTGGGGGCTTACAGTTGTATCATCGTAATACAGATTTGCTTGATTACATTCCGCTACCAATCTCAGTAAGAAACAATAACCATGATCTGACTATCCTGGCGCTGGAAATGACAAAAAACAATTTGTTGTGGGTAGGCACTTATCTAAATGGCCTTTATCAATACAACCCTGTAACCAAATCTGTAAACCATATTGTTGACGGTTCTAGCAATGCTAGCTTGAATAACAATAGTGTTTTTTGTTTAAAAGAAATGAAAAATGGAGATCTTTGGATTGGAACAAATGGCGGCGGAATAAATGTTATAAGGCATAGCGGCAATCAGATAGAAAAGTATGTTTTTAACCCGTCAAAACCCAACGATGCCACAGGGCCGGCAAACAATTTCATTCGGTCTTTTGAAGAAGATAGTATGGGCAATATCTGGGCTGGCACGTTTGGCTCTGGCATATCGGTCTTCGATCCGCTCAGCAAAAAATTCTCATTTTATACAAAAGAAAATAGCGGTTTACCAAGTAATTATGTGCTTTCTATAAAGGAAGACAGCAGGGGAAATATTTGGGTAGGCACCAATGGAAATGGGCTGGGCCTACTCAAAAAGGGTTCCGAAATATTTGAAGCACTCACTGAAAAGGACGGATTGACAAACGGTACTATTTTAAAGATAATCGAGGATGAAAAAGGCAAAATTTGGGTAAGCACAAACAACGGATTAAGTTGTTACGACCCTTCAACTCGTAAATTTAAAAACCTTTCGAACCATAACGGCCTGCAGGCAGGTGCTTTTGTCCTTCAATCGGGATTGAAGCTTCCGGATGGTGAGTTGATTTTTGGGGGACAAAACGGCTTTAATCACTTTAATCCAAACAATTTAAAGACAAACCAAAATGTTCCAGAAATTGTGCTTACTGAGTTAAAAGTAGATGACCAGACGGTTGCACCCGCTGATAATGGCCCTATTGATAAACCGATACTTTTGGCCGATGAAGTTAAATTAAAATACAAACAAGGATTTTCCATAGCCTTTGAAGCACTTGATTTCACGGCACCCGAAGCTAACCAATACGAATATAAATTGGAAGGGTTTGATAAAAATTGGGTTAAGGCTGGTAAGGATCATAGTGCACATTATGCTAATATTCCACCCGGAAATTATGTTTTTGTGGTGAAGGCAAGCAACAATGACGGCGTCTGGAACCAAAAAGGACGGTCTTTCAAAGTAATTGTTGCGCCACCATTTTGGCGAACTATTTATGCTTATTTTATTTATCTGCTAGTATTTGCAAGTGTGCTTTTTTATATCCGCCACAGGGGAATTAAAAAAATACAGATGCGTTATGAGCTTGAAAAGGAACGCCAAATGGCCAAACAGCTGATTGAAAGGGAACGCAAAGAAGCTGAATATCTACATAAGTTGGACCAGATGAAAATCAAGTTCCTCACCAATCTTAGTCACGAATTCAGGACACCAATATCACTTATAACTGGCCCAATTGACAACCTGATTGGCCAAACAAAAAATGACGCATTTTTAAGCCAGCTTAAATTAATCAAGCGGAATGGAAGAAGGCTGCTGAATCTTGTAAATCAACTGCTGGACTTTAGGAAAATGGAGGAAAAGGAACTGAAACTGCAATGCAGCGATGGCGATATTGTTTTCTTCATAAAAGATGTATGTGATTCTTTTAATGACCTTGCGAAGCGGAAAAAAATACATTATGGGTTTTATACCGAGGTCGACGAAATGCTTGTTTCATTTGACCATGATAAAGTAGAACGTGTGCTGTTCAATATTTTATCAAACGCCTTCAAATTTACTGGTGAAAATGGAGATATATCAGTAAGATTAAAAATGGAAGAAGATGCCGAAAAAGACTTTTTTATGATGACTGTTTCCGTTAAAGATTCAGGAATTGGAATTTCTAAAGTGGCGCAAACAAGTATTTTTGATAGTTTTTTTCAGGGCGATGCTAGTTCAGCCATACTAAATCACGGAACGGGGATTGGGCTTTCCATTACCAAAGAATTCGTAAAATTGCACGGCGGCTCGATATGGATAGATAGCGAAGTTGGCCATGGTAGTACATTTACATTCCAAATTAAACTTTGGAAAGCGGTGCAGGTGGAAACGAAGCAAGTTGCATTTACTAGTAAAAACATCGAACTAAATATTGATACAAATTCGGCTAATAACAATGGCACACATCCATCAGTTTTAATAATTGAAGATGACGATGATTTTAGGTTTTATATCAAAGAAAACCTAAGGCAGTTATACACCATTTACGAAGCACCAAATGGAAAAGAAGGTTGGCAGCGTACATTGTTTCACCATCCTGATGTTATTATTTCTGATGTGCAAATGCCAATTATGAATGGTTTGGAATTGGTGCAAAAGTTGAAATCTGATAAACGTACCAAACATATTCCTGTTATTTTACTTACAGCAGCCAATAACCCCAATGGCACGTTGGATGGGCTAGAATCAGGAGCAATAGATTACATGACAAAGCCATTTGACTTTCATGTGCTGGAAGCCAAAATCCATAATATTTTGCTACTCAACCAGTCTTATAAAGACACTTATTCAAAACAAGTTACTGTAAGTCTACCAGAAACAGAGGTCGTTTCTGAAAAAGATAAGTTTGTACAAAAAACGCTTCAATATATTCACGAAAACCTTGATAATCCCAAATTGTCAGTCGAATTGTTGAGTTCTCATTTATATATCAGCAGGGCATCTTTGTACAATAAATTATTTGAATACACCGGTATGACGCCTGTTGAATTAATACGTTCAGTTAAATTGGAAAAGGCCCAAGAATTATTAGAAAAAAGTGACTTGACTGTAAACGAAATAGCTTATGAAACTGGGTTTGCAAATTCCAATTATTTTAGTAAGGTGTTCAGGGCCAAATACAATATGACGCCTTCTGAGTTTCAGGCGGAGAAAAGGAGGAAGGGATGATTGTTGGTTGAAGCGAAACGGCCTCTAGTAGGAATTTCAATACCACTACTTCCCAGTCGGCCTGCCCCGTAAAAAGAAAGTGTGCCAGGGTCGGGAACGGAAGCACTGTCAACATTCAGTTGATAATGAAACCCTTCTACTTGCGGTGCAGATTCACCTTTCCAAACGCCTTTTTCGTCTTTCACCAAATCGTATTTTACCCCACCAATATCAAGCTGCACTTTTTGCGCTTGTGGACGATGCGTTTAAAATTCATAAGGTATTTTTATAAGTGGTTTTCCTCGCAGATTTAAGGAGATTTAGTACAACGCAGATTTTAAAAGATTTAGCCTTTATGGTAGTTTCATTTTTAATCTGTGTGGGTTTAAATTATCCATCATCTGCGGGAATTCTATCATGGCTTAATAATCAATATCAATCCTTAAAAAGCAATGGTGCCAACTCCTTCAAACTACGCCGCCAAGTTAAAAACTCATGCGCCGTATTTTCTGAAACAAAGGAAACTGCATTAAAACCAGCTTCTTTCAATGCATCGGTTGCTTTTTTAACGCCGTCAGGGTTTTCGCGGCTGCCGCAACTCATAAATATAAGTTTTACAGTAGATTTGTCCTTGATCTCCGCAGGAGCATAAGTACCACCGCTTAGTAAGGCATAGTATGAAAACACATTGGTTTTATTCAGCGTGATGGTATGTGTTTCCATGCCACCCATAGAAAGACCAGCCATTGCACGGTGCGATTGTTTGGCAATGGTGCGGAAATTGGCATCAACATAAGGTATCAATTCATCCACCAAAACTGTTTGAAACGGCTCTATTTTAAAATTTCTCATGCCGCCCCATTTAATTTCGTTGGTCATGCCGTAGGTCATTACAATGATGAATGGTTTTGTTTTCCCTTCGGCAATCATGTTGTCCATTATTAGGTTGGCATGCCCTTGGTTGGCCCAAGCGGTTTCATCTTCGCCCCAGCCGTGTTGCAGGTATAAAACAGGATATTTTTTTGATTTGTCTTTTTCATATCCAGGTGGAGTATAAACAAATGCACGGCGAGCAGTTCCGGTACTGGCAGATGGAAAAAGTATTTGCTGCACATTACCATGCGGTACATCTTTCAAAGCATAAAAATCTTGGTCGTGTGCAGGTATTTCAATACCGCTCTCCCAACGGGTGGAGCCATAAAAATTCAATGCGCCGGGGTCGTTAAATGTTCCGCCGTCCACCGTTAAATGGTAATAATGGAAGCCTTCATCCATTGGTCCTTCGGTAGTGCCGGTCCAAATGCCGTCTGTTGATTTTGTTAGTCTGGTACCGCCTCTTCCGCCAAGCCCTAGACTTACTTTAACACTATCTGCCTTTGGTGCAATTACTTTAAATCGGACGTACCCTTGCGAATTTACCTGCGGAAACTCCTGCCCGGGCTGGTTTAAGGAAGAAGGCTTAAAATCGTCTAGCACATTTGTTTGGGCAAAACCTGTGCAACTGATTATTGTGGCTGCAAAAAGCACTGATAAATATTTGT
>CAWJTH010000010.1:0-34410 GCA_963845495.1 uncultured Chitinophagaceae bacterium
TATGTTTCTTGTCGCATCTACTGGTTCAGTTGCGCCTTGTCCCACATTGTAAGTTAATCCATCTTTTACCATATCTATTTGTGCAGGCGTAAGATTTTTGCCAAGTTGGCTTAAAAATTTAGGATGTAAATCAGCCACTTTCGTATCAACTTCGGCCTCTATTGTTTTTTTAGAAGCGTCCATAGCTGTTTTATCTAAGCCGGTATTGGTTTTTAGTGCTTTTAACTTTGTATCGCGATCATCATAAATATTGTTTAGATCAATATAATGCTGCGCAATTTGCTCCCTAACTGTTTTGTATTTAGCAGCATCGGTAATGCCTAACTTAGCTACAATTTTTTCAGCCCGATCGGTTACAACCACCTTGTAAGCTGCGGCTTTTCTAATTTGGGCAGTATCTTGTGCAAAAGATACATTTAACAATAACACAGTGGCAAGTAACAAAAGCAAATTACGTTTCATCATTATTTTGATGGTTGGTTGATCTTGAATATTAAAAAAAAGATTAAGAAATCAAATACAATCTATAATTGTAAAATGATAAATTATTTATTAAAACTAGCGGTAAAACAAGGGGTGGGCAAAGCTGGTATGGCAATACATTTATTTAAAATAAGCATCGGTTTTAGCGGCATAAAAATTTCAGAAAAAATATACAATAACCATTTCATAATTAAAAGCAATCTAAAAAAACAAGTAGAAAAGTATTTCAGCAACAGATAAAACTCCCCTTTTATTTTCGATATAAAGGTAGAATCACACAGCTTCGAAAACAATGTAAAGTTTAACTATAATGATGGAACATTTTACTATACTTAACATTTCGTTTCTACCATACACCATACACAGTTCAACGTAGGATGGATTAATCACTTGCTTTATGCCATCATAATGTTTTGGCACAAAAAGCGTTGATTTTAAATAGATCTTCCTTAATGTCAATTACTAGCAGAATATTAGAAGCCTACAAAAAGCGGCAGCCACAAACATTTTGCAAGTTTGTGGCTGCCGCTTTTTTTCTTATAAATAAAAATAGATGGATGGATGAATTTATTACAAATACATAGCCATTTCGGTTTGGTATTCTTTTGCAATAATTGCTGCCACTTCTGCAAAATCCTCACCAGCAGAAGCCATAATAATCGCCCTACTAGCATTTACCAATAAACCACAATCGTTTTTTATTAAGCCATATTTACTAACATCGGCCAAGCTGCCGCCTTGGAAGCCGACGCCGGGTACCAATAAAAAATGATTAGGGATAATTTTGCGTATATGTTCTATATCACTTGCTTGTGTAGCACCAATTACAAACATCAAATTATTAGGGTTGCCCCAACTGCTTACTTTTTGTAACACGCTTTCATATAATAATCCGGCATCCGAATTTTCAACTTTTAACCGTTGAAAATCTTCGCTGCCTTTATTGCTGGTCAACCCTAGCACGATTGTCCATTTATCTTTAAATTCCAAAAATGGTTTTACGCTATCAGCACCCATGTATGGCGCCACTGTAACAGCATCAAAATTCATCGCTTCAAAAAACGCTTTGGCATACTGGGCAGAGGTGTTGCCGATATCGCCACGTTTGGCGTCGGCTATTTTAAAATGTGTGACGGGTATATAATCAACCGTTTGCTGCAAGGCTTCCCAACCTTTTAAGCCTTGGCTTTCATAAAAAGCAGTATTTAATTTATAGGCTACGCAAAAATCTTTTGTTGTATCGATAATGGCCTTGTTAAACTCAAAAACTGCATTAGGCCGATCTTTTAAATGTATCGGCAACTTTTCGATATCTGTATCTAGGCCAACACATAAATAAGATTTCTTTGTATTTATTTGATTGATAAGTTGAATTCGATTCATGGAGAACCACGGTTTCGTGGATTTTAAAGATTGTTATTGATCTAAAAATAAAGTACCTGCATAAAAATGCCACAAATATCCAGAAGATCCTTCCGTTTATTAGTGGCAGATATCAATATAATGCAGTCAATTTTTTGCTTGCCAATCCAACATCCCGCCTTTTACGTTTACTACATTTTTAAAACCCATCGACTCCAGCATTAAACAAGCTTGCGTGCTACGGTTACCGCTACGGCAATAAACAACTACCTCTTCGTCTTTCCAGTCATCCAGCGGTTCGGTTTCCATAGCTTGGATGAGGCCAAGTTTATGGTGCAACCCACCAATATTAAATTCTTCCCTTTCATAATCTTCCCGAACATCCACCAAATGTATCGGTTCGCCGCTGTCGATGCGGCTTTTCAATTCCTGAACTGTTATCTGGGTCATACAATAGTATTTTTAAAATGGTATTTATTTAATAATTATTATTTGGTTTTGATGATTTTGTGGTTGTCGGCTTTTTTGGGTCGTCACTTGGTTGCGCATTAGGATTTAGCTTTTCAGTGCCAGTGCTATCAATAATTGCAGGCATTGTAACCGAAAGATAGATGTCGATCCCCTGCCCTTCCCTTACGGTATTTGTTTGGTAAACATTTTCGCTAACTTCTGTTCTAACCATTGGATATTGCTTATAAATAAAGGCACTAGCTGTATCTTTTACACCTGTTGCCACAATTCCGCCGATATTCAAGTTCATACCTTTAAGCGCAGCTTTTGCTTGAGCAAATGTCATCCCCAGTAAATTAGGTACCGGAAATTCATTTTCACCTAATCCGTCGCCCAACACAAAGCCAATAGTACTACCCATAAAAACTTTTGCACCAACACCAATAGGCTGGCCGTTAAAAGTTTGCTCTAATACGGCGTCTTTTGCAATATCTGGCCGGCGGGTGGTATCGCCCAATTTTAGGCCCAATTGCGCCAGATACATTTGTGCGTTGCGAAAAGAAAAACCAACCAAATTAGGCATGTCCACTTGCGGAGGTTGACTACGATTTACCGTTAAATAAATGGTACGGTTGCTTTTTACCATTGCATCGGCCAACGGGCTTTGTCGAACGGTATTGAGCGGGGCAATGCTGTCGATATAAACCGAATCCTGCACTTCAACTTCAAAACCTTTTTCTTGTAATATTTGGATTGCTTTTGTTAAGGGCATACCCGTTACGGAAGGAACTTTCTCAAAAGCGCCGTGATGGGTAATAACACCCAGCATTTGTAAAAAACCATACATCAACAAAGCCACCAAGGCAATGGCGGCAATTAGGTTAACGATAAAATGTTGTTTTGTGATGAATTTAAACACGGTATTTTAATGGATAATGAATAAATGGGAAATGGATAACACGTAAGAAAATGATGTGTGTAATAAAAAAAATAAGCCAACAACTTATTAACTCATATGACCTATTAGCCTTTTAACGCCTCTTCAATTAAACCAGTATAAAAAGTCATTAAATTCATGCCCATGGCTTTTACTTGTTGGGGAACAATACTTGCGGCGCTTTGTCCAGGCACTGTATTTATTTCTAACATGTAAGGCGCTTCTTTTTCTTCGTTGTAAATAAAATCAATCCGCACCACGCCGTTGCAATTAAACACCTGATATATTTTTTTGGCCGCCGCCTTAATCCGTTGCGCAATAGGTTCATCAACAACGGCTGGTGTTGTTTCCTTGCTTTTTCCAAGGTATTTTGCTTCAAAATCAAAAAATTCATTCAATGCTTCCACTTCGGTAAAGGGCAAGGTAATGATTTCACCGTTGATCTTGCAAACGCCGATGGTAAATTCCCGGCCCATAATCATTTCTTCCACTAAAACCTGATTGTCTTCTGCGAACGCTTTTGCGATGGCTACTTGCAAATCAGCTTCCGCATTTACTTTGCTCATGCCAATACTACTTCCGCCATTGTTTGGCTTTACAAATACCGGATAAGTAAGTTTATCTGAAACATCAGCAACATCAACTATATCGCCTTTAAAAAACACCAACGAGTTGGCTACGTGAATGCCACTAAAAGCGGCTACCGCTACAGTATATCTTTTATTGAAGGTGATGGCTGAAGTGGCGGCATTGCAACTGGTGTACGGAATATTCAACATATCAAAATAACCTTGCAGTTTTCCGTCTTCACCCGGCGTGCCGTGGATGCCGATCAACACCGCATCAAAATGTATTTTTTCGCCGAAAGGCGAAATGGTAAAATCACTTTTATCCATCAGTTGCTCAACACCATCTTTTGGTTGATAAAACCAACCGTCTGTACGGATGTCTATCTTATAATAATCAAATTTTTCGATGTCAATATTCGCCTCGATTGTGATAGCGCTTTTATAAGAAATTTCGGCTTCTCCGCTATAACCTCCGGTAACGAAGGCAATTATAGGTTTCGACATGTTTGATTGGTTGATTGATCGGCTGCAAAATAGCAATAACCTATCCAAACATAAAAAAAATGATAAGATTTACAGATTATTATGAGAAAGTAATGTCCGTTGCTTTCCTGAAATACGAATCTCCTTGACAACTTGTCAAGTTATTCGTATTTTTGGATGGAATAAATTAATTAAAATGAAAACGATGACCGTGGGTGAATTTAAAGCCAAGTTTTCCGAAGTGATTGCTCAAGTAAAAAAAGGCGAAGAGATAGCGGTAACTTTTGGCAAGAAAAAGGAAATAGTGGGATATTTTAAGCCGGAGGTCGCTACCCCTAAAAAAAGAGAACATATTATTGGGTTGTTAGAAGAAACGCCTGGTTATTACATGGCCAAAAATTTTTGTGAAACTACCGAGGAAGAATTTCCTATTAACGAATTGCCTCTATGACCGATTATTTGTTGGATACCCATGTTATTATCTGGCTTTTACTCCAAAAAGAACTTGTTTCAAAAAAAGTGATCGATGCAATAGCCATACCCTCAAATCGGTTTTATATAAGCACTGTTTCCTTTTGGGAAATAACAATAAAATATAGCAGTGGCAAGCTTGATCTTGGGAAATATGCTCCAATAGACATTCTTAATTTTTATAAAGAATATGGATTTCTTGTAATTGACTTGGTAAGTAAAGATGCTATAACTTACCATCAACTTGAAACAACCCACCACCGTGATCCGTTCGACAGAATGTTGATTTGGCAAGCAATTCAAAATAAAATGGTTTTGGTAAGCAATGATGCCAATATGCCATTTTACAAACAGGATGGATTAAAACTATTGTGGTAATTTAACAGTTCCAATTAAAAAAACAATTGCGACAACACATTTCCTAGCGTGTTAACCCGTGGTTTTAGTCCTAAAAAACTACTCATTTGCTTGGCTGTTAAAATGTCTTTTAATTGGTTGATTAAATCGCCATTTAAAACATTAAACTTAGAAGTATAAGCTGGTGGATCGGTTTTTTGTAACGAAACAATTTCAGCCTTTTTATTTAGAAAACCATTAACGGCATCGGTTACGTTCGGTTTTTGTTCTGCGGTTAAAACTAATGCTGGATTAAGTTTTCCCATTATTTCACCCGTTAAAACTTTTGGATCAAAACCGCTTTGCGCATACATAAATGAGGTTGCCATAAAGGCTATAGAGAGCAATAAAATCTTTTTCATGCAGTTTGCTTTGCATAAAAATACGATATTATTTGCAAATCAATTTTCAAGGGAGAAAATGCTATTAACAAATTCCTTCTTATTGAATATCAACAAGTCATCCACTTTTTCGCCAACACCAATATAGCGTACCGGTATTTTCATTTGATGCGAAATAGCTAACACAACCCCGCCTTTTGCCGTACCATCTAATTTGGTAATGGCAAGGCCCGTTACTTCGGTGGCAGCGGTAAATTGTTTGGCTTGTTCTAATGCATTTTGCCCGGTTGAACCATCTAAGACCAACAAAACTTCGTGCGGCGCATTTGGAATTTGACGGGTAATTACCCTTTTAATTTTACTCAATTCTTCCATTAAATGCAGCTTGTTGTGCAAACGGCCTGCCGTATCAATAATTACGATATCAACACCTTTTGCTATTCCGCTTTGTACCGCGTCAAAAGCAACAGAAGCAGGATCGCTGCCCATCGGCTGTTTTACAATTGGCACGCCTACCCTTTCGCTCCAAATGGTTAATTGGTCAACAGCGGCAGCCCGAAAAGTATCTGCCGCACCTAATAAAACAGATTTACCAGCCATTTTAAATTGATTGGCTAGTTTGCCGATAGTAGTTGTTTTCCCCACTCCATTTACACCAACTACTAATAACACATAAGGCTTGGGCATTCCCTTTAAGTCAAAACTGGAAGAAAGCCCATCAGGAGAATCTGCCAAAACAGATTGCATTTCTTGATGCAACAAATTATTCAGCTCGGAAGTATTGAGGTATTTATCCCTTTTTACCCTTTCCGACAATTTATCGATGATGGCGATAGTGGTTTCAATGCCAACATCGGCACTTACCAATGCATCTTCTAAATCGTCCAACACAGCTTCATCAACCGTGCTTTTTCCAGCAATAGCTTTTGATATTTTAGAAAAAAAACCTTCTTTGGTTTTTTGTAGGCCGTCATCAAGGCTTTCTTTTTCTTTTTTGCCGAATAATTTGTCGAAAAAACCCATGAGAATTATGAATTATGAGTTATGAATGATGAGTTGTAGCACTTGTATATAAATAATGCTTTATATAAAATACTAAAACTGAATATTCCGCCGAAGCCTTATGATATTTTTTATAGCGATATACAATATTAGCACAGAAATAATTAAGATTGGTATGCCAACAAAATATAATAAATGAATCATACAACCGTCGCTAGAACAGGGTTGACTAGCTTCGATAATCATACTAATAGCCCAAACAATTCCAATAAAAGATATTATTAGGAGTATAAGAGAAAGTATATGATTAAATATTTTCATAGGCATTTCTACAAAACTGGAAAAAAACAATTTGATGTAAATACAAAAGGCTACGGTTCTGTCTAAATACTATTTACTAGATACTAAGTACTTGCATTTTCTACCTAACAAAAAAAGCCATCACACACGTGGCATGACAGCTTAATATTTTTGCGGGTGCAAATATCATTTTTCGGCCAAAAAATCCTTCACCTTGTCTTTGTGCACAATTTGTTCTTTAAAAGTATATGCGCCAGATTTTGGACTACGTACCGCTTTTATAACTTTGCTCCAGTTTTTTGCGTCGGCCGCTGCTTTGGCATCCTTTATTTTAGCGTTTTTTGAAGCTGCTTTTGCCATGGTATATTAATTTGATAAGGTGATAACATGCTAATGTGCTAATTAAAAATCAACGCATCGCAAATATAAAATGTTGTTTCGATAGCTTAAACCAATTAGCAAATCAGCTAATCGGCACATTTGCTAATTACTTAATTTCTTTATGTACGGTTACTTTCTTCATGATTGGGTTGTATTTTTTCAACTCCAAACGCTCAGGCGTATTTTTCTTATTTTTAACCGTAATATAACGGCTAGTGCCTGGCAAACCGCTTGTTTTGTGTTCGGTACATTCCATTATCACTTGTACCCTGTTTCCTTTCTTAGCCATTGTATGGAAATTTAAATGCGTTTATTTATTTTGATATTAGATAGCAACACCGTTTGCACGCAATTGCTTTACAACGCTGTACAAACCATTTTTATTAATAGTACGGATTGCTTCAGAAGAAACTTTCATAGTTACCCATTTATCTTCTTCGGCCAAGAAAAAACGCTTGGTTTGAAGATTTGGATTGAAGCGACGTTTTGTTTTTATGTTGGAGTGGCTCACCTTGTTTCCGGTGATCGGCCTTTTACCTGTAACCACGCATACTCTTGCCATGACATCTATTTTTTTGGGATTGCAAAAGTGCGACAATATTATGATATAGCCAAATCAATTATAATTTTCTACTATTATTTTTTGGCTATTTGTTTTTAACCATAAAGGCAGAAAGAAAACAAGTAACGCGAAGATAGAATGGAAGATTTAAATAACAAATTGAAGGAGCATAGTTTGGATCTAGTTGGATAATTTACAACATTTCTTTGTGTATCTTTTCTTCCTTTCTGTCTTTGTGGTTTATTGATTACCATAACTTTGTTTCAAATATGTGCCCCGATTATCCCCATAAAATTTTTAACCATCATTGCAACTACTACGCTAGTTTGATGGAGGCGCTTGCTGCTGATACGGCCAATTAGTTTCCTGTTGATCTTCCCCGTCATTTATCCCTCTTTTATTGCGGCTTGATAATTTGACTCATTTCCAAAGTTTAAATAGCAAAACATGAATACTGTTCTGGAAAATCCAACTATTCAACAAAGCAATAAATCAGAAGACACAGATTTTTTGCCCTTGCTTGGTACGGATTACATTGAATTTTACGTGGGCAATGCCAAACAAGCTGCTCATTTTTATAAATCAGCTTTTGGCTTTCAGTCGTTGGCTTACGCCGGGCCAGAAACTGGTGTACGCGACAAAGTGAGCTATGTTGTGAACCAAGGTAAAATAAATTTTGTTTTAACAACACCGTTGCGTGCCAATAATAATATTGCCGATCATATATATAAGCATGGCGATGGTGTAAAAATTTTGGCATTAAAAGTAGATGATGCCACCAAATCGTGGCAAGAAACTACTAACCGTGGTGGTAAAAGTTATTTGGAACCGACTACCTTAAAAGATGAATATGGCGAAGCCATTGTTAGCGGCATTCATACTTATGGTGAAACCATCCATTTATTTGTGGAGCGAAAAAATTACCGAGGCGCTTTTTTACCAGGTTTTGTAAAATGGGAACCAGCTTATAAACCAACTGGTACCGGTCTTTTACATGTTGACCACTGCGTTGGCAACGTAGGCTGGAACCAAATGAACCCTTGGGTAAAATTTTATGAAGATGTAATGGGGTTCAGGAATATTTTATCGTTTGACGACAACGATATTTCCACCGAATATTCTGCTTTGATGAGTAAAGTAATGAGCAATGGCAATGGTTACGTGAAATTCCCCATTAACGAACCGGCAGAAGGAAAAAAGAAAAGTCAGGTGGAAGAATACCTTGATTTTTACCAAGGCGAAGGCGTGCAACACATTGCCATTGCTACCAATAATATCATCCAAACCGTTACAGAATTAAAAGAACGCGGTGTTGAATTCCTGAAAATTCCTGGTAGTTATTACGAAACGGTGCTGGACCGTGTCGGCAAAATTGATGAAGATTTATCGCCCTTGCGAGACCTTGGCATTTTAATCGATAAAGACGACGAAGGTTATTTACTCCAAATTTTCAGCAAACCTGTTGAAGACAGGCCAACACTTTTTTTTGAGATCATCCAACGAAAAGGTGCCAAAAGTTTTGGCAAAGGAAATTTTAAAGCGCTGTTCCAAGCGTTGGAAATGGAACAGGATGCGAGGGGGAACTTATAAAACCAGTAATTGGGTAATTAAGTAATTGAGTAATTGTCTACCTCAAATGGCCTATTTACTTATTTACCTAATTACCTATTTACTAATTCGCAACTTGCTTCATAAACGAAAATTGCCAACCATGCCACATTATCATCAGTTAGGAAAAATACCCCATAAACGCCATACGCAATTTCGCAAGCCCGATGGTGGTTTGTATGCTGAACAATTGTTTTCAACCGAAGGTTTTAGTAACGATTCGTCGCTTTTATACCATTGTCATCCGCCAACACAAATTATTAAAACCGAGGCCCAGATTAGCGTTGCGCCAAACATTGCAGAAGAAAAAATGTTGCAACACCGCAGTTTCGATGGATTTTTAATTCAACCGAAAGCTGACTATTTAGAAAGCCGTATCCCAATTTTGGTGAACAACGATTGTCATATTTCACTTGCTGCGCCGCAACAAAGTATCACCAATTATTTTTATAAAAATACGGATGCCGACGAGTTGATTTTTGTGCACAAAGGCACAGGAACTTTAAAAACCATGTACGGGAATTTAACTTTTGGTTATGGCGATTACTTAATCATTCCCAGAGGAACAATTTACCAAATTGATTTTGAAGAACCAGATAGCCGCTTGTTTATTGTGGAATCTTTTAGCCCCATCCGTTTTCCAAACCGTTATCAAAGCAAAAGCGGTCAATTGCTGGAAAACTCGCCATTTTGCGAACGCGACATCCGCAGGCCTAATAATTTACAAACCCATGATGAAAAAGGCGATTTTCTCATCAAAGCCAAAAAGAAAGGCATGATGTATCATTTGCATTATGGCACACATCCGTTTGACGTGATTGGTTGGGACGGCTACTGCTATCCATTTGCTTTGTCCATCCACGATTTTGAACCGATTACCGGCCGTATTCACCAGCCACCGCCCGTGCACCAAACTTTTGAAGCTAGAAATTTTGTGGTTTGCTCGTTTGTACCTAGGCTATTTGATTATCACCCCCAATCTATTCCAGCGCCTTACAACCACAGCAATATTGATAGCGACGAGCTTTTATATTATGTGGACGGCGATTTTATGAGCCGTAAAAATGTGACGAAAGGCATGCTGACATTGCATCCTGCAGGCATTCCGCACGGGCCGCATCCAGGCATGGTGGAAAAAAGTATTGGTGCAAAAGAAACGAAAGAATTGGCAGTGATGATCGACACGTTTCACCCGCTAATGCTTACAAAAGAAGCGTTGGAAATCGAAAACAAAAATTATGTGATGAGCTGGAGTGAGTGAAACCAAACCCTGACAGGGCTTGTATTTTCGCCCTGTCAGGGTTGTTAGGTAAAAAAAAACAAGTTGAATACCGATATTTTGAAGTCTCTTAACAAACTCCCTACTTGTTTTTCAACTTTTTTAAAACCCTGACAGGGCGAAAATACAAGCCCTGTCAGGGTAAGCCCAAACAGCCAATGAAACTTGTTTCCCATATTCAAAACGGTGTTGAAAAATTAGGCATTTTGGTAAATGAAAACATTTTTTCGTTTACCAAAAACAATTTGCCACAAACCATGGCCAGCTTGCTAAATAATTGGGAAAATGATTTTCCGAAGTTGCAAACTATCCATCAAAAAATATTGCAAAATGAAACGACCGGTTTGGAGAAAATTTTATTGAAAGATGCAAAAATCATTGCCCCGGTTCCACACCCCACCAGTTGCCGCGATGCTTATGCTTTTCGCCAGCATGTGGCAATAGCACGCCGAAACCGAGGACAGGCAATGATTCCAGCTTTTGATGAATACCCGGTTTTTTATTTTACTAATCACAACAGCGTTGTTGGGCCGGGCTATACTACCTGCATGCCTGATCATTTTGAAAAACTGGATTTTGAATTGGAAGCCGCCATTGCTATTTGCAAAACAGGCCGCAACATAAAAGCTGAAAATGCTGATGCTTATATTGGCGGTCTAATGATTATGAACGACTTGAGTGCCAGGCAATTACAACTAGAAGAAATGCTTTTAAATCTTGGCCCGGCAAAGGGAAAAGATTTTGCAACAGCGTTCGGGCCTTGGTTGGTTACGTTGGATGAATTGACAGATTTTGAAATTCCACCAAAGGCAAATCATATCGGTAAAAATTGGAATTTGGATATGAAATGCTGGGTAAAAGGCGTGCAAGTTAGCCAAGGAAATTTGGGTGAAATGGACTGGACTTTTGCTGAAATAATTGAACGGGCATCGTATGGGGTTGATTTGTATCCCGGCGATATTATTGGCAGCGGCACCGTTGGCACAGGTTGTTTTTTAGAATTGAACGGAACCGCCAAATTGCAAAATCCAAATCATATTCCGCAATGGTTACAGCCAAACGATGTGGTAGAAATGGAAATAACGGGATTAGGAAAATTACAAAACACTTTATTGAAAGATGAAACTGATTGGAGCATCCTAAAAAGAAAAAAAATTTGATTTCAGCTTAACAAACGCTTAATTTTATTCTACGATTTATTGCCATGATTGCTGTTGCAAAACATATTGCCGCCGATAAGAAAACGTTTAAGATGCGCCCCCAGTAATGCTGTGCGTCAATGAAAAGTAAACGGCTTACAATTTCTGTTTACAAAAACAGTTCAGAAATATCCAGTTTTTTACTTTTTAATTTTTACTTTTTACTTTATTGTCTCATGTTAAATTGTTTGCTATGCTTTCGCAAGAATATGAAAAATATACAGCTACTGACCATCAAACTTGGTCTATTTTATTCAATCGTCAACTAGATGCAGTTCAAAAATTTGCTTACGATCAATTTTTTAAAGGCATAGGTCAACTTGGTTTTACAGAAGAATGTATCCCAAATTTTAATACCATCAACCAAAAATTAAAACCCATAACTGGCTGGCAGGTTTTTGCCGTACCGGGTTTAATCGACAATAAATTGTTCTTTCAACAGATGAAAGCCCGGCAGTTTGCGGCTACCACTTGGATCCGTAAACCGGAGCAAATTGATTATTTGGAAGAACCTGATATGTTTCATGATGTATTTGGCCATGTTCCTTTGCTTACTGACCCATTGATTGCCAATTACTTACGCAATCTTGCCATTATTGCCGAATCATATATCGACAATCCAGAGGTAATTGAAGCCATTGCCCGGTTGTATTGGTACACCATAGAATTTGGCTTGGTAAAAGAAAATAAACAATTAAAAATTTATGGAGCCGGCATCCTTAGCTCCATTGCCGAAACAGCTTATTGCTATTCCGACCAGCCTCGATTAATTAAATTTGACATTGAAAAAATTGTTGCTACACCTTATATAAAAGACAGTTTCCAGCAACAATATTTTGTATTGGATTCCATGCACGATTTGGAAGAGGCCATCCCGATGTTGGATGAATATTTAAAATGGAACTATGCCCAAAACGAATTAGAAAAAGTTTTTTAATTTCGATGGAATTAAATAACAGCCTGATTTTTAATGCACTGGATTTTAAAAAATGCAGTGCATTTTTATTTTCATATAAACAATAAAAAGCATATAATAAAATAAGCTGACAATTGTTTACATTCGCAAAAACTACAGCTTATCCCTTCTAATTTGTACATACCGCATTTTCTTAGGTTGAACCTAGATTTTCTCGATCACCCCAGATCGTGAGTGGTGAATCGTCATCGTGAGTAACAATTTGACTGTTTCCCAGTTTATTATTGTTTCCATCTTTATTTTTTAATTTTTACTTTTTAATTGATTTTGTTATGCAACCTACTATTGCCATATCTAAAAATGCACAACAATATTTTGAACTGGAAGACAAATTTGGTGCACATAATTACCATCCGCTGCCCGTGGTGCTAGAACGTGGCGAAGGCGTTTTTTTGTATGATGTTGATGGAAAAAAATATTACGATTTTTTAAGCGGTTACAGCGCCGTAAACCAAGGCCATTGCCACCCACGAATTATAAAAGCATTGGTTGAACAAGCCCAAAAATTAACCTTGACCAGCCGTGCTTTCCACAATAATTTATTGGGGAAATATGAAGAATATATCACCAATTATTTTGGCTACGATAAAGTTTTGCCGATGAACACCGGTGTTGAAGGGGGCGAAACGGCTATTAAATTGGCTAGGCGTTGGGGCTACGAAAAAAAGAATATCCCCAAAAACAAAGCAAAAATAATTTTTGCAGAAAATAACTTTTGGGGCCGCACTTTAGCCGCCATCTCAACCAGTACCGACCCGAGTAGTTATGCTGGTTTTGGTCCATACATGCCTGGTTTTCAATTGGTTCCATACAATAATCTACCAGCTTTGGAAGCGGCCTTTCAAGATGGGATGGTGGTTGCTTTTATGGTAGAACCGATTCAAGGAGAAGCCGGTGTGGTAGTGCCAGATGAAGGATACTTAAGAGGCGTTCGTGAGCTTTGCTACCAATATAATGTGTTGTTTATTGCCGATGAAATACAAACCGGGCTTGCCCGCACGGGCAAAATGCTGGCTTGCGACCATGAAGAAGTACGCCCCGATATTTTGATTTTGGGCAAAGCTTTAAGCGGTGGAACAATGCCGGTAAGTGCTGTTTTGTGCGATGATTTTATAATGATGAACATAAAACCTGGCGAACACGGCAGCACTTATGGCGGAAATCCGTTGGCATGTGCTGTGGCAATGGAAGCCTTGCAGGTGTTGAAAGATGAAAAAATGACAGAAAACGCCGAAGCCATGGGCCATTTATTAAGGCATGAATTATTTGCTTTGAATTCTCCTTTTATCACCAATATCCGTGGAAAAGGATTGTTGAATGCCATTGTAATTAAGCATGAAAATCCGGAAGCCGCTTGGGATTTGTGTCTTGATTTAATGGAAAATGGCCTACTTGCAAAGCCAACACATGGTGATAAAATCCGCTTTGCCCCACCCCTTAACATTACAAAAGAACAAATTTTGGAATGTGTTGCGATCATTGGAAAATGCTTAGAGAAATTAGAACAGTAATCTTTCCTTTTCCAATGGTTTACTAATCAACAACTTGCCATAAATAAAGCATTACAAATTAAATAAATAAAATAAATTTTTCACTTTTTATAAAAATAATATTAATTTATTTGGCTAAGTTATTTTAAAATGCTTCATTTGGAAAATTTTTAACAATGCTTGTACAATCATTACTCGGGGAATTTATGCATGAGGCAGAAAACACCCGCAAATTATTAAAATCCATACCAGATAGTGCCTTGGATTTTAAACCTTCTGAAAAATCGTGGACAACTGGGCAATTGGCTTCCCACATTGCCGAAATTTACAATTGGTACGAAGAAACCTTGCACAAAAATGTATTTGATATGGCCACCTACAAATACGACAAAGGCGATATTTCAAAAGCTGAAAACATTGTGGCTAAGTTTGAAGAAAACGTAGCAAAAGCCAAAGTGGCTTTGCAAGCCGCTCCGGATGCTTCGATGTTTGAAAACTGGAAAATGGTAATGGGCGACGACAAACCACTATTTCCAGAAATGCCAAGGGTACAAGTAATCCGCGGTTTTTTAATGAACCATTTATATCACCACCGTGGTGAAATGATTATTTATTTACGCAGCACCGGCAATAATGTGCCAGGCTTGTACGGCCCAACTTTTGATGACAGGAATTTTTAGGACATTGCCACTGATTAATAGATTTGTTAGAAGTAGCCCTTGCCCTGCAAGGGCTATTTCGTTAAAAGAATTGTAACCATTAAAAGCACCGATAGTTTTTTGACAAGTTCGCTAATTTTGGCGCAATCCTTTTTCTATGAGCGCAATATCCCATCACCATGAAGAACATCTAAGCAGTTCAGATTTATTAAAAGATATTGTGATTGGGATGAGTGACGGACTCACTGTTCCTTTTGCTTTGGCGGCTGGTTTAAGCGCCGCAGCCGAAGTATTGCATTCCACCAATATTATTGTAATTGCAGGCATTGCAGAAATTGCAGCTGGCTCCATTGCGATGGGTTTGGGTGGATATTTGGCCGGCCGAACCGAAGTTGACCATTATAACAGCGAATTAAAGACAGAGTACGAAGAAATAGAAACAAAAACAGAGGTTGAAAAAGAAGAAGTCCGTAAAGTTTTTAGGGAATGGGGTTTAAGCGAAAACTTGCAGGAGCAAGCCATGCAGGAAGTTATAAAAGACAAAGACCGTTGGGTAGATTTTATGATGAAATATGAATTGGGTCTTGAAAAACCCGACCCAAAGCGGGCATCACGAAGTGCCGCAAACATAGGCCTATCTTACATTGTGGGCGGTTTGGTGCCGCTTTCGCCTTATTTTTTTATCAAGACAAATCCTTTTGAAGCGCTTCAGGTTTCTGTTGGCGTTACCCTAATTTGCTTATTCGTATTTGGTTATTTTAAAAGCAAAATGACGGGCATTCCACCAATTTGGGGCGGCGCAAAAGTGATGTTGATCGGTGCTGCCGCTGCGGCGGCGGCTTTTGTGATTGCAAAATTGGTGGGAAGTTAATTTTTGGAACTACGAAGGCAGGAATACGAAGAATTCAAGAAAATAAGGTACAAGAAAGCAATGAACACGATGCAAAAGTTGTCAACCTTTAATTTCTTGAAGTTTAAATTTTCATGCTGTAAGGTTGACAACTTTGGTAAGGCAATCGCCGATGAAACAAAGCAAAGACCGTGACCGTGCGGCCGGGATGGGCAGTAGTACCCCGTAAAGCCGCATAATTAATGGATAATTGAATACCTTATAATGGATAATTTGAATGAGTAAATTGCGGCTGCGGAGTACTACAGACAGCCCGATAGCCGCCCAAAAAAATCAACTAATAGTAGTTTCGCGAATAGGTTCTTTTTCTGATTGGGCAAACATTACGACTATTAAGTTAATAACGACACAACTTATCATCAACCAAATGCCAAACTTTTTTTCGGGCGTAATGCCATCGTAAGGTGCTACGTAAACATACATTGATTTAATTGCATACGCCATCATTATTGCGGCAATGGCTAAATTGGCAGCCTTTGCCCATGTTTTTGGCATCAAATGGAATAAGAAAGCGAGGCCGCCGAGTATAGAAATTAGGATGCCAGGTTTGCCGTATTGGTTTTTGTAGGAATAGAAACCAGTGAAATATTGATTGATATCAGGATAATAACACCAGTTCATCCAACAAGAAATTAGTAATAATGCACAAATTACAGCTCCAATCCACCTTTGCATGCCCATATACTTAATTGAATGATTAACAACAGATTAAAACAAAAAAACCTGCAAGGATTTATACCTACAGGCTTTTTGAAGAGGTACCAAACAGATTCGAACTGTTGTAGAAGCTTTTGCAGAGCTTTGCCTAGCCACTCGGCCATGGTACCGTTTCGGGGTGGCAAAAATAGGTGTTAGCATCAAGTTCGCAAAATGAAAATTTTAAAAATAAGTAATTAACTCAAGTTGCTAGTTAAGTAGCTGAATAAAACAACTATCAGTTTTTTACAACATAGGCACATAGAATTATTCTAAAGGCAATAAAAAATTTGTGGAAAGGGTGGCATAGCGAAGCAAAGCTTCCACACCTAGATTTCCTAAACCGAAAAACTATTCATTGGCAAATGCGGGATACTAATTTAAGCCTATGCCCCTATGTGGTGAAATTTAAAACTGATTTATAGGATAACTAGCAACTTGGATTTATGCAACTAAGTAATTCGGCTAATCCATTATTACTTTTACTCAATTGCCCAATTACTTACTTACTCATTTACCTGTTAACTTAGCGGCAAATGCAAACGAACGCCCCCAAAATATTAGAAGCCGGCATAAACGATGTGGTTTTTGGCAGAAAATGTGACCGTTGTGGCACCAGTAAATTTATATGGTTGCAACATTGGCAACGATAGTTTTATTGGGCCTTTTGTTGAAATCCAGAAAGGCGTAGCGATTGGCGAACGCTGTAAAATCCAAAGCCACAGTTTCGTTTGCGAGTTGGTAACTATTGGCAATGATTGCTTTATTGGCCATGGTGTAATGTTTATAAATGATGTTTTTGAAGAAGGCAAACCTGCGACCGGCAAAAAAGAATTATGGCGGAAAACAAACATTGGCAATCAGGTTTCAATTGGCAGCAATGCCACAATTTTGCCAGTAAATATTTGCGATAATGTGGTAATTGGAGCCGGTGCTGTGGTTACAAAAAATATTATTGAGCCCGGAGTTTATGCCGGCAACCCGGCACAAAAAATTAAATAAGATGGAAACAAGAAGCAAACTAAATGATTGAAAACTATTTACTTACGGGAGCATACGGTTTTTTAGGAAAATATATTCAAGCATATTTAGTTGCAACTGGTTGTGATGTTGTTTGCTTGGGCAAAGACCAAAGAAATGATGTGGTTTGTGATTTATCGATTGATTTGCCAAAGCTTTTAGCGCCGTTTGATGTGGTTGTTCATGCTGCGGCAAAGGCTCATTTTGAGCCCAAAACTACGGCTGACACCAACGTTTTTTTTGCTGTCAATTTTCAAGGAACAAAAAACCTATGCGTAGCATTAGAAAAATCTGAGAAATTACCGAGCGCCTTTGTTTTTATTAGCACGGTGGCGGTTTATGGTGTGGAGGAAGGCGAATTGATTGACGAAAAACATCCATTAAACGGAACATCGCCTTATTCAAAAAGTAAAATTGAAGCGGAAAATTTTCTAAGAAATTGGTGTGATAGGAACAATATCAAATTATCTATTTTGCGGTTGCCTTTGATTGCGGGTTCAAATCCACCGGCCAATTTGGGTGCCATGATAAAGGGCATTTCAACCAATCGGTATTTTAATATTGGCAAAGGAAATGCAAAAAAAAGTATGGTGATGGCGAGCGACGTAGCGAAATATATTCCAACTATTGCGCCAATTGGCGGCATTTATAATTTAACGGATGGCTATCACCCAAGCTTTAAAGAATTGGCTAATTTAATTGCCAAACAATTAGGCAAAAAGCCACCTAAAAGCATTCCATTTTGGTTAGCAAAAACTATTGCCTTAATTGAAAATTTAATAGGCAATAAAGCACCGATTAACAGTGACAAATTAAAAAAAATTACTGGCACACTTACTTTTGATGATACATTGGCAAGAAAAAGTTTTAATTGGCAACCCAATAATGTATTAAATACTTTTACTATAAAATAAATGATGGTTTACCTTATTGTTTTTATTGCATTGTTGGTAGCCGAATTAATTTATTTTCGGATAGCTGACCGATTTAATATTATCGACAAACCGAACCTGCGTAGCAGTCATAAAAGCATCGTTTTACGTGGTGGTGGAATTATTTTTACCATTAGTTTATTGGTTTATTTTTTTTCGCACCAATTAGCTTATCCTTGGTTTATGTTTGGGCTTATAATCATTACTGGCATTAGCTTTGCCGATGATGTAAAACACCAATCTAGCTTATTTACGAGTTGCTTTACAAATGGTTTCAATTGCGTTTTTATTATACCAATTGTATTTAATGGAATTGTTTTACTTTCCAATTTATTATTGCAATTATTGCTTTTATTTTTATTATTTTTTTTATTAATGCCTACAATTTTATGGATGGCATTAACGGAATTACAACGGGTTATTCCTTTACCATTTTAGCAGCTTTATTATATTTAAATCATCAATTAAAAATATTTGATAATGAAGCCATTATTTATTTAATAATTGGGAATTTGGTGTTTTTTATCTTTAATTTTCGTACAAAAGCTAAATGTTTTGCTGGTGATGTTGGCAGTGTTGCAATGGTTTTCGCATTGTTATTTTTTGTACTTGGATTTATCTTAAAAACAGGCTCTCCAATTTTTATTTTATTGTTTGCAGTTTATGGGGTTGATTCTGGCATGACCATTATAAATAGATTATTAAAAAAAGAAAATATTTTTAAGGCACATCGCCAACATTTGTATCAATTTTTAGCCAATGAAAAACAATGGCCACAACTTTTGGTGAGTTTTGTTTATATGGTTTTACAAGCAATTATTAGTTTGCTTGTTTGTTTGTTTTGGCAAAAAAGTTGGCTATTTCAAACGGTTTTTGCGACTATTGTTTTGGGTTGCCTGCTATTTGTTTATATTTTAGCAAAGCGTTACATTTTAAAAAGCAAGTAACATATTGGCAATTTTTTCGTTATTTAAATGCAGTTTTATTTTCTTTTTCAGTAAAAAATTTCTATGAAGCAATTGGTCTTATTCGTGATGATTGTAATTTGTCCGATTAGTTTTTTGTTTGCACAAAACGTTCATTTAGATGTGATGATGGATGATGCAAAATGCGGTGAAATAAATGTAACTGCTCAAAAACACGGTAAACAAACGGAATATGAAATGACGAGCAACGTAAAAGTGAAAATGATATTTGAGGTAACAATGGAAGGAAAGACGACTGATGTTTTTAAAGATGGAAAATTATTTTCGAGCAATGCAAAACGTGTTTCTAGCATTGGTAGCGAAAACAAGGAAACGACATTGATATGGGATGGCAAAAAATACAATATCACTAAAAGCAACGACGACCCAAGTACCGTTTCAACGCCTATAACTTACTGTCTTACAGACCTTTATTTTAAAGAACCAGTTGGTATTTCGCAGGTTTTTAGTGAAATGCAAGGCACTTATTTGCCACTTACAAGCCTACAAAACCATCAATACCAATTGCAGGTAAACGATAGCAAAAAGGATGTTTACACTTACGCAAACGGTAAATTGGTAAAAGTGGAAACCGTAATGGCGATGAAGAAAGTGATGTATGTGGTGAAATAAAAATGCTTAATTTTGAAATTAAATGTTTAACGATGACACAAGAAAAAAACTCAACAATATCATTCAAGGAAATGTCATCGAAGGGGACAGTGATTATCTCACAGCAGCCAGAAATTATTTATGCAGACGCTTTGGCACAAGTACAACGATTGAAAGAAACTTCGAACATCAAGCCAAAATTAAAGAAGAACAGAGTTCAGATTTAATAAAATTTATAAATGAATAAAATCTTTGGGCAGCCAAATATGTTGAGGAAGATTTTTATTTAACTGAAGGTGGCGAAGCAAAAATATATTTAGGTAATGACAAAAGAAGTGTTATTAAGCTAAATGATGCAATATATTACAGCACTTGGCTAGATTTTTTCAGTAGCGTCTTAATCCACAATTTATTTTTTAGCTGCACAAGGTATGATTTGCTAGGATTTACCCAAAACAAAGGCAAATTATTTGCTGTATTAAAACAACCATTTATTATCTCTGACAATCCTGTTGATTTAATCAAAATTAAAAACTTTTTGGAATTCAATGGGTTTAAAAATAGCCGTAGGAATGATTATTACAATAAAGAATTAGGCCTAATTCTTGAAGATATACATGATGAAAATGTTATCGTAAATTCAAATGTTCTATTTTTTATAGATACAGTTTTTTATATTCACATAACAGATATATTGCCTTAGCGATAATGTGTTTTAAATCCAAAAAAAACTTTAAAGCCTTGCTATATTTATGTTTTGCATTTAATGCCTGCATAAGAAAACCTAACTTTGCCCCCTATGGCTGCCAATAATAATGAACTTTTTTTACGCAACATGTGGTATTTGGCCATGCCGAGCGGCATGCTAAAAACGGGCAAAACGCTTCCAAAAGAAGTGTTGGGCGAAAAATTGGTTTTCGGCCGTACCAGCGAAGGCGAAGTGTTTGCGCTCCGCGATAATTGTCCGCACCGTGGTGTGCCGCTTAGTGATGGCTGGTTCGATGGAAAAGAAATTCAATGCTGCTACCATGGCTGGAAATTTAACTCGGATGGTGTGTGTACCGAAATTCCGGCATTGGCGCCAGAAAGTCCTATTAATATTTGTAAGTTTAAGGCAATCAAGTATTTATGTAAAGAAATTAGCGGAACAATTTGGGTGTATATTCCGCAATCAAAGCTGGGTGATCTGACAAATGTGGTTGCTACGCCTGATTTGATTATCCCCGCAACAAAGCAATTTAAACATGTTGAAACGGTGGTTTTGCCTTGCAATATCGACCATGCGGTAATTGGCCTGATTGATCCTGCGCATGTTACTTTTGTACACCAATCTTGGTTTTGGCGTTCCAAAAAATCGCTTCGTATAAAAGAAAAACATTTTGAACCAACCACGCTCGGTTTTAAAATGGCTCGACATAAACCATCGAGCAATTCAAAAGGTTATAAAGTATTAAAAGGCGGTACATCAACTGAAATTAAATTCGAAATACCCGGCAATCGGTTCGAACATATTTTGGTGGGCGAAAAAGATGAAATTGTTTCTATTACGACCCTAACGCCACTGAATGAAAACGAAACCGAGTTGAACCAGTTTTTTTACGCATCACTGGGCATCGTCAATTTTATATGGTGGCCATTAAAAAAGTTGGGCAAAACGTTTATAGGACAAGATTTGGGCGTTTTCAGAAAATTAAAAAAAGGCTTGGCCAACAATCCCAAACTATTATTGGTGGGCGATCCTGATACGCAGGCACAATGGTATTTCCACCTAAAAAAACAGTGGCATGAGGCACAGGAAAATTACACGGAATTTAAACATACGCTAAAACCTGCAACGCTAAAATGGGTAACGTAGTGAGTGGGCAGTGGTGAGTGGTGAGTTTATTCACTTAAATATTTTCTTATAAATTACCCAAAACAAAAAGCAAGGCTGGAAAACCTTGCTTTTTGTTTTATGATTAATTAAATCGAATTTTCAAATTAGCGAACCTACTCACCATTCACCACTGCCCACTCACTACTCCACATCCACCACTTCATAAGCATTCTCGCCGTTTATTTGAATTGGCTGGTAATACACATTATTGTAAGTTAAGTAATCGATTCCACCCAAATTTACTGGTGTGCAACCTTCTGGCAAATTGTAAACCACCGCTCCCGCTGGTGCGTCGGTTACTTCATATCCACCGTTTGATCCGCGGATGTAAAATGTCCCAGCAAAATAATAATAATTGTAACCACCCACATTTAAATTAGCATAACCGGCTGGTAAATTTGGCACATAAGCACCAACAGGGGCTGCAACTACTTGGTAACCACCATTCTCTGGTTCATAATAAACACCTTGGTCATAATAATAACGTTGGTTATTAAGCGAAACCAAAATAGCTGTGGTGGCCAATGCACCTATAAAAAAACCAACGGGATGCCAAAAAGATCCGTACACACGTGGGCGATAGGCATGGCTAAAATAAGAATGATAACTGTAATAGTTGTGACCGCCGTACACATGTGGCGGGCGGGTGTAAGCGGGGCGATTGGCTCCCCAATTTGCAGGACGGTAATTTATGCCGGGACGATTACCGGGCCGTTGAAAGCCTGGACGATTGGCAGGACCTTGAAAACCCGGACGCTGATTATTCTCTGGACGATACCTATCTTGTGGTCGTTGTTGGTTTTGGATTTGAGGGCGGTTTTGGTTGGGTGTATTTTGTTGCCTATTTTGGTTTGGTTGGTTATTTTGGTGTTGAAACTGTTGCCTATTTTGGTTTGGCTGGTTATTTTGGTGTTGAAACTGCTGCCTATTTTGAGTTTGGTTTTGATTTTGGGGCTGGGGTTGCCTGTTTTGTTGCTGCACTTGTGGTTGCCTTTGCGGCTGATTTACCTGTGGCTGGCGCTGTTGCTGTGGTTGTTGTTGTTGATGATTTTCGCCATGCTCGCGGCCTTGCGCAAATAAATTGGAAACTGAGCCTGTAGCTGCCAGAAATAAAGTTCCAACCAGCATGCCTTTTATACCTGAAAACAATTGATGTGTACTTTTCATATCGCTTTATTTAATTAATTTTTTTAAGTCCAAATAACAAGCCCAAAAACTATGCCATGAAAATATAGATAATGCCGGTTCTAAAAATTATTAATATTTAATTTATTTTATAATACCTTATAAACCAATCAATAAGGATTACTCAATTTGTACCAAGTGGTAAGTTCGTTCTTTTTTCGCCATAGCAAAGGTTCCGTATCGTAATTAAAAAGGCCTACAAACGAAAACCCTACTTTTTCCAATACCCGCCTCGATGCCAAGTTTGCAATGTCTGTCATGGCATAGACTTCTTTATACTTTAAATGTTTAAATCCATATTCTAATGCGGCTTTTGAACCTTCGGTAGCATAACCTTTTCCCCAATGTTTTTTTCGAAACCGATAACCAAAATCAATAAAATCAGTATAATTATTTACAGTGGTTTGCATCAATTTAAAACCTAACCAACCAACAAAATCATTCGTTTCTTTTTCAACAACCGCCCATCGGCCAATACCGTTTGAAATGTATTGTTCCCGTACAAATTCAATTACTTTCCTGCTTTCTTCAATTGTTTTAACGGTATGGGGTTCAACATAATAATGTACTTCGGGATCGGAATCCATCTCGAACATGCCTAAATCGTCTGTTGGCAATAATTCCCTTATTAACAACCGCTCAGTTTCAATCAATATTTCCATTTCTTACTAATCTTTAAGAGCAAATTGATTACAAATATGGCAATTAATTTTTATTCGACTGCAAACTTGACAAATGCATTTGATTTAAATAATTAGGGCACAATGGCAAACTAATTTGCAAACCAGCACCTTTGTTAATGCTATCCTTTTAATGAAACAAATGCTTTTACTGCTTTACGGCTTGGCACATAAGCCGAAAAGAAGCCAATAACGACTATGATGATTGCCACATAAACAAAGTCGGTCCATCGCATATCAACCGGATAATAGTTGATGATAAAACTTTGGCCGCCAAGTTTTACCCAATGAAAAGTTTGTTGGCCCAAGCAAATTAGCAGAGCCAGTACAATACCTGCGCCGCCACCCAACAAGGCCAACAGCAACCCTTCTTTTAAAAATACTTGCAACACCCAATTTTGGTTAGCACCAATGGCTTGCAATACAGCAATATCTTTTTGCTTTTCGAGCACCAACATAGTAAGGCTTCCGATAATATTAAAAGCCGCGATAATTAAAATAAGTATGGCCACGCCGTAAATAATTACTTTTTCAATTTGCATGGCGCTGTACAAATTTTGGTTTAACTGAAAGCGGTTCAGTACTTTGTATTTGTCGCCCAACAGTGTTTGTATCTTTTGTTGAGTCTGTTCAGTGCTTTTTTCATTGGTCAAAAACACTTCCATGCTCGAGTATTCGGTGCTATCCAACTGCAACAGCCCCCGCATAAACTGCAAGTTGGTAAAAGCATAAGCGTCATCAAAATCTTGTTGAATAAGAAAAGTGCCGGTTGTGCCAGCATTGTGGCTTTGCAGTGCATCTAACGGATCATTAATATTGGTAGCCTTTCGATTGGGCATGTAAACCGTTACTGGATAAGGGTTCCGATCAGTTATTAAACCAAGTGCATTTTCAACACCGGCGCCCAAAACCAAGGTTGGTAACTCTTCGGTACCAATTTCAAACTGACCACGGATAACATGGCGTGACAAACCTGAAGCCAATTCATACGTTTTATTTACGCCTTTTAAGTTGATGATGCTACGTAATTCGCCATTTAACAAAATGGCTTTTTCTTCGGCAATCGGCTCTACAAACTTTACGGAATCTAACCGTTGGATTTGTTGATATTGAGTAGCATTGACGGAAATAGTTTTTCCTTTGGCTGGAATAATTTTCAGGTCGCTATAAAAATCGTTGTACAAGTTTTTCACCAGCCCCTCAAACCCGTTGAATACGCTAAGCACCACAATTAGCGACGCAGTAACCACCGCAATGGCCACAACGCTGATCCATGCAATTACATTAATGGCATTGGTGCTTTTGGGTGCTTTAAAATATCGCCAAGCAAAAAGGGAGGTCAAGAGAAATAAGAAATAAGAAATTAAGAATGAGAAATAAGAAAATATACATGGATAAAAATGACTTTCAAACATTTATCAATTACCCATTAATTCATTATCCATTTTCCTTGTCTTCTGGCGTAATCACAATTGTTTTAAAAATTTCTTCCATTTTATACACATAATCCAAAGTATCGTCAATAAAAAATTGCAGTTGTGGCATGCTTCGCAACTGATGGCGAACCCTTGCCGTTAATTCTTTTTTTATCTCCCAAGCCCGTTCGTTTACCTTTTGTAACATAGCTGACGGATCTTCTACTTTAAAAAAACTAAGATAGATCCTAGCTTCAAATAAATCGGGGGTAATAGATACTTTTGAAATAGAAATCATACCGCCATCCACTATATTTAATCCTAACCGTTGAAAAATATCGCTTAGTTCTTTGTGCAGCAATCCTGCCACCTGTTTTTGCCTTTTCGTTTCTTCTTGCATTGCTTTCACGTTTTATTGGTGGCAAAATTAGTTACTTTGCCCCTCTTTCAGGTAAATAAGCAATTGGGCAATTAAGTAAATGGGTGCACACTGTATTTATTTTTACAATTATCTTTTTCAATTACTTATTACTTATTTACCCAATTACCAATTTTTGCTAACGCAATCCACACATTTTTTACCATTCCAAAAAAAATTATGAAGCGACTTAATACGATTTACAAATACATAAAACCTTATCCCAAGCTGATTGCGGCTTATTCAGTCTCTAACATTTTATCCGCTTTATTTTCGGTGGTTTCGCTAGGTTTATTGGGTTCTTTTTTAGGGTTGATTTTTAAACAAACGGATGCACCAAGCACTATCAATAAAACAGGGTTGATGTACAAACTTAATCCCCTGAACCAGTTTAATGACTGGGTGGCGCATATTATAAAAGAAACAAACGCACAACATCCCGGCACTAACGAAGGCGAGATAAAAGTGTTGGGCATTATTTGCTTGGTAGTGCTTGTTTCCATCATTTTAAAGAACCTATTCGTTTATCTTTCAATGTATTACCTTAATCCCATCCGTAACCATATTGCCAATAATATGCGTACGCGGATGTACACCAAAATCTTAAGTTTGCCCATCGGCTTCTTTAGCGAACAGCGTAAAGGCGATATTATGAGCCGCCTAACCAACGATTTAGGCGAGGTGGAAGGTTCTACCATCAACGTGCTGGAAACAACACTTAGCCAGCCTGTTTTAATTATTTTCTACTTTATTTATTTGATTATCCTTAGTCCGGAATTAACCTTGTTTTTGGTGCTTTTTTTACCTGTTGCCGGCTTTATTTTGGGCAGGATTGGCCGTAATTTAAAAAAGCAAAGCACCGCTGTTCAGGAAAAATTGGGGGCTATTTTATCAACAGTTGATGAAACCATTTCGGGTATCCGGGTAGTAAAAGCTTTTAATGCAGAGGGCAAACAACTGGAAAAATTTACCAGTGAAAACGATGAATTGTTTAAAATAAAAAATGCCGCGAACCGCAAACGGGATATGGCTTCACCAGTGTCTGAAACCCTCGGGATTTTGGCAGTTGTTTGCGTACTTTTTTATGGCGGTCGCATGGTATTGCATGGTAGCTTTTTAACGCCCGGTAATTTTTTAACGTATATCGCTGTTATTACGCAATTAATTCAACCGCTAAAAGCAATGTCATCGGCTTCGTACAATATTAAAAAAGGTGCGGCAAGTATCGAACGTATCGAGGCATTGATCAATGAAGATATCGCTATAAAAGAAATCGCTAATCCAATCCAGGTTTCAACTTTTCAGGATAAAATTGAATTTAAAAATGTATCGTTTGGCTACGAAGATGTGACGATTTTAAAAAACATTAATTTAACCGTACGGAAGGGAACAACTGTTGCTTTTGTAGGAAGTAGCGGTGCCGGCAAAAGTACTTTGGCCGATTTGGTGCCTCGTTTTCACGACATTACCAGCGGCGAATTGTTGGTAGATGGCAAAAGCATTAAAGATTATTCGCTGAAAAGTTTACGGAATTTGATGGGCATTGTAACACAAGAACCTATTTTATTCAACGATACCATACAAAACAACATTACTTTGGGCGTTGAAAAAGTTGATAAAAATGATGTGATTAGCGCCGCTAAAACGGCCAATGCGTACAATTTTATCCAACAAAAGGAAAATGGTTTTGATACCAATATTGGCGACCGTGGCAATAAATTAAGCGGTGGCGAAAAGCAGCGGGTAACTATTGCTAGGGCTTTGTTTAAAAATCCGCCGATTTTAATTTTGGATGAAGCCACTTCAAGTCTTGATACTGAAAGCGAACGTTTGGTGCAAGATGCCATCAACCATTTAATGAAAGACCGCACCAGCATTGTAATTGCGCACAGGCTAAGCACCATCCGCCATGCAGATGAAATTGTGGTGCTGCAAAAAGGTGAGATTGTTGAACGGGGTACCCACGATGAATTGATTGCACACGCCGGCTACTATAAAAAATTGGTGGATATGCAGGAAGTGAAATAAATTCCAGATAAGAAATTCCGAATTCCAACTATTTTGAAATTCAAAACATTTTCGAAACATTGATAGTAAATTCCAAAAAAGAAAATTCCAAATCCCATTGAGATGTTCAAATCAATTGGAATTCGGAATTTTTTATTTGGAATTTCCAATATTTATTTCACTTTCCCCATTTTAGCTTCTACGCTTAAAGTGGCATGTGGTACAGCTTTTAATCTTGCTTTATCAATCAATTTACCGGTTACACGGCAAATGCCATAAGTTTTGTTTTCAATACGGATGATTGCTTTTTCAAGGTGGTCAACAAAAGTAATTTGGCGGCTTGCCATTTGGCTTAATTGTTCACGCTCCATGCTTAAGCTTCCATCTTCCATGGTCATGTAGCGGCTGTCGTCGTTATCACCACCCATTTCGTCTTTACGGGTAATCAATCCTTGCAAATAACCCAATTCTTTTTTGGCAGAATCTAATTTGCGGTTGATTAACTCCCTAAATTCAGCAAGGTCGCTATCGCTATAACGCAAAGTTGGGGCTTGTGCTTCCTCCACTACCACTTGTTCATCAAGTACAGATTTTACAAAATCAGGCTGATAGGCCACAGAATCCTTAAAAGTAGTTTTAGGTATTACCACTTTGCCGGCTGGCTTTAGTACTTCTTTTACTTTATGCGGTTTCAAAGGAATTGGCGTACCAATTTTCTCGATTTTGGGAATCAAGGGTTTAGGTGGGGCAGATGGTCGAGCCACTTTTTTGGGCTTTGCTACTTTTTCCACTGGTGCCTTTTTTTCTTTTGGCTCTTTTGCTACTTTTTCAGTTTTTTTCTTTCACGTTTTCCAATGGTTTTATTTCTTCTTTGTTTAATTTGGCTTCTTTTTTTGCAGTCACACTTTCCGATGAGGCTTTTTTTAATGGCTTATCAGTTTCTGTTTCCGACATTTTGGTGGCTTTTTTCGCCGCTTTTTCATTGTTTGCTACTGGTTGTGTCGGTTCTTTTTCAGAAACCTTTTTTGTGACTGCCATCGTTATTAGTGTTTTTTAATCAAAATATTCAATTTGACACCATTCACTTCAATTTCAATGCCATCTATTGTTCCATCCACCCAATCCAATGAATCTGCCAAAATTTCGCCGCAAATATAGTCTTTGAAACGATTGATTGAATTTTTCAGTTCAGGACTGTTCACAAGTTGTACACTTATTCTGTCTGTTACATTAAAATTACTATCTTTTCTTATATTTTGTATTCGATTAACTAACTCTCTTGCATCGCCTTCTTGTTGCAAATCTTCTGAAATAGTAATATCTAGGGCAACAGTAAGACTATTTTTGCTAGCAACACTCCAGCCGGGTATATCCTCTGCCGAAATGTCCGCCTCACCAAGTAACACCGTTATTTTGTCATCCCCTACCATTATTTCAATTTCTCCATCTTTTTCTAGCTGGCTGATTTGGTGTTGTGTGAAGTTGCTCATTACACCAGCCACCGCTTTCATTTTTGGACCAAGCTTCTTGCCCAAGGCAACAAAGTTTGGTTTAATCTTTTTCTTGATAAAACCTTCTGTGTCCGTAATATATTGAACTTCTTTTACATTTACCTCCGCTTTTATCAAATCTTCCACTTTTTGCAATTGTGATTGCATGGCTGGCGTTAAAACCGGAATTAGCACCTTATGTAACGGTTGACGGACCTTAATGTTCATTTTTTTGCGAATTGACAATAAAAGGCTGGATGCATCCTGCGCCAATTGCATCCTTTCTTCCAATGCTTTGTCAATTACAGCTTCATCAGCCTTTGGAAATAACAAATGGTGTATGCTTTCTGCCGATTGTCTTTTTGTAACATTGTTCAAAGCCCTATATATCGCATCGCTAAAGAATGGCGAAATCGGCGCCATTAAGCGCAACACGGTTTCCATGCACTCGTACAAAGTTTGATAAGCACAAATTTTATCTTGCTCATAATCCCCTTTCCAAAACCGGCGACGGCTTAGGCGAACGTACCAGTTGCTTAAATGTTCATCCACAAATTCTTCGATGGCACGACCGGCAGCGGTAGGCTCATAATCATCCATGGCCGTTGTTACATCTTGGATCAAGGTATTTAACGATGACAAAACCCAACGGTCAATTTCTGACCGTTCAGCCAAAGGAATATAAGCTTCGCTGAAATTGAAACCATCCACATTGGCATACAGCGTAAAAAACTGGTAGGTATTATACAAAGTGCCGAAGAATTTACGCTGTACTTCTTCAATTCCTTGTAAATCAAACTTTAAATTATCCCAAGGCGATGCGTTGGTAACCAAATACCAACGTGTGGCATCAGCACCATATTTATTGATTGTTTCAAAAGGATCAACAATATTGCCGAGCCTTTTGCTCATTTTAATACCGAATTTATCCAACACTAAACCGTTGGAAACCACCGTTTTATAAGCAACTGAATCAAACAACATTACGCCCAGCGCATGTAAGGTATAAAACCAACCACGGGTTTGGTCTACGCCTTCGGCGATAAAATCTGCCGGAAACGCTTGTCCGGCATCAATCATGGCTTTATTTTCAAACGGATAATGCCATTGAGCATAAGGCATTGCACCGCTGTCGAACCAAACGTCTATCAAATCTGGCACACGGCGCATTGGCTTGCCATTCGGCGAAACCAAAATCACATCATCCACATAAGGTTTGTGCAAATCGAGAATGCCATTGTGCAAATAATTTTTGTTTACATCGCCACCCAATATCTCGCTAGCTTTTTTGATGCCTTCGTTCAATTCTTCAATTGAACCGATGCAGATCATTTCACCGCCTTCTTTTTCGTCGATAAATTGGTTGTTTTCATCAACCGATTTCCAGATTGGCAATGGGGTTCCCCAAAAACGGCTTCGGCTAAGGTTCCAATCCACCATATTTTCCAACCAGTTGCCAAAACGGCCGGTGCCGGTTGCGGCTGGTTTCCAATTGATGGTTTTGTTCAGTTCAACCATCCTATCTTTTACGGCAGTGGTTTTTATGAACCAAGCTTCCAGCGGATAATACAAAATCGGTTTATCCGTACGCCAGCAATGTGGGTAAGTGTGTTCGTATTTTTCAACCTTAAACGCACGGTTTTCCAGTTTCAGCTTTACGGAAATGTCAACGTTTACATCAACATAACCAACTTCATCCTTATAATTTTTTACATAGCGGTTGCTAAATTCGCCAACGCCTTCTACAAATCTTCCTTGTTTATCAACCAAAGTAAGGATACCGATATTGTTCTTTTTGCCTACCCTAAAGTCATCAGCACCAAAAGCCGGGGCTGTATGTACAATGCCCGTACCGTCTTCAGTGGTTACAAAATCGCCTAAAATAATGCGGAAAGGTTGAGCATTTGGCGTTATTTCTTGGATTTTTTCTAATGTATTGGCTTCGGAAGGAAGCAATTGTTCGTATTCAAGACCTTCTAAATCCTTGCCTTTAAATTCAGCCAAAATTTTCCAAGGCAATAGTTTTACGCCTTCCGCATAATTATCAAAATCGCCATTTTGGCCTTCTTCTTTAAAATATTTACTCAATAACGCTTTGGCCAATATCACATTTACCGGCAAATGTGTGTACGGATTGAAAGTTTTAACCAACACATAATCAATGTTTGGCCCAACGGTTAATCCAAGGTTAGAAGGTAATGTCCATGGCGTAGTGGTCCAAGCCATGAAATAGTTGGCAGTTGGCGGTTGTTGGTTGGCGGAAGCTTTAAAAATAAATGCTGATTTTTCATTTTCAATAACCTTAAACATCGCCACCACACTGGTATCCTTCACATCTTTGTAAGTACCGGGCTGGTTCAATTCGTGGCTGCTTAAACCCGTTCCCGCAGCTGGGCAATATGGTTGAATACTAACGCTTTCGTACAAAAATCCTTTTTCATACAATGTTTTCAGTAACCACCAAAGCTTTCGATGTATTCATTTTTAAATGTGATGTACGGGATCGTTCAAATCAACCCAATAACCCATTTTTTTGGTGATGTCATCCCATTTATCTTTATAGCGCAAAACGGCTTCGCGGCATTTTTGGTTATATTCTTCAACCGATATTTTTTTGCCGATATCTTCTTTGGTAATACCCAATTCTTTTTCAACACCCAATTCAATGGGCAAGCCATGCGTATCCCAACCGCCTTTGCGTTTTACCTGGAAACCTTGCATGGTTTTATAGCGGCAAACCAGATCTTTTAACGTGCGGGAAATAACGTGGTGAATGCCTGGCATGCCGTTGGCGCTGGGCGGCCCTTCATAAAATACAAATGGTGTAGCGCCATCGCGGAGCGACACGCTTTTTTCAAATGCATTTTCAGCATCCCATTTTGCCAAAACCTCTTGCTCTATTGTAGGTAAGTGCAGGCGCGAAAACTCGGTATATTTGGTTGACATATCTTAAAATCTCCTTTAAGTCCTTCAATTTGGGCTGCAAAGGTAATATTAAGTAAGTTATAAGTTATAAGTTATGAGTTATGGGTAGTATCTCAGTTTGAAATCTAATGCTTGACCGCAAAGCAAAAAGATTGAGTAATATCTCAATTCAGTGTTTCTGAGCCTCAGTGGCAAACCAATATTTGCCACTGGGGCACAGAAACACTGAAACTTTTACTGCTCAAACTTCAAACTGAGACACTATCGAGTTATGAGTTATGTTGAGGTTGTCATCTATCATTTTATTTTTCTAATTGTTTACCATTATCCATTCTGCATTATTATCCATTATCCATTTTTTCATTTATTTATATCCATTAACATATATTCATTATCCATTCAATTATACATTAAAAGCCATCTCCCAACTTACCTCGCCTACTGTAAATTCAACTGCATCGTCTTCTTCAATCAACAATTTGCCGGTTTCTGAAACACCTTTAATGGTGCAGGGCATTATTATATTGCCTTTACGCAGCCTTACCGGTTGGCCACGCTTAAACAAATGCTTGTTGTAGGTTTCAAAAATGGTTTTCCATTCACCCGCCATCCATTTTTCCCAATATTTTTCAATAGCACTGTTTAAAGTTTTTGCTAATTCTAATATGTCGTAATCAACACCGGTAATCAACCTTAACGAAATGGGATTCAATAAATAATAAGGAAAATTTTGTTGGTTGATGTTGACACCGATACCAACAACAGCCCATTTCCAATTAGAAGATGGCGGTTGACTAATTGCTGATGAGGGTTGCCGATCATTCTCTGCCATCTGCCATCCATCATTAGCCACCTTTCTACCTATCACATTTTCTATCAATATTCCACCTGCCTTTCTGTCATTACAATAAATATCGTTTGGCCATTTTATGAAAATATTATTACCAGCATAATTGGCAAACCACTCTCGTGTAGCCACTGCCACCAAGGCACTTAATTGAAATTGTTGGTTTATACCTATCGGGAAAACAGGCGAATTGATCATAGTTATGTCCAAAATGGTACTCATTAATATACTTTCACCTTCTTCGGCAAGCCATACTTTACCATGTTGGCCTTTCCCCGCGGTTTGGCGCAACGCCAAAAAAGTATCGCCATGTGCCGCCATTCCTGCATGTATTTGTTGCATGGCATAGTTGTTGGTACTGTCCAATGATTCAAAAATGGTTATTTCCTTATTGTTCA
Source organism: uncultured Chitinophagaceae bacterium (assembly GCA_963845495.1). Classification (GTDB taxonomy): domain Bacteria; phylum Bacteroidota; class Bacteroidia; order Chitinophagales; family Chitinophagaceae; genus JAZKFT01. Next base: position 33,325 of record CAWJTH010000010.1, read on the forward strand.
TGTTAGTGGTTTCGGTGGGAAATAACTACTTTTGGCTGATAAAATAATTTTTTTTAATCACTATTTTCCAGTTTTAAATTATTTCTATTTGTCAACAATTTCTTCAGCGCCAGTTCAGAAAAAAAATACGCTTAACAAGCTAACCCGAAATTCTAAACTATTTAAGGCGGTTATTAAAGCCATTCAAGAAAAAAAGGGTGAAAAAATAATATCGTTGGATATGCGTAAAGTGCATGAAGCAGTAGCAGATTTTTTTGTTATTTGCCAAGCTAGCAACCCTACTTTACTTCGTGCCATTGCCCAAAATGTAGAATATATTGTAAAGGAAGAAACAAACGAAATGCCTTACAAACACGAAGGCCACCAGGGCGAACAATGGATTATTGTGGATTACGTGAATATTGTGGTTCATGTTATGCTTCCTGAACCAAGGAAATTTTATAATTTGGAGGATATGTGGCACGATGCACCGGTCGTTAAACATGATGATTAACGGATTTTAAAAACTTTTTTTAATATTTGACCACCGATCTGTTAAAAAAAGAACATTTTGCAATATAATTTGTCTTACAAAAACCAAACCAACAACGCATTACCGCATTATATTTTAAAGCGAGACTAAAAGTTATATGTTACCAGAAGAACAAAAACAACGTAGAGATAAAGATAAGCCTAACCCGTTCAACCCAATGGGTGGGGGCGACAAAACGCCACGCAAAGGACCACGTTTCAGTATTTATTGGATTTATGCCATTATTATAGCTGTGTTACTGGGTGCTAATTATTTTAATAGTGGCAGTGACGTTCAAAAAACAACCGAAAAGGATTTTAGGGAGCACATGTATTTGCAAGGCGATGTGGACCACGTAGAAAGTGTGCAAAACGCATTGCTAGTTAGGGTTTTTATAAAACCAGATAGTTTTGCTAAAAAAGAATATTACAAACATCCGCGAGACAATAAAGCTCCTTCTACATCATTTTTAAACATGAGCGGACCTTCAAAAGGCCCTCAATTTGAATTTAAAATTACTGATTGGACAAGCTACAACCAAAGTTTGGAAGCTTTTGCCAAGCAATATAACCTCC
>CAWJTH010000011.1:0-12638 GCA_963845495.1 uncultured Chitinophagaceae bacterium
TCGGTTGAGAAATAAAGCGCATCGTACCAACTATTGTAATTGTTATAGCCTGGATTAGCACCTATGTTTTTTACCGTCCAAGTAGTAGAATAATTTCTGCCCACGGTGGCGGTATCCATGCCAATTACAGATGTTACAATTTGGTCAACAAATGGATTGGTAATGGTTCTGATACCGGTTCCCAACACGTTATCGCCGTTATTGCCTCCTTCGTACAAACCATGGTTAGCATTTGTTTTCACATAGAAATAACCAGATGTTGGATTGTTTGAACCAAAGCAACTGTTGATATCAGCCGTATAAGGAATGGCTAAAGCTAAACGAATCGGTGTAACTGCCGCCAGATGCGATGGCGTCGCTATGCGTTCTCACACCAACACCATAAGCGGTGGATGGGTCGTAAGTTGGGCTGCAGCTTACAAAAATGCTGTCTGTCCAAGTGCCGGTGGTAGTGCCAGGGCCGTTATTTGGAATGGTATAACTAAATGGGAAACCAATAACCGAGGTTACACTGTTTGGCACCGTAATGTTAGAAACAATCAAATTTGGTGCTGGTGCCAACGTAACATTGGTGCTACCCGGTGTGGTATTGATGTTATTTGCATAATTGTTTTCGCGGAACGAACTATCCACATTCACCCTTACAAAGAAATACCTTGTGCCAGAGGCATCAATCGGGATGTTATAAGTAACCGTATGGCTTACCGGAACATTGATTGGCAAGTTTTCTGAATAAGATGGCGTAGCAAACAATTGTGCATTCGCATCAAAAGTTGGCGACGTGCTTACATATACATAATCGGTTCTTTGATGGCCAAACACCCCGCCGGGGCCGCCATTTAATACTTGGTAAGTAACAGTAACTGGCTGGCCAGATGTTGATGTTGCCGGTGCTGAAACCGAAGCTACCGAAATATCGGGGCGAGTGATGACAATGGCATCGCTACGGCGTACCTGCATTTGGTTAGGATATTCGTACACGCTGTTATCTGCATTTGCATACACGTAAGCGTAGTAAGTGCCTTGCGGCAAATTGTCTGGCACATTAAAACCTAAAGCGCCAGCAAAAACAGAGTTCGGGTTAATGGCGGTTGCCACGTTCACATCATAATTCCGGGGGTTGGCATATTCGGGTATCCCAAAACCACCACCATACGGGCCGGCGGCCGGCACAGTAGTAACATTGTCGAAGAAGCCCGGAGGGGTGGTGCCGTGCGGAAAAGACCCAAGTAAAAGGGCGCTGTTCACATTTAATTGGCTTGAATCGGTACTTAAATAAACCCGATCGTTCCAATAGCTAGAGCCATATCCAACACTATCCCTAACTGAATAACCGGATTGTGGAGGTGGGCATACTGCGCCATAGCAATTGCACGACTGGTAGTAAGCCAAGCCACATTGCGGAATATAACAAGTACCGCAATGTGCCGTTACGGCAAGGTAGTGGCCTTGATTTTTCTGCAGGTTATCATAATAACCAAGGTTTTTAATATTCCAATTAATAGCCAACGGTTGCGTAGTGCTGGCAGTAGTTGGGGCTGATAAAGATGAAACAATAAGGTTTGGTGTTGGGGTCAAGAACACGGTTACCAAATTGGCACCGGTATTATTATTGTCCAGCGAACCTTCGTACACCGTATTGTAGGCATCTGTTAAAACGTAGATATAGTAAGAACCCTGTATAAAGTTTGGTATAATTACAGAAACAGATTTAGTGTACGCACTATCGCCTTGCAATTGTGTGCCTTGGCCAAATTCTGCCAACGGTGCATTATAATAATACGTGCCGTTGCTTTTTGGTGCATACAAAGGTGTAGCTGTGGTGGCATCAAAGAATGGATCTTTTGAAATATACACTTTATCTGTCCAACTATTATTTGGCGGTGTTAACACGCCATAATTTTTTACCTTATACGTTACGTTTACTGTGCTGCCACTAAATACTTCGGCAGGTGTTATCACGCTATCCACTCGCAAATCCGGTGTAGGCGATAAAGCAACCACTATTGGCGATGGCGCACGTGCGGTATCATTCAATAATGTTACTTCCTGCGGTGCGGTTGAGCCAGGCGCATAATTGGTGATAACATATACATAAACTGGGAAATTGTATTTTAACGGCAAAGTGAAATTGAGCGTATTGGTGTAAGAATCGCCATTGTTCAAAGCACTTACATTGCTTACTGCTCCAAGTAACAAAGGTTTAATAGGGAAATCGATTGAACTCCAAGCACCAGGGTTTGTTTGTGGTGGTATGGTAAAATTGGGTATTGTATCAAACGAAAGGAATACCGCATCTGTCCATCTCTGGTTTAAGTTGGTGATGCCAGGTCCGATGTTGGTAACTTTCCAAGTGATGGCCACATTTTGACCTGAGAAAGCAGTTGCAGGAACTTGAACGTTTGAAACCACCAAATCAGGCAATGGGATTAAACTAAACGTTTGCGTTGGCCCAACTACTTGGCTGCAAGGATTATGCGAAGTGATGCTCCATTTGTAAGTGGTATTGTAAGCGAAGCCAACGTTTGGCAACGTATAATTTACACCGGTAATGCCGCTGGCATAAGGCGTTGCAGGTTTTGATGAACTAGCATTCCAAACATATAAATCATAACTGTTTGAATTGGAACCAGGTATCCAAGAAAGCGTTAACGGTAATTGTAGGTTTTGCGTTCCATCGGCTGGGAACATATTGGTTACAGGTGTTGGCACAACCACTGTTGCCACATGAACCGTTAAATTAGAAACAGTACTTCTGGTAGCATTGCAACTGCTGTATCCTTTGGCGTACACAATATAATCGCCGGCGGTTTGCCAAGTAACGATGGCCGTATCACCTTGTACGGTTACGGTGCCGCCACCAGAAACACCCCATTCATAAATGCCGCCTGTAATTGAATCAACAGCGTATTTGTACACGCTAGGGCAAACAAGTGTATCGCCCTTTATGGCACTTATTTGGGTGATGCCAACGCAGAAACTTTGTTGCGCATCGGCAGCAGCATTGTAATTGCCATTGCCCGGTTGCGATGCTTTTACTGTTACAGTTCCCGCCCCGGTTATGGTAACGGTGTTGCCAGAAACATAGGCTGGGCCAGAAACAATGGAGTAATTAATCCCCAAACCAGCACTGGAACTTGCACTAACCGTAAATGGTGCATCGCCGTAATTTTTATTGGTAATTGGGGTAAACGAAATAGTTTGGCTACCGGGCGTAACCGTGAAAATTTGGGCTACGGATGTAGCAGGCGTATAAGTATCATTACCCGGCTGAGCAGCAGTAATGGAAATATTGCCGGTGCCAGTAATGTAAACCGTATCGTTTGAAATAGTTGCAGGGCCATAATTAATACTGTATTGGATGCCCAAACCAGATGTTGCAGTTCCTGCTAATTTCACAAATGATGTAGTGCCATAAACAACATTTGCTGGTTGCGTAAAGTTAATTGTTTGCGACAGTGCATCGCTGGCAAAGGTTATGGCGTTCGATAATGGGCCGTCACCACAACCTTCTTGGTATTTGGCAGTATATGTTCCGGCAAGTGCGGCGGTATAATTTGAATTCGATGCGCCACTTATTTGCGTGCCATTTCTATACCATTTAACATTGTAAACGCCCGGTACCAAGTTGACATATAAAACCCTTCCCACTTTGGTAATGGTAGGCACATCTTTTACAAATAGCACATTTACTACCACTGTATTGGTATAAACAGTGCCGCTTTGCCCATCACCAGCAGCACGGCGGAAATAAGTAGTGTCGGTTAAAATTGGTGGGATATAATTGGTATTGGTTGCGCCGGAGATATTTTGCCAACCTGGCGTTCCTTTTACACTGTCTTGCCACTGATAAGTAATATTTTGTGGTACCGGTCCGCCGTATGCAGGCTGATTATTGTACAAACCACCTGGTTGATAGATTTGACAAGTATTTTGTGTACCACCGATACTGCCGGGCTGTAGGTTTGATTGGAAAAAGGAATAAAACAATAAACTAGACGAATAAAAATTCGACATCCGAACTGTTATCACCGAATCGGGGGTGAGTGCACCAAGCGATAATGTATTGTTGCTGCCATTATATCCGTTTGCATCAAGATAAACCTGCCTATTGTTTACCAAAACCATTGCCGGCCCGGTATAGCTTTGCAGGTTCATTACATAATTGCCAGCAGAGAAATTCTTTCTTTTTAATTCCAAAGTGAAATAATAAACGTTGCCAAAATAATAGACAGTTGGTAATAAAGGACAGCCTTGGTAATTTGGGGCTGTGGTTGGGTTGGGATTTGGATAATATAACCAGTCTTTACGGGTATCATAATTCAATACCGTATCGCTATAATATCCATAATATGGCGAGTTGGCATGGTTGGTAAGCGCTAAATCGGTTCCACCAAAAACATAAGCATTCCATGCATTGGTTGGTGCCACGCTAGTATCGCCTGGTGCAACGCTGTAAGCTTTCTTAACAATATTGCTAAAAGCAGAATCGCTTCCTGCGTAAACAACCCTACGGAAGTAAGTAGTAACATTTAATGCGGAAGGCGGTTGATAACTTGTTCCTGTAGCACCAAAGATATTCATCCAGCCACTGCCTGTTGATGGTGGCGGGCCAGCAAAATGTGGACTACTTGAAGCGGCAACACTATCCTGCCATTGGTAAGTATAAGTGCTAACCAAACCGCCGCTGGCATCAACCGAATCAACAATATTACTGGGTATAACACCAGTGCAAAGCGTATCATTGCCTGTTATGAAGCCGCCTTTCAGCGGTTTGTAGAAGAATAGCGATTCAACATTGCTGTATAATGAGTTGCCGGCATTATCAACTTCGTGCAAGCGGTAATAATTAATCCCGGGCAGTGTAACAGTATCGGTAAAGGAATAATTTGCGCCGCTTGGCGATGCGGCCGCCACATATCCGATCGTATCGAAGTCTACATCATCGCGGCTGCGTTCAATATAAAACCCTTTGTTGTTGGTTTCCGACGCGGTAGACCAGTGGAGCAGAGCAAAAGTTGTATCGGTGGCTTTAGTAGCAGTAAAATTGATCCACATTACCGCCGCAGCTGCGTTTATCTTCCAAAGTTCATTTCCTTTATAAGAGCCATCGTTGGCTGAAAAAACCAAGCTTTGGTTAACTCCGCCTTTAGGGCCGGTCGGGTAACTGCTTAATTCGCCTGGCGCAACATCGGTAATAAACGTTCCGGTGGGTGTGCCATCGGTTTGCCACAATTCAGTTCCATGGAAGTTGTCGCTAGTCCAAGTAAAATAATGGTTGTTAAAAGTAGCGTAAGCACCAACGCCATAACTACCGGTACCGTACGGTGCAAAATCGCCCACGTCTACCGTGCCTGCATCAGTACCATCGCTGGTAAAAATGGAAAATCCAATTGGGCCGCTGGCAATAAACCCAATTCTATTGCCCATGCTGCCCATATTAAAAATGAACTGTGATTTTGTGCTTAACAAATGGGTGCCAGTTGCCGTTCCATCTGTGCGCCAAAGACATGTGTTGGTACTTCCGGTACTATCTCCACCAAAATAAAGATAGCTGCCCAATTGTACCAACTGCGGGAAGTAGCCAAGCGATGAACCCGTACCTGGCGTTATGTCTTTCAGCAACGTTGTGTTGGCCGAAGTTCCATCACTTGTCCAAATTTCTGTACCGTGGGTGGGTTCGGTAGCACCAAAAAAGAGTTTACCGTTAAAAATAACTAATCCAGAAGGGTTGGCATCGCCAGAGGGGTTAATATCTGTAACCATATTTGTAACAAAAGTGGTACCATCGCATACCCACAATTCGTTGCCGCTAGTCCCGTCGTTGGCGGTAAAATACAGTTTGTTATGGATGGTATCGGCAGTAAGGTTACCAATGTTCGGATCATTGCTGCTGTTGATGATTTTTACCATTACCGTGTTTGCGCTGGTGCCGTCACTCACCCAAAGCTGATTACCGTTGGTGCCGTCGTTAGCAACAAAGAATAATTTACCATTTAATGCAATAAAATTCTGCGGATTGCTACCATCGGTATTATGGGTATTGATATCTTTTACCATCGATGTGCCCGCTAATGTGCCGTCGGTTTTCCAAAGCTCGCCGCCATGTGCTGAGTCTACATCATTAAAAAACAATGTATTGCCTGCCCCCTTTATCTGAGAAATCTGGTAATAATTAGGATATTGGATATTGAAAGAACTCATATCTACCGCCACACTTGTGCCACCTGTGGTACCATCGGTTTTATAAATGTTTTGGTGCTGACCGTCGTAAGCACCAAAATACAATGCATTTTTATAATTTGCAAAAGTGCCAATATTGCTACTAATGTTTGGATCATCGCCTTTATTAATGTCGCTCACCATCAGCGTACTGTCATTGGCGTTGGTTTTCCACAGTTCTTGCCCATGTATGTTATCGTCGTAAAAAAAGTAGGCAAAATTGCCCTGAGTGCCCAAAATTTTTGGATAATTGTAATAGTTGCCATAGCTCTGCACTACATGATTATTGTCGCCGTCGCTTGTCCAAAGTTCTTGCGTACCGGTACCATCGTTAGCTACAAACAGTAATTGGTTATTTACCGGGGTAAAATCATGCGGGTTGGCATCGCCACCACCGCTAATAGTCGAACCGCCAGCCAGTGCGGCGTCATTGTTGCTATCAAGAAGCCAAAGCTGGTTACCGCTTCCGTCACCAGCATCTGCGCTGAAAAACAAATAATTGTTGGCTATTGCCATGCGGCCATTGTTAGGGTTTTGATCTGTTGCTTCATCATTTACTGAAAAACCGGGATAATTTCCTTCTAAACTATAAATGTCAAAATGGTTGGTACTGTTATCAACAGTTCTAAAATAAAGCATATCATTATACACTATTTTGTTGTGGGGGTTTGCATCGTTTTGTGAAAGATTAACCCCGCTAAAACTGTTGAAATCACCATTATTATTATCGTAAGAAGCAGTTTTTATTTGCATGCCGATACCACTACCATCATCCGCAGTATAAAAAAGCGTGTTGTGATAAGCTATAAAATCATGCGGGTTAGAAGATGCGCTAGGATCGGTGTCCCCTAATGTATTAATATCAAAAAGCAATTCCGCATCATCATTTTGAATATCATAGTACCAAGGTTCCCGTCCGTTTACACCATTGTCAGCAGAAAATACAATATACCTATTGTTAAAAGCATATAACTCTCTTGGTTTTACTACATTTTCTATCGTGTCGTAATAATCATTATTCAGGTCGTATCGTATCAACAATGTGTCAGTTGTATTATTGTATCCATCGGATCCTAAGGCAATAAAATACAGGCTACCATTTACTTGAATTACATTGCTTACACTTTCAAATGGATTTTGCGTTAATGAACCGCCAGAAATAATTCCAGTGCTATCTCTTTTATATAGCCTGAAATTGTGGAAACGGTTATTGGCTGTGCCGCTGGGATAAAAATTGCTGGAGCCGTTGTCGTAATCGGCTGTAAAAAAATATAAGGTTTTGCCATACGACTGAAAAAACATGGGGTTAGCATCGTTGTAAGGACCGCCGGAATTTATATCTTTTGAAATTACGGTTCCAGCATCGGTACCGTTTGTTTGCCATAGTTCAGTACCATTGAAATTGCGTGCCGCAAACAAAAATTGCCCTTGCGGTAAAGCAATACCAGAATCCGGATAAACTTGGTTGTTAATTGCAGGGTCGGAACTTGAGTAGTAATCTGCCGTATTGGGGTTGATATCTTTTAGCAATGTGCTGTTCTGCGGAAAAACACCATTTGTTTTTACGGGAATATAGCCATTGGTTACTTTATTACCGTTGGTCGCGTTATGCGTTGTCCGCAATGGATACGGTACCGACTGGCTATTTTTCGCCGTTTTGGCATTTGTTTTGTTGAAAAAAGGAACCCGTGGCTGGCTGGTGGCTTTTACCAATTGAGGTTTGCCGTTTACCATTTTCACCATTATTTGCCCTGTTTGGCCAAAACTAACTGTATAGAAAAAAAACAATGCTAAAAGAGTAAAAATGTTTTTCATCATATATTGGTTTATGTTTAAAACAAGTAGCCTTGTTTTATAATATTGGATTGATCTATCACACCGAACGCATGTTCTAAAAGTTAAACTGACTAAACAGCATGCCTTTACGGCGGTAAAATTGCGTAGGAGTAGCGTAGAAAGCTATACTACTTTAGTATGATATTTTAGGAAATTTTAACAAAAAAAGTAGTATTAATTCTATTATCGATCACTAGGCTGACGATATACTAGAAATAATTAATTCAAACGAAATTTTCCATTTTAGTTTAAGCAGGATTGTAGCAATAAAGGACGGAGCATTGAAATCGCACATATGACATTCTTTCTACCCACAAAACGTCCTTCCGGCAATGCCGCACAGTCCCCAATAATTTTCAACACTCAATATTCAACACTATGCCTTCCGTTGAGTGTTGAATATTGATTATTTAAAAAAATGACATTTCCTTCCGGGACGACTTACGCACAGACGCAATTGCAGCACCAACGGCAGAGTGCTGACACTGGATAATATTGTAATCAATAAAGACAGATACCGATCCGTTATTTAATATCGGGCATGGATGCCTAATCCCCTACCGGCCAACAAATCTGTTTATTTTATACAGATATATATTGCTGCTTTTTTCTATGGCGCCCTCAACCTTGCCTACCAACTGGACTTGAAAGGCTGAAAAAAACTTTGGGTCCAGTGCGAATAATACTGCCGGCGGTTCCATCGAAACCATATAAAAAGATGTGACGGCATTATTTAGTTCAAAAAAACGGGTACTACCGTTGTAATATCGATATGGATATTTTATAAGCTCTGGCATGTCTATCCCCCATAAAACAAAAGAAGCCGTCTTTTGCAGATCCAGACAATAAAATGGGGTATCGATGTAAGCACAAACAGTGTTCAATGCCCAATGGTCGGTAACTATTTTTTCGTTGGGCGGTACTTTGCCTACCATTTCCACTACCCTGTAAGAATTTGAAAACGGCAACCGGATGTCTTTCCAAACCATAAAAATACCTGCCGTTGCCTGAACGGTCAATAACAAGTTTACTATATTTCTCTTGCTTTTTGGCACCGATGTCTCGTAACAGCGAAGCCAATAAGCAGCAAGAAAACCTATAAAAATAAAACCGACATACCTTTCGCTGTTCAGCGGTATAATGGTACCGACCAAAATGGACAACAGAAGATTTATAAAAAAAAGGGCCACGCTTTTTCTATTATCCTTTAAAATGTAATATGCCAAGTAGCTAATAATCAGGCAGATAAGCAAGTTGGCTATTTTCAATAATGTATGGCCCTGTTGCAACACGATCAAAAATTGGGTGTTCCAAAAATCATATTTCCACCATGCTGGTATGGGAACAAAGGTGCGCAAAGGCGCCTGTGCACCTATCGCAAGCATATTTTTTATGCCTAATTTACTTGCTAAAAGCCCGGTATCTGCCCCTCCGCTACCTGGGGAAATGATAAAATATGCGGCAGGCAAAAAAACAAGTATCCCAAGTAAGGCTTGGAAGACAATGGTGCTGTTTTTTTTCTTTTGTTCGATTTGCGACATCAAAAAATAAACATGTAAGCTGCCCGCCAACAGCATGGCGAACAAATGAAAGTTGCTCATAAAAAAAAGTAGGGCATAGTATGGCACCAGCTTGTGCCGTGACCCTTTTTTTAGCAAGATGCAGACCAGAAAAGCGGCAAGCACGCCCATTGCATAATTGCGGCTGAGTATGGCATACTCGAACAAAAAATAATATCCGAAGGGGATCAGAACCTTGGTGACTACGGGAAAAGGGGCGTAAAAAACAACAACAAATACAACAAAGGCCGCAATGATAAGATGGGTCAACTGGATATAGGCCAAGTTGTGCGTGAACTTTGACATGCACCAAAGCAAGGTAAACCAAGCTGGTGGGTGACCTTCAAAACGGGTGTTGTAAATGAGGCTGGAAAAGCCGCCACTGGCTTTGGCTATGTTCCATGCATGCAGCTCGTCGCCCCACATTTCATGGTGGGCCATGGTATAGCCCGCAACAATAATGTATACCAAAAATATGGCCAAAAATATTGGTTTTGCCAAGGGGGAAGTTTTAGCCGGTGTCTTATTTTTTATGGAAACTTCCATTTTGGTTTATGTTTTATAGCGGTTGCACGAGCCAACGATACGGCGCCCTTTTGCCAACAATGATAGGTAGATTACGGCAAATATCTACCGCCGCAAATTAAATGGTTGTGTCTCAGTTTGAAGTTTGAGCATTAAAAGTTTCAGTGTTTCTGAGCCTCAGTGGCAAACCAATATTTGCCACTGAGGCTCAGAAACACTGAATTGAGATATTGCTTAATCTTTTGCTGTGCGGTCAAACATTAAATTTCAAACTGAGACCCAACCAATTAAACAGCTATCCAGAATATCTCATTTTAAATTTACAAAAGCCTTTTTCAAACAATAATTTAACGTGAGTTTTAGGTCTCTTGCCGTTGTATACCTATGTGAAAATATTTTTTTGCCGTTAAGCTTGACCAGACCAACACCCTGATCATATCTTGGGTTTAATGGCACAAAACGTTCCTACGGAACGAGGGCAAAGCATCTACATGTATTTTTACTACCAACGAAATGTTCCTACGGAACAAAGGAAACACTGCTTTTGTTCCGTAGGAACATTTCGTAGGTAATGGTTTAGGTCGGAGGTCGCCATAATAAATGCTCGTTCCGTAGGAAAGTCTCGTGCTGCTGAACAATGCTTTGGCCATTATCAACAAAAAAACTGGACAATGTCAAAAATTTTGTCAATTTAAACGACAAGTATTTGATTATCAGTAATACTATCCAAAACTCAAGTTAATTTAGATATATTAGATTAGTTCTCATAAATTTAAACTACTTCCATCCAAAATATTTTTAATCCTTTATTCTTATGACGTTGAAATCTATTTTCATTAGTAGCTTTTTATTGCATGTATCAATGGTTTGTTGGTCGCAGCAAGTGATGCAAAAAAATACCAAATCTGTCGATTCTATATCTGTTACAACCAACAAATTGCCGACCAGACATGGGCCTGAAAAAGGTACCCTCATTATTATTGGTGGTAATGTGGGTTCAACAGTTTCTATTTGGAACAAATTCACCGAGCTGGCCGGCGGCAAAGAAAAAGCAATAATTGTGGTGGTTACCACGGCTGCCGGCGATTCGGCCGCTGTTGATACAGCAGATATTAACACCGTAAAAAAAGAAACAGGCATTGCCAACGTCACTTTGTTGCATACCACAAGTTTAACAGAAGCCAATAGCGAAAAATTTATTGCGCCTTTAAAAAAAGCCACAGGCGTTTATTTTGTGGGCGGCCGTCAATGGCGGCTGGCCGATTCTTATTTAAACACGCTTACACAAAAAGCGTTTTGGGATGTATTAAACCGCGGCGGTGTAATTGCCGGTAGCTCGGCTGGCGCTACCATACAAGGATCGTTTTTGTGGCGGGGCGATACAAAAGGTGCCGATATTTTGGTGGGCGACCATACGCAAGGACTTGGTTTTTTAAAAAATTCAGCTATCGACCAACATCTGTTGAAACGTAACCGGATGTTCGATATGATTGATTTGATAAAACTTTCTCCTAAATTAATAGGTATTGGCCTTGACGAAGCAACCGCCATTGTTGTGCAACGCGATACGTTGCAGGTCATCGGCAAAAGCTATGTGGCCATTTACGATTACAATACTATTATCGGTGCTGGCGAAAAACATGTATCAAACGGCCGCGAAGATTTCACCGCTTCCTCTGGGCCGTTTTTCTTTTTAAGCGAAGGCCAAAAATATGATTTGTACAACAGGAAAGTAATTCTGGATGTGACGAAGAGAAGCGCTGCAGTAAAGGATTGATGAGCGGGTACAACTTTTGTTGGCAAGCTGAAAAAAATCCAAACAACATGATGACAGCTGATTATTCGCCGAAGCCTTATGTGGAATTAAAACATCCTGAATGGAGTAAAAACGCAACATTGTACCAAGTAAATGTGCGCTGTTATACGCCGGAAGGAACGTTTAAAGCTTTTGAGGCACATCTGCCAAGGTTAAAAGACTTAGGCGTTGACATTTTGTGGTTAATGCCTATTCACCCCATAGGCGAAAAAAACAGAAAAGGCAGTTTGGGAAGCGGCTATGCAGTGAAAGATTATTACAGTGTAAACGAAGAATTTGGCACCTTGGATGATTTTAAATCGCTGGTAAGCAAGGTACACGAACTGGGCATGTACATTATTTTAGATTGGGTGGCTAACCACACCGCTTGGGACAATAAAATGGCGGAAGAACATCCCGAATGGTATTCAAAAACACCGCAAGGCAATTTTACCCCTACGCGTTGGTACGATTGGTACGATGTAATTGACTTGGATTATGACCAAGCCGACTTACGCAAATACATGACGGACGCCTTAAAATATTGGGTGAAAGAATTTGATATCGACGGCTATCGTTGCGATGTGGCCGGCTTTGTGCCAACCGATTTTTGGGATAATGCACGGGCAGAACTGGATGAAATAAAGCCCGTTTTTATGTTGGCGGAGCAATACGTAATTGTTGAACGTTACAATAAACAT
>CAWJTH010000012.1:0-12813 GCA_963845495.1 uncultured Chitinophagaceae bacterium
TCCTGCAAAATTTGGCGCAACGCAATATTGCTTAGCCACGAATCCCAGTCCCACAATACGTTAGCGTAGGATTTGCTTCCGGGCGTTATATACGGGTAAAGCAATGCACCGACCGGCTTTTTTAGCATTTGCTTGTAGTCTTCAAAAACATACTTTTTAATAATGGAAATATTATCGGCAACGCTGTCGGGCAGTTGTGCAAACAACGGTTTGGTAAATAAGATCACCGCAAAAACGATTAAACATTTTTTCATAGGCTTAGCTTGCATCAAATAAATCCTGTTGGGGTTGTATCCACACCCTTTAAAATAATTGATAAAAACAAATTTATACGGCAGGGTTGAAACCCGCACCATGTACCGTCATGTTAACTTTATTCTAATGACCAATTCGTAGTCAATAATTCTTTATATACGATTAGTTTGAGATAAAAATCGCTTGGAAGCAACTTTTAGCAGCCACGTAGCTATCCGATGTGTCATCGTGAAACAGTCCAATAAATAATGATGCTTCTTTTTAGACCCAAACTATTGGACATCATTTTTATCGATAAAATCATTGCCATAGCTTTTATACCAAACTTTTTACACAGGGAAGATACCATTGAAAAATTCAAGAAGCGGTGCCACGGTGTGATCGATAAAAATTTACAAAACAAATTATCACTTTGGTCAGAAACTTAGAAATTACAGCGATATATTGAATTGATCGCCTCGTTGTGTACCGTTTCTAGCCTTTCCACACTCCCCATAAAGGGAAAAAATCTACGCTATTAAAACGAACATTATCAAAGTTTTATGTAATAATTACCTCAGGGCAAACTAACATGTTTTTCAAGTGAATCATCATTTTAAAGCCGCACCGATAAGGCTAAAAAAATATATAATTTTCTTTATGGCATTAGTTGGGCAACGAACCCAGTAAAAGCAACACAGATTTTACAAACCGTTGTAAAAAATTATTTATGTCCTTTTTCTCATATTTTTTTCTTTGAATAACAGGTTTTTTTAATCGGAACCATCGGTAAAAAAAATGCTCACATCAATCTTTTAATCAAAAGGAATGGCACAGGATTTTCCCGATTCCTGTTTTTAACCGATTAAATACAATTGAATGAAAGCTGCAGTTATCCATGGACCAAAAAGTGTACAATACGATACGGTAGATGACCCGATCATCCAGTTTCCCGATGACATCATCCTTAAAGTAACCGCTACGGCTATCTGTGGTTCAGATCTCCACATTTATTCCGGCGGTATCCCTCAGCCCCGACCCATGGTGCTGGGCCACGAGTTTATGGGTGTGATTGAAGAAACCGGCAATGCCATTACAAAGTTCAAAAAAGGCGACAAAGTGGTGGTGCCTTTTCCCATTGCGTGCGGCCATTGCTTTTTTTGCAACCTGCAACTGCCTGGCCAATGCGAGCATAGCAACCCTGAGCATTATGGCCCGGAGGGCGGGCTGCTAACCGAGAAAGGAGGTGCACTATTTGGGTACACCGACCTATATGGAGGCTATGACGGCGGGCAGGCGCAATATGTACGTGTGCCATATGCCAATTTCGGCCCAAGGCTGGTTCCCGAAGGGTTTACCGATGAACAGATATTATTCTTAACAGATATTTTCCCAACAGGTTACACTGGTGTTGATTGGGGCGAAGTAAAAGGCGGTGAAACGGTGGCTATATTCGGATCTGGACCTGTGGGCATAATGGCCGCCAAAAGTGCATGGCTGCGCAAGGCGGGAAAAGTGATTATTGTGGACACTCTACCCTACAGACTTGAAAAAGCAAAACAAACAGCCGGCTGCGAAACAATATTGTGGGAAGATGGCCCTAAAGATGTGGTAGCACAAATACGCGATATGACAGACGGCCGTGGAGCGGACGTATGCATCGATGCGGTGGGCTTTGAACCCGACAGGAGCCTATTGGACAGAGCAAAAGCAGTTATTAATCTGGAAAAAGGCTCCCCAAAAGTGTTGGAAGCCTGCATGAGTGCCGTGCGCAGGGGCGGTATAGTATCGGTACTGGGCGTTTATCCCACCACATACGACAATTTTCCGATAGGCCAGTTTTTTGACAAGGGCATTGTGTTGAAGGGCGGACAAGCACCGGCGCACAAATACATCGACCGACTGTTGAAGCACGTAGTGGATGGCGATGTGCGGTTGGATGATATCATCACCCATAAGTTACCGTTGTCGGAAATTGCGCATGGTTATGATATTTTTAAGAACAAAGAGGAAGATTGTGTAAAAGTGGTATTAGATCCTTGGGCATAAACAATGAAAATTGCTTTGAAAAAGCAACAATATCATTCAAATAAAAACATTATGGAAACAATCAACAAAAAATATGCACTGATTACCGGTGGTACTAGTGGCATAGGCCTTGAACTGGCTAAACTTTTTGCAAAAGATGGATACAATTTGGTGATTGTGGCACGCGGTGAAGATGGCAGCCTTGAAAAAACCGCGGCGGATTTGAAAAGCGACCATGGTATTTCGGTTACCACAATAGCTAAAGACCTTTCGCAAATCGGTGCGGCCACGGAACTTTATAACGAGGTTAATACAATGGATATGGAGATAGACGTGTTAGTAAATGATGCTGGACAGGGCGTTTACGGATTGTTCACCGAAACGGAATTACAACGGGAACTGGATATTATTGAACTGAACATCAGCTCTTTAGTGGCGCTAACAAAGCATTTTCTGAAAAAAATGGTCTCTCGTGGAAACGGCAAAATATTAAACCTGTCATCGCTGGCCAGCAAAACGCCCGGCCCCTGGCAGGCAGTGTATCACGGTACCAAAGCGTTTGTGCAGTCGTTTACAGAGGCAATCCGTAGTGAAAACAAGGACGCCGGAGTGACCATCACCGCTTTGTTGCCAGGGGTTACGGATACCGATTTCTTTAACAAAGCTGATATGCAATCGAGCAAGGCGGTACAGGACAAAGACAAGATGGCCGACCCCGCAAAAGTGGCGAAGGATGGTTACGATGCACTGATGAAAGGCGACGACATGGTTGTTTCAGGCTTTAGCAATAAGGTGGAAGCGGTGATGAGCAACGTTCTTTCGGACAGCGCACTTGCCGATAGCACCAAAAAGAAACAGGAACCAGTGGGTAATCAAAATTGATTGGATAGCATAGAGATCGTACAAAGGCATCGGGCAGTACCGGTGCCTTTGTACGGTAATATCTCAGTTTGAAATTTAATGTTTGACCGTAAAGCAAAAAATTAAACTATATCTTCATTCAGTGTTTCTGTTCCTCAGTGGCAAGAGTCGGTTTTCCACTGAGGCACAGAAACACTGAAATTTTTAATGCTCAAACTTCAAACTGCAACACAACCTTTTTTCAATGCTTGATGGTCACGGCTTCTTATCAACACCTTCGCAGTACCTAAGTTGAATTATAACTGAAAACACTATTGGACGTCCAACTATTTAGCTCATTTATAATTTTTTAAATATTGCCTGACCAGTTTGCCAGATATTTTCAATTCATCATCCGTCCATTTACCATCGCTTTTAGCGTTTGCCTGCAATACGGAGCAGGTCTCGTCCTTATCAGATACCGACCAAGTAATCCAGCTTAATTTTCGCTTGTCCATCCAAGTAATCCATTTCTGCCATTCTTCTTTATTGATGGGGCCGTCTCCCGTCGCTTCCATACCTGCAGATTCTGATACAAAAATCGGAAGCCCCATATTTATAGCCGAGTCAGTGCGATCTCGAAGCCTTTGTTTATGTGTGCCGGCATAAAAATGCATCGTGTACATTAAATTATTAAATCCTTTAATGGGATCGACGGCTGGCAAATTAACGTCTTGGTCCCAATGCGGACAACCAACTAGAATAATGTTATTTAAATCTTTATTTCTGATAATTTTAATAATTTCTGTGGCATATTCTTTTACTTGTGGCCAATTTGCTTCCGCCGGCTCATTAAAAATTTCATAAATAATATTTGGATATTTATGATAGGTAGAAGCTATTTCAGAAAAAAATATTTTTGCTTCATTTAAATTAATATGATGGCTATGCCAATCAACAATTACATAAATCCCTTCTTTAATGGCAGCGTCAATTACCGCTTTTGCCTTGGCCATGGCGGTGGCTGAATCATCTTTATAACCACCTTTTGGTTCCACGCCAATCGCCGCCCTTACAACCGAACAATTCCAATCTTTATGTAACCATTGCACGGCGCCTGCATTATAAAAACGCGGATGAAAACAATGCCAGCCAAAACTCATGCCGTGCAAAACAACCGGTTGGTTGTTTTTGTCAACAAGTTGAGTACCCATTACTTTTAATTGCCCATAATTTTTTACAGGCTGAGCCTTTATCGTAAAAATGGTAGTAATTATTAACAAAAATGCAATTACTGTTTTATTTAAATACATATTGAAAAGTTGTAAAAAATTAAATTAAATAAGCATTACCATCCAGTTATTGTTTTAAGAAAAGGTATTAATTCGTTAGCAATTAAAGTATGTTCTGCCATGCTGGGATGATAGTCGCAACCACTTGTATATTGTTTGGAAAATATAAATTGATAAATATTTTTATCGCCGGTTAAATACATTTTATTTACAATAGAGGTGAGACTTTTTACCATGAATTGCTTTAAAGTTTTATCGGCCATTGGGCTGGTTAAACAAATAATTTTGGCTTTAGGGTAATAAGTTCTTAATTGTTTTATAAACGAAATATAATTATTACAAAATGTGGTTGAATCTTGTACGCCGTCGTTTTGCCCCAAGCAAACGGTTACCACATCGGGTATATAATTATTGAAATTCCAAAGGATAGTGTCGTTGCGCATACTTGTTTTATTAAATACTTTTGGCATGATGATATCCATACCGCAACAACTGTGCATGAGGCCGATACCTGAAACGGACGATAAATGATATTGTGCATTTAATGCCCTTGCAGTTACAGGGCCGTAAGCCATGTATGCATTATGTTGATCTTGCCACAGCCCTTTACCACACTGTATTTCAGACTGGTCGCTACTTGCGCCGCAAGTAATGGAATTGCCAATAAATTCAATTTTACGGATTGGTTTTGGTGAAGGTTTTACCAATTGCTGACAACGGATCCCAACTAATTCTACATAGCCAATATTGGCTTCGGTGTTTTTACAAACGGTTAATGTATGTAAACCGTTTGTAAGCTCGTTTGCTACTTTAATGGTATCGGTTTTGTTTTTAATTTGCAACCGTACAGGTTTTCCGTCTACTACAATTTCCAAATAATTATGGTTTTTACCCCACAACATTTCGTCGTTTAAAATCACTTCGCATTCCGTTCCGATAAAATTTACGTTAATATAAACACCAGGTTGCCAAAACCTTGGAAGCTTGGGGTTATTAAAATCTATTCTTCCAATGTATTGAATATTTGGATTATCAGCCGTATAAAAATTAAGTGCTTTTTTATCATTCCCTTGGGCAGAAACTTGATTTAAATTCCCTATAATTAAATTCAACACCCCTATAAATACTAATACTGTTTTATTCATCTGACTCTAATAATTATTTTTTGAATGCAGTCTTCAATTATCCATTATTCATAATATTATTTTCCATTCAATTACATTCCCAATTCTTTCATTAATGCATCTGCCAATAGTTGATTACCGGTATCGGTTAGATGAACTTTATCGACAGTAAGCAAACCTTTTTCTTTGTCTTCCACATTGTTTGCTGTTTCGTAATCTTGGGTCATTTTTCTTAAATCAACAAGCTTGCAATTATAGGTTGATGATAGTTTTCTGATAACATCGCAATACTTGTTCAGGTCTTCGTCTTGGGCGTTTTCATTGTTCTTTTTTTCACCGATGCAGGCGGGTGTTACCAATAATAATTTAATATTTTGAGCTTGCAACTTTTTAATTACTGCTACATAAAACTTTTCGTATTTGTCTAAATCGGTACCGGTACCAGAAGTTTTATGCCATACATCATTTACGCCTTCATAAATAATTACGGTATTTGGCTTTTTATCGATTACATCTTCTTCAATTCGTAAATACAGGTCATAAATTTTATTGCCCCCAATACCCGCGCCAATTATTTCGTATTTATTTAATTGGCCGGATTTATCCAAAACGCTTTTAATCCGGTCGATATAACCGCCTTTATTTACGCCCATTTGTGTAATGGAATCGCCAAAGAAAAGAATGCGGAATTTATCTTGTTGTTTAAATGCCATTGTCAACAACAATAAAACAATCGTGGTAATTTTTTTCATTTATAATGTTTTTAAATATGCAAATATCTATTGTGTTTGGTTCTGTCCAACTACTAATTACTAACTACTAACGACTTGATTCCAATTCGTTTAATTATTTCGATGCAAGCTCGGCTGTTATGATAAGGGCATTTCCAAATACCCACTTTGTCTTTGTTTTGCAAAGGTTTATTATCTTCATCTACGCCCCAAAACCATTCGCCATTTTTATTATCTCTAATATATTGTTTGATGAAATCCCAACTTGCATTTGATAAGTTTAAGAAATTTTCATTTTTCGTAATTTGGAACACATTAAAAAAGCCGACCATTACCTCCGCCTGAGGCCACCAATGTTTTTCTTTTATTAAATGGTTGCCTTCTTTTTCGTACCATAAACCACCGCACTTATCCAAACCTTCCATTGTAGCACCAGCTATTTTAAAAGCCATTATTTTTATTTGCTGAATTAATTTTTCGTCTTGCAATACTTCGGCGGCTTCTTGTAAAAGCCAAGCTGCCTCAATATCATGACCATAAGAAATAATATTACTTTTTATTTCCCAATCTTCGTTAAAAAATAAATTTAAATGCCAAGTATTTTTATCAATAATGTGTTCTGTAAAATTTTTGATGAGTAAATAAATGCTTTGTTTTAAGTTGGCATCTGGCCAAATACGATATAAGTTTGTGTATGCTTCCAATATATGTAGGTGCGTGTTCATAGTCTTTTTTTCATTGGCATCTTTTTCGCTCAAACGTAGATCTGCAATAGGCTTCCAATCTTTTGTAAATGCTTCTAAATAGCCCGTTTTGCTTTTGTCAAAGCTATATTTTTGAATTAAATAATATAAATCGATAGCTAGTTGTTTCGCGGATTGTGAATGGTTACATTTATAATATTCACTACAGCCATATTGTAAAAAGGCTAAAGCGTAAATCTGTTTTTTTGAATCAAATGGAACTCCATTAAAATTAATCGACCAATAAATACCGCCATTTTGTTGATCGATAAAATTAGTTGATATATAATTAAATGCCCGATCTGCTATTTCTAGATATTGCTTTTGTTTAGTTAAATTAAATGCTGCAGCAAAAGCCCATAAAATTCTTGCGTGCATTACAGCGCCTTTTGGTGCTTCTTTAATTATGCAATTGTATTCGTCAATCTGTCCGTAAAAGCCACCGAATTTATTGTCTATTGTATGCTCTATCCAATATTGTAAAATGGCCTTTAATTCAGCTTGCATTTCTATGGAATATTCTTCCAATTGTTGTTTTATCTTAAAGTCCATTTAAACATTTATTATATGAAATAATTAAATAATAACAGATGTGATTGTGCGCTCTGCTGAACACTGTTGGGGATGGACGGCTTAAGTGTTATAAATCTTGAAGTTTAAACAATAAAGAATGTTTTTGTATAAAAAAAATGATCAAAATTGTCACCCTGAGCTTGTCGAAGGCGCTTGTGTCAATCTTATTGGTTGTCATCTTGAGCATGTCGAAAGGTTCGTATTCGCACCAAGAGTGGCTTCGACAAGCTCAGCCTGACAACCACAGTTTTGCATAACAAATCACGGTTTCTAAGAATTTAATTATCCAAAAAAACTACCCTAAACCTAGTATGCCAAAGTTTTTCCGAAAACTTGAAAATAATAGTACTACCATTAATTGTGATCTTATTTTCTTTTTCCATTTAAATCCGTATCTGATTTATTTAATTCGAAGGGGATATTAATGCCGGTTAAATTGTAAGATTTATTTCTTTTAATAATATCCAAAATATTATTTACGGAAGCGGCGGAATTAAATCCATCGGGTGCGGTGTTGATGGCGTAATCCAACAATTGTGCAATACTGGATGTGGCGACATGCAGCCGTGTATCGGACGACGCATAATAAATAAATACTGTTCCATCATCATCAGCAATCCAGCCGTTGCTAAAAATAACGTTGGAAACATCGCCGATCCGCTCTTCATTTTCGGGTGCCATAAAATAGCCGCCAGGCTTGTAAATTACTTTGGTAATATCTTTTAAATCCGTAATAAAAAGGTATAAAACATAACGCAAACCGGCGGCTGTATTGCGAACGCCATGTGCCAAATGCAGCCATCCTTTTTCGGTTTTGATGGGAGCCGGACCAAGTCCGTTTTTCATTTCATAAACGGTGTGATACACTTTTGGATCTATCACGGTTTCATTTTCAATCACCGCATTTGCAATGTCTTTGGCGAGCCCAAAACCAATGCCACCGCCCTTTCCAGCCTCTATAAAACTATCTTGCGGACGGGTGTAAAAAGCATATTGACCGTTAACAAATTCAGGATGCAACACCACGTTGCGTTGCTGTGGCGACGGGGTTTTCAGGTCGGGCAAACGTTCCCAATCTACTAGGTTTTTTGTGCGGGCGATGCCACATTGTGCCACTGCAGCCGACTGGTCGCCGGGCGGTGCATTTGGGTCTTTCCGTTCTGTACAAAATAGGCCGTAAATCCAACCATCTTCATGCTGGATCAAGCGCATGTCGTAAATATTGGTGTCGGGAATTTCTGTCTCGGGCATAATTAATGGATAATCCCAAAACGTAAATTGGTCGATACCATTTTCACTTTCTGCCACCGCAAAAAAAGATTTTCGGTCCAAACCTTCTACCCTTGCAACAACTATATATTTATTTTTCCATTTAATAGCGCCCGCATTTAAAACCGCATTAATGCCGAAGCGTTCCATTAAAAAAGGATTTGTTATTTCATTAAAATCATATTTCCAAAATAATGGGGTGTGTTGGGCGGTTAATATCGGATTTAAATAACGACTATAAACACCGTTACTATTTATTTGTTTTTCATTTTTTTTTGCTATTATTTTTTCATAATGCGATTCCAGCATTTTCCATCTTGTATTAAATTCCTTGTCCATGTTGCGCTTATTTAATTTGTTTTTAATTATCCATTATCAATTAATACATTATCCATTCATTTCAGTCTTCCAATTTATTCCACCAAGTCTTTTTTAATATTAAAATGATGATGGTTAAAATACCAATTGTAATCCAAAGCGGGGTCTGCATGCTTAAAATAAAATACATTGGCAAGATGGTTAAACAGAGTTGCGCAATAATGCCCAACGCCACATTAAACATATCCAATTTAAATCTTTTATTGCCAATAAAACTTGGATCGTCGGCAACAACCAATGCATGGATTGGTTTCCAAAAACCCCATGGCCGTACGGTTTTATAAAAAGATTTTAATGTGGCTTCGTTAGTTGGCGGTGCAGCATAAGTACCAATTAAACAACCAATTAATGACAATATAAATAATAGCGGCCACCAATATAAAGGTAAACCTGTAATTAAATTGGGGATAGCCATAACCATTGCAGCGCCAACACCAACTGCCATTCCCCAGAAAAAACCGTTGGCATTAAACCGCCACCAATACCATTTTAAACAATTGGCCGCCACATATCCACCATACAATCCGCCTACAATCCATTGCAAAACGGTATTTACATCCTTTACTAAAAGCCCCAATAAAACTCCGATAATTACTACCAAAATCCCAACTAAATAATTCATGGAAATTATCTTTTTTGTAGTAGCGGCAGGGTTAATATATTTTAAATATATATCGTTTACAATGTAAGCCTGTGCTGCATTTACGGTGCCACTGAACGTACCCATAAATGCGCCTAATAAGCCCGTTAAAACAATTCCCAATACCCCAATTGGTAAATAATTATTAATAGTTGCAGGTAAAATTGTTTCAAAATCTGCTACCCCTTGTGCATCTAAAGGCAAGTGTAATTTATTAAAATATAATAAACCTAAAACGGTTAATCCAAACACCATGGAATAACGGATAGGTAATAAAATAATACTCACAAATCCAGTCATTTTACTGGCATCTTTTGGACTGCGTGTGCTCAATACTTTTTGCATATCATAATTTGGTGCCGGCCCCGCCAGTGATGCAAACACACCTTTTAATAACATCATCCCAAAAAACAAACTAAATAAACTATAACCATCGCTTTCAATTTTTTTATTGGCATCTTGCATTATTTTACTCCAATCTAAATTTAAATGTTTACCAAAAAAAGGATTGTCCCAGCCGTTTGGAATATTTAAATGTTGGCCGTTTAAATGTTGAATGGCAATTATACCAATTGCGATGCAGCCAACCGTCATAATAATATATTTAATTACATCACCCAAAACAATACTGTGCATGCCGCCTAGAATGGAATAAAACATGGCGAACAATGTAAACACAATTCCATAAAAATGTGGCACATAATTAATGGGCACATTAAAAGGAATGTATGTTTTAATCATATCCCAAGGAATAAATATTTCCATGAATTTGCCCAAACCAACAAAACCATAAGCCAAAAAACCAAAGCAACTTAATAGAGCAAACGCTACCACTACAATGTGTGAGCCTTTAACGCCAGCGCCTGTTTTACCAAAACGGGTAATCAACCATGCTGCACCTGTATCTGCATTGCTACGGCGCAACCATTTGCTTAAAAACATCATCATAAATACTTGGTTAAATACCGGCCATAACCATGGTATCCAAATACTTTTTAAGCCATACACAAAACATAAAGCCACCATCCACATCGTTCCGCTAATATCAAACATGTCTGATGCATCGCTTAAACCGAGCATGTACCAAGGCAGGCTTTTGCCGCCCATTAAATAGCTTTCCTTGTTTTGGCTAGCTTTTTTTCTAAAATAAAAACCAAGTGCAACCATGCCAAACAAATAAAGCAGCACAATTGCAATATCAATCCAAGTTAATTTCATGCAAGTAGTTAGATGATAGTAATTAGTGGCTAATTAAACCTGTAAAAATTATTGTTAAATTATTATAAAACATCCCGAATTTATTTAAAATGAAAATATGTTTTATATATGTTTAATTAAATTACCAAAATAAACTTTCTAATTAAAGTTCCGGATAAACTATTGAGAAATAGGAACTGGTTGAAAATGTAGTTGCGGTGCTATTAATTGCCCACGCTGGCGAAACCATATTTAAACTATTGCCATCTCCATTCCAACACCATGCAAGCACTGGCCATTTTTTTGTTTTGGCATAATCAACACAGCCAGACCAGTCGCAACTACCCGTTCCATTCCCGAATTCGCCTACTATACAAGGCCTACCTGTGTTAGTTAAATCGTCCAAATCCGAGCTAATAAAAGTGTGGTTTCTTCCTTGGTTCCAATTGCCAGGATAAATATGGGTTGATAAAATAATATTGGTATCAGCAATAGTTGGAGTACTGGTTTTACAAGCTTGATAAGCGGTATAAGTTTCTTGTCCCCAGCCTGGAATGTCTATAATTATCGGACCGCTATAAACGGTTCTAACAATTGCAATGGCGTTGTTATAAGCTGTGGCATAAGCAGTTGCGGTTATATTGTGGTCGCCCCATTCATTCATCAAGTTGATGGTGAAAGGCCCTGATGCTGCCAAAGTGCTATAATTGGTTTTCCACCAATTTGCTGCGGCCGTTAATTCGGCTGCGTCATCCGAACCTAAAACGGTGGCTTTGTGATAAGTAGCAATTACGGCATAACCGTTAGTTATAGCTTGTGAAATCCAATCTTTTGCTTGCATTACAAAAGCTGGTTCAATTTCGATACGAACCGTTTTAATATTTGTTTGCTGTTTCATTAAACTCCAACCGAAAGTAATATTGCCACTATTGTAATAAGATGGTTGCAGGTTTACGCCGTTGCCAAATTTTGCCGTTTGGACAATAATTGGCGTTGGCGTTATAACAGTTGTATCTGTTGGAATTGTTGTATTGGTGGAATTGCTTTTTGAGCAATTGGTAAATAATAGCAAACACAGTGCTGGCAATAATTTCATCACAGTTGTGAATGATATGGATATTTTTATTTTCATAAAAGCCACTCGCGTTTTACTGATTGGTTTCTTAATGTAATAGTAATTATTAAAGTAATAAAATAGATCCTATTTAAAATTGCTTACTTCATCCTTTTTGATAAATTCATTATTGATAAATCTTTTTGTTTTCTACATCTTTTAAAAACAATGTTTTATCATTTTCATAAAAATCAACAAAATTATTGGCTGAAATTTGGCCTTTAAACGGCACCCAATATTCCATCGAATTATCAGGTTTTTTACCGGCATTGCGCCAGCCTAATGCATACGAAATTTTATGGTTTTGCATGCCTTTCCATAACACGTTTGTCCACCAAGTGCTGTCTGGCACTTCGTTGTAGCCAAATTCAGTTAATGCCGGAATTTTGTTATGTGCTGTAGCAATTGTTTCAAGCGTGGTAAGGCTTTTATCCAAATCATTTATAAATGCATCGTTGCTTGCAACACTTCCTTTTTGGTAAATATCAAAGCCTAACACATCTACAAATTCATCGCCGGGATAACGTTCTAAATAATCTTCTTTTGTTGCAAACCGATCAGTATTATAAGCAAATAATAATTGGTGTACATTTTTTGTTTCGCATAAATAATGTTCCACATATTGATATAAATTTTTAATTTCATCGGGC
>CAWJTH010000013.1:0-51899 GCA_963845495.1 uncultured Chitinophagaceae bacterium
ACCGCAGCCTCAGAAACGCAAATAGAAAACAATATTGCCGCGTTGGGTTTCAAATTTTCCGACATAAAAATATTGCTTAATACACAGGCGCATTACGACCATTTGGGCGCCATGGCTGCAATTAAAGAAAAAACAAAGGCGAAATTGATGGTGGATGAAAAAGATGCCGAAGTAATTGAAGATGGTGGTATCTCAGATTATGCGTTAAGCAAGGGCGTAAGTATGTTTAGGCCGATAAAACCCGATCGTTTATTACACAATGGCGATATCGTAAAACTGGGTAACATGAAATTGCAATTACTGCACCATCCCGGCCACACAAAAGGCTCGTGCAGCTTTTTATTTACCGTAAAAGATAAGCAGCCGTCGTATAAAGTGCTTATTGCTAATATGCCCACCATTGTTACCGATAGTAGCTTTTCGGCTATCCCTACTTACCCAACTATTGCAGCGGATTATGCCTATACATTACAAGCAATGAAAAATTTAACATTCGATATCTGGTTAACTTCTCACGCAAGCCAATGCAACCTTCATAGCAAACATAAGCCTGGTGATGCTTACAACCCGACCGCTTTTATTGACAAGGCTGGCTATGATGCTGCCATAAATGAGCTACAAAAAGATTATGAAAAGAAGTTGAAGCAGTAGTTTATTTGCTTTCTACCTGTTTAAAACAGTAAGGGCTGTTTATACTTTTGAGTGAAAAACAAAAAAAGTCTTTATTGGCACGAAACGTTTCTATGGAACGATGTAAAAGTTGCACTTGTTTCCTCTTCCTACCAACGAAACATCCCTTCGGGACGACTGGTGGGTAGAAAAATCATTATTGGTGTTATTCCCGTACAGTAAAATTTACCTAATAATTTTTTCTTACTTCGCCTCCAAAATCCGCATTACAATCTTTTCTTCCGGTGATAAATCGGCCTTGTTATCATCTTTTTCTATTTCTTCCAGTTCACTGAAATATTTAGTTAAACTATTGTTTTCATATAAATCAATCACCACCGGATTTACATAATACTTTTTGCAAACGGTACGGGTATTGCCGAGTTGTGTAGACACTTTATCCAATACTTCCACCACATTTTTTTTTGCGCCAGTAACGGTTTCAGCAAAACCAATTTCCATAAAGGCCAATAACGCATAAACGGTTCCCGCCCAAGTGCGGAAATCTTTTGCGGTAAATTCCCCACCCGAAATACGGTGGATATAATTATTTACCATGCCCGAATCAACAGAATGCCGCTGCCCGTTCTCATCAATATATTGGAACAATTCCTTGCCAGGTATATCCTTGCATTGCTGTACAATTTTTGCTAACCGCCTGCTTTTTATATTTATATCGTGGAACACGCCTTTCTTTCCCTTAAAAATAAATTCAAGGTTGGTACCGTTAATTTTTACGTGTTTATCCTTTAAAGTTGTTAGTCCGAAAGAACCATATAATTTCTCGTAAATATTACTGCCAATGCGTATGTTGGTGCGTTCCATTAAACTAACAATAGTGGCCAATACTTTTTCTTGCGGCAATCCGGGCAACGCCAAATCTTTTTCCAATTGCAAGCGAATAGTTGGCAATACTTCGCCAAATGCGTGCATTTTGTAAAATTTGGTTTGGTTGCGCAAACTGTTCCAAGCACTGTGGTATCGATATTGCTTGCGGCCTTTCACATCAATCTCCGGTAAATTGCAAGTGTCCGTTTGGTATTTTACAAATCCAAACATTTTCGTAAGCTGGCGGAATAACGAGCTTTCTGATCCGCTCTAAATCGTCTTCGTCCCGCAGTTTTTGACCTTGGTACAAATATTCAAACGATGTACCTTTTCTAACACGGATAATGCCATCATCGGTATCGCTTACATATACCAAATTAACCGCCTTAGCTGTTTTTTTAGGATCGGTACTGATAGCCGCAATCTTTCTTTTTGTTAATTTAATCGCCTCTTCGGGCATAAAAAAGTAGTTAGATGTTAGTACTTAGTATTTAGACAGAACCGTGATATTTCTTCTCTTTCTTATTTCTTGATTTCTTATTCCTTATTTCTTATTTCTAGCCGTTTACAATTTCCCCGCCATTCGGATGGATAACTTGGCCATTGACATAAGATGCGTCGTCTGTCGCCAAAAAAAGATAGGCTGGTGCTACTTCAACCGGCTCTCCCGCCCTTTTCATTGGGCTGTCACTTCCATGTTTTGCGGTTTTATCGGGATTAAAGCTGGCTACAATCAACGGCGTCCAAATTGGGCCAGGAGCAACGGCGTTTACACGGATTCCCTTTTCAACTAAATTGGCCGAAAGGCTTCTGGTAAAACCTAAAATGGCCGCCTTGGTGCTGGAATAATCGAGTAAATTTTTACTACCACGATAAGCCGTTATTGATGTGGTGTTAATAATGGCACTGCCTTTGGCCATGTGCGGCAAAGCCGCTTTGGTAACCCGAAAGGTGGAGAAAATATTTGTTTCAAAAGTGGTAACCAATTGTTCATCAGTAATATCGGTTAGTTCTTTCTTCTCAAATTGAACGGCTGCATTATTTACTAATACATCAATTTTGCCGTATGCTTTTATGGTTTCATCCACATACTTTTTACAAGTTACTTCTTGTTTAATATCCCCGGCAATAAGCAAACATTTCCGGCCATATTTTTTTACCGCATCGGCCGTTTCTTGTGCATCGCTATCTTCATTTAAATAGCCGATGGCGATATCAGCACCTTCTTTTGCAAACAAAACGGCCACTGCCCTACCTATTCCACTATCCCCGCCGGTAATCAATGCCACTTTATTTTCTAATTTGCCGCTGCCTTTTTTGTCTGGATTATCATACACCGGCCTTGGGTTCATTTTCGATTCAAGACCCGGCAAATCTTGTTGTTGTTTTTCATGGATTTCTTTTGGTTCTCCGCCTTGCATAAATTCTTTTTCTGGATACTTGAAATAATTATGCCTTTCAAATTAAAAAGTAAAAAGTAAAAATTTGGGGAAGCGGATACACGGTACTTGATTGATTGTTAGGAAGGATGGGAACACGGATGACACGGATTGGAAAGATCTTCTTCTCGCAGAAAACGCAGAATTTAAAATTATTTTTTCTAAGGTTATTTATAAATCTTCCGCGTTTTCGCCGTTTTCTGCGAGCAATATTTTTCTAGCAATAATCCGTGAAAATCCGTTTCATCCGTGTCATCCGTGCTCCCATCCTTCTAGACAAACTATATTTGCCGAGCAACAAAAAATTGCCAGCCATGCCGCAACAAGATCTATTTCAAAGCCCTGATTATTATTTGCTAGACGATTTATTGAGCGAAGAGCAAAAACTGGTTCGGGAAAGTGTTAGGGCTTATGTAAAGAAAGAAATCAGTCCGATAATTGAAGATTATGCACAGCGGGCCGAATTTCCACAACAGATTGTACATCAGATGGGTGATATTGGATGTTTTGGGCCAACCATTCCCCAACAATATGGCGGCGGCGGGTTAGATTACATTTCCTACGGATTGATGATGCAAGAATTGGAACGTGGCGATAGCGGTGTACGCAGCACCGCATCGGTACAAGGCAGTTTGGTGATGTACCCTATTTATGCATACGGCAATGAAGATCAGCGCAATAAATATCTTCCCAAATTAGCCAGCGGCGAATGGCTTGGCTGCTTCGGATTAACCGAACCCAACCACGGCAGCGATCCCAGCGGTATGCTTACCAACATAAAAGATGCCGGCGACCATGTAATATTAAACGGTGCTAAAATGTGGATTAGCAATGCGCCGTTTGCACAAATCGCCGTGGTTTGGGCAAAAGATGAACAAGGTATTGTTCGCGGGTTAATTGTGGAACGCGGCATGGAAGGATTTTCCACCCCCACCACGCATAACAAATGGAGCCTGCGTGCAAGCGCCACCGGCGAACTGGTTTTTGACAATGTAAAAGTGCCGAAGGAAAATATTTTACCCAACGTGCAAGGCTTAAAAGGACCGCTTGGTTGCTTGAGCAAAGCCCGTTATGGCATTGCTTGGGGAACAATTGGTGCGGCCATGGATTGTTATGATACTGCTTTGCGTTATTCAATGCAACGCATTCAGTTTGGCAAACCCATTGCTGGTTTTCAGTTGCAGCAAAAGAAATTGGCGGAAATGATTACCGAAATTACCAAAGCCCAATTGCTGGTTTGGCGCTTGGGTACGTTGATGAACGAAAACCGTGCAACGCCGGCACAAATAAGCATGGCCAAAAGAAATAGTTGTGAAATTGCCAAACAAATTGCCAGCGATGCCCGCCAAATGCTGGGCGGCATGGGTATTACCGGCGAATTCCCGATTATGCGTCACATTATGAATCTGGAAAGTGTGATCACCTACGAAGGCACACACGATGTGCATTTATTGATAACGGGAATGGATGTAACGGGGTTGAATGCGTTTAAATAAGTAAAAATTCAAAAGTAAAAAGTAAAAATTTTGGTAGATAATTGGATTAGGTCTTTAAGCTCATCTTACCTTAGTTTATTTTACTTTTAAATTACTTTGACGCACTCTTGTTTTTTACTTTTTAATTTTTACTTTTTAATTTAAAACAATGTCTGAACAAAGCATGGGCGATGCCATGAAATCATTTTTACAGAAAAGCCGCTTGAAAAGCGGTATCAAAGCGTTGCAAATAGACCAAGTTTGGGAGGAAATAATGGGTAAAACTGTGGCCAAATACACTTCTAAATTAGAAATTGTAAGCAAAACATTATATGTAAATACACCTGTGGGCCCATTAAAACAAGAATTGCTATACCAAAGAGAAAAAATTATTGAACGGGTAAATGAAGCGATGGGCGAAAAGGTGATTGATAATGTGGTGATACGGTAGAAATGTTTCTTTTGTTCTTTTTTTGATATCCACTAACCAAAACGCTCACATAACATGCAGTCAAAGTATATTTTAAGAAACGCAATTAGTCTAAATGCGAATGGTTCAAAGTATAGTGCAGTTGCCACAGTTTGTACTTTACAAGAAATTAGGAGCATCAAACCATTTCGACTTTGATTTCATTTCGCTTAAATCTCAAAAGAAAATAATCTATAAAATTTGCAAGGTGGACGACGAAGATGTTTTGCAAGGCTTAGTAGCATTTGAGATCCGACAAGATTTTTTATATTGTTTCAACATGGAAATAAGCGACTTTAACAAAAAGCCAATTGCGCTATATGGAGGAATTGGAAAAGCAATGATTGCTTTGTGCTGTAAAATAGCTTACGATCTTGGTTTTGAAGGTGTGATAAGTTTTGAAGCAAAGAACAGATTGTTTGACTATTATAAAAGGTACGGTGCCACTCAAATTGGTAGCAGTATCCGTTTCTTTATCGATGAAAAAAATGCTGAAAAATTAATGGCTCTTTACTTTTAAATGTTTAATTGCATAACATGAAAGAATCAAATAACAAAATTAATATGGATACCCCCGAAACAATCGGAGGTGGATGTATGACGGGGAGAGTGCCTTCGGAACAAGAATTTAAAGAACTAGAGGCTTTTTTTGCCAACCGCAAAGTATCTAAAAAAGACGGCAAAAAACAAAAGACGCTACAAAAGAGCTAATTATATCACACACCTAGAATCCAGAATCATCCATATTCATCGTTTCCCTGAATTTATCAAACAAAATAGTCCTCGAAATAAAGCCGACAAATTTTTTGTCTTCATTTAAAACTGGCAAATACCAATTGTTGCTATAATCGATGTGGTTGATAAAATCCATTACCGGTGTGTCTAAATAAAACACTTCTTCAACTGGTTTGTATAAAGTTTTTAGTGGAAGGTGGTTGTTGTGGTCTGAATGGTACAACAATTCTTTTATTTCATTTAAATCGATAATGCCGACAAAATGACCACGTTTATCGTTAATAGCTACCACCTGTTTATCTGATTTGATGATAGCTTTTACTAAATCGCCCAAATTTTGTTGCACAGATAATACTGGATAATCCGTTTTTATCAATTCTTCCAATGCCATGGTGTTCCAAATAATGTGTTCCTTGCGTTGGGAATATAAATTACCTTCTTGGTCCAATCCGGCAGCTTCTTTTGAAATCAGGTTTTTTCTTCGGGCAATAAAAAACGAGAGCGACGAAACAATCATTAATGGAATAAATAAAGTATAGCCGTTGGTAATTTCAGCAATTAAAAAGATGGCCGACAACGGGCAATACATTACGCCGCTTAACAATCCTGCCATTGCCACCAAGCAAAAATTGCCAACAGGCACTTGGTATAACCCAATTTTATTGAATAACGACGCAAACAAAAAACCGATAATGGAGCCGGAAAACAAAGATGGGGCAAAGGTTCCACCATTTCCACCGCCGCCGATAGTGGCGCCGGAAGCAATTGGTTTAAAAAAAACTACCAAGCCCAAAAACAAATACAACCACCAATCGTGGCCTGCCAAATTTATAAACTGTAATTTATCAGCTATCGATTCGCTTTTTCCGTTTGCCAAATCTTTGATGGTTTCGTAACCTTCACCAAACAACGGCGGCATTAAAAAGGTAAGTGCCGCCAAAATAATAC
Organism: uncultured Chitinophagaceae bacterium; assembly: GCA_963845495.1. Lineage (GTDB taxonomy): Bacteria > Bacteroidota > Bacteroidia > Chitinophagales > Chitinophagaceae > JAZKFT01. The sequence goes on from CAWJTH010000013.1 coordinate 6,564, forward strand.
CCGCAAGCAACACTCTTTTCCAAATGCTTTTGTATTTGGCTTTTATGCCATGTTCGCTCCAATGAAAAGCACTGGAAAAATATAAGGCAAACAATCCACAAAAAACTCCCAATATCACATACAACGGAACATTGTGGTAGTCAAAGTTTCTTCGCAATTCAAAATTAAAAAGAATGGATTCCTGTAAAATGATAGACGAGCATAGTGTACCAACCACGGAAGCAATAATTAAAGGAATAAAATAACTAACTGTTGCTTCGGGCAATAACACTTCCATGGCGAAAATAACGCCGGCAATTGGGGCATTGAAAATAGCTGCAATTCCCGCGGAGGCGCCACAAGCGGTAAACAAAACCCTTTCTTTATAATTGAGCGAGTTAATGCGGGCAACATTGTTACCAATAGCCGAACCGGTTGCTACAATTGGTGCTTCTAAGCCCACCGAACCGCCGAATGCCACGGTAATGGAACTAGTTATAATGTGGGCATAAGTATGTTTCAAAGGTATAACGGCACTGTGCCGAGAAATGGCACGGAGCACCATGGTAAAACCTTTTTCCAATTTATCATGAAAAAACCTATGGATGATCCAAGTACAAAGCACCAAACCCACCAATGGAAAACCAATATAGCCGTAATGGAAAATGCGTTGATCGGAAACAAAATGCTGTAATTTATGTACTACCGTTTTCATTAAAACAGCAGCCATGCCGGCCACAAAACCAATCATCATGGCAATCAACACCAAATATTGCGACCTTGGCAATTTTTCTTTCAGGTAAAAGAAAAAAAACTGATAAAACTTTTTTAAACTAATCCTTGGTTTTTGCACGGCGCAAATTTACAGGTTACAAAAGCAGTGAACCACCTAAGAACATTTAAGGTAATGGAAAATTTAAAGAAACAATCAAATAAAACAGATACTCTTCCATGTTTTCAAATGTCTTAGGTGGTTTAATCTTTCGAAAGCTCGTGCAATTTATCTTTCTCTTTTTTACTTAACCCGGCCATTCCTTTTTTACCTATTTTATCAAGTAGGGCATCTAATTCTTTTTGCTGTTCGTTTTTATCAGCATTGTAGCGCTGATCTATCGAATATAAATTGTTATGCTTTTTATAAAACAAATTATCAACCAACAGCATGTGTGGATTGCGGATAATAAAACTGATGAAGAAAATGGTTGGAGTGACAATAATCAAAATCGTTACATAATTTTCTAATAATGCTGACGGCTCTATCATGATGGCGACTAACATGCCGATTAACGCACCCCCCAAATGCGCTTCGTGGCCAACATTATTTTTTTGTGATCGTACGCCATAAATAGAATAAAGCACAAATAATAGTCCGAATAACCAGCCGGGGATGGAAAATGGAATAAACAAAAGGCCGACTCCCATGCCCGGATAAAGTGCGATGGAAGCGAAAATAATTCCACAAATAGCGCCTGAAGCACCGACGGAACTATAATCGCCATGGTTGCGATGAATAAAAAGTGAAAACAAATCACCGCCTATTAAACTTGCGAAATAAATAAGCAAGAATTGTATTTCGCCCAAATCGTTTTCTAACACGCCGCTGAAAATATACAAGCTAAGCATATTGAAAATAAGGTGCATCCAATTAATGTGTAAAAAACCTGATGTGACGAACCGTTTGTAATCTTTTTTTAGCAAGATGGCATCTACCTGAAACTCATATCTTTCAAAAAAAAATTTATTGTTGAATCCTTTATACGAAACAATGCAATTTGCTATAATCAATAAAAGTCCGATTGTGCCGATGCTGGCCATTTAATTATGTTTTTTTGTGTTTAATGTTTGTTTATTTACTTAAGGGCAGTCACAAACTTAATGTTGAAAATTCAAAAATTAATCTAATTTTTCAATAATTTATTAGTCTTTCGTGTTAAATGTTTTAGGTATTTACCCCCAAATGCAACGCCTTCACTTTATCCAAAGCCAATCTCAACGTTTCAGCTTTTGAAATGTGCGTATTATCCAGCACAATGGCATCCTCGGCTTGGCGCAATGGGCTAATTTCGCGGTGACTATCAATATAATCCCGCATTTCTAAGTTGTGCCTTACTTCCTCTTTAGTGGTGTTGGGGTTTTTAGCATACATTTCTTTAAACCTGCGTTGCACCCGCACTTCATTATCAGCGGTCATAAAAAATTTCAGTTCCGCATCAGGGAAAACAGTAGTGCCAATATCGCGGCCATCCATTACAATACCCTTTTTTTGGCCCATGGCCTGCTGTGCCTTTACAGCAAATTCTCGCACTTCTTTTATAGCTGCTACGTCGCTTACTTTATCGGCCACAATCAAATCGCGGATTAGGTATTCAACGTTTTCGCCGTTTAAATAAGTTTCGCAAAGTTGTGTTTCTTCATTTACCTTAAATTCCAGATGAATATTTTTTAAAGCATCTTCTACTTCGTTCTGCTGGTTCCAATCAATATGGTTGCGCAAAAAATATAGGGTAACGGCACGATACATGGCACCACTGTCTATGTACACGTAATTCAATTGCTTAGCCATCTGCTTAGCGAGGGTACTTTTTCCGCAAGATGAATATCCGTCGATGGTAATAATGATCTTTTTAAAATCGCTGGGTTGATTCGGCATTCGGCAAAAATAAAAAACTAGTCGAGATATGGAAATAATGGTTTGCGACTGATGGATTTTATCAAATAGGATCCGATTTTTCAAACCAATTATACTGCTTATAAATTTTCGCAAACCCTTTACAGTTGTTGGAACAATTTTTTAAAACAATAACTAAGAACCTGATAGAAAGCATCAAAATAAAGTTTTAAATTTTTAAAAATCGTTATATATTCACTTCAAAATTACTCCCTATGAAAAAAATATTTTTACCCTTAGCCATTTTGGCAACCCTCTCTAGCCGTGCGCAAAGCACAAAGGCATTTGCACTTACAGATGCTAATAAGGGTGGGGTACAATGGAACCAAATACAGGTAATTGACCTTGCCAATGGTGGCATTACCAGTACTTTAATGGATGGAAGAAAATCAACAGCCTTGGTTAAATATGATAACGGCAATGCAGATGCTATTTCAAGTTTGCCAACTGCCAACATGGCGCCTAACGCCAATACATCTCGCATTAATACTGTGCAAATAATGCCGGTTGGTCAATCCTCTGCATCTTTAGCTTACGATCAGCAACACAACCGCATTTATTTTACACCATTGTTCCAAATGGGAGAAATTAGGTACATGAACCTAGATGAGGCAACGCCTTATGTGCATGTGGTTAAATTTTCCCAAAAAGTGAATAATGTTACTGACCACGAAGCTGATAATTTTACCCGCATGGTAATTGGTTCAGACGGTGACGGCTACGCCATTACCAACGATGCGAATACATTCGTTCATTTTACAACCGGCAAAGATGCCAACGTTGAAAATTTAGGCGCATTGGGAGATGATAAAAACAACGCCGTTTCCATACACGACCGCAGCAATTGGGGTGGCGATATGATTGCCGATGCGTTTGGTAAATTTTACATGTTTACCGTAAACAATAGTGTGTTTAAAATTAATCCGGCCACAAGGGTTGCTACTTTTTTAGGAACGATCCAAGGTTTGCCAGCTGGTTTTACTACTAACGCCGCTGCTGTAAATTCCGAAGGAACTATTATTTTAGGCAGCGCCATTAAAGCTGGTGAATATTATACGTTGGATCTTGACAAGATGACAGCCAAAATTTTACCAGGTAGCAATGTAGCTTTTAATGTAAGCGACTTGGCGACTTCAAACCTGTATGACCAAGATAAATACAATAAAAGCTTGCAAACTTGGAACATACCAACCGAACCTGCCGCAACTGACGGTCCAATAAGCGTTTTCCCAAATCCAGTGGTTGGTGGCCGTGTAAAAGTTATTTTTAACAATGTTAAAAATGGCGATTATACCATCACCCTTACCGACCAAGCCGGCCAAAACCTTACCCAACGCCAAGTTACTATTTTTAACAAAGTACAAAATCAAGATGTAAATATTGACCCCAAAATAGCAAGGGGCATATACTATGTTAAGGTAAACGATGAAAATAAAAAACAGGTAACCACTACATCTTTTGTGGTGGAATAGCATTATTAATCATACTTCTGAAGTTTCATGAACAACTAACCAGCAAAGCCACTGAACTTACAGTGGCTTTTTGTTAACCTTAACTTGTCATGGTCTTTCTTAATTAAACCTTATTAAAATCTATCGGTCAACTACAACCATAAAGAAACCAGTTTTCTTACAATTTGTGAAAAGCTGGTTAATTGATTGTTAGTTAGTAACATAACTTTAATATTTGCGTTAATTAGTTCATAAAAAACAACAAAAAATGAAGAAATACAGTATTCCGATGGCGCTTTCGCTGGTAGTAATTTTGGCATCTTGCTCAACACCCAAAACTTATTTTACCTCACAAATAAGAACAAGGGTAGAAAAAAACAGCATTCCGCTTACCAAACTCCAGTATTATATTGACCAAGATGTGGAATTACGGAGGGAATTAATTAAAGGCGAAACTAAAGTAACCTCGGGTAAAGTAAAATTTGTTGATGGCAAATACTTGAACATCATTGTATTAAAAAAGAATACGCCTGGTGTTTGTACCATGAGTTCTCCAGAAAGAATGCAAATTTCTTTTGAAATGGGCGATGGTAAAAGCCTAACTTTTGGTAAAACAAAAAATGCCCAAATTACTGATCCATACCGTATTTTAGCCAACAATTGGGTAAACGATTACGGCATTATAAGTTATGAAGGCAAACAATATTATATCGCTTCAGGCGGTAATGCAAGCATCCTTATTAACACCAGCGCCCTTAAAACGGAAGAAGTAAACAAAAGGGAAATGAAAGGCAGAACGGTTGGAAATTAATGGATAATGGAATAATTGGATAATTATATCCCATTAAAATAAATTGTGCGAGGCAACTGTCTCGCACAATTTATTTACTTCCCTTTGCAATTGGTAGTTGATAAAACATTGCTACAGAAATTATACATTCTCAATTATTCCATTATCAATTAGACTTCCTCCTTTAATTTTACCCGTTCTAAAAATATTTTACGATGTTGAAAGTTGGCGTGTTTGGAGTTGGACATCTGGGTAAATTCCACTTAAACAATTGGAAGGAAATAAAAGAAGCGCAATTAGTTGGCTTTTTTGACCCGAACAATGAAATGGCCGCCGAAGTTTCGGCCAAATATGGCCTGCAACGTTTTGAAAATGCCGATGAATTAATGGACCTATGCGATGTAGTTGACGTAGTTGCGCCAACCAATCACCATTTTAATATAGTAGCCGCGGCTTTGCGCAAAAGCAAACATGTTTTTGTAGAAAAACCATTGGCAAATACTATGGACGAGGCAAAAGAAATTTTAAAATTAGCCAAAGAAGCCAATGTAAAAGTCCAGGTAGGGCATGTGGAAAGATTTAATCCCGCTTTTTTAGCGGCTATAAAATATGATATAAAGCCCATGTTTATTGAAGTGCACCGTTTGGCGCAATTTAATCCGCGTGGCACAGAAGTGAGTGTGATACTCGATTTGATGATCCACGACATTGATATTGTTTTGGCCATTGTTAAAAGTCCGGTAAAACATATTTCGGCCAGCGGCGTAGCCGTAATGACCGATACGCCCGATATTGCCAATGTTCGCATTGAATTCAACAACGGGTGTGTAGCTAACCTTACCAGCAGCCGCATCAGCATGAAAAAAATGCGTAAACTCCGCATTTTTCAAAAAGACGCTTATATCGGTATCGACTTTCTTACCAAAAAAACGGAGATTATCAAGCAAAAACAAGATAGCGACAAAGATGTGTTTACGTTCGATTTAGAAACACCCGACGGCGGCAAAAAAACTATTGCGGTTGCATCGCCGCCCGTGCAAGATGGCAACGCTATTTTAATGGAACTCCAATCATTTACCGATGCCATTTTACAAAATAAACCTACGCAAGTAAACGAAATGGATGGATTTTTAGCTATGGAAACAGCACATCAAATTTTGGAGAAAATGAAACAAAATGCTTTAATGGCTGCGCTATAATTTTAATTGGCCAGCTTTAACTTTTGTTATAAAATGGCTTAATTTTAGGTTCTAAAAATTAAGTTTATGAGAAACTATTTTTGGGCTTTATTGGGTTTAATCACCATTACAATTGTTGCATGTACAAAAATTAATAGCGACGATTCCGGAAATAAGAACGCTGACATTTCGATTGCAAATGCCGTTGCTATTAAAATGGGGGTTTTAAATTTTTCAAACAAAAATCTAACTGGCAGCGTTACAATTTACCAAAACAATAACGGTGCTTACATTTTGGCTTTTCAGCAAATGCAATTCACCAGCAGCACCGATGTTGATGTGAAACTAGCAAAAACCGAAAATACCAACGACGGTGGCATTAAACTATTTAGCGTAAAAAGCATTACCGACCATCTTTACTTTGAAATTCCTTCTAGTATCGACATCAATAATTTTAATTATTTGTACCTACAAAGCGATATTGCTGAAACACCGGTTGGAAGTACTTGGCTGAAATAAAATCCAAAATGCCTTTGATAAACATTGCTTATTCGCTACTCACCATTCACTATTCAATACTATTCACTATTCTTTCTATTATCAATCCTTATTTTTGGCACACAAACAACCGCTTTGAAAAAAATCCTTTCCATTTTTTGTTCTCTTTGTTCCATTATGGCTTTTGCGCAAGGCACCCGCTGGCAGCAAGAAGCTGATTTCAACATTAAGGTCTCGCTAAACGATGAAAAAAACACGCTTGATGCCAATGAAACCATTACCTATATCAATAATTCGCCCGATACCTTAAATTTTATTTGGTTTCACCTTTGGCCAAATGCTTATAAAAACGATAAAACCGCTTTTAGTGAACAAATGGTGGAAAGGTTAGACAATTCAGCTTTTTATTATTCCGATGAAAAAGACCGTGGCTACATCAATAAATTAGCTTTTCAAGTAGACGGCCAAACGGCGCAACTAGAAGATCACCCACAATACATTGATGTAGCTAAATTATTGTTACCCAAGCCTTTGGCACCCGGTGCTCAAATTACCATAACAACACCTTTTCATGTAAAGTTGCCGAAGAATTTTTCCCGTGGCGGTCATATCCAGCAATCATATCAAATAACGCAATGGTATCCAAAACCCGCTGTTTACGACAAATACGGCTGGCATCCCATGCCATATTTAGACCAAGGTGAATTTTATAGCGAATTTGGCAATTATGAGGTTGAAATTACGCTCCCTAAAAATTATGTAATAGCTGCAACCGGAGAAGTGCAAGAACAAAATGAAAAAGTTTTTTTAGCAAGCCGTGCCAATTTCAGCTATCAACTGCCGCAAGAAAAAAAGAAAAAAGACCTGTTCGTAAAAAATAATGTTACGGTCGATGGTTTTCCGCCTTCGGCGAGAGAGCAAAAAACCTTGCATTATAAAGCTAACAACGTAATTGATTTTGCTTGGTTTGCTGATAAACGGTTTATTGTTCAACACGATACATTGTCTTTACCAACCAACCCACATATTGATGCCTACACATTTATCATTCCCTCAAAAAAAGAGTTGTGGAGCCGCAGCGCAAGTTGGGTGAAAAGGGCGGTGCAATTTTACTCGGCCCAACTGGGTGATTATCCTTACCCCGTGGTAAATGCCGTTTGCGGCCCCAGCAATTCGGCGGGCGGCGGCATGGAATATCCAAACGTGACGCTGGTAAATGTGCGCAATAATTCCGAAGATTTAGACATTACGCTTGCACACGAAGTTGGCCACAATTGGTTACAGGCAATGATTGCCACCAACGAACGCGACCATGCTTGGATGGATGAAGGCATTAATACTTACTACGAAAAAAAATATAAAAAACTGTACTATCCAACATCAGAAGAAAATAAAAAAATATATGGAACCAACTCCGACGAACCCGGCGAACGACTATTGGCGTCGCAAATAAACGAACACAAAGACCAGCCGATGGAAACGACCAGCGAAGATTTAACCGAAAACAATTATGCGGCGGTGGCTTATTCAAAAGGTGCTTTGTTTATGGAGAAATTGGAAAAAGAATTGGGCAAAGACACGATGCAAAACGTGATGCACCAATATTTTAACGATTGGCATTTTCATCACCCCTATCCTATTGATTTAGAAAAAACTGCCGAACAAGTAAGCGGTAAAAATCTAGATTCTATTTTTCAATTAATTTATAAAATTGGCCCGCTTGATAGTGTTGAGCCTGCCAAACCAAATAAAGTAACCGGGCCGCTGCCAAAACTAAACGGGAAAGCAAAATATACAACAATCAGTCCTGCTTTGGGCTATAATAATTATGACCACTTAATGATTGGTGCGTTGGTTTCCAACATCAATTATCCAAGACAAAAATTGCAATACATTGTAGCACCGCTATATGCAATCGGCTCAAAACAATTCAATTATATTGGTTCGGCAGCTTATACTTTTTATCCAAGAAAGAAATTTTATAGCATTATTCCACAAATAAGTGTCGTCAAGTTTAGCACCGACGATGGGTCTGCGCAAGATTATTCCAGTATTTATCGGGGCTTTAACAAAATTGTTCCCTCCATCCGATTTAATTTCCGGAAAAAGAATCCAACTTCCAATGTTGAAAAATGGATCGAGGTAAAATCTTTCTTTATCACCGAAAGCAATTTTGATTATAAACAAAGGCGATTGCCACAAGATACCTTTTCTTATTACGCCATAAAAGGTGCCAATACGCACCGAACGGTTAGCCAAATCGGGTTTAACATACAGAATACCAGACATTTATATCCATACCAATTATACGCTCAACTGCAGCAAGCCGGCGATATTTTAAGGGCCACCGTTACAGGCAATTATTTTTTCAACTTTAACGAAAAGCGGCAAGGGATGGACATCCGCTTATTTGCCGGAAAAATATTTTATACTACAACAAGCACGCAAAAGGTTATCAACAACAATAGCCAATACGATTTTACGATGTATGGCGCAAACGGGGCAACCGATTATACTTATTCAAATGCCTTTATCGAACGCAACCAAAGCCAAGCTTTTGCTGGCCGCCAGATTATGATAAAAGATGGTGGCTTTAAATACCGAAGCGATTATAGCAGCGTAATGCCGGGACGCAGTAACGATTGGTTGGTGGCTGCCAATTTTGGGATTGATGTGCCAAACGGTATTAATCCATTAAATATTATTGATATTCCGCTAAAAGTTTTTGCAGATATCGGTACCTCAGCACCCGCTTGGGTCGAAAATTCTGCCGATCCTAAATTTTTGTATAGCATTGGCCTTCAGTTGCCATTGCTGAAATACGTAAATATTTATTGGGCCATTTTTCAAAGCAGCGCTTTTGACGAACCAAATAGTTCAAACGGCGGCGGCGGTCCCGTTAAATGGTGGCAAAAAAGTGTAACTTTTAGTATTGACATCCAAAATATAAAATCAAATACGCCATTTTTACCTTACCGCTAAATGCCAAATCTTGAAAATATCCAACATGTTCCCAATAAAAAAATTGATAGACAAAAATGGGATCATGCGGTTTTAAACAGTGTTGATGGCAAAATTTATGCTACTTGTGCTTGGCTCGATAATATGTGCGCCGGTTGGAATGCATTGGTTTTAGGTGATTATAAAACAATAATGCCGCTTCCCGCTAAAAGAAAATGGCGTATCAATTATTTAGCACAGCCACCATTTACACAACAACTAGGTTTATTTTCAACAAAAAAAATAACGCCAACTATTTATTTACAATTTATTACGCTTGCCCAAAAATTGTATCCGTTTGGCGAAATTGCCGTTCATCTTCCACAAAACTTTCCAAAAGAAAATTTTACCATCGACATTAGAAAAAACTATTTGTTGGATCTTTCGGTTGGCTATGCCCAAATTCAAGCCAATTATTCAAACGATTTGGCAAAAAAAAATTTACAACGCTCCAAAAAGTTTAACCTTCAATATGTTGTTTCGGCTGATGTTGATAATGCCGTTCAATTATTTAAAGATTTGTATGGAGATAGAACGCCGCATGTAACTGATAAAAATTATCAACAGCTTTTATATTTGGCAAAAGAAATGTTGGAAAAAAAACAAGCATTTGTAAGGGAAGTAAAATTGCCAAACAGTAATGCGCTGCTTGCTTGCGGTCTTTTTTTTAAGTATGAAAATCGGATTTATAATATTGCCTCATCCACATTGCCCGACGGCCGCACCATGGAAGCAAATCATTTTTTGTTCGACCAATTGATACAGGAATTTGCCGGAACCAACACCATACTTGATTTTGAGGGAAGCGATTTGCCCGGCGTAGAACGCTTTTATAAAAAATTCGGCGCCATATTAGCGCCGTATTATTTTATAAAATGGAATAACTTACCAAAACTGATAAGATTATTTAAAAAATAGATTTTGCTGTTTCAACCATTTTTTCTTCCGTTTTCCTTTTTTTATTGGGAAAATCGGATGACAGTAATTTGTCCCACAACGGCGATGTTACGCCAAAACCCTTTTCAGCATCAGAATAATGATGCAACATGTGGTGCTGTTTTACTTTTTTAATCCATCCACTTTTAAAATTAAGATGGTGCAGGGCATAGTGGCCAATATCGTAAACAAGGTATCCTGCAATAAAACCAGGGAAAAAAGCGTAAAGATCAATTCCTTTTAAAACCAGACTAAAGCCGTATAAAAACAGCGTTGCCAAAGGGATGCTTACAGAAGGCGGCATTACCAAACGCAGTTTGTCGTTTGGATAATCGTGATGAACGCCATGGAATATAAAATGGATCCTTTCCATGATTTTACCTTTCGGCGAAAAATGAAAAACAAAACGGTGCAGCATATATTCCGAAAAAGTCCAGAATAATAAACCCGAGGCGAAAAAGGAAACAAAACGAATAACCGAATTATTGAACAAGTGAAAATCTTGATAAATAAAAAAGACGATTACGGGTACAAAAATGATAAGCGGAACAAAAAATGGCACCTTGCTTAAAGGTTCCAGCCATTTGCTTTTAAACATCCTTGTCGATTCTTGTGAATTGGAAATATAATTTTTGGGCATTTACAATTATTATTTAAGGTAGAAACTCAGTTGCTTAGTCGCCTAAAACGATAAAATAGCAAAAAAAACCGTTGCAAACTTAATGAATTTAATTTCGGTAACGAAAACTGCTAGATAACATTGCAAAATAAGCCTTAAAAGTTTTTAAAAACCTTCTGTTTCACCATTATAAGATCACATTTTTGCACATTTTCGGTAGATAAAAATAAGCTTGAAATAACGGCCATCCAATATTAAAACAGCTGCCTTATATTTGCCGACCATTTTAAAGAAAGACATGTCAAAAAAATTCACCAAAGAGACTTACCTATATTGGTACGAAGTGATGTTGCTGATCCGCCAATTTGAACTAAAGGCGGAAGAAATGTATAAAATGGCTGGAAAAATCCGCGGCTTTTTCCATGCTTATATTGGTCAAGAAGCAATTGGCGCCGGTTGTATGACTGCAACCCGCCAAGAAGATCCATATATTACCAGTTATCGCGACCATGGTTTAGCGCTTGCAAAAGGCGTTAGCGCCAATGCTTGTATGGCCGAATTATATGGTAAAGCAACTGGTGCTGCAAAAGGCAAAGGTGGTTCCATGCACTTTTTTGGAAAAGAACAATTCTTTTTTGGCGGCCACGGACTGGTGGGTGCGCAAATAGGAACAGGTGCAGGTTTGGCTTTTGCCGAACAATACAAAGGCACCGATAATGTTTCCCTTACATTTTTTGGTGATGGTGCTGCACGCCAAGGTATTTTGCACGAAACATTTAATTGTGCCATGTTGTGGAATTTACCGGTTGTATTTATTTGCGAAAACAATAATTATGCAATGGGTACTTCGGTAGAACGTACTTCAAACGTTCGTGATATTTACACGTTGGCTGAAGCCTATGATATGCCTGGCGATGCAGTTGACGGCATGAACCCCGAAGCGGTGCACGAAGCGGTTGAACGTGCCGTGAAAAGAGCCCGTGAAGGCGGCGGACCAACCTTGTTGGAAATGAAAACTTATCGTTACAAAGGTCACTCCATCAGCGATCCGCAGAAATACCGCTCTAAGGATGAAGTACAAGAATATAAAAACCAAGACCCGATTGAAAGGGTTTTGAATACGATTAAAGAAAATAAACTGGCTACAGAAGAAGAAATTAAAGCTATTGATGATCGCGTAAACGGAATTGTTGAAGAAAGCGTAAAGTTTGCAGAAGAAAGCCCATGGCCAGATGATAGTGAAGTATTGAAGGATGTATACGATGTTGACCACCCAGAATATTTTATAACAGATTAAGTGCGTGAGACTTAAAACGTAAATCACGAGAACTAAAACTTGAAGTTAAAAACGAATCACAATCAAACTTTACATCTCAAATTTTCTAATTTTAAATAAAACAAGTTAGGGATTTTCTAATCCCAGATTTTTCAAATTCAAAAAAATGGCTGATTTTAAAAGTACGCACGAGAAACCAGTGCAAAAAGTAAGCGATGACGCCGCCAAGGTAATTTATCAGGCACGGGGTTTTTGGGATAAGTTCAGCAAAACCATTATATATGTTGGCGGAGCAATTATAATATTGTTAGGTGCTTATTTGGGTTACAAAAAATTTGTAAGCGAGCCAAACGAAGAAAAAGCAAACGAAGCAATTTGGAAAGCGCAAGGTTATTTTGAAAAAGATAGTTTAAATCTTGCTTTAAATGGAGATGGCCGTAATATTGGTTTTGAAAAAATTATTAAAAATTACGGCGGTACCAAAGCAGGCAATTTGGCTAATTTTTATGCAGGGGTTTGTTATTTAAAATTGGGGAACCCTACAAAAGCGGTTAATTTCTTAAAGGATTTTAGTACCAATGGCAAACAATTGCAAGCAATTGCTTATGTCCGTTTGGCTGATGCGTATGCTGATTTAAACAAACAATCAGACGCTATTTCTTACTACGACAAAGCATCAAATTATTTTCCTGAAGACGAAGGTTTAAGTTCTGAAGCATTGTTTAGGGCTGCACAATTAAGCGAAGTGATGCAAAAAAATGATGAGGCCATTAAATATTACAAAAGCTTAAAAGAGAAGTTTCCTAAAACCGAACATGGTGCACAGGCTGATAAATATTTGGCTAGGTTAGGTGTAATAAATTAAAAACTATTAAAAAGCAAAAAGTAAAAAACAAAAAGTAAAACCGCCTTGAATTTTTACTTTTTGTTTTTTACTTTTTCATTTGTAAAACATGGCAACGAAAGGAAATAAACAATTGATTGACAACGCAATAAAAGGGCTTCCAAAAGATGCATTGGTAGTAATTGTAAAAACCGAATGGAATGCAGCCATCGTAAATGAAATGGAAGCTGGTTGTAAAAAAATATTCAAATCATATAAAATTGATTATAAAACCATTATTGTACCTGGTGCAGTAGAACTTCCTTTTGCTATTAATGCTTATGGCAAAACGGGCAAAGAAGTAGCCGCTTACATAGCTTTGGGAGCTGTAATAAAAGGCGATACGCCACATTTTGAATACGTTTGCCAAAGCGTTACACAAGGAATTACTTTATTAAATACCCAACTAGCTGTGCCGGTTATTTTTGGTGTATTAACTGTAAATACCGAAGCCCAAGCCTTAGAAAGACTTGGCGGCATTCACGGCCACAAAGGTGAAGAAGCTGCATTAACTGCGTTAAAAATGATAGCGTTAAACGAAGGGTTGAAAGAAATTGGGTTTAGAAGTTTGGAAGTTTAGGAATTTAGAAGTTTGGAAGTTTAGGAATTAGAAGTTTAGAAGTTAGAAATTTAGAAGTTAGAAGTTTAGAATGCCTAAATGTTTATTCACTATTCACTACTGACCATTCACTATTCACTACTGACCATTCACTATTCACCATTGACCATTCACTATTCACCATTGACCATTCACTATTCATCGATGAACGTACAGCTTTTTATACCTTGTTTTGTAGATCAGCTTTATCCAACAGTAGCTTTTAATATGGTAAAAGTGCTTGAAAAAGCTGGCTGCAATGTTTCTTACAACACTAACCAAACTTGTTGTGGTCAACCGGCTTTTAATGCTGGCTTTTGGGATGATGCGAAAACAGTGTGCGGCAAATTCATAAAAGATTTTAGCGGTAGCGAATACATTGTTGCACCAAGTGCAAGTTGTGTGGGTTTTGTAAGAAATTATTATACCAAATTATTTGGCGATTCGCCGCAGCACAATGAATTGAAAATATTACAAGGCCGCATTTTTGAATTTACCGAATTCATGATAAAAAAGCTGAAAGTAGATGACGTTGGCGCTACGCTTGAGGGCAAAGCCACTTATCATGATAGTTGTGCGGCATTGCGGGAATGCAAAATAAAAAAGGAACCGAGGCAATTATTATCAAAAGTAAAAGGTTTAGAATTGACCGAAATGATTGATGTAGAAACTTGCTGTGGCTTTGGCGGAACGTTTGCCGTAAAATTTGAACCGATCAGCATAGCCATGGCCGACCAAAAAACGACGAACGCAACAGCTACTGGTGCCGATTATTTAATAAGTACCGATATGAGCTGCTTAATGCATATTGACGGTTATGCAAAAGGCAATGGGTTGACTATCAAATCAATGCATATTGCTGATGTGCTGGCAAGTGGATGGTAAGCAGTTATAAGTTATGGGTTATAAGTTATAAGTTAATTAGGCTAATAAACTCGTAAACTGATTTATAACAGCACAAAATGTTACTCATAATTTGAAAACTTATAACTCATAACTTAAAACTTATAACTTTTATGTCTCATTGGCTTATAAAATCAGAACCTTTTAAATATAGCTGGGATCAATTGGTAGCAGATAAAAGAACCGTTTGGGACGGTGTGCGCAACTTTGCCGCACGAAACAATTTGCGCTATATGAAAAAAGATGAAGAAGTATTTTTTTATCATAGCAACGAAGGGCTTGAAATTGTAGGTATTGCAAAAGTTTACAAAGAGGCTTACCAAGATCCAACCAGCGAAGATCCCAATTGGGTAGTGGTTGACTTTAAACCAGTCCGCAAATTGAAAAACCCTGTAAGTCTTGTTGCCATGAAAGCCGAACCAAGGTTAGCAAACATGGATTTGATAAGACTTGGCCGATTATCAGTTGGGGCAGTAAAAGATGAAGAATGGGATGTCGTTTTGGAAATGGCTGGGGAAAAATAAAGCCGTAAGCAAAAGCAAGGAACAAGAAAACAAGCCTGTGAAGAACTGTAAAAAAATAAAGGCACAAAAAAACCCGGTTTTAAGCCGGGTTTGTTATTTCTTCTGTTTTTACTGCTGATTTTTTAGACTTCGAAGGTTTCACTTTCTTTAGTGCATCTTCTATTGCTTTACTCAAAGTTTCGTGTGTATATTTTCCAGGAACCATTTCTCCGTTTATGAAGAAAGCAGGAATTTCGGTTACGCCCATCGCTTTACCAGTAGCAACATCATCCATAATGTTCCAGCCATAAGTTGAATTTACTAACTCATCCAAGAAATTTTTTCGGTTGATACCTGCTTCTTTGGAATGTAATTTTAAAGTTGTTGTTCCTAAATTACGACGTTTTTGGAAAAGTATATTGTGCATTTCCCAAAATTTACCCTCTTGTGCAGCAGCAACAGCGGCTTCCGCGGCTTTCATGCTACGTTGGTGAATTTTGGTTAAAGGAAAATGACGGAAATTAAAACGGATCTTACCGTCATATTCTTCCAACAATTGTTTTACAATATCATTCGCCTTTGCACATACTTCACTTTCATATTCACCAAATTCCATCAATGTAATAGGCGCATCAATGCTGCCAACAAATACGTCTTTGGGTGGAATTATCTCAATTACTTCTTTATTAAATGCCATTATTTATTTCTCCTTTATCCGATTGCAAAAGCAGCCGGGCGTTTAGTATGCCGCCAAATATAGGAGGCATAGATGAATCTTAGTGAATTTATTTTTATATTAACGAAAGAAAAGCATTGGTAGTGGGTATGCAATTGTTAGTGTGTAAGTTGCCAAAGTTTTATCCATTAAACGGATAACACTTTGGCAACATTACTTTTAATTCATTATTTTCTATTTAGTAACCTTTCATTCTCAATCTGTTTTGCTTCTGCCAAAATAAATTCCGTATTATGCAACCGCCACATCCTTTTCATTTCTAAACACAACAGTATTGTCAAACACATCTACCAATATCGGATGCGTTTTATCAATGTCGCCAGCCAAAATCCGTTTGCTCAGCCTATTTATTATTTCTTTCTGTATCAATCTTTTCAAAGGTCTTGCACCAAATTGTGGATCATATCCATTTTCACTTAAAAAGTCAAGTGCATATTCGGTAAAGTGAATTTGCAATCCTTGCTTAGATAACAAATCTTGCAATCCTTTCAATTGTATTTCAATTATACCGCGAATTTCTTTTTTCAACAGTGGTTGGAACATGATAATCTCATCTACCCTGTTTAAAAATTCTGGTCTAATTGTTTGTCTTAATAACACCATTACCTCGTCTTTTGTTTTATCAACAACTTCTTCAAGGTTCTTTTCCGTTACATTTTCAAAATTCTCTTGTATAATGTTGCTGCCAATATTGCTGGTCATAATGATGATGGTATTTTTAAAATTTACCACCCTCCCTTTATTATCGGTCAAACGGCCATCATCCAATACTTGCAACATAATATTCCAAACATCGGGATGTGCTTTTTCAATTTCATCTAACAAAACAACGCTGTAAGGCTTCCTACGAACAGATTCTGTTAATTGACCGCCTTCATCGTATCCAACATATCCGGGAGGTGCGCCAACCAAACGACTAACGGTGTGTTTTTCTTGGTACTCGCTCATATCAATGCGGGTCATCATACTTTCATCATCAAACAAATAATCTGCCAATGCTTTTGCCAATTCGGTTTTACCCACTCCGGTAGTTCCCAAAAAGATAAACGAACCAATTGGTTTCTTTTGATCTTGTAAACCGGCACGGCTGCGCCTAATGGCATCTGCAACAGCATTAATTGCCTCATCTTGGCCCACCACACGTTGGTGCAATTCATCTTCCAATTTTAACAGTTTTTCCCTTTCGCTTTGTACCATTTTCGATAACGGAATACCTGTTATTTTAGCAACACTCTCCGCAATATCTTCAGCATCAACTTCTTCTTTCAGTAAACGTCTTTCGCTAATCGCTTCCAATTCGTTTGAAAAAGTAGTAATCAACCCCTCTTGTTCTTTTATTTTTCCATAGCGTATTTCCGCCACCTTGCCGTAATCGCCATTTCTTTCTGCTTGGTCTGCTTCTATTTTTAAACTTTCTACCTTGGCTTTTGCGTCTTGAACTTTTTCAACAATTTCCTTTTCGGCGGTCCATTTTGCCTTCAACGTATCCCTTTCAACCGCCAAATTAGCAATCTCAGTGTTTAGAAATTTTAGCTTATCATCATCGTTTTCACGTTTAATGGCTTCTCTTTCAATTTCCAATTGGCGGATTTGACGTTCTAGTTTATCCAATTCCTCGGGCATACTATTCATTTCCAAACGGAGTTTGGCAGCGCTTTCATCGATCAAGTCGATAGCCTTGTCTGGTAAAAAACGGTCGGTAATGTAACGATGGCTTAATTCAACAGCGGCAATAATGGCTTCGTCTTTAATGCGCACATGGTGGTGTGTTTCATATTTATCTTTAATGCCACGCAAAATTGAAATGGCATCTTCTTCACTCGGCTCATCAATCAAAACCTTTTGGAAACGACGTTCCAAGGCTTTATCCTTTTCAAAAAACTTTTGGTATTCGTTTAATGTGGTTGCACCTACTGCACGCAATTCGCCACGGGCTAAAGCAGGTTTCAAAATATTAGCCGCATCCATAGCACCTTCTCCCCCACCTGCGCCAACCAGGGTATGTATTTCGTCGATAAACAAAATAATTTCGCCATCACTATTAGCTACTTCTTTTACCACGCCTTTCAAACGCTCTTCAAATTCGCCTTTATATTTGGCACCGGCAATTAATTGCCCCATATCCAAAGCAAAAATTACTTTGCTTTTTAAATTATCTGGCACATCTCCATTTACTATCCGCATGGCCAAACCTTCAGCAATGGCTGTTTTACCAACACCTGGCTCGCCAACCAAAATAGGATTGTTTTTTGTACGGCGACTTAAAATATGCAAGGTCCGGCGTATTTCCTCATCGCGGCCAATTACCGGATCGAGCTTACCGCTACGGCCCAATTCGTTTAAATTTTTTGCGTATTTATTCAACGCATTGTACTGCGTATTTTGTGTTGCCGATTTTACGGTATCGCCCTTACGTAAATCTTTTATTGCGGCAATCAAGCCTTTTTCGGTCAATCCAGCATCTTTCAACATTTTTGAAGCGTCATCGCTACCCATTAAAATAGCCAACAATAAATGTTCAACGCTTACAAATTCATCATCAAACTGTTTTAAAATAGTTCCTGCTTTCAGCATTACGTTGTTCGCATCGCGACTAACATTTTGTGCGGGCTCTGTTCCGTTTACCTTTGGTAGTTTAGCAATACTTTCATCCAATTTATTTTCTACAAACGATACGTTTACATCGTTTTTCTTCAACAGAAAATCAATGGCGCTATCATCGTCGTTCAACAAAGCTTTTAAAATGTGGTTGGTTTCAATGTTTGGGTTACCAGCATTAAAAGCAAGTTGTTGAGAAGCAGCAATAGCTTCCTGTGCTTTTATCGTGAAATTATTTAAATTCATAGTTCCTTTTTTTTATTATTTGTGTCTTCAATAACATTCAAACTGATACTTAAAATTATAATTCAATATTTGTTCCAGTTTTTATATTTTAAAAATTACTAAACCTTATCCACAAATTACAATCCAACCCAAAAAACAAGCAACTATGTCATATAAAACTGTTTCCGCCTGTCGCAAATGCAGTATAGCATTGATTTTCATGCTATTATTTCAGTTTTGTTTTTCGCAGGAAAAATGGAAAGATGTAGACAATTGGATGCAAACCAACTTAGATGCGATGGGAGGAAGAGCTGTTTTAATGATTTATAAAGATGGGAAAATTGTGTACAACCATGCTGAAAATAAACTGGATATGCGGCAAAAACTGGCCATGCGCTTTATGGCGAAACGGCAAGGAAAAGACGCTGGCGAAATGACAGAAGATTTTACTTCTTCTAGCCACGAGCGTATTGCTAGTTGTAGTAAATGGCTAAGTGCTGCTTTGGTAATGAGTTTTGTTGATGAAGGGAAATTAAATTTGGAAGATACAGTTGGAAAATATTTGCCTGTGATGAGCCAAAATGGCAAAGGAAATATTAAGATAAGATATTGCTTAAGCCACTTAACCGGCATAAAAGAACCTGAATTAAAAGAAAGCTTGGGCGAATTGAGCAAAGCAACAACTATGGATGAATCAATAGCCGCCATTGCCGCCATGCCGATGGAAGGCGAACCGGGCAAAACATTTCATTATAGCAACGCCGGATTACAAATTTGCGCTGCGATAGTTGAAAAAATTGGTGGTAAAAACTTTGAAACATTGTTTGAAGAACGAATAGCCAAACCTTGCAATATGACCAATACCGATTATGGCCATGTTCCGGTTGCCCTTGCTGCCGGCGGCGGTTGGAGCACAGCACAAGATTATTTAAATTTTTTAGTGATGATTATGAACAAAGGTATGTTTAACGGAAAACGGGTGCTAAGCGAAAAAAGTGTAGCGGAGATGGAAACAAACAGAACAAACGATGCCGTTATCGCCTACTCGCCGGTAAGCCAGCAAGCTGGCTGGCATTATGGCTACGGAGAATGGATTGCCGCAGAAAAAAACGGGCAAGCTACCGTTGTAAGCAGTCCTGGTTTATTTGGAAGTTTTCCTTGGGTAAATCTCGAAAAAGGATATTGTGGCTTTTTACTGAATTTAAACATTAAAAGAGAAGGACGGGAAAAGCTATATGCTTCGCTGGCAAAAATTATTGCAGCAGCTGTTGAATAAGCAAATATCTTTCATATGGCTCTTCTGGGAGCTGTAACACAGTGCTATCCTCATTTTTTAAAAAACTTTTCTCTATTTTACTTGGGTGTTTTTTATGTAAATTGTACATTTGCGCCTCATCGTTAAATACAGAAGGAGGTATATCTAATATGTTGATCATTGATTCAAAGAATTGCGAGAATATTGACAAAGCTTTGAAAATATACAAGAAGAAATTTGAGAAATCAAAAGTCCTCCTTCAATTGCGTTCACGCCAATCGTTTACCAAACCATCGGTTGTGCGCCGCGAGCAAGTACTAAAAGCAGTTTACAAAGAACAATTGGCAGCTGGTAAGTACGATTAATTTCTACCGAAAGTTAATTACATCCATAAGGGTTGATGCCCTTATGGATTTTTTGTTTTTATACCTTAATTAACCCCAAGTTGTTTAGTGCACCCAAGTTGCTAGTTATTACTTTTAATATTACTACAAAAAATGCAGCTTTACTTCATAAACCGCCGCTTTATTGTTTTTTAATGCCATTCAGTTAAAATAATGGAATTCAATTAGCATTAATTAACACATATTTTTTTAAGTAATAGTATTATATACATTGATATTAACATTTTATTAGTAAGTTTGGAGTTCCAATATTAGTTTGTACCAAAAACTTAATCCAAAAATGAAAAAATTTCGACACCTGTCGGCATTATTGCCGATAAGCCTGCTATGTATATTAGTGGGCTGCTTTGGTCCAAAACAATCAACATCCGAAAAGGAGCGAACTGAGGAGCGAGAAAGAGAAGCAAAGAAAAAACAAAGAAAAAACAGTAAAGTACCAGAAAAAGCTAGGTACATTACAGGTTTGGATGGTGATGATGAAGAAAATGAAAAGTATGACGGTGTATTGATGGCGCAACAGCGAGAGTTTATGCTAACGCACGATCCAGCAACTAACACACTTCCAAAAGATAGATTATTTGCAGCATTGCAAAGAAGAAACGAACTAATCCAGTTGCAAAAACAGCAACCGGTGCTTACGCAAGGCACAGGTGGTGCCTTCACAAACGGAGTACCGCTTTTGCCAGTATCCAGCATTAATTGGGTAGAACGCGGATCTTATGCCGATGCCATTGGACCCAGCAACGGAAACGGCCGCGATAGTGTTGCGTCAACAAGTGGTAGGATTACTGCTTTTTGGGCGGATAAAGATCCAACTAAACCAAACCAGGTTTTTATTGGCGGTATCGATGGCGGCTTATGGATGTGCCCAGATATTACTGTAAGTCCTGCAGCTTGGACGTTCATCGACAATTTTGCGAATCTGGCTATTTCAAGTATTTGCCAAGATTCAACCCATCCAAACATTATGTATTTCGGTACGGGTGAAAAATCGATCAACGCTGATGCTGTTTTGGGTGGTGGCGTTTGGAAAAGTACCGACCATGGCGTTACATGGAATTTACTGAGCAATACTGTAAATTATAGGCAGGTTTCTAAAGTATTGTGCGATAATAATGGCTATGTGTATGTGGGTACCAATTATAAATCTACCACAATCGGTATATCATCAAGGGGCATCGGCCTAAACGCAGGCTTGTTGCGTTCTAAAGATGGAGGAACCACTTGGGAAAATATTACACCAACTGTAAGTGGCCTTACTACGCCGCGTGTGTCGGATATGGTGTATGACCCTAGCAGGGATACCATGCACGTGTATATGGGTTATTACCCTAGCACAGATACCATTAGAGTTGGTTATTGCTACGGAAAACCATCAACTGTTACCTCAAGCACTTGGAATACACCTGTTTCGTCAGCTAAGGGCTTAGGTATGTTTATTGATACAACAGCTTCTGCCAGCTATTTATTCCAAACCGTTTTGGCGGTAAAAAATGGCGTTGTTTGGGCTTTACGCAGTAATTATAATAATGTAAGTTCGGCTGACGCAATGCCACTATATAGGTCACTGGACGGAGGTGCCACTTGGACCTTGCAAAGTACCCAAACAGATGGTGATGGCCAAGGTTGGTACAGCATTGCACTGGATTGCGATCCCCAAAACCCGGCCAACAACGTAATTTTTGCCAGTTTGGATGTGTTAAGGTCAACTAACGGTGGTACTACTTTTACACAAGTTGCAAGATGGGTGTCAGGCCAGGGCGCATCCAATCAATATGTACATGCCGATGGCCACAACGTATATTATAACACCAATGCTTCAGGTTTAAACAGGGTTATTGTTTGTAGCGATGGTGGTATTTTTTATTCAAACAACGGCGGATCAAACTGGGCAGATCGCAATATCGGGCTTCGCTTGAAACAATTTTATTCAAGCGCTATCAGCCCATCCGTACCTGATTATTATTTGGCTGGTGCGCAGGATAATGGCTCGCATCAGTTTAAGCAACCAGGTCTTGGAACATCTGTAGAAGTTACCGGTGGTGATGGTTGTATTGTAGCCATTGACCAATTGAACCCCAAAAATCAAGTGGCAAGCTATGTTTATAATGCCTATTATATATCTACCGATGGCGGCGGCACTTGGGCAAGCAAAACATTTGGCAGCAGTGCCGGCCAATTTGTAAATCCGTTTGATCTCGATAACAAAACAAAGAAGATGTACGCAGCTTACACAGCGGGTACATATTTGCGTTGGGATGATCCATTTACTACTAGAAATACTTCCGCTACGATTTCAACTGCAGCGGTAACAGGTACGGCCAATATCCTTACTGCAGTTACTGTTTCAACCAATTTAGCCAATACCATTTATGTAGCAGCCAATAATTCAACCACTATTCCTTTTTATTCAAAATTGGCAATGGTAACAAATGCCAATACTAGTACGCCTACTTTAAAAGATATTACTCCCGCTGGCATAACTCCTGGTTCTGTTATTTCAAGTATTGTGTTGGGACCAAGTGTAACCGATCAGGATATGATTATCACTAGCTCAAGTTTTGGTGCTAAAAAGGTATTTATTACAGCTGATGGTGGTACAACTTGGAACGAAATAGGCGGCAATCTTCCTGACTTGCCCGTTCGCTGGTCTATGTTTTATCCAGGTAGCACTACACAAATTTTAGTGGCTACAGAAGCTGGCATTTGGTATAACACAAACGGCGTATCAAACGGTAGTGCTACCAATTGGATGCCTAGTCCTGGTTTCCCGGCAGTACGTTCAGATATGATTAAATATAGTCCAAGCATGGGTACTGCGGTTGTGGGTACACACGGCCGTGGCTTGTGGACCGCCAAGTTATCGACTAATCCAAAAGTTGCCTTTTATAATGCAATGGTGGCTGCATCTAAAAACTTTGGTAGTTCTATTACCGGGTGCCGTACCTACATGGATTATTCAGACACGTTGTTTGTTTCTGAAGCGCCAAACGGTGCAGCTACGGTTACATTATCAACCCAACCTGGCGGAACAGCGGTAGAAGGTGTTGATTTTGATTTTACCACTACCGATTTTAACAGCCCAAGCCATGTGACAACTTTTAGCACCGGTACTTATCCTAACAAAATACCTATTTTAATTAGGGTGTATAATACGCATGATAAAAATGCAGTGTTGCCACAAACAGCTTCTATTGGTTTGGCAGTAAGCGGAACGACCGACGCAGTTGCAGCAGCGGCTAACCAAACAGTTATCCTTAGCCTTACTGATGTGTTGCCAAGCACCAGCACGCTTACCGCACAAACATTGTGGACCGAAAACTGGGAAACTGCTTCTGACGGTTATGCAAATTGGACTTTCACCCCAGATATCTACCACAATAAATTGCCAAATACAATCGGCTTTATTCCATATTATAGCAGTTGTGTAAGCAACGCAAATGGAATAACTGCACAATTGGCTACCACAGATGCAAGTGGCAATGTTTCACTTTGTTCAAATGGTATTAACGGTGCATACACTGCCCGCATGTACCGCATGGTAAACGCCGCCGACAACCGTTACAGCACCATGAGTGTAACTTTCAATTATAGGTCTGGCACCACAACAGCTATTATCAACTCTTTGGTTTATTCAATTGATAATGGTAATACTTGGACATCTATTACCCCTTATCCAGCAAGAAGTGCTGCTGCCCCAACAGCGGTAACCACCGCTATCCCAACTGTGTTGAACAATACCAATTTCTTATTAGGATGGCAAAGTGTTGGCTCTGCCGCCGCCGTTTATAGCCCTTATGGTTTTGCGGTTGATGATATTGTTTTGACAGGAACAATACCGCCTGCGCCTATTGACTCTATTGCTGGCCGTGCTGATACAAACTATGTTGCAACAAGTCAAAGCATCGATTTCTTCTCATCAAAAAATACTTTGTTAGCCAACATTAGCAATCCTTCACAAACATTGGCTTGTACAAATGTTGTTATTGAAAATGCAGGAAATACTTGGCAGCCGTTTGCCGGTGGCAACCGTTCACAAAAAACATTCTATGTTACGCCATCTCAAAACAGTTCAGCTACTTACACTGCCACTTTCTATTTTACCAATGCAGAATTGGCTGGTATGAATACTGGTTCGCTACGCATTGCTAAAACAACGGCAAGTTCTATAGCGCAAGCCACTAACAGCAACACTGTTTTGGTAACACCAACTGCTGTAACTACTTATAGCATCAATGGCGTAGCAAACGGTGTTGGTTTTACAGCTTCATTTAGTGGTTTCTCAAGGTTCTTCTTAGTAGATGGCAACGCGGCAGTGCCAATTGCATTTACTACTTGTCCGGCTACAAACTTAGCCATTGCACGTCCTGGATATAACACATACAATAACGAACCTGTTTCGATGTACATGATGGATACAGCAACTGGCGTAGCTACTTTAATTCCTGGCGGGCCATTGAAAGATCCTACAACTAATACAAACATCGATGTAAATGGTACAGGCATCAATGCACTAGATGGTTTTGTTTACGGGATCCGTGATACTGTTAACACCGCGGGAACAGCCGCATCGCCAATGCTATACCGTATCGGTGGCAATTATAGCGCTTATGTAGTAGGTACTTTGCCTGTGCCTGGTTTATTAGGCGTAGAAAACTTATCCGTTGTAAATCCTGCCGCTGGAAGTTTTGATGACCAAGGCAATTATTATTACATTGGTATGGCCGGTGCTTATTCGTTTACCAACAAAACGTTTACGCCTAGCAGCTACTATATTGGTAAACTTACAAATGTGGCCGCACTTACAGCTGGAACAAGCTTGCTTTCTGCAACTTGGACCAAAATCGACTTTAGCAATATTGCTTGCGGCACTTACAAAACAAGCGCTTCAACTATTATTTCTTCTTCGTCTGGTGCTAGTGCCGGCACAAGCTTCCAAGATATTGCCTACAGTAATTTGTACAAGAGTCTTTATGTATATGCAGCTTACCAATCTGGCGGAAGTTATGTAGGTCAATTATTGTCCATCAACCCAACAACCGGTGTGGCTACTTGCTATGCAACAACTCCATCGTTTGGTGCTTCTAACAACGAAGTGGCGGGTATTTCTACAACAACCAGTGGTAGCCTACGCATCTTTATGACAAGTGGCGATGTGTACAAAACCAACGCGTCATCAGATGGTATTTATACTGGAACCATTACCAAGATTGGTGCATCTGGCATACCACCATTAGGTGTTACCGGTAGCATTAGGGGCGACCTTGCAAGCTGCGCTGTTGGGCCAACCACATTGCCTGCAACCCGCACAATCGGCCTATTATTGCCAAGCGAAATTGTGGCTTATCCAAACCCTGCTAACGGATTGACAACCATTACAGTTGGCCAATCGCTTAACAACGCAACGGTTAGGCTAGTAGGTGTTTCGGGCAATATTATTTCTGAAAGAAGCGGCGTTTCTGGAACTACTTTCCAAATGGACTTGACCGGCAAACCTGGCGGCATGTACATGGTGGAAGTGATACAAGGCGGAAACGTTCAGAAAGTGAAGCTAGTAAAGGAATAATCGGTTTATTAGATTATTGAATAGAAAAAAGGAAAATCTACATGTAACATGTAGGTTTTCCTTTTTCTTATAGATGTCTAGTCATTTATTGTACGATTGCAAAAGCCAAAAATTATTGCGTTCGACAGTAAAAACAACTTTCAACAATTTGCTAAACAAATGTTCAAGCAAATATATCTTTGAGAGGTTTATATCAATATCCATGAAAATCAAAGTATTTCTTCCATTGCTTGTTGTATTCAACGGTTTTATTGCCTATTCTTTTTGCCAAGTAAATAATGTGGTTGTTAGGGCTTGGGGGGTTGAAGAAACCATGATGGGCGGTGCTCCTCCGCCAGAAATGGAAAAACCGATCAACCGAACATCCCGAAGATTTTTTTTAGAAACGAAGCCTGATACAAAAGTGAAGATAATTGCCGTGTGGATCGGCAAAATTCCATTTCAGGTTGTAGAAGAGCCATACAGCCAAGATGCTAGTAAAGATATTAAACTACCCAATTCAACCTTAACAAAAAACAATTTTATACAGGTATTGGTAACTGATACGTTAAAAACCAGTTATGGTAAAACAGCGCCAAGCCAGTTACAAGGCAACGCGGCTGTAATAGTATTTTCAAAAGAGGGTAAAAAATATTTTGAACCTATTAAAACAATACAACATACCCAATTGAACCTGCCATAAGACGAGTTTTCTTTTGGCAATTCAACATTTAAACCACATCCTTTTCGCTTTAAAATTCAAAACAATGAAAAACTTTGAAAGATTATCTTTTACAAATGGATGTCTCATTAACGAATTGCAAACCATAAATTGTTTGTCATCCATACAAAAAAAAACAGCCAAGCCAAGCAAAACTGCAGTTGCTTTATATACTATGCTAATGCTGTTTTTTGTTGCATTACTGTTGCAACCATTTGTTAGTTTTAGCCAACCACGGCATACTGTTCTAAAAAAGGCACAAGCCAAAAAGATAAAACATAAGAAAAAAGTATTGGATGTTTTAACGCTTCGTAAAAAAGAAATGGAAGATGACGACGCAGAAGGTGAAGATGGTGCCCAACAACGTTTGGAATATGAATTTAACCGAACAAAAGATCCTGCCACGGGCATGGTACCGCAGTATAAACTAATTACTGCTTACACAAAGCACCAACAATCTGTTGCGCAGCAAAAAATGGCTTTACAGGCAATTACAAATGGCATTGGCCCAATAACCAATAGCACAACATCTCCCATACAAACAACGCCTTGGATAGAACGTGGCCCCAGCTCTTCATCTGCACCAAGCTATGATAACAACCCGAGTACATCTGGTAGAAGTGATGCTTTTTGGGTAGATATTGATGCATCCAAACCAAACCAGGTTTTTGTGGGCGGCAACAATGGCGGTTTGTGGACTTGTGCTGATATAACGCTTGCAACGCCAGCATGGACTTTTATCGACAATTTTGCCAACATTGCCATTTCAAGTATTTGTCAAGATCCTACCAATACAAACATCATGTATTTTGGTACGGGCGAAAAATTGGCCCGGGTTTTAGGCGGCGGTATTTGGAAAAGTACTGACCATGGCGTTACTTGGTCATTCTTGTCAAACACAACTTCTTTTTATAATGTATCAAAAGTTTTGTGCGATAAACATGGCTACCTATATGTTGGAATGGTACAATATGTAGAAACCGGTTCAAATTTCACAAACGGTGGAGTAATGCGTTCTACTGATGGCGGCACTACTTGGACCGATATAACCCCTTCTGTAAATGGTATCAATTCAAGACAAGTGTCCGACATGGTTTATGATGCGTCAATTGACAGGATGGGCGTTTATTTGGGCTATCAATACACCGGCGAAACACAAGGGTATTGTTACAGCACACCATCAACGGTAGGCGTCAGTACTACTTGGAGCACACCAACAAGTGCAGCCACCGGTCTTGGATTGTATGCAACCTTAAACAACCAATCGCTTAGGATCAGGCAAACCGAACTGTGCGCAAAAGGTGGCGTTGTTTGGGCTTTACAAGGTTATTCTGGTTCAACTAACGGGTTAAACGGCGGCAATTATACAAATTTGTATCTTTCTACAGACGGAGGTGTTACTTGGACATTGAAACAAAATATTACCTCTGCCTTTTTTGATGCGGGCCAAAACTGGTACGCCTTGGGTATTGATTGTGATCCGCAAAATCCAAGTACCAATGTTGTAATTGGTGGCTTGAACCCTTTTAAATCTAGCGACGGTGGGGCATCGATCACGCAAGTTGCCAGATGGGTGGGCAGTACACAAGCGGGGCCAAATACCGCAGCGCAATTTGTGCATGCTGATATCCACAATATTTATTATAATACCAATGCATCGGGCCTAAATAGGGTGGTATGCATGGATGATGGTGGTATTAATTATTCTGCAGATGGCGGCACTACTTGGGTGGATAAAAATGTCGGCCTTCGCACGGTAGAATTTTATTCTTGCGCCCTTAACCCTAGCGATCCTAATTATTATTTAGCAGGTGCCCAAGACAATGGCAGTCATCAATTAACTAAAGACGGGCTTGGCACAAGTTATCAGGTTTCTGGCGGTGACGGTGCTTTTTCTGCGATAGACCAGCTAAACCCGAACAACCAGTTTACGGCTTACGTTTATAACCAATATTATGTGGCAACAGATAAGGGCGTAAACCTTGCCAATAGTTTTATAGGAACAGCGATCGACCAAACAGGGCAATTCATCAATCCTTTTGATTTTGATGCCAAAACAAAAAAATTATATGCTTCCACTACAGGTGGCCAATACTTACGGTGGGATGATCCCCTTACCACAAAAAATACTTATCCAAAAATAACTGTACCGGCTATTGGCAGCAATGTGATAACTGCTATTACCGTTTCCCCTAATTTAAGCAACACTATATATTTGGCCGCGGGTAGCGTGGTTGTAAAGGCAACCAATGCGAATACTGCCAGTCCAACGTTTACAACTATTACCCCTTCCACTGTTACTGCTGGCAGTAATATTTCAAGTATAGTTTTGGGGCCGAGTACTACCGATCAAGATATTATTGTAACCAGTTCAAGTTACGGCACCAATAAAGTTTTTTTAAGTGCCAACGGCGGCGGCACCTGGACGAATATTACGGGCAATTTGCCCGATATGCCGGTAAACTGGGCGATGTTTTATCCGGGTAGTAATTCGCAAATTTACTTGGCTACAAACCTTGGCGTTTGGTATACCACTGCCGTTAGTGGATCAACCAATTGGCAGGCTGATATAACCATCCCAAAAGTTAGTAGTAGAATGATAAAATACAGTGGCTCAACCAATACAATCGCATTGGCTACCTATGGGCGTGGGCTATGGACAGCTAAAATATCGACCGTTCCCAAGGTTAGTTTTTACCCAGCCATGTTTAGCACCTCAAAATCATTTAGTAATACCACTGCCAATTGTCGCTCTTATTACGATTATAGCGACAGCCTGCAAATATCTGATCCTCCAACTGGCGCTGCAACGGCAACCTTGTCTGTGCAAGCAGGTGGTACTGCCACACTTGGTGCAGATTTTGATTTTACCACTAATGGTAGTTTTACCAGCCCAAGTAACACCATAACCTTTAGCAGCGGCACCTATCCCAACAAAATACCTTTCACTATAAGGGTGTATAATAATAAGAATAAAAATGCCGTGCTGCCTCTTACGGCAAACTTTAATATTGCCATATCAGGTACTACCGATGCACAAACTAGTTTGGCTAACCAAAACCTATTGATTAGCTTAAGCGATAGTTTGGTTGCCATCCCAACTACAACAACAGCCAACCAAACCATTTGGACCGAAAACTGGGACGCATGGCCGAGCAACCAAAACTTTTGGGTTTTCTCGCCAGATTTAAGTACCAGCCCTATTAGCAAAGCGTTATTTTACCCAACTACTGTTGGTAGTTGTAGCAACCAAAACATTTCAAATATTGATGTGCAGCTTTTTAGTACCAATGCAAGTGGCTCATTGGCCTTTTGCGGTGGTGGTGGTACAACTAACGTTCCGGTATTTTACAGGGCTATTAGTGCCAATACCGATTTTTATGCCAACATGAAAGTGACCTTCGATTACATTTCCCTTAGCGGAACAACCACCAATAAGCTAGTTTATTCGGTTGATAATGGGGTTAATTGGGTTACTATTCAAAGCTATCCAGCACATGCACTGGCAACAGTTACGGTTGCAATACCTACTGTATTAAACAACACAAATTTTTTGTTGGGGTGGAGTTCAGCCGCGGGTTCATCAGGGTTTGCAATCGACAATATTTCTTTCGTTGCCGACATTACCCCACCTGCCATTGAAACCACCGTTAGCAGCGCTAGTAATTATTATGTAAACAGCGGTACCAATATAGATGCTTATAGTACCAACAACAAAATAATGGCAAATATTACCAACCCATCTGCCGATTTGGGATGTGTTACCGCATCCATAGAAAATGCCGGAAATACTTGGCAATCCTATCTAGGTGGCAATCGTTCACAAAAAACATTTTTGGTAACACCTGCCACCAATGCAAGTGGCACTACTTATAAAGCTACATTTTATTTTACCAATGCTGAACTGGCCGGACTTACACCTGCTAATTTAAAGTTGGCCAAAACAGAAGCCGCAAGCTTGGCTTTATCAACGTCTGCCAATACCGTAGCCGTAACGCCAACAACGGTTGCCTATAATACAACTGGCATATCGTTCACGGGTTCCTTCACAGGCTTTTCTAGGTATTTTTTAATTGATCAAAATGTTGTGCTGCCAATTTCCCTTGTTACGTTTACAGGTAGTCTGGTAGCCAATAATACGGTGCTGGATTGGATTACTTCTTCTGAAACAAACAATAAAGAATTTGATGTTCAATGGAGTACGGATGGTATCAACTTTACAACAGTGGGTATAGTGCCGTCGCAAGGAAATTCAACAACCAATGTTGGCTACTCATATACCCACAATCATCCCACAGGTGGTGTAAACTATTATAGGCTAAAACAAATAGATAAAGATGGAACCGCAAGCTTTAGTGCTATTATAACTATTGTGGTAAATAGTGGCAACTCAAAACCATTCTTATACCCAATACCTGCAAAAAATTCAATTACGCTAAACTTTGGAACCATTGTACAACAAGCTACAGTCAACTTATATAGTAGTGATATGAAATTGATACAGAAACTAACTATTGGCCAAGCAACCGCAACAAAAGATATCGACATTACTAAATTGCCCGCTGGTATTTATTTCTTGCGCATAATTACTGGTACCAATACAGAAACATTACAATTTATAAAAGAATAGTAATAGCGTTACAATGAGCCTTTTAAAGGCTGTCTAAAAAGTCTTTCAAAAAAATGATGAGGCTGTCCAAAAAGGGCAGCCTTTTTTTAGACAGCCCCTTATTGCATTCTAGGATGTTTCAACCATTTTACTAGCTTAACGTGAGTTTTGGGTAGTATTTACTGATAATCAAATACTTGTTGTTTAAAATTTGTTCGTAGCACGAGACGTTCCTACGGAACGAGCATTTATATGGCTTTCGACCCGTGCTACTACCAACGAAATGTTCCTACGGAACAAATAAAGCAGTATTTCCTTGTTCCGTAGGAACATTTCGTTGGTAGCAAAATACATTTACATGCTTGGCTCCTCGTTCCGTAGGAACGTTTCGTGTCATTAAATCCTATAATATGATCGAATTGTTGGTCTGGTGAAGCTTAACGGCAATAAAATATTTCACATTGATACACAGCAACAGACCCAAAACCCACGTTAGCTTAATAAAAGAACCGAAGCCGTTAGAAAAGCAAGACCCAAACAACATAAGTGTCGCCACAATAATTTCTTAATTTGATAAAAATTTATATTTGTTCCAACTTGCATTATACAATGTAAATCAATATATTTATAGATAATTTTAATTGAATTAGTTTGTACCAAAACTGAAATCATGAAACATTTTAGATTATTGCTTGTGTTATTAACATTGGCGTTAATAACAAGCGGATGCTTTGGCCCCAAAAAGTCAGTTTCCGAAAAAGAACGTGAACGACAAGAGCATAAAAAGCATAAGAAAAAAGATGCCCATGAAAAAAAGGAAGGGGAAGAGGGCGAAGATGATGAATATGATGGTATTTTGGCCGCCCAGCAGCGTGAATTTGATTTAACGCACGATCCATCAACCAATACAATACCAAAAATAAGGCTAGTCAGTGCCTTGGCGCAGCGAAATAAACTGGTAGCCCAACAGATTGAGCAAAATAAATCTATTACCAATGGTGCGGTTAGGTTAAATGGAACAACACTTCCCATAAGTGTGCAAAACAATTGGGTAGAACGTGGTTCTTATGCCGATGCACCTGGTCCGTATGGAAATGCACGTGACAGCATTGCTTCCACAAGTGGTAGGATCGCAGCATTTTGGGCAGATGCCGACCCATCCAAACCAAACCAAGTTTTTATTGGCGGAATAGATGGTGGCCTTTGGACCTGCCCTGACATTACGGCCAATTCTCCGGCCTGGACGTTTATCAATAATTTTTCCAACCTTGCCATTTCTAGCATCTGCCAAGACCCAACCAACTACAATATCATGTATTTTGGAACGGGAGAGAAAACATGGAATGTAGATGCTGTTAACGGCGGCGGCGTTTGGAAGAGCACTGACCATGGCGTTACCTGGGACTCACTTCCCAATGCATCTAATTTTTATAACGTTTCTAAAATACTCTGCGATAAAAACGGTTATGTGTATGTGGGCGCTATAACAAGTTACTATAACACAGGCAGTGGTGGGCTGCATCGTTCTACAGACAATGGTGCAACTTGGGCGGATATAACACCCACCATTAATTCTATGGGCACCAATGCTGTAAGTGATATGGTGTACGATCCCATAAAGGATCAGATGCACGTTTATATGGGGTATTTTGTTGCGGCTTTCAACCCCGGCGCTGTTGCTGGATATTGTTTCGGTAAACCATCCACCGTTACATCTACTACTTGGACGGCCGCCACCACAGGTTCAGGCATGGCTATTGGCTCAAATAATACTGAATATATGGTGCAATTGGCTGTAAAAAATGGCTTTGTTTGGGCTTTATTGGGAACTAGCAACAATAGTATGATTCTATATAGATCAATAGATGGTGGAGTTACCTGGACATTGCAGAATACTTTTACTGGAACCATATATGGTACTGGCCAAACTTGGTACAGTATGGCACTAGACTGTGACCCATTAAACCCTGGCCAAAATGTAATTTTTGGAAACCTTAACGTGTTCAAGTCTACTAACGGCGGTTCTTCTTTTACACAATTGTCAAGGTGGGCAGCTTCTTCTCAACTTGGCTCAATACCACAATATGTACATGCTGATGTTCATAATGTATACTACAATACCAATGCTGGCCAAAACAGGGTAATTGTATGTAGCGATGGAGGCGTTTTTTATTCCTCCAACGGCGGTAGCAATTGGGCCGACCGAAATAAAGGGTTACGATTAAAGCAATTTTATTCTTGTGCTATCAACCCATCCGTGCCAGATTATTTTTTGGCTGGTGCACAAGACAATGGTTGCCACAAGTTTACCCAACCTGGCCTTGGCACTTCTACCGAGGTTACAGGCGGCGATGGGGCTATTGTTGCTATTGACCAAGCAAACCCGTATAATCAAATAGCTTCTTATATATATAATGAATATCATGTAAGCACAGATAACGGGAGTACTTGGCCTACAAGAATATTTGGCGACGTTTCAAGTGGGTTATATGGCCAATTTATTAATCCTTTTGATTTTGATAGCAAAACAAAAAAACTGTATGCAGCTTATACAGCGGGTAATTTTCTTCGCTGGGACGATCCGCTTATCAATGGAACAACAACTGCTACATTGTCTGTTTCTTCCGTAATTGGTTCCGGTACTATTGCTACGGCTGTAACCGTTTCGCCTAATTTAGCCAACACCATTTATGTTGGTGGATCAAATAAAGTGGCAAAAGTAACAAATGCCAATACGTCAACACCAACTGTTACTAATATTTCACCTGCCATTGCATCTGGGGCAGAAGTTTCCAGCATTGTGATTGGGCCCAGCACAACCGACCAAGACATGATTGTGACCGTGGCCAACTTTGGCGTTTCAAAAGTGTTTATCACCACCAATGGTGGCGCTGCTTGGAATAATATTACTGGCAACTTGCCAGATATTCCCGTACGCTGGGCTTTGTTTTACCCCGGCAGTAAAACGCAAGTTTATATTGCTACCGAAGCAGGAATTTATTATACCACTGCCACCAACGGTGCAGCAACCACATGGTTGCCTAGTGTTGGCTTCCCTGCCGTGCGTAGCGATATGATTAAATATGCACCTACCACTGGTGTAATTGCAGTTGGTACGCACGGCCGCGGTTTATGGACCAGTAAAATATCAACCGTTCCAAAAGTTAGTTTTTATAATTCAATATTAAGTGCCACAAAAAGTTCAGGCACATCTACCACCGCCACTTGCCGCACTTATCAAGATTATAGCGATACGCTTCAAATTTCTGATGCACCAGACGGCGATGCAACTGCAACACTTTCTATACAGGCCGGTGGAACTGCCGTACAGGGCGTGGATTTTGATTTTACCACCAATGGAAGTTTTACTAGCCCAAGTACAACAGCCACTTTTACAAGCGGCACTTATCCAAGAAAAGTACTTGTTTTGGTGCGTGTGTACAACAACCAAAATAAAAACGCAACACTTCCACAAACAGCTACTTTAAGTTACACCCTTAGCGGTGCTACCGATGCGATGATTAGCCCAGCCAACCAAACTTTGGCGATTTCACTTACTGATGTTTTCCCTACTACTCCTAATATCGAATCTATTGTAAGCAGCGGTACCCGCTACGAAACCAATGGACAAAGCATTGATTTCTTTTCTTCTAGCAATAACCTTTTGTTGAATATTGCCGGCCCTACGGCCGACCTTGGTTGTGTAACCGCATCTATTGATTCTGCTGGTTCAACTTGGAAGTCTTTCAGCAGTGGCACCCGGTCGCAAAAAGTATATTCAGTAACGCCTACCACAAACGGTAGCACTGCAAGCTATACTGCTACATTTTATTTTACACCCAGTGAATTGGGAGGAAAAAATGTTTCGAACATACGGTTGGCCAAAACCAATGCGAGTACCATTGCGGCATCGAATAGTTCAAACACGGTTATAGTTACGCCAACAAAAGCCACTTACAATTCGGCTGATTCTTCTTTTACTGCATCGTTTACAGGTTTCTCTAAATTTTTCTTAGTTGACAATTCTGTAGTTTTACCCATAACCTTGGTTGATTTTAGTGCCGCATTGGTAAATGGTAATTCAGAATTAAAATGGGTTACCGCAAGCGAGCAAGACAACCATCAGTTTGATGTGGAACTAAGTACCGATGGAACAAACTTTATAAAATTAGGAACGGTTTTATCACAGGGCAATTCAAGCATTAACCAATCTTATGGTTACACACATATAAAACCAGCGCCCGGCACTTATTATTATCGGTTAAAACAAGTTGATAACGATGGCAGGTTTACCTATACCAAAATAATTACTATTACAATAACTGGCGGCAGTACAAAACCGTTCTTATACCCCCTACCAGCTAAAAATGTAATTACTTTAAATTTTGGAACCATAATACAACAAGCTAATATTAATTTGTACAGTAGCGATATGAAACTGATAAAAAAACAAACCATTACTCAAGCAACCGTAACAAAAGACATCGACATTACTAAATTGCCCGCTGGTATTTATTTCTTGCGCATAATTACTGGTACCAATACAGAAACATTACAATTTATAAAAGATTGATAATAGCAATATAATATCGGTTAATTTAGAAAGTTAAGATTAGAAAGTAAAGAAATGTAGCTATCACAAGTTTGATGTTATGTTCAGGGCCACGGATCTAAACAAAATTTAGCATGAACCCTTTTAAAAGCTGTTCCATTTAAACGGAGCAGCTTTTATTACTTTCACCAACATACACCGTCATAAACAAATAAAAAAGGCAATGAGAACAAAATATATTAGTATCGTATCAATTTTAATGCTGGCGTTTACCAGCATATTATGTGCGCAAATCAACAATGGCATTATAAAAGTAACAGCCTACCAACAAGAAATCTCTGGCGGTAATATACCTGTTGATATAGACGGCAAGCCGATGCGCAAAGCTGCTGACACAAGTTTTTTCCTAGTGATCGAAACAAAAGCCGCCCAGGCGCCCAAGCTGGAAAAAGCTTATCGGTCGGGTATTTCCTATACTTTGAAGTTAACCGACTCCACCCAAAAAGATCAAACCGAACTAATTTCTGCCCGTGGCCAAACGCTAAAAGCCGATAAAGGCAACCGTTTATGGCGTTATACCCTATCGATAGCCGATGATAATAAAGTAACAATTAACCCAACTGCCAATACAATTACGATAACGGGTAACTACAAAGGGAAAAATATTGTTATTCCCATAAAAGAAATAATAACCTTAGCGCCGGAAATGCGGCCTTAGCCTGCGCCGCTAAATGCGGGCATTGCTTTTCTACCCAATTGCCAATTAATCTTTTGAAACATATCCATTAAAAGAAATGGCTTGGCGGTTGTTGCTTATTATTTTGAGCGTGGCATAGCCATCGATAGATATAAATAAAATCAATTGCTGAACATCCATCCGCTCGGTTGGTTTTATTACAATGTCCCAACCACTTTTTTTGTTGGTGTCTTTTTGGTAGCTGAATTTGTTGGTGTTTACATTGATGCCACCATCGGTTTGGTTGTATGGTACATAATATGCCCGTCCAAAATAGGGCAGGTCGGTTATAATGGAATCGGGCGTAGCCCGCAAATAATATTCGCCGGTAAGCTGCCTAGTGCCGCCGCCCAAGGGCATGGCTTGCTGTGCATGGAACACATATTTTTGCGAATCGATGGCTTGTTGGATAACAGCAGCTTTTGCCGCATGTTTATTGGTTTTTTGCGCAACCGAAAATGATACTCCTGATAAAAGGAAAAAGCAAACGAACAGCAGGTTACATAAAGTCTTCATGGCATTGCATTTTTGTACTACGAATTTATTATTTCTGGGCTGGCCGCCTAAAGGTTATTGAAAATCATAACATAATTCTTGCAAAAAGCTAATTCTGTTCCATCATATCTGGCATCTGTAAAAAACTCGGTTTCGTTTAATTGTGTTTAGCATAACCTATTTAAAACATAATAAAAATTCATAAGGACGTAGTAATAAAACGGTATCGAAGATTGTCACAATTATTGTTTCAACACTTATTTCTATAAAAAAACATTTTTTATGCCCCGATATGTTAAAAATTTTATATTTTCATGGCGATTTAGTTTGTACCGAAACTTTTGAGAAAAATCCTATCCATACTCTTATTAGCCTGTTTCATCATTAATATGTCAGGCGGGTGGCTCCTGTTTGGCATTTACCGACAAGAGGCGAAAGCGGCAATGGAATGTTTTATCCGGTCAAATAAAGACCACTTACATCTAATTCAATTACAAATTACCTCCGCCAATGCGGGCAGTTTTGATATGCAAGATGGTGGTAACGAAGTGGCGTATAATAATGTTTTGTACGATATAGTTTTAAAAGAACAAATGAATGGTGTCACCATTTTGCGTTGTGTGCAAGATGAAAACGAAACAAATTTGGTGGATGCATTCAATAAATCCATCGAATCGCAACACCAGCCATCGCCTGCGTCAAAAGCAGTACTCCGGTATTTATCGTTAAACCAAATTTATGTAGCGCCAAAGCTTATACCGCTTTTGGCCGGCTCGTCCTTAATAATATCCCTTCAACAAATTGAATTTAACAATGATGCCGTTTCTAACGTTGCATCAAAAGTTGTTACGCCCCCGCCGCAATGCACCATTTAATAACCGTATAATCAATGGTTTATATCAATCTGTAATTCAGATGATATAAAGGGCTACCACTATTTAATTTTAACCGTGAACATCAAAATCGTTGTTTGGGCGATTTTGTGGCATGTTCATATTGCTACAAAATTAGAACCTGAAGTAATGGAAATGTAATGGCATAAGTGCCAATCAACTTGGTAAAATCCATCCAAGATAATAATCCACTATCGTTTACTACGAATCGATTTAAACGATCGATCAATTATCAATCATTTGTTTAAACTATAAATATGAAACCAAAACTCATTACAATTTTATTCTTGTTATTTTTTGTGTGCACTAATTTAATGGCACAAACTTTAAAAGGAAAAGTAGTTGACGCCGTAACCAATAAGCCGCTTTCGGGTGCAGCCATAAAATTTGCCGGAAAAGGCGGCACCACCACCGATGCAGACGGTATGTTTTCTATCAACTGTAATACATCAAAAGAAATTACCGTTACCTATGTTGGTTACGAACCTTTCAAACAGTTAATAAAAAATTGCAACGATGCCATCTCCATTTCACTTCAACCATTGGAAAATAATTTGAACGATGTGACCATCACTGCTACATCCGCAGAAAATAAGTCGTTGTTATATCAACCTTCTTCCATTACCAAATTAACCGAAACTGAATTGAAACGTAGTACAGGCTTATATTTAACCGATGCCATTAATGGAAATGTTCCTGGCGTTATTATGCAAAGCAGGGCGGTTTCCAGCGGGCAACAATTCAATATCCGTGGTTATGGAAATGGCTCACGTGGTACCCGCGGTGTTAGTAGCAATTTTGATGGTCAAGGTTATAAAGTATATTTAAACGGAATTCCCGTAACCGATGCGGAAGGTATTACCGTGTTAGATGATATTGATTATGGATCAATCGGTAATGTGGAAATTGCAAAAGGTCCAGCCGGAACTTTGTATGGTTTGGCTATTGCCGGTGCAGTAAACCTGCAAAGCGTACAACCTGAAAAAGGCAAAACCTCTGTTGGCCAAGAGGTGATGATCGGCAATTATGGTTTGCAGCGTTACACCACCAGTTTCCAAACCAGTACCGACAAATCATCCATTTTGGTAAATTATGGCCATCAACATTCAGATGGTTATACCATACATAATGCCTCGCATAAAGATTTCGTGAATTTCATCGGCAACTTCCAGATCAGCGATAAAGAATCCATTTCTTCTTATTTTGGATATAGCAACAGTTACGACCAGCGCAGTGGTGAGCTCACCATTCAGCAATATAACACCGGCGACTTTTCTGGCAACGTAGCTTATATTCAACGCGACGGGCATAGTCAAGTGTATAGTGTTCGGGCAGGCGCATCGCATACTTATGCGTTTGATAAACATGTGTCCAACACCACATCAGTATTTGCAACCAGTTTTAATAGTCAGGCTTCTTCTGCTGGTGGCTTAACTGATTTAATTACCTTGAATTTGGGTATCCGCTCAACATTCGATACCAAATTTAAATTGGGAACCGGCGTAACACTTACAGGCATTACCGGTGTAGAAAGCCAACGCAAAAATGGGCAGACGATTAGCTACTCGATGAACAAAAGCCCGCTTGACCAAACAACCACCTGGACTTTAGGCGTAAGCCCGTATTATGTAATCGGCGCTTCAACGGCCAACGTATTTGCCACTACTGCCACCACATCAGAATTTACAGAATGGACATTGGCCCTGCCAAAAGACTTTTCCATTACAGCCGGTGTTGGCTTAAGCAATATGGTAATTGGTTTAGATGACCGTTTTTATAATGCAGCAGCTCCTTTAAAACCAACGCATTACGATACCAGCTACGGTAGCATGTTTTCGCCGCATTTGGCCATCAATAAAGTTTTCAGCAAGCAGTTTTCAGTGTATGCAGCTTACAGCAAAGCATACAAAGCACCAGTAAGTTCTTATTTCTATATCCCATACACTGCCGGTTTTATACAATCGGGAGTAATCAACAACCATTTAAAACCTGAAATTGGAAATCAATACGAAATTGGCACGAAAGGTGAATTAATGAATGGGGACTTAACTTACCAAGTGGCTGCTTTTGATGCCATTTTTTCTAATAAAATGACCAATGTAGCCGTGCCATTTACCCCAACATCAGGCACTACCACTACTTTGTTCAGCTATGTAACCAATGCCGGAAAAGAAGAGCACAAAGGGATTGAAGCATTGGTGAAATACACCATTTACAAATCATCCACCGGTTTTATCAAGGCCATTTCTCCCTTCGGAAATTTTACTTATTCTGATTTTAAATACGGCACTTATGGTTTAGACAGTGCCAATGGCAAACACGTAGATTATACTGGAAAAGCAGTAGTCGGTGTTCCAAAATGGGTAGCTAATCTTGGTTTGGATGTTTTGACCAAAGTAGGGATTTACGGTAATTTCACTTATTTCTACAAAGATCCCGAGCCAATTACTTCCGATGACTTATTGTACACCACCAGTTACAGTTTGTTAAATGCAAAATTGGGTTTCCGGCATTCTTTAGGTATCCACTTCGATTTGGATGCTTATTTTGGTATTAACAATATAGCCAATACCAAATATCCACTTGCCGTTTTTGTAAACCAACAACCCGATACTTATTTAGTTGGTCCGGTAAAAGCAAACTACTTTGGCGGCATCAATTTGAAATATAATTTTTAAATGTACACTAGTTAACGGATGACAGATGACGGATGACAGATTTGAAACACACGCTAGTTGTAATTTGTGCGACTGTCAACCGTTATCTGTCATCTGCCATTTTGTATTGTTTTTTTGGAGACCAGCTTTTGACAGCAAGGATTGGGCTTTTGTGGCAGTTCACCGTGAGTTTATCGAAGGGTTCCGTTCAAGTGTAGTTTTTCATGGGGCATTCACTTAATTTGGTTTTCAAAAATTATCTGAACTATGATTTATATGATTAAAGTGATTTTTCAGGATTAAAAATTATGCGTTGTAAATTATTTGCATTCCTGATACAATCATTATCTCCTTTTCCCTGCGCCTCTGCGAGAAACATTGGTGCTTCTTTGCGCCCTTTGTGCCTTTGTGGTTCACCCCCCCACTCAAATTTTACTATAATTTATTTACTTTTCTTCTTTTCGCCTTTCCGGCAATAAAATATCAGCAATGAAAAAATTATCAGTTATTATTCCTGTCATCTTGTTTTGCGTTGCTTGTGGCCGTTTTGCCAACCGCGAAATTGATGGCAAAAAAGACATGCGCATTGTTTGCGTTTCAAAGCATTTAACCGAGATGGTTTTTGCTTTGGGCAAAGGCCACAACGTAGTAGCAGTCGATCTTTCAAGTACTTTCCCCGACAGTGCCAAAAAACTGCCAACTGTTGGTTATCACCGCCTGTTAAGTGCCGAAGGCATCATTAGCATGAAGCCCGATTTAGTGATGCACAGCAACGATATTGCACCGCAAAGCGTTATCGACCAGCTTACCAAAGTTGGCATCAACATCAAGGTTTTTCCGGGTGCCAACACATTGGATAGCGCCAAACAACTGCTCACCGTTTTGGGCAAATTTTTTGGTGAAGAAGCAAAGGCAGATTCCATCAACAAAAATTTGGATGCCGGCATGGAAAAAGTATATGCCGCTGAAAAACAGATAAAAGACACGCCTAGCGTAATGATTATCCATTTTGGACAAGCCAACAATGCTTATTTTGTAATGAGCGGCCGCAAAGGCCCCGGCGACAAAATGATTGCCTACGCTGGCGGTAAATCAGTAAAATATGATGCGAAAGGCGCAAGACAATTAAGTGCCGAAGCGGTTGCTGCCGCCAATCCCGATATTATCATAGCTACCGATTATGGTTTTGATAAAATGGGCGGCGTTGAAAAATTTAAAACCGTTGCTGGGGTTGGCTTAACAAATGCCGCCAAAAACAACCGCATTTATCGATTCGAAGAACACGATTTAATTTACTTTGGGCC
This sequence comes from uncultured Chitinophagaceae bacterium, assembly GCA_963845495.1. GTDB lineage: Bacteria > Bacteroidota > Bacteroidia > Chitinophagales > Chitinophagaceae > JAZKFT01. Next base: position 48,576 of record CAWJTH010000013.1, read on the forward strand.
ACGTTCCGCCGAAAATATCATGAAGTTGATGCATTTGATACATCCGGAGATTAAGTAACAAGCAAGAACAAGATACAAGAAAACAAGCGACAAGACGCAAGTATACAAGATACAAGTTATAAGACACAAGTTACAAGACACAAATAAGTAAGGGCTAGGCAATGGAGAACAGGTAATTGACCTCAGATTTATTCCTATTGCTTTAATCATTAGAAATCGCAATTCGTAATTCTTAATTCGTAATTCATTTTGCTTACTCCCAATAAATACTTTTTCGGCGGCCTTATTATCTTATTGGTTATCATGTTGTTGTGTGCCATTTCTTTTGGTGCCATCAATATTTTGCCATCCGAAATGTGGAGTGCCACCATGCATTATTTTAGCGGCAAAGGGCCAGCTAGTTTGTACGAAGGCATTTTTCTGCAAATACGTTTGCCAAGGGTGTTGATGTGTGCCATCACCGGAGCAATTTTGGCGGCTTCGGGCGTGTTGATGCAAGGACTTTTCCGCAACCCAATTGTTGAGCCAGGCTTGGTAGGAACAAGTGCCGGCGCAGCTTTGGGCGCATCCATCATTTTTGTAATGGCGGCAAGCATGAGTGCCCGCGTTAAAGACATTGCGGGCCCGTTGCTGGTGCCGTTAGCCGCTTTTTGCTTTGGCTTGCTGGCTACATTTACCGTTTACTCATTGGCCAAAGCACAAAAAAAAGTGGCAATTACATCTTTATTATTAATAGGCATTGCCGTAAATGCCGTAGGCTTAAGCGGCACTGGATTAATGAGTTACATTGCCCGTGATCCGCAAGCCCGCAGCATTACTTTTTGGAATCTTGGCACATTTAGCGGTGCCACTTGGATACAAGTTTGGATTACAATAATAGTAGCTGGCATCATTTTTTACATCACCCTAAGATATGCGAAACAATTAAATGCTTTGATTTTAGGCGAAGAAGAAGCCTCTTATCTTGGCATTGACCCCGAAAAATTAAAACGTAAAGTGATGATTTATAACACGGCGATGGTGGCAGTGGCCACTTCGTTTGTAGGTGTTATTAGTTTTATGGGCTTGATTGTGCCGCATGTGTTGCGTTTGTTAATTGGCAGCGACAATAAAACTTTGCTGCCGGCCTCCATGCTGCTGGGTGCTATTTTAATGACGCTGGCTGATCTTGGAGCGAGGTTAATTTTAGCCCCAGCCGAAATCCCGATTGGCATCATTACCTCTATTGTTGGTGCGCCTATTTTTATTTTCTTGCTCAAAAAATACCACGTACAAAGCGACAAAGGAGGTTATTATGCTTGAGGCTAAAGATGTATCTTTTTCAATTGGTAAAAAATGGCTGGTGCAAAATGTGTCTTACCGTTTTGAGCCCGGCAAATGTTACATGCTTTGTGGGCCAAACGGAGCCGGAAAATCAACCCTTATTAAAATGTTATCGCTTGATTTGCAACCAACGAAAGGCGAAATTTGGTACAATGGACAAATAACAAACCACCGGAAAAGAGAACAATACGCTAAAAGCCGGGCAGTGCTGTCTCAAAATATCGACATCAGCTTTCCAATGAATGTTGAAGAAATTGTGATGATGGGCCGCTATCCGCATTTTGATGTAAGGCCAAGCAAAAAAGATTTTTCAATATGCGAAGAAGTGATGGAAACCATTGGTGTTACTGCGTTTCGTAAACGCAATTACCTCACACTTTCTGGCGGCGAAAAGCAGCGGGTACAATTTGCCCGTGTTCTTGTTCAAATTTGGGAACCGCCGCAAGAAGGCTGTCGCTTTTTGTTGTTGGATGAGCCGATTTCTGCCCTCGATCTAAAATATCAATTTGATTTTTTACAACAGGTGAAAAGAATAATTGACGATAAAACGGTCATCATCGCCATTTTACACGATTTAAATTTAGCTATGAATTACGGCGACGAAGTATTGTTGCTGAACAAAAGCGAGTTGTTTGCCAGTGGAAAACCAAGGCTTGTGCTAGAACCCGAAAATATAAAAACCGTGTTTCAGGTGAACAGCGTTTTACACCATTTAGATGGGGTGGATTTATTATGGGTAAAATGATTTTGACAGTCAAAAGCCATATCAAACATTCAAATTCTATATTACTACATTTAATTCGCTTTTAATTTTGATTAATAATTTGGGGTGATTGCGGATGCTGTTGGATTTTGTATTATTTTAGCCAAATATTTTTGAAAAAAGTACCCATCATATTATTATTGACCGCCTTTTTACTTTGCAATGCGGGGTTTTATTTTTCCTATTTGTTAGGTAAAATAAAAATTCATGCGCAGGTAGAGGCGATGATGGATCATTTAAAAACCGATCAGCTTATTGCAATTGCTGACACGGCAATTCAACCAAACGACTGGGATGAGCAGGATAAAGAATTTAGCTATAAAGATGAGATGTACGATGTGGTGAGGATTGATACCGTAAATGGCCACGAAGTTTATTACAGTTTAAATGATAGCAAAGAAACAAATCTTGAAAATGCATTTGCCGATCAAATTGAAAAACAACAAGGAAACGGCAAAAAAGCCACTACCGTTTTGTTTTTAAAAATAGTGTATGCGCCTACATCAAATGTAACATTGTTGGATGCGCCTATTTACCTGCACCAATTAGTTTATCCCCCTTTAATAGTCTTAAAAATATCTTCTAGGCCACAGGATATATTGCATCCTCCGCCGACGGTTTAAGCTTTATTTTAATCAATTTGCTACAAACTTTATTCAATTGCATTGAAAGATGTTTGTGTATTTATTGTTGTAAACCAACAAAATTAAATATTTTATTGCAAGCTTGTGTATCTGAGAAACTAAAGTGATAGCAAAATGGCAATGCAATAATCCCTGTAATTGTTTGCTGGTACAAATTGATTGAAGCTACCATTTATTGTAGGTAACAAATCCATTAACCTTTAATGAAATGCCATTTTACTAAATGGTGCTTACATTAAAGCAAGGGAAGAATGGGTGTCAGGTTTTTTCATTTATGTTTCTGGTACAAACTTTAAATGTTCTTGGCGCCCATTCATCCTTAATGGGAAATGGCTTAAATGCTAACTTGTAGTTGTATTGGGTAATCCGCAAATACAGCTATAAAATTTATTACCTGACAATTAATTGTTTAATAAAATTCGTAGAAAGAATGGATGTCATGACGCCTTTCATTTATGTTTCTGGTACAAACTTTAAATGTTCTTGGCATCCATCCTTTTTACAAATAAAAAAAATATCAAAATCTGTTTGGTTGGTATAATCAGCGTCTTAACTAAATCAATGCTATTATTTCGAAACAAGTAAAAGAATGGG
>CAWJTH010000014.1:0-13866 GCA_963845495.1 uncultured Chitinophagaceae bacterium
ACCACTGCTTTTTTATATTCGTGTTTGGCTTCCAGCAAAAACTTGGTATAAAAAGGCTGCATTTCTTGCGCGGAAACATAACCGCTATCGGCCATTTCAAAAGCTATCGATTGTACTTTGTCTTTGTAATCGTCTAAATTCATTAACGTAAGAATGCCGGGCAAAATCTGTTTTGCCAGTTTCATACTATCGGTGATGTTGCTCCAGTTGTCGGAAGATGAGCCCCCATCGTTATCATCATTGTAACGAACCCTGTTTCTGCCCCTGCTTGCAAGACTGGCCATTATATTGCCTATGTCTTTAATACCATCTTGCTGGTCGCCAAGCGATGTGTTTACATCTACCGGCGGATTGTTGGTCACCAATTCTTCAAAAACTTTAAAAGAAGCGTTAGTTTGCTGGTCAATAAGGCTGGCCAAAATTTCTTGCTGATATAATGCGGTATCGTTGGCTTGTTCGTACAAATGTTTTAGCAAATTAGTGGCGGAAGTGTCTTGAATCTTTCCGAGCGATTGGATAAATCTTTTTTTAATGCCTAAATAATTAGGTTCGTTCCATTGTAAAGCTGCTAGGCAACGGGCAATTTTTGGGACATCTTCTTTCTTAAAAGTAACGCCCGAAAGATTGCTTAAAGCCCGTGCATGCGTGATGGTATCGGTACTTGCGTATTCGCTAAAAAACAATTTTCCTTTTGGTTCAAAAATATTAGGGCCATGCAAAGAATCTGCCGGTTGAAAGCTGGCAAACACGTCTTTCGAAAAACTGCTTTGGGGTGTTAATGTGTCGCCGTATTGCGATAGAGAAAATACAACGCCCTGTTTGTAAAACAATTTATTGTGCAATTGCCGGCTACTATTCGTATCCGTCACAATCGATTCATACACATCCCAATTATTCAATTTTGTTTTATTTTTTTTGCGGAAAATATAACTTGTGTCGCAATCAACTGAATTACCTCCCATCGATCCTGCCATACTTTGCCATGGATTAAAAACGGTACTATCTTTTAAATAAGTATAAGGCGGCATTTTTACAGCCAGTAATTGTATGCTTTCGCCGGTACTATCGTTTTTTAGTGATACAACCTTAATACGTTTTATCAGTTCATAGGTTTCGGGTTGTTCTTTCGCCATTATTTTTAAATAATCATCTACTGCTCCTTGGTCTGCAACAGTTGGTATTTTTTGTGGCGAAAGAAAGCTATAACCAAAAGCGGTATCTTTTTGTAAAGTGGATGTTTGGTAAATAAATGGCTTGATGATAAAACTGGTAAGCGTGGCCGGCGTGGCGGTAAATGGCTTTTTTTGATGCGCTACAATGGCATAATATTGAGCACCTTGAATAATATAACGGGCCATTGCATAATTGCTATCTTTTAGTTGGTACGATGCTTCCAATGCAGGATAGCCATTTTGCGAAACAAATTTTTTGTATAGTAATTTATCAAATACCTTACTGCTCATGTAGCTTTCGTTCAATAGATTCAGCTCAAATGTATCTTCCTCAATATAGCTGGTCCGTGCAATGGTTTCCTTCATAATCAAGTAACTAATACCTTTTTGTTTATCGGTAGCCGAAAATTCAGAAGGTGTTGCTGCGTTGCCATTTTGCCTGTTTTTTATGTAAGGATAATGTGGCAAATCAACCGAAAAAGCGCCCCAAGCCGGCATAAAGCGGATGGGTGAGGTTTGCTCCAACGAACGAATAGACAATGAGTTAAAAAAAGTGTTGGCTTCTGGCCCTGCCAATACATAATCCATGCTGGCACTCATTTTGGCCACAATTACCTCGAACGGTGTAACCAAAATTTGGAAGCGCTGCACATCCCCCCGACGGGTACGGTTGATAATATCGAAACCTTTGTAGCCATTTTTTACAATGCTGGTTTTAGAAATTATTTTACCGGGGATATTTTCGTACAATAGGCTATCCACTTTGGCCAACACATCAGTTGTATTTTGGTTTTGGAACAGTGCATCAGTAGCCACACGGTTTAACATATAATAACTCCCGTTGGCCAAATCAGCATATTGCAGCACGTTGCCATGGTTAGAAAACCTAAACCATTTGCCAGGGATATCAACCTTAACCACACTGTCTGCCGTGTATTGTGTAACAAATTTTACGGGGTAACGGATTTTATCGATCCTGTCTTTTTCGTTGCCGTTGCGGATGTTCATTTTTACCGGCCTCATTTTGTAACCCATTTTCCTCAGCACTTCTATTACACCGTTTTCGCCCGGTAAATGTGCGCAGCCAACACCGGCAAAAATGGTGCGGTGCAATTTTAAAACTGAGTCGATACTTTTTGCCTGTATTTCATTTCGGTGATCTAAAAATATAGCCCGGTATTTTTTGCTGGGGGTTGATTTTCTGTCCAAACTGTCTACCAAATCTAAATCGCCGTTTTTATAGGCATCTTGTATTTGGTAAGGCGAAGCATAATCATCACGGTCATAAGCTACGTCGGTGTTTTATCTTCCCGTAAAGCTATTTGCGCTTCGCGAAGCGTCCTCTCAGAACTATCAATTTGCTCTAGTCCAACAATTTTTTTCGATAATTTATTACAGATTTGATATAAATACAAGATCGAAATAAGTATCTTCTTCATGTTCTTGGTTTTCTTCATTTTTGCGGTAAAGCAACGAATTGATCATGGTAGGTTCGTTAGCCAAAGCATATTCGATGCCTCTATCGTAAGGGTCGATTGAAAAAATAGTTTTGTACAAACTGGTGTTTTGTCCTATTTCCGAAAACCCATTCATCATACCAGCCAAGGCGCCATAACCTTGCGCATCAGCCTGCTGTTTTGAAAAATGTTCTTGCCAATAACCAGGGTCTAACTCCAACCCTACCATGTCGCAATGCTCAATGGCATGGTAAAACGAATCACCTAAATTGAATACCATTTTATTGCTAATGTGCATAGTGCCAAACAGATACGAAGGATTTTGCATGCCTTTGCCGGTAATTTCCCATAAAATACTAGTGTATTTTTTGTCGGGATTCTTTTTAGTTTGGGCAAACAAAAAGCCATTCGTCAAAAAAAGATAAACGAAAAACAATACGGATAAACGGCGGGATAGGGTTTTATAAAACATCAGAATACAGACTTTTATTAAAGATGCAACAATATGTGGAATGCACAAAAAATGATGATGGATTTACGTAGGGGCGGCCCTTGTGGCCGCCCTGCTGCACACCCAAACCATTATTAACAGGGCGGCCACAAGGGCCGCCCCTACAGCATTATTCATTCATATCATTCGTCTTTCTAAAACCGAATGCTAAAATGTTGTGGTACTTTAAATTCTGCTTTGAACAAAACAATTCCTATAAAAAACAAATCAATCGTAAGTTTAACATGTTTGTTTTGCTTAATGATTGCCCAAGCCTCTTCCATTTCCTTGCTCCAATGCACATCGTCAAAAATTATGATCGAATCGTTATGCAGATGGGGCAACAATTGGTTGAAATAATCGAGCGTAGGTAATTTGCGGTGATTGCCATCTATAAAAATAAAATCGAGGGGTTGCGAGGTTGCTAAAAACGTAGGCAACGTGTTATCGAAATTCCCCAAAATTTGTTTGATATTTTTTATTCCAAGACTGGTAAAATTTTGCTTGGCCACTTGTGCAATTACTGGCGACCCTTCCATTGTTGTAACGTTTGCTTGCGTATTTGCCAGTGCCAAATAACTAGTGGTAATTCCCAACGAAGTTCCCAATTCCAAGATATTTTTTGGTTGATAATAATCCACCATCCTAAAAAATAATTGCCCAAACTTTACAGGCTTTAATGCTGATTTAGCAATTTCTTTTACTGAACGCCTTTTGGTTTTTGACACCACAGAACCGGCACCAAAATCTTCCACTTCCAACACCTCCGTTTCTTTTTTTAATAGACTACGAAGGTTTTCAATGCGTTCATAAGTATAAAATATTCTCTCATCATTTAATACATTTTCAATAAAATCAAACACAAATGGCGAATGAACACCATGGCCTTTTCCATTGGAAGCGGTTAAATAATAACGGAGATACTTTTTTGCAAGTTGAAAAGGCGAATACACTATTTAATGGATAATTTATTAATGAATAATGAACAATAAACAATAAGATATAAATTAATGAATAGCGACGAAATAACATTATCACAACAATTATGGTTCAATTTTCCATTAATAAATTGTCCATTATTGCCGCTCCCATGTTTCGAAAGTATAATCAAACTCATGTTTGTCATCTTTAAAAAAATCTTTGTGAAATACACGCTGCCACTGGGTTTCATCAATTTCAGGAAAGAACGCATCGGCATTATCGAAGCTTGCGTGCACACGGGTCATGTAAATGCGGGTGGCAATATTTGCGATTGTGGCTTTATAGATTTGAGCGCCGCCAATTATAAATATTTCATTTGTTTTTAATTGCTTGGCAGCATGTATTGCGGCATCAATTGTTGCGACCAATGTGCCGCCGTTTACCGAAAAATCTTGCCTACTTGAAATAACAATATTTTCCCTGCCTTGCAAACATTTACCCAACGATTGAAACGTTTTCCGACCCATTACAACAGGCATTGCCCAAGTTGTATTTTTAAAAAACTTGGTATCGTTCGGCAATTTCCAAAGCAATTCATTGTTCCTGCCGATGGCGTTATTTGTTGAGGCTGCGACTATTAAAGAAATGTTCATGGGAAGGAAATAAGGAATAAGGAATGTTAAATAAGGAATAAGAAAGTGAGAGGAAATAAGGAATAAGAAATTAATAACCAGAAAATTATGATCATCGTTTTATTCCCTTTGCTTTATCCCTATTCACTTTAGCGGTTTCAACACTTTTAAGAAAAATGGCCATTAATTGATTTACTTCATTTAACCCTTTGTCAACAATTGGATGTATAAGTAATGACTTCATTTTAATAATTTTTAGATTTACTCTAGTCTCTCTTATTTCCTTTAAACACATTCTCATTTTATGTATAAAATCATCCGGTGATTCTGCTGCTTGTGCTTCTCCATACATCAAAGCTGGTGCAGTACCGCTTTTACACAATTGATATTCAATATTTTGTCCCGCTTTTGTATTTGGCAATAAATCGCAGATTTCTAAACAAAGACATGCAAAGGCAACTAATCTATCCTCTAAACAAATATTCTTTTTTCGATTTCCATATTGTCTATTGTGTGTTCATTTTTTATATTTCCAATCTTCTTTATTTCCATCCTGTTCTCCCTATTTCCTTATTCCTTATTTAATATTTCTTATTTCTTATTTTCCTTACACTGCCACCACCGCTTTAATGCCAGGATGTGACTGATAATTGAGCAATTCAAAATCTTGGAATGTAAAATCAAAAATATTTTTGATGGCCGGATTTAATTGCATGTTCGGCAACGGAAAAGGTGTACGGGTTAATTGTAATCTCGCTTGTTCCACGTGATTGTTGTACAAATGCACATCGCCAAAACTGTGTACAAAATCGCCCAATTCCATATCACAAACCTGCGCAATCATCATGGTAAACAAAGCATACGAAGCAATATTAAATGGCACACCCAAAAATACATCGGCGCTGCGCTGGTACAATTGGCAACTTAATTTCCGCTTACCATTTTCGTTGGGTGGAGATGTATAAAATTGAAACATATTGTGGCAAGGCAACAAAGCCATTTTCGGCAAATCAGCCACATTCCAAGCGCTTACAATTAATCTTCTGCTATCAGGATTTCTTTTTATTTCGTTGATCAGCCAACCAATTTGGTCGGTCGTTGCACCATCGGCACCTTCCCAACTGCGCCATTGCTTGCCATACACCGGGCCAAGATCGCCGTTTTCGTCTGCCCATTCATCCCAAATCCTTACACCATGTTCTTTTAGATAAGCAATATTGGTATCGCCTTTCAAAAACCAAAGCAGTTCGTATATAATCGATTTAAGATGTAATTTTTTAGTGGTAACCAACGGAAAACCTTTAGCCAAATCAAACCGCATTTGATAACCGAACAAACTGGATGTTCCAGTTCCAGTTCTATCATTTTTATGTGCGCCTGTTTCAAGCACTTTTTCCAATAGTTGAAGATATTGTTGCATTGGTGCAAAATAATTGTAATGCGCTTACCAACGTTGCATGGCACAGTTTTTTTTATGAACATCTGTGACAAATTATTATAAAGCAAAACGTAACTATTTAAAAATCAATCAGATGAACAAGAAATTTTCAATTATTTTGGGCGCAGCTTTAATTTTCGCCGGCTCTACCGTAAATGCCCAATTTCAATTAAGCGCAAATGGATCCTACTTAAAAGGAACAGGTGATAATACATCGCATTTATGGGGTGGTGGTATTTCAGCAAAATATTTGCTAGGCCATGCGGTATCATTAGGGGTAGGATTTAATTCGTTTCCTAAAAACACTTATTCCGAAACGATAAACGGTACCAACTTTTCTTCCGCTAATACCAACACGCAAGTATTTGGCAATATTGACTTTATGTTAGGTGGTAGCACTTCAGTTTTTCAGCCTTACATTGGTGCAAACGTAGGCGCTAGCATTAATTCACACAGCTATGCGTATAGTACCAACACTACCTTTTCTAGCTATACCAGCAACGACAAAACCTTCTTTTATGTGGCGCCGCTAGTTGGTTTTAACGTTGGTTTGGCCAAAAGCTTCGGCATATTTGCACAAGGTTCCTACGGATTAACGTTTGGCGACAGCAACAATTCAAACAGCACTGTTACCATTCCAAGCTCTACCTCAAAACCAGTTGATAAATTTTTCCAAGTTGATGCAGGTGTTTATGTACGCCTATAATCAATCAAGGACAATTATTCCCTCAATATATATCGAAAGCCATGGTTCTTGCCACGGCTTTTCTTTTTGAACATTATTCAAATAAAAGACTTCAAGCTGAGTAATTAGGTAAATAGGCAATTGAGTTATTGTGTCTTGCCAAGTTGCCTATTTACCTAATTACTTATTGGCTGCCATAGGCTGAATCAAATCCCAAAGATTGCCGTATAAATCGGCAAAAATGGCCACCGTTCCATATACCTCGGTTATTGGTTTGCGAATAATTTCCACCTCATTATCAATTAAATTCTGATAATCTCTATTAAAGTCGTCTGTACTTAAAAATAAAAATACCCGGCCACCGGTTTGGTTTCCAACAGCAGCTTTTTGCAGATCGTCATCAGCTTTTGCCAATAGTAGTCTGCAACTATTTTCACCTGTCGGTGCAATTAAAACCCATCTTTTATCATCATTTAAAGTAACATCTTCTAATAAATGAAAATGAAGTTTTTGGGTGTAAAAAGCAATGGCTTCATCGTAATCATTCACTAAAAGCGCCACTTGTGCAATAGATTGTTTCATAGTAAAAATGGGGAAGTTTTTCGTCAAAAATTGTTAATAATCAAGGCTTTGTAAGCAAAAAACAGGTTTAGTATTTATTTAAAAATCATTTGCAAAACCTTAACAAAAAATGAAAAGTGGATTGTACTGGGCTCGAACCAGTGACCCTTACGTTGTCGACGTAATGCTCTAAACCAACTGAGCTAACAATCCTTTTAAGTTATAAGTGATGAGTTATAAGTGATAAGTAACGCGATGAAGACTTATAATATTATGAAATCTTATTACTTAAAACTTACTACTTATTACTTACTTACTACTTGCCTTTCTTCGTTCCATTTCTTTTTCAATCAGTCCTAATTCCCTGCCGGTTTGGCCGCTTACGCTGCTATTTTCTTGTGCACGGCGCATTAAATATGGAACAACGTCGCCAATTGGCCCAAACGGCAAATATTTGCTAACCGAACAACCAGCTTTGGCGAGGTTAAAAGTAATATTATCACTCATACCATACAACTGGCTAAAATGCACATGCGGATGATTAAGCGGCAATGATTTTTGTTGTAACAATCTAGTTGTCAATATATTACTATATTCATTGTGCGATGCAACGATCAACGCAATTTCTTTTAAATTTTCAATGCAAAATGCTACTGCTTTATTATAATCGTTGTCGGTATCTTCCTTACTAGCCTGTATCGGCGAAGGATAATTTTTTTCCGCGGCACGCTTGCGTTCTTTTTCCATGTAAGCGCCACGCACCAGTTTTGCACCCAAAATAAAGCCGCGTTGTTCCGCAGCTTCGTGCATATCATACAAAAATTTTAGGCGATCGTGCCGATATAATTGTACCGTATTGTAAACCGTGCATTTGCCTTTGTTCAGTTCATCCATCATTAAAATAGTAATGGCATCTACGGGGTCTTGAATCCAAGTTTCTTCTGCATCTACCAAAACGCCCACATTTTTTTGGGAAGAAACCGCACAAATTTTACGCATCCTTTCTTCCACACGCTGCCATTCCAATTTTTCGTTGCTTGACAAATTTTGGATGGCTTTTGCATACCGTTTCATTAATGTTTCATCGGAATTTTTCATGGTTTCATCCATTTTTTCCAACAATGCAAAACGGGCAAAACCAGTCACTTTTATACTCATCAAAGGCACATTAGACTGCGTTGCAGCATAATTTATTACTTTTATAAATTCTTCGGTTGCGTTATCAAAGTTTTCTTCGCCTTCTTTTCCCTCAACGCCATAGTCCAAAATTACCTGCACATTAAATGCAGCTAATTTATCATCCACTTTTGTGGTTTCCACAAGTGTTTCACCACCAACAAATTGTGCGAAAATAGTATTGCGGATGATGGGTTTTACAAAAGGGATATGCCATTTTACCGCCAATGGTGTAAGCTTGGTCCCCAATTTTACCAACCACGGTTTGCCCATTGATGAAAATAAAAATTTTGCCTTTTTAAGCTCTTTGTCGCTTTTGTACGCAAAGGCAAATTCGGTATTATCGAACGAAATATTTTCGGCTGGCTGTATCATAATTGGGTGCGCAAAATAGGAAAGAAATGTGGGGAAATGCTGGATTAATTTCCATTTTTTGATTAGAAAAATAGGAATGGTTAAAATTTCCTAAGTAATGAACACGCGTTTAATCGCATCTATTTCTAAACAAAAAAACCTAAAATTGTATAACTTAACCGTGCAAATTGCGTTTGCCAACTTGTTAAAATTGGTTAGCAAATACAACTTAATGGCTATTTTAGGCGTTATTAGCGTACATTTGCATTTCTCCTTTCAAAAGTTACGGCAATCCCAAGTTTGGTTTCTAAATCAACTAATATTTCAATATCTAAAAAATAATTGATGAATAAATCCGTGTTCAAAAAATGGAGTTGGTTATCCGTTTTATCGATTTTCGCAGTGCTTTGTTTAGCATTTATGAGTGAAAAAAGGATGATCAAACTAAATGAAAACAACAATCCAGTTCAAATTGATACTATAAAACCATCTTTATATCAAACCTTACATTTAGATGCGGTAGGTTTATCGCAGCAAGCGTATAAATATGCCATGGCTGGTTTTAACAAGCTAAAAGATGCGGGTAAAATCAAGAATAGCTCAATCGTTTCAATTGTTGATTTTAGTCTTCCATCAACCGTAAAAAGGCTTTTTGTAATTGATTTGGAAAACGGTAAATTGTTGTTCAATACGTATGTGGCACATGGCAAAAACTCTGGCGCGGGCATGGCTACCAGCTTTTCCAATTCGCCCGAAAGCTTTAAAAGCAGTCTCGGCTTCTACGTAACTGCAGATACGTACAACGGCAAACATGGCTACGCGTTGCGGTTGGAAGGTGAAGAAAAAGGCATTAACGACAATGCCTACTCTCGCGGAATTGTAATGCATAGTGCTGATTATGTGAGTGAAAGCACCATTCATTCGTTGGGTTATTTGGGCAGAAGCCAAGGTTGCCCAGCGGTTCCGGCAGATTGTTATCAGGCTATTATTTCAAAAATAAAGAATGGTACTTGCCTTTTTATGTATAGCCCGGTTAAGTTTTATGCATCAAGTTCGGAGCTGATAAAAGATACTACGGCGGTATAAAATGGTTGTTAGGGCATTGGAAAAGTAAGCGAGTAAATAGGTAATTGGGTAATTAGTTTTGATCATCCAAATAAAAAATAGTGTTACTGTTTCAGTGCCTCAGTGGCAACAAAATAAATTTTGCCACTGAGGCACTGAAACACTGATTTTTCATTCGAAATTTTAACCGGGACAGCATCTGAGAATAGGGTAAAAATTTTAGAATCAAAGAGGCTAGTGAATATTTTCACTAGCCTCTTTTTATATTAGATTTATAGAAACTCAAATTGATGACTGCTAGAAGATACAAATGACTGTTGCATCTGTGCGCCCCGGATGGGAACAAGTACCCCGCAAGGCGGCGGATATATTTTAGGATAGCGAAGCTACGGGAACCGAAACGCCGCCGCGGAGTACTTGGGACAGCCGGAATTGGCGCCCAAAAACCAGTAATTAGGTAAATGGGTAATTGAGTAGTTTTGAATTGGACATAATTACTTAATTACCATTTACTTAATTACTTGCTTAGCGATAAATTGGATTTAAAAACATTTTTTTAGCCACCAAGGAATCGTTTCCGTAAATATCGTTCCTGAAATTTAATTGCCCACTATTTACCCAAGCAGTATAATAAGTGATTAAAACCGGAATGGATTTTTTAAGAAAAACAGTCTTTTCTTTTTTGCCGTTCATGGCCGAATCGATGCGCTGAGGGTTCCAAGTAGTATCGTTACGGAGCAAATAATTAGCCATTTTTGCGGGTTCGGCCAAGCGGATGCAGCCGTGGCTATAAGCTCGGTTATCCCTGTTAAACAACGACTTAGATGGTGTATCGTGGAAATAAATATCAAAATCGTTGGGGAATAAAAACTTTACATGACCCAACGAATTACTACCGCCTGGTTTTTGCCGATACCTACCATTTACCACTTCCATATTGTGGTTGGCTAAATAATTTTTATTGCGTTTTATACCGGGGATGATTTCCTTTTTTACGATGCTGGAAGGAATATTCCAATACGGTGCAAACACCACTTGGTTTAAATTTCCAGTAAAAATTACCGTGCTGTGACCTTCTTTTCCCACAACGGTTTTCATTTCAAATTGCTCTTTACTGCTGTCGTACACATGTATTTTAAACTCGGGGATATTGGCCAAAATATAGTTGCTGCCTTGGTTTTCGGGCAACCAACGCATGCGGTCGAGGTTGATTAAAATTTGCTCGATACGCTTTTGTATGGGTACATTTAATTGTTTGATGAGGGCGTCTGAAACAGTTCCATCGGGCTTGATGCCAACACTATTTTGGTAAGTTTTGATAGCCATTACCAATGTAGTATCAAACACGTTGGAAGTATCGCTGGCACTTAATTCCCCGGTTATTATCAACCTTTTTTTAAGCGAAGCAATGGCAGGGGAAGCGGTATTTTTCTTGTATAATTTTTTATCGGCTACAACAGGTTGCCAACCGCCATTTTTGGCAATAGTTACATATTTTGCCAGTTCTTCCTTCAATAATTTATACGATTGGTTGGCATCGTCAAAAGCACCGTCTTGCTTATTGGCGAATTGGTTAGCCAACGTCATGATGGAATCTTTTTTTCTGGGGATGATATAAGCCCAATCACTTTTTCCGGCACTGGCATTTTGATAATCTTTTAACATCAACCTTACAAAATATTCCGTTAACATTAATTCCGTCCTTACAATGCTGGTGTCTGTGGTTTTTACTTTTAGGCTATCTTCTTCCATCAGCGCCCGCATTTTACGGCTTAACGTTTTGTTGGCCAATGAAGAATCTTTTTTGTAAGAAGCCAAATTCCAAAAGCTACGTGCCTGTTCAGTCAGTCCATCGCTGGCAAACCAAGCGTACTGAAAGTTACGCAGGTTATAAAAACTACGTATGCTTTCCGATACATCGTTACCCAAATTACTGGTATCAATAAAAGCCCTGACCATCGCAGTATCTAAAAAGAGATCGCTGTAAGAGTTTGAATCCGTGATAGTTATATCTTTTTTGGGAACAACGGGAACTTTTTCTTTGGTTGAAACGGTAACATCATTTTTTGAAGTGTTGTTTTTGCAAGCTGCAATTGCTACTATCACCAAAATGCTCAAGGCAGTTAATCTTTTCATAGCGGTGAAAGTAAAAAAATTATACCAAACAACCTCACCTCCCGGCCTCCTCTCCACGGGGTGGAGAGGAGGTGCCTCTCTACAGGCTTTGTTTTATTTGTTATAACAGTTCGTTTGTTTATTTGAATGTTTAATATAATGCAGCAAGAATTTCTAAAAATATATTATCTAGTTTTTATAATTCCTTATTCACTTGACTTCTTAACTTCTTGTCTTCTTGTCTTCTTGTCTTCTTGACTTCTTGACTTCTTGACTTCTTGACTTCTTGTCTTCTTGTCTTCTTGTCTTCTTGTCTTCTACGACCTATTTCACCGGCATCCAAACGGTCATTTCGCTTTTACCCCGGTTCGCCCAAGCATAGTATGGAATCAATGTAACCTTTATTGGGCTTAGGTTTGAGGACAACGGTTTATACAAAGTATTGGTCCAAGTTTCTTTTTGTTTAATCGTCGCCATGCCTTCCAAATCAGCTACGTGCATGCCGTCTATTGTTTTCATCACCGGTTTTAATTGAGGAATGGCAGGCATAGTAATGTCAAATATTTTTGTGCCTTCGGCAAAATCGGGCGATTCCAAACAATAAACAATCGGACCTCGTTTTACAGCCACTTGGTTGCGGGTTTCTTCCACCAACGGATTGGCTTCCATTAACGTAACGGGCATCGGTAATTGCAAACTAATTTTGTCGCCAACCTTCCAACTACGGTTGATTTCAGCATATTGCCCGCTAATTAATTTTGCCGCAGTAGGTTTATTGTTGACTAAAACCGTGGCATTGTTAACCCATCCCGGGATCCGCAAAAAGACGGAAAAATTTTTTGAAGGAACCTGCTGCATATTGATGGTAATAGCTCCATCCCACGGATAATCAGTGGTTTGTGATAATTTGATCGGGCTGCCATCTTTTAAATTAGTCGCCAAATTATTGCTGCCATACAAATTGATATACAATCCTTTATCAGCAATATTATAAGCATAATCACCAACTTCAGCGATGGTGCGGATGACATTCGAAGGGCAACAATTCGACAATTGGATATACTTGCTTCTTCCGCCCGACCACCGTAAATCATACGGATAATCTTCGTTCACTGCCAAAGGATTGGTATAAAAAAACTTATTCCCATCTAAACTGATGCCCGACATAATGCCATTGTACAATTCAAGTTCCACTAAATCGGCATATTTGGCTTCGCCCGTAATTTGCAGCATGCGCCAATTCCACAACAAATTGCCCACGTTGGCGCAGGTTTCATTGTGCGCCGTTTCGTTTGGCAACTGATAATCTTTGCCATAAGCTTGTTGGATGCGCTGCATCGAATCGGGTTTATAAGTTAATCCCGACGCCGATAATCCATCGTACAAAGCGCCACAGCCGCCAGTGATGTACAATTTATGGTTCACCACATCATCCCACATTAAATTAAGCGTGTGCAACAAAGTGGTATCGCCGGTTTCGGCATAAATATCGGCAACCCCGGCAAACAAATAATTTGCCCGAACGGCATGACCATTCACGGCTTTCATTTCCCGAAAAGGCACCCGATCCGAATTATCGTCGGTGCCATCAGAAAGTCCACGGATATTGATCAGTTTTTTGGCCAGTTCTAAATATTTTTTTTCACCCGTGGTGCGGTACATTTCAATAATGCCCATGTAGTGCGAAGGGCAAATGGCGTTACGGGCTTGCTCTGGCGTGGCTTTGTTATAAAAATCAATTAAAAAATCGGTAGCTTTTATAGCGATATCCAACAAACTTCTTTTGCCCGTTGCCCGGTA
>CAWJTH010000015.1:0-30785 GCA_963845495.1 uncultured Chitinophagaceae bacterium
ATTCAAAACAACGACAACCCGACGTTAAAAATAGATTCCGTAAAAGCTTATCAAAATGCTTATGCCTTATTTGCCTATTTAAAAGCCGGCCAAAAATATAAATTAATGTTTGGCAACGATAGTTTAGCTGCCCCAGTTTATGATATTTCAGCTTTTAGCGACAGCATTAAAAATGCCACTTTACTGCCAACAAACGAAATAACGGAAAATCAAATGGCAAAAACCGAAACAAAAACAACCAAATCTAGCCTAAGCAAAATTTGGTTGTGGACGGCAATTATCAGTGTTTTATTATTGCTACTTTATTTTACATCCAACATGTTAAAACAAATCAATAAAAAGATAAAGATTATTTTTTATCCAAAAAATATTCAACCGCCAATTCGTAACCTTTCATACCAAGACCAATAATGGTACCGACACATTTTGCAGACACATGGCTGATATGACGAAAACTTTCTCGTGCAGCCGTGTTGCTAATATGCACTTCGATTACAGGTGATTTAATGCCCGCAATTGCATCGCCCAACGCCACCGAAGTATGCGTGTAGCCGCCAGGATTCATGATAATTCCTTCGCTTTCAAAACCAACTTCGTGCAAAAAATTTATCAATTCGCCTTCCACATTGCTTTGCAAGTAAGTAAAATCAACATCCACATATTTAAGTTTCAACAAAGCAAAAAAATCTTCAAACGATTGACTGCCATAAATGCCGGGTTCACGTTTGCCTAATAAATTTAGGTTAGGACCGTTGATAATAGTGACTTTCATTTAGTGAATGCTGAGTAATGAATGGAATCGTTTTTTAAGGAAGAAATTTATTGGCTTGCGGATTTCTGCTTGTATGCCAAAAAGATAATAATTCCACTTGGTTTAGCCTTGGTCGAAAACGATAAAAAAGCATAATTCTTTTATGAATCAATGTTTTATGTACGCCTTTTCTGCTACTGGTTTTACGACCAATTGTTGGCATGGGTTCAAGCAATTTTACTTTTTTCTTTACCAACCTTATAAACACCCTTACTTCCTTTTCTGTCCAATTGGTTTCCAGATATTTTATATTATTGATATAAGTACAATAGCTTCTTGGCATCCATATTATTTGTAAACCATTCGCTATATTTCTTTAAAACATCTTCATGTGCTATGCCGTTTCCAGCTTCAATTCTTTCATTGCTTTGTCAATAGAATTTTGTGCTTCCATAGGCAGATCATCCCACCAATCATGGTCAAGGTCTGCTTCCAACATGGCGTGAACCAACATTACCGTTCTAGGATTGGCAATGTTGATGAATTGCTTTATTTCTTCTCTTAATAATTCTGTTTCTACCATCATCGTAATATTTATAAGCAATTTACATCATCCTTACAAATCATCAACAATCTATCATGAAAACGAAATGGAATTTCGTTTTACATCATCCCAACAAATTCATCAAACAAATAGCGGCTGTCGTGTGGGCCGGGTGTTGCTTCTGGGTGATATTGAACAGAAAAAAATGGCTTGCCTTTTATTTTAATACCTTCAATGGTGTCGTCGTTCAAGTTTACATGCGTTATTTCGATATGCTCCGCATTCCTAATCGCTTCAGGATCAACCCCAAAACCGTGGTTTTGGGTAGTAATTTCACTTCTACCGGTAACTACATTTTTAACCGGATGGTTTAGGCCGCGATGGCCGTGGTGCATTTTATAGGTTGGGATGCCATGTGCCAAAGCCAATAATTGGTGGCCCAAGCAAATGCCAAACATCGGCTTATTTTCTTTTGCTAATTCTTTAATTGTATCTATGGCATAATCCATCGGCGCAGGATCGCCAGGGCCGTTGCTAATAAAAAATCCATCGGCTCCGTATTCCAAAATTTCGGCAACCGGCGTTTTTGCTGGGAAAACTTTTACTTTAACGCCACGGTTGGTCATGTTTTGCAAAATGTTTTGCTTAATCCCATAATCCAATACCGCAACTTTTTTCTCTGCGCTTGCATCTCCCCTTTCGTAAGCTGTTTCTGTGCTTACAAAACTGGCCAATTCAAGCCCATCCATCGAAGGAACAGCAGCAAGTTCAGTTTTTAATTCCTCAATGGTTTTGTCTTCGCTGCTAATAATGCAGTTCATGGCGCCGTTAATGCGCACATGCGCTACCAAGGCACGGGTATCAATGCTGTCGATAGCAACAATATTATTTTTTTCAAGATAATCTTGCAGTGTTCCGTTGGCCAAAATGCGGCTGAAGCCCTCTTCCAAATTACGGCCTATCAAACCACGGATCTTAATGGAATCACTTTCTATGTCGGTATCACGAACGCCGTAATTACCAACATGCACCGTGTTCATAATCAGCACTTGTCCGTAGTAACTCGGGTCAGTAAAAACTTCTTGGTAACCGGTCATGCCGGTGTTAAAACAAATTTCACCTGCGGTGGTGCCAATTTTACCAAAAGCACGACCAGTAAAAACCAAACCATCTGCCAATATTAAAGTTGCTTTGCGGGATATTGCACTTGCCATTTCTTTCTAAAAAATTAAATTGTGCAAATGTAGCATCGCAAAAAAAACTATCGCGATTTTTTTTAGAAGATTACAGATGATGGAATGGCGGATGGCGGTTGATTGCTTGTAGATAACAGATTGCAATAGACCGACGACAGATAATAATTTAAAGTTCTAACCGCCATTTGCATACACCAACCGCCATCTTTCTATGCGCCCAAATATGGCCTTAACAAATTGCAACGGCTTCCGGTTTTTAATTTCAAGAGGGCTTTATCTTTTATCTGCCTAACCCTTTCGCGGGTAAGATGAAAACGATGACCAATATCTTCTAAACTTAGCGGCGTATCGGTGCCGATGCCGTAAAATGAACAAACCACATCTTTTTGCCTTTCAGATAAAACGCTGAGCGACCTAGAAATTTCTGTATGTAACGATTCGTGATGCTCCAAACCCCTGTTGGCGCTTTCGGCATTGGGGTTGTAAAGCATGTCTATCAATGTATTTTCTTCTCCATCGGCCAAAGGCGCATCCATGCTAATATGGCAAATCGAAACGCTGAGTGCCGCACTTATTTCGCTCTTATCCACATCCAACAAGGTTGCCAATTCTTCAAGGGTGGGTTCGCGTTCATGTTCTTGTTCCAATTGTGAAAACGCCTTGGTTATTTTTGAGGTAAGCCCCACTTTATTAAGCGGCAACCTAACAATACGGCTTTGTTCGGCCAAAGCTTGTAAAATACTTTGGCGGATCCACCAAACAGCGTACGAAATAAATCTAAAGCCACGAGTTTCATCAAAACGCTGGGCGGCTTTTATCAATCCCAAGTTACCTTCGTTAATAAGGTCGCTTAAAGTTAGGCCTTGATTTTGGTATTGCTTGGCCACACTTACTACAAAACGTAGGTTGGCTATCACTAACTTGTCAAGTGCTTTTGTATCGCCTTGCCTAATTCGGTGGGCTAACAACACTTCGTCTTCTGGTGTTGCTAAACTAACTTTACCGATTTCTTGGAGGTACTTCTCCAAACTTTGTGATTCGCGGTTGGTAATGGATTTCGAGATCTTGAGTTGGCGCATGCCCATAGAAGCAGTTTTTCGGGGGTGAAAAAATTGGATTGTTATATTGGATTAAATATTAGAATAAATGTGCTGTAAACCGTTTTCTACACTACAAAGCAATCTACACCAAAACAAAAGCGAATCCAAATATTTTTCTATTATAAATGAGTATTCTGCCTATAAAAGATAGTAAAATGCCGCATGCTAATTTTAAATAAAAATTTTTATAAAAAAAATAGTTGACAGATAGGATATTTATCTATAATTGCACTTATCGAACAAAAGATCAATCGAATAGGAATGAGCAAAAAGCAATTATTTTCACTGGAATTTCCAGTACGGTGTTCACCGACTATATTATATGAATTCCTAAGTACCAGTAATGGGCTTGGTGAGTGGTTTGCGGACAAAGTGGACGACAAAGAGGGTATTTTTAGTTTTACTTGGAGCGGATCTACGGATCAAGCTGAACTAGTAGAAAAAGAATTTGAAAAATTTGTACGCTTTCATTGGCTGAACGCACCAAGTGATGAGTATTTTGAATTCCGTATCGAAAAAACTGAAATAAGCAACCAAACCGTTTTGGTAATAAAAGATTTTGCCGAAAAGGCAGAAATTAAAGACCAAACCCAATTGTGGAATTATCAAGTAAAAGATTTATTCCATAGGCTAGGTGCTTAAAAATACCAGATAAAGCAAGTAATATTAATTGCCCATAAGGCCTACTTTTAGATAGGTTTTAATTGCAATTGGTATTACTTTTTTTGTAGAAAGCCCCATCAGTTGGTTTTTTAAATCCATCAAAACAATACATCCCCAATTATTTGCAAAAAATTTGTAAGTAATTGGGGATTTTTTTTAACCTTTCATCTTTCTCAAACGTTCATAATCAATCTGTTAAAAGAATTTTATAAAATTCTCCTAAATCTTTTACGTTTTTCACCTGCCTTTTTTTAAAGTAAAAGCCAAATTTGACTTATCGAAAAAAAGGCAGCTAAGTCAATGTTCGATATTTAAAGCGCTTAGCAGGAGATAACTTTTTATTTATTATAAAAGCCAAAACAATACCTATGCAAAAAGAGAAAAAATGGACAAATGCCATGCTATCGTCAAGGCGCTTGTTACATATAATTGGATGGATGTTGCTGCTTCCAATTATTGGTTTAGCGCAAACAAAAACGGTTACCGGAACAGTGAACGATGAAAACGGCAGTCCGTTACCGGGTGTTTCAATTATAGTAAAAGGAAAAACGACAGGTACCAAAACAGATGCAAGCGGCAAGTTCACCATCAATGTTTTGCCAAGCGCTACGCTTGTTGTATCTTATGTAAGTTATCAAAACGCCCAGATTGTTGTTGGCACAAAAACAGATTATACCATCCAATTAAAACCGAACAATTCGGAAGGAAACGAAGTAGTGGTAGTTGGTTATGGCACGGTAAGAAGGAAAGATTTAACCGGTGCCGTGGGCAGCGTTAACATGAAAGATTTTGAAAAAGCTCCTGTAAAGTCGCTAGACGATGCATTGGCTGGACGTGTGGCTGGCGTGCAGGTGCAAAGTAACGATGGCCAGCCAGGCGGCAATGCCAATATTATTATCCGCGGTTCGGGTTCCATTACACAAGATAATTCTCCTTTGTACGTGGTAGATGGTTTTCCGTTAGAAAGTGGCAATTTCAATTCTATTAGTCCGGATGATATTGAAAGTATCGATGTATTGAAAGATGCTTCTGCTACATCAAGGTACGGAGCAAGGGGCAGCAACGGCGTAGTACTTATCACCACAAAAAAAGGTAAAAAAGGCGAAGCGCACCTTACTTACAACGCATATTATGGTCTACAATCGGCGCCGAAAAAATTCGACATGATGAAACCATACGATTATGTAAGCTATATGCAAGAGTTTACACCTGCGGTGGATTCTACTTATTTAGCGGCCGGAACAAGCGCTACGCCAACCACTTTGGATTTTTATAGCCATTTGAAAGGTGTTGATTTACAAGATTATATCTATCAAACAGGCTCAAGTCAAAGTCACGATATTGCGGTACGCGGCGGTACTGATCAAACCCGTTATTCTTTTTCGGGCAATTTCTTAAAACAGGACGGTGTGATTATCAATAGCGGTTACCAACGCTTCCAAGGCAGGCTTACTTTAGATCAAAATGTAGGCGCTAAATTGAAAGTAGGAATAAATGCCAACTACTCGTACGGCCTAACAACAGGTCAACAATTGGGCAATGCATCACCAAGCTCTAATGCTTCCGGAACTGCTACTTATTATGCCTCAACTGCATTTTTGTACGGTGTTTTAGGGTATCGCCCAACCGCCGGTTTCATAGGTTTTGCCAATACCGCGGCCAATTACGCAACTGCAGATTCATTCAATAATGCAACATTGATCCAATCGCTGAACGACCCTGCTTTAGTTGGTAACAGCGCACAAGATTATCGGGTAAACCCCTATATCAATATCCAAAACCAAATAACAAATATTAGAAATAACACATTGATTGCCAATGCCTATGCTGAATATGCTTTAAGCAAACAATTAACACTTCGTGTTACTGGTGGTGTTACAAACATTATGACCAATACCCAAGTTTTTAATAATTCAAAAACACAATCAGCAAGTATTTATAATTCATCGCCCATTGGCGTAAACGGCAGCATTGCCTATTCACCCAACACCACTTGGATCAACGAAAACATGCTTACTTACAAAAACTCTTTTGGCGACCATCATTTAACCGTGACCGCAGATTTTTCTGAACAGGGCAACAAAAGTTCCTATACTGCCCAATCGGGTAATAACTTGCCAAATGAAGATTTAGGATTGGATGGGCTTGACCTCGGCACCGTAACAAACTCGGTTTACAGTTCCCGCTGGACGATGGCGTCAGCTTTGGGCATTCTCAACTACGATTATAAATCTAAATATTTGTTGACTGCTTCTATTCGTTCAGATGCGTCTTCAAAATTTGCGACCGCAAACAGGTGGGGTACTTTCCCCGCAGCAGCAATTGCTTGGCGCTTTACCAGCGAAGATTTTATGAAAAACATTAAATTTATAAGCGATGGTAAATTGCGTTTGGGCTATGGTTCTTCTGGTAACAACCGCGTTTCCGACTTTGCATATTTACCGACCATTGGCCTTACTTCTACCGCCAATTGGTATTCTTACAACAACCAACCTACTTCTGTTGGTGCAGGTATTACATCGGCTGGCAACTATGATCTGAAATGGGAAACTACCAATCAAACAAATATCGGTTTAGATCTTTCCTTCTTCAAAAGCCGTTTGAATTTAACCGTTGATGCTTACAAAAGGGTAACACACGATTTATTGCTGAACGCTAGTTTGCCATACATTATTGGTGTTCCATCAGCCAGTGGTTACGAAAACGTGGGCTCGTTGCAAAACAAGGGGTTGGAATTTAACATCAACACCGTTAATGTACAAACCAGACAATTTACTTGGACCAGCAGTTTCAATATATCTTTCAACCAAAACAAAATTTTATCGTTAGCACCAGGCCAACAAGCTTTGCTTTCCGGTTCAGGTACTTTCTTTGATACAAGATTCTCATCTCTTTCACCTTACATCGCAGCATTGGGCCGCTCCGTTGGCGAAATGTATGGTTATCAATTTGATGGCGTTTATCAATACAAAGATTTCGACAAATTGCCAAACGGAACTTATTTGTTGAAGCCCAATATTGCCTACAACGCAACTTCAAGAACGGCGCAACAACCTGGTGATATCAAATACAAAGATTTAAACGGCGATTTAGTGGTTGATGCAAAAGACTACACGGTAATCGGTAGCGGTATTCCTAAATATTTCGGCGGTTTCAGCAATAATTTTAGGTATGCTAATTTCGATTTAAACATTTTCTTGCAATATTCTGTGGGTAATGATGTGGTTAATGCAAACCGCTACATTTTTGAAGGCGGCATTACCAACAATCCAAACCTTAATCAATTTGCCAGTTATAAAGACCGTTGGGAACCAAACAATCCAAGCAATACGTTGTACAGGACAAACGGCATGCCGAACGCGGCTTACTCATCTCGTGTGATTGAAGATGGTTCTTACCTAAAATTGCGTACCGTTTCATTGGGTTACAATTTTCCGACCACATTAATGAAAAGGGCAAAAATGCAAAGTGCAAGAATTTATGCTTCTGCCCAAAACTTATTGACATGGACCAAATATTCAGGGCAAGATCCGGAAGCTTCTTCCAGAAATTCGAATCTTACGCCAGGTTTTGATTATTCAGCCTATCCGCATTCACTTTCTGCCGTAGTTGGCGTACAGGTAACATTTTAATTTTCTAAATCCACTATGCAACTTATGAAACGAATATTTTTCTTCGCCGCTTTATTAATATTGGGCTTGTCTTCCTGCAAAAAGTTTTTGGATACAACGCCTACCGATTTTTATACCCCTATCAATTATTACAATTCTGCTGCGGAGCTACAACAGGCATTGCAAGGCTGTTATGGTTTGTTGGCGCACCAAAATATTTGGGGGCAATACCAAAATTACTCTTTCAATTCAGCAACCGATGAATTGATAAGCAACCAAAACAACTCCAACGCCGCCTTGCGTGCCGCAACGTTTACGTACGATGCCACCAATTCTTACATCGCCGCAGGCTGGCAATACCTTTATTTGTGTATCAATAATTGCAACGGCGTTATCGACAACATTAACCGCCCAACAATGGACAGTACCCAACGCAATGTGATATTGGGCCAAGCCAAATACATTCGGGGCTATTGCTATTTTTTATTAACCATGAACTGGCGCAACGTGCCTTTGGTATTGCACCAACTGGGTTTGTCAAATGTTAGTGTAGCAGCTTCGCCTGCGGCGGATATTTATGCCCAAATTGAAACTGACATGAAAAGCGCCGAAACGTTGTTGAAAACCCAAACATTGGCAACCCAAACCTATAACGATGTAGTAACACAAGATGCCGTGCAAGCCATGTTGGCCAGGGTATACATGTATTGGGCTGGTTATCCACTGAACAATACCGCAAAATACCAAGACGCATTAACGTATTGTACAAAAGTTATCAATTCGGGCAACCATTCGTTAAATCCTGATTATAAACAGATTTTTATAAATCTATGCCAAGATAAATATGATGTAAAAGAAGACCTTTGGGAAGTTGGTTCTTACGGAACAGCTTCTGGTGGAACAGGCTCTAAATCAAACGACTATGGCAACTTTGTTGGCATCCAATCAACCTTGGTTACCACAGATACTTCATCTTACGGATCAGCCGATTGGACTTGTGTTACCCAAAAACTGTATGATGCCTATCCATTAAATACGGCCAGCCCTGCTACATTGCAACCATCCTACGATTTAAGAAGAGATTGGAATTGTGCCAATTATAAATTTCTTGCCGCCACCGTTACTACTACAAACCCGTTGGGCAGACAAAAAGTTACCATTGCCAATCCGTGGTTAATGTGCCCCGGAAAAATACGTAGAGAATATGTGCCTTATGCCGTACGGGTTGGTGCCAATTATAATATCAATATCCAATTAATGCGTTATGCAGATGTATTGTTGATGTATGCCGAAGCTTATAACCAAGTAAACAAAGGACCGGGTTCTTTTACCGGCAATACCAGCGTACCGACCACAGCTTACGACGCAATAAATATGGTTAGAAGAAGAGGCTGGGGCATTTTGTACGGCAACCTAGTTAAAAACATTGCCGTAACCGCAGGCGGTTCGGGCTACACAACTGCGGCAACCGTTACTATGACTGGCGGTGGTGGAACTGGCGCTGCAGCCGTACCTATTTTTACAAACGGCACGCTTACCGGAATGATTATCACAAATGCGGGCACCGGTTATACATCGGGTCCAACAATTACAATTGCCGGCGCTGGCGGCACTGGCGCAACCGCAACCGCAGCCGTTGGTAATGGAAAAGTTATTACCATCCAAATTGTAAATCGTGGTTCTGGCTATACAAACGGCGTAAATGTAACCATTAGCGGCGGTGGCGGAAGCGGCGCAACCGGTGTAGCGCAAGTAGTGAATGGTGTTGTTACCAATGTTATTCTTACAAGTCCTGGAACACTAACTACTGCCGGTCCATATTATACTTCTGCCCCAACCGTAACTATTAGCGGCGGCGGCGGAACAGGCGCAACTGCAACGGCTACTATCACCAACAGCACCGATGCCGATTTGCCTGCCGGGCTTAGCCAAACCGATTTTCAATCTGCCCTTCGGGATGAAAGGTTGAAAGAACTTTGTTTTGAATTTGTGCGCAAATGGGATTTGATACGCTGGTACGGCGATGGTGCTGGTTACGGAAGCAATGGCGCAGGCATAAGTTATCCAACCTATATGAACAATTTTGCCAATTATGCCATTGCAAATGGTACCAACACTACGCCTGGCACTTTCTTATCGGCTATTTATCAATCGGTTTTACCAAAACATTTGTTGCAACCCGTTCCTCAATACGAGCTCGGCTTAGACCATGCGTTAACCCAAAACCCAGGCTGGTAATCACCTTTAAAATCTAAAAAATGAAACGTTTAATAATAGCTTTAGCAGCACTTGTTGGCATTACCGCTTGCAACAAGCACCTTAGTGTGGATACGCCAAGCATGTCCATCAGCATAAATCCGGCAGGTTCTACCGCTACCACAACCAAAATAGCTGATACGTTTGTGTATAAATTGGGCGATACCACCAAGTTTATATTTACGGGAACAACCGGCAACCTAATTGTATATACCGGCGATGCTACGCATAATTACGATTATAAAGATCGGTCATCAGCCCAAGGTAATACCATTTTGTCTTTTACCAGTGCTGTTGCAAACGCTACACAAACCAATACGTTAAAAGTATTGGCTACCGATAAATTACCAGGCTTAGACAGCACGTCTGTTGTAACTGCCAATTGGACCGATATTACCAGTCGTGCCACCATCGCCACCAATGCAACGGCTACTGCTTCCGGAAATATTACGTTGAATGATTTATCTAGCAGTGCTAGCGATTCGTTGTTTGTGGCCTTAAAATATTCAGGCGTTACGGGAACCATCCAACCAACTTGGACTATCACTAACTTTTTGGTAAACAATGTTTTGCCCGATGTTACCTACAATCTCACATCGCTTACAACCGACGCAACATATTTTACTAAAATCCGCCAAGCACCTTCCACCGCACCTATTTGGGTTGCAAGCACAACCAGTTTAGTATTTACCGGCGGTGCTGCAACCAATCCAACCAATACCGGCTGGGTAATAACCAAACCACTATATGTTGGTAGGGTTTCGCCAGACGTTAGCATTCCACTCATCAACATAAATGGCTACACCAACAATGCCAGCGCCACTGGATATTATTATAAATATACAGCGGTTGGTACTTACAAAGTTGTGTTTGTATCGTTTAATGAAACCGCAAAAGACCAAAAAACGGTTGTCAGCACATTTTACGTACAGGTAATGTAGTGAATTTTAGAAGCTTGATGATTTTAATTTATCAAGAAAACCGTGGTTGTCAGGCTGAGGCTCTTGAAGCCTTAGCAGGTGCGAACAAGAAGATTGCCAGCTATGGCTTCGACAAGCTCAGCCTGACGATCATAGTCTGCGTGATAAACGATAAGCATGCTGATTTAACAAACTTATACTACATACTAACAATTCCGACTTAGACCAACCATAATATCAAAATGAACATTACTAGATTTTTTTTAGCAGCAATATGCTGCGGAATCTTTATTGCCTCAACCGCACAAAATATGTTACCCAATGCAGCAACCATTGGCGGTAGAAAATTAGTTTGGAGCGATGAATTTAATTATAACGGCCTACCCGACCCTAAAAAGTGGGGTTACGAAGAAGGCTTTGTGCGCAATAAAGAACCACAATTTTATACGACTAAACGATTGGAAAATGCCAGGGTTGAAAACGGCAATTTAGTGTTGGAAGCAAGAAAAGAGAATTATAAAGGAGCTGCCTACACATCGGCCAGCATTATTACACTTGGCAAAGAAAGTTGGAAATATGGGCGTATTGAAGTGCGAGCAAAAGTGCCAAAAGGATTGGGCGTTTGGCCAGCAATATGGATGTTGGGCGAAAACAGGACTGAAGCGAAATGGCCAAAATGCGGCGAGATCGACATCATGGAGTTTTTAGGAAAAGATTCGTCCAAAGTTTACGGAACAGTGCATTACGCCGACAGTGCCAATCAATATCGCCACAAGGGCGAAGGTCCAGTAGTTGGCGCTCCTTACGATGGTTTCCATATTTATGCCATCGATTGGGATAAAAACGGATTTACTTATTATTACGATAACCTGAAATATTTTGTTTTTGATTTTAAAAAGGCTGAGTATAATCCGCAGGATATTTTTCAGAAAAAGTTCTATCTGTTGCTGAATCTGGCATTGGGCCACCAAGGCGCTTGGGCGGGGCCAGTAGATGACAAAGCATTGCCTGTGGAATATTTGGTTGATTATGTGAGAGTGTATCAATAGAATATATCGTTCAGTAGTTACTTGATAGAAGCTAACTAACACAATAAAAACGGTTGGAAGGCTATGATAATCATTCGAAAAACCATAGCCACCGTTTGGAAGATCATGATTCACATTTGGAAGACTATGATTGACGTTTGGAAGACTATGATTGACGTTTGGAAGACTATGACGAACGTTTTGAAGACTATGACAAGCGTTTGGAATACTATGATTGACGTTTGGAAGACTACGATTAACGTTTGGAAGACTATGATGAACGTTTGGAAGACTAAGACGAACGTTTGGAAGACTAAGACGAACGTTTGGAAGACTAAGACGAACGTTTGGAATAGTATGACAAGCGTTTGGAAGACCATGATTCATATTTGGAAGAATATGATTGACGTTTGGAAGACTATGATGAATATTTGGAAGACACCGCTCTACAAAGTCTCCGACTTTGTAGCCCTATGTTAAAACGGGTCTCCGACCCATATTGTACAAGCAGCTGACAACTATAGTGCGCAGCTAAAACATAAACTATGAAGCGTATAATATTAAGTATCTGTTTTGTGGCAATAATTGCTATCGCTTTTAAAGCGGATAACGACGGGCTTTCTTTCATTAAGGAAAACTTTACTTATGCTGATAAGCAGTTGACAAATTTATTGCAAGAAACAAAAGCGGATCCAATGGCTTTTCCCCGAACCACTGATAGCGCCGGAAAGTTGGTGACGACAGATATGTACGACTGGACGCCTGGTTTTTTCCCGGGCTGTTTGTGGTATGATTACGAATTCACCAAAGACCCATCGCTAAAAAAGGCAGCTACAGAATGGACAGAAAAGTTGGAACCTTTAAAAACTTTCACCCAGCATCACGATCTTGGCTTTATGATGTATTGTAGCTATGGCAATGCGTACCGCATCACAGGAAAAAAGCAATACAAAGATATTTTGGTGCAAACAGCAAAGTCGCTAAGTACGCGTTTCGATCCAAAAGTAGGTTGCATCAAATCTTGGAACGGTTTTAAATCGTGGCACGGAAACACTACTTATAATTACCCGGTTATTATCGACAATATGATTAACCTGGAACTGTTGTTCTTCGCATCCAAGGCAACGGGCAATTCGACATTTAAAAATATTGCCGTTTCACATGCCTTAACCACCATGAAAAACCAGGTTCGGCCAGATTATAGTTGCTATCATGTGGTTTGCTACGATTCCCTAACCGGTAAAGTATTGGCAAGAGAAACTGCACAGGGCTACTCCGATAATTCTACTTGGAGCCGCGGACAAGCTTGGGGTATTTATGGCTTTACAATGGTTTACAGAGAAACAAAGGACAAACGCTTTTTGGAAACCGCCCGTAAAATGGCTGATTTTTATCTTAACAATAAGAACCTACCAGCCGATAAAGTGGCTTACTGGGATTTTAACGCTGGCCAACACGGGTACACGCCGGGCATAAATTCTCATGCAAACGAAGTAAAAACAAAGTTAAGAGATGTATCTGCTGCTGCGGTTGTTGCTTCGGCGTTGTTTGAGTTAAGTACTTATTTAGGTGCCGACGGAGAAACATATAGAGCCGCCGCTATCAAAATTGTTCACTCGTTAGCCAGCACAGCATACAAAGCGAAGCTTGGCACAAACGGGGGTTTTTTATTGAAACATTCCGTTGGAAGCTTGGCACATGGTTTTGAAATTGACGTACCATTAATTTATGCCGACTATTATTTTTTAGAAGCTTTACATCGATATAATAATTTGTTGAATGGCAAAGCGGTGATTTAGAAGCTTTGAGCTATAAGCTGTGAGCCATGAGCCATTGGCAAATTGGTAAGCTTATCGGTAATCAATCTGGCAATCGGCCTTCGAAAGAAAAGTGCATAAAAATTCCTGTTGATGGCCTGTATTTGGAAGAAAAAGCTGTTTGAGCCCTTCGGGATTTGCACTTTAATGAATGATAAGGCGAGTTCTTTTTCTTCCGGTCATCAACAGGAATTTTTAGCCTTTTCTTTAGAGAGCCTTGATTTTTTTTGCTTCTTTTTTTCATCAAGGAAAAAAAGAAGAAGGTAAAAGAAACGAAGCGGCCACCAACTTTTGCGCATCAAACACTAATAGCAAAAATCAGTCTTGTAAACAAATCCTCATCTATTTAAAATAACCGTATGAAAATGAAATGTTCAGCTTGGTTTGTTTCAGCCTTTATTTGTATGGCTTTTGCCAATGTATTTGGCCAAAGTGATTACGCCACTATCATTACCAATGTTACCGCCGGATTAAAAACAGGCGTCAATATCACTTCACTTAACAATACGGTTACCACCAATATGGGCACACAAAATGCCGATGGATCCTGGCCCGACCTTTCTTATGTAACAGGCGTAAATGGCGATGTGCCTTATAATACACACTTGACAAGGTTGTATCAGTTTTCGGAAGCATATACTTTTCCGGGTGGTACGCATTATGGCGATGCGAATTTATACGCCAAACTATCGCTTGCGCTAGAATATTGGAACGCCAACATCCACGATGCCAACAATTGGTACTACGACCAAATCGGTTACCCGCAATTGTTGGGGCAAACGCTTGTGTTGATGCGGAACGGAGCTTTGGCACTTTCTGCAACCGACTCTACCAATGCCATGAATTACTTGGCAAGCCGGGAAAACCCATCTGTTGAAACAGGTGCTAACAGGATCGATGAATCGCTACATTGGTTGTATCGCGGAGCGCTAACAGCCAATGCCAGTGTAGTAAATACGGCTGTAACCCAAGCTGGCACTACATTAAATTTGGTAAGCAGTGGTAGCGAAGGCATCAATTACGATTATGCTTTTTTGCAGCACGGCGCAGAATTGATGACACAGACTTATGGGAATGTTTTATTGGGTGATGTGTACGACATGGCCAACTACATAAACGGAACCGCTTATAGTTTTACAACTGCCCAAATGCAAACCGCATTTGTATTGTTGCATAATTCTTACACCGGTGCTGCCAGGGGCAAATGGAAAGATTTTAGTTTGGATGGAAGAGCCATTTCACGCTCGGGCGATTTGGGCATGAGTGCCAGCATAACCGCACAAGCCATGAAAGTGGATGCCGTCAATTATACGGCATTGCGTAATGATTCGTTGCGACTTTCAGGCGTGCAGCCAGCTAGTTATAATATTGCAACGCCTTACCATATACATTATTGGACAGCCGATTACACCTTACACAACCGGCCAACTTATTCCTTTTCCGTGCGTAGCGTTTCAACCCGCACACTTAGGGATGAAAGCATAAACGGCGAAAACCTGTTGGGTACTTTTTTATCAGAAGGTGCGACAGATATTAGGGTTACCGGCAACGAATATTTAAATATTTTTCCCGTGTGGGATTGGAACATGATTCCCGGCGTAACCATGCGAGATTTTGCAACCACGCCCACCAACAGTTCTGGCGTTGCGGGAAACCAAGCGTATGTAGGCGGTGTAAGCGACAGTACTTACGGTGCATCCGCCAATTATATGAATTATAACAGCGTGACCGCTAAAAAAGCTTGGTTCTTTTTTGATGATGAAGTGGTTTGTGTTGGGGCTGGCATTACCAGCACAGCAACTGAAAACGTATCAACCTGTGTAAACCAATGCTTATTAAATGGCAGCGTTTCAGTGAGCAGCGGCGGTACTATTTCCACCTTGGCAACGCATACACAAACACCATATACCGGCAATTTGCAATGGGCTTTACAAGGTAATGTTGGTTATTTTTTCCCTTCCGGCGGAAATGTTACCATTAGCAACCAAGCACAAACCGGCAGTTGGAGCACCATCAATACTACGCAGTCAACAAATACTATTACAACCGATGTTTTTAAAATGTGGTTCGATCATGGTGTTGCGCCAACCAACGACACCTACCAATATATAGTGGTGCCAAACATAGGCACCACCGCACAAATGACGGCTTATAATCAAAGCAACATCAAGATTATTGTGAATACCGTTTCTACACAAGCTGTAAAACACGACGGGCTGAATATGTTGGAAGCCATTTTTAGAGCTACCGCAGGCGCAACGGTTACCGATCCAACTTCAGGATTGAAATTAACGGTCGACCAACCTTGCGCCGTTTTGGTAAAAAATATTGGCACATCAACTGTTACTATTAGTATTGCAGATCCTTCGCAAGCCGCTTCCAGCATTAATGTTGGCATCACATTTCCAGGTGCAACAGCCGCAATTACCAAGGGTATCGTAATGCCAGCAGGCAATTACAAAGGTTCGTCTATTACTTTTACCACCAATATCAATGATGTCTCTACTCCTGCCCCATCTTATATAGCCATTGCCAACGGTAATTGGGCTTCCACTAGCACATGGTCGAGCGGCATTGTGCCTGGCACTAGTTCAAATGTTTCCATCCCAACCGGTACAACGGTAACTATTGCCGCCGCAGTTACAAGAGATGCCGGAACAACAACCACCGTTAGTGGAACTTTAATTCTTTCCGCAGTGCTAACCGCCAACGGAGCGGTAGCTGTAAACGGCGGAACGATACAAGTAAACCAAGCGGGGATGGGCAGTACAACTACCAATAGTATACATTTTGTATATGACGATAATGCGAAATTGATTGTCAACAACACCTCGGCAGCAACTGTGGGAGATGCCAGTGTTTATTGGGGGAAAACCTACGCTGCCAACGAGGCAACCACTACCGCTCCGCGTACGGTAATTATTTCTGGTACTGCATCGTTTGGTGTGTACGGCGCAGGCACAAGAACTGTAGCAAACCTTTTACAAATAACATCCAACGTGCCTTTGGCTACTACCACCGGTTCAATAACGGTGACTGGAACGTTTGAAGTTTCTGGTGCTATCACCTTAAATGCCAGCCTTATTTGCAATGGTATTTGCCAGATCGATGCTGGCGGTTCGATAACCGCTGGCACTTATGCAGCGCCAACTTACGGCAGTTCTTCTATCTTAAAATATAACAGGGGAACCGCTACAACCGTTGGTGCCGAATGGCTTACCGGCAGTGCAAATCCAGGTTATCCAGCCAATGTAGAAATTGCGAACGGTACGGTTACAAGTGCGGCTACCGCTCGTTCTCTTTCCAAAAACTTTACCATCGACGCAGGCGCAACCTTTATTTTAAACGGTGCAAGCGGCAATTTAACTATGTTGGGGAATTGGGTGAACAATGGCACATTTACACCCAATACAAGTACGGTTAGTTTAAACGGAACCAGCGCTCAAACGCTTACTGGTGCTACTAATTTTTACAATCTTATTTTAAATAATACGGCCAATCTTACATTAAATAACGATGTTGTGATAGGCAATAACCTCACCCTTACCAATGGAAAAATTGTTTTGGGGACGAGTAATTTATCGGTTCCAAATCCAACATCGCTCAGCGGCGCATCCAGCACAAAATATATTGTAACCAACGGTACAGGCACATTAAAAATCGGGAACATCGGCAGCACAAGCAGCGATGTTGTTTTCCCCGTTGGTTTTTCAACATCCAGTTACACGCCGCTTACATTAAACAATAGTGGCACAACCGATAATTTTTCGTTGAATGTACAATCGCCCATTAGTTCTGTCTCTGTAAATACGCCCAACCAAGTGGTGCCGGTTTTGTGGGATTTATCGGAAGACATTGCAGGAGGCAGCAACGCTATCATCACTTTGCAATGGAACGCCGCCGATGCAGCTAGCGCAACTGGTTTTTCAGTTGGCAGCAATAATGTGATGGGCCATTACACAGGCGGTGCTTGGCAAGAACAAGCTGTTTCTGTAAACGGTGCGGGTCCTTACACAGCCCAAAACTCAACAGCTTACACTAGTTTTTCTCCATTTGCGGTTGGCATGAGCGGCGCATTAAGCGGCACTTCATTATTGCCGTTGACGCTTACCGCTTTTAGTGCGTCTACTGAACAGAACAAGGTTACATTAAACTGGCAATCTACCAACGAGGTGGCCGTAGATGATTATGTAATTGAAAAAGGAACCGATGGTGAAACGTATGCCGCTATAGGAACCGTAACCGCAAACAATAAACTAGCAAACAGTTATTCGTTTACCGATATAACAAATAATAACGGGATAGCCTATTATCGCTTAAAAATGAGGGACAAAGACGGCAGCTTTAGTTATAGCAAAACGGTGTCGGTTAATATCGAAACGATTACAGATGTATCAATTTTCCCAAATCCAGTACACAACAATTTGTATGTAAATTATGCTAGCACTGCAAAAGACGGTTTAATCTCGATTTATACCAATGCTGGAAAAAAATTAAGGAATTACACTGTTGCGAAGCAATCTACACAAACCGTTATTGATGTATCAGCTTTGGCATCAGGTAGTTATATGCTTATTTTTGAAGGTGATGGAATAACTGAAACAAAGCGATTTATAAAATTGTGAAACAAGTATTGAAAATGGAAACTGGCAAAGAGATTTTACATGTAGCTTTCTCAAAGGTGAATGACCTTATTCAGTTTTTTATAATAATTGATTTTTGAGAAAAGGTCAATCACCTTATTGGGAACTTTCGAACACTTGAGGTGGGAATCTTTTAATTATCGACTTAAAGCTTTGGAATAAATATTCAATCGAAATGGCAAATAAAAAAAGTATCAGGTTCGTTAGTTTTACATTAGTTTGTTTGGTTTCAATTAACCAAATCACCGCCCAATCCACCACAATGGATACGGTAATGGCCAGAATAAAAACCAAAATAATTGGCGGCATCAGCGACAATCATTTAAAATCTATTTGTGACAAAAGTTTAGCGACCATGCAAAAAGATGGTTCTTGGAGTGACATAAATTATGGCAATCCAATTGACACGCATCTTTCCCGCATTAAAAACTTTGCTACGGCATATACCAAATCATCGAACCAATTATATAAAAACGATGACATATACAACGCCATCGTAACCGCATTGCAATTTTGGGTGAACCGAAAACCCGTGAACACTAATTGGTGGTACAACGACATCTCTTACCCGCAAAGTATTGGCGAGATATTAATTGTAATGAACTATTCGCCCAAACCTTTGCCAACCGCCTTGCGGGATACATTATTGGAAAGGATGAAAAAAGGCAATCCTTACAAACAAACAGGAGCCAATAAGTCAGACGAAGCTTTGCATTATTTGTATCGAGCTTGCGTTACCCACAACAAACTGCTCATGGATTCGGCCATCGAACAAGCTTTCCAGCCCATTACGATATTGGATGGCGGAGAAGGAATTCAATACGATAATTCCTATTTTCAACACGGCACCCAATTGGCCATCGGTAGTTATGGACCAGTTTTCACGCAAAACTCTTACAATATCGCTTCCTATTTAAGTGGAACAGCCTATGCCTTAAAGGGGGAAAAGTTGGGCATTTTAAGTAATTATGTAAAAAATACTTTCCTTAAAACCATACGTGGCCAATACATTGATTTTAATGTGTTGGGTCGTGGTATCAGCCGACCGAATTTGGTTAAAGTAGGTGGCGGTTTTTTGGATAAAGAAAAAGTGGTTGACCCGACCAACAACACAACTTGGAATGCCGCAACAGCAAGAATGGATGGCGATAAAGCGCCGAGTTACGCCATCACCCCATCGCATACGCATTTTTTTAGGGGTGATTATGATTTGCACATCCGGCCCGGTTATTCTTTTAATATCCGCACCAATTCTGTTCGTACAAAGCGTACCGAAATGGGCAACGGCGAAAATTGGTATGGCCGTTATTTGCCCGACGGCGCAACCGATATTCAAGTAAAAGGTGGTGAATATTATAACATTATGCCTGTTTGGGAATGGGATAAAATTCCCGGCACCACCAACCGCGATTATCCAGAAGACCGCAAAATGACGGAAGCTTGGGGCCAAAGCGGCAACACCAATTTTGTGGGTGGCGTAAGCGATAGTTTGTACGGTGCCACCGTTTACGATTTAGATTATGACTCAGTAAAAGCAAAAAAAGCTTGGTTCTTTTTTGATGATGAAGTGGTTTGTTTGGGTGCCGGAATAACCAGCAACAGTCCTGAAAATATTACGACAACCATTAACCAGTGCTGGTTGGATGGTGATGTAACTACTTCGGGCGAAGGCAAAACAACTCCTTTGGCTGATGGTGAAAATTTATCCAGCAAAGCAAAATGGGTGATGCACGGCGGCGTTGGCTATTTCCTCCCCGCAGGCGGAAATACCAACATCAGCAATACTGAACAGCGTGGCAATTGGTATCATATCAACAATGGCTATTCTACAAAAGATACAACTGCAAAGGTGTTTAAACTATGGTTAAACCACGGCGCAAAGCCAGCAAATGCAGGCTACGCTTATATTGTAGCACCTGGCAAAACCAATAAGCGTGATATGGAAAACTATCCCGTTGACAATATTAGAATAATTAGCAACAGCACAGAAATACAA
This sequence comes from uncultured Chitinophagaceae bacterium, assembly GCA_963845495.1. Classification (GTDB taxonomy): domain Bacteria; phylum Bacteroidota; class Bacteroidia; order Chitinophagales; family Chitinophagaceae; genus JAZKFT01. The sequence goes on from CAWJTH010000015.1 coordinate 20,526, forward strand.
GCGGTTCACCAAAAGGCATTAGATATTTTGCAAATTGTATTTTATAAATCTGGAACTTTTAAAGAAAACGGCATTACCGTTACAGTTGATGAACCTTGCATCTTGATGGTTAAAAATGTAAGCGGGAAAAAGCCGATCCTTTACATTGCAGATCCTGCACAAGCCAATAAAAACATCAACATTAGTTTGCAATTGCCTAGCATAAACGGAACAAAACAATTGGTTTGTAACATGCCGCTAGCGCCTTATTTGGGCAAATCGATTAAAGTGGTGGTGGAATAATGATTTCATTGGTTGTACATAAATTTTAATGCCACGGGTTGCACCCATGGCTATGTACATTCGACCCCCATTGGGGTCCTTGATAAAAAATTATTGAATTGAATTATCGGATAAGCCTGTAGGGCTTCAATTTGCATAGCCGTGGATGCAATCCATGGCATTATGGGTTACGCAAGATATCCCTATCCCTCCGCATATTCTTTGGGGCTTACCCCAAACAATCTTTTAAATTCTTTATTAAAATATTTCCGGTCGTAATAACCAACCGCGGCGGCTACATCATAATCTGTAAATTGTTTTTCGCGAAGCAAAGCGGCAGCCTTTTTAAAACGCAGCGATTTCACAAAATCATTTACAGACATATTGGTTACAGCTTTTAATTTTTTGTACAAAATAGGCGGACTCATAGCCACTTTTTTTGAAATTAATGCCACACCAAAGTCGGGATCGTCAATATTTGCTTCCACCAATTGTATCAATTTATCTAAAAATTCTTGGTCAATCGGGTTAAGGTAAGCAGGCTCAATTATTTTAACCAAAATCGGCTCAAGTATAGTATCAGCTTCGGTTTTAACAAGCGGCGCAATATTAATTTGCTGGCTAAACCGTTGGCGCATGCGTTCGCGACTCGCCAATAAATTTCTTACGTTCAATTCCAATATTTTAGTACTAAAAGGTTTGGTGAGATAACTATCTGCTCCTGTTTCAAGTCCGCTCACCTGATCATTTTGCGAGCTTTTGGCAGTCAGCAATATTACCGGGATGTGGCTCGTACGTTCGTCGGTTTTTAACTTTTTACACAACGTAAACCCGTTCATTTCCGGCATCATTACATCGCTCACAATTAAATCAGGTATTTGCTCGGTGGCTTTTTGCCAGCCTTCCAATCCATTTTCCGCTAATAAAATATTGTAAGTCGGTTCCAATGTTTCTCTTACCAATTGCCTTAAATCGGCATTATCCTCTGTAATTAAAATGGTAAAAGGTTTGGTTCCGGTATTTTGTATTTCACTATTTTGTTCATTTTCAGCGGGTGGCAAAATAGGTTGCAAAAAGGTTTCGGTTGTGTGCAAATGATTGCCAATTGCATGGATGGTTACGTTTTTATCATATTCAAAATGCTGGTAACCTTGTTGCAGCACAACCGTAAAAGTTGTTTTTCCTTCTTTGTAATCCATGGCAGGTTCACTGTTCACAGTTATGTAGCCATGGTGCAGTTCCACAATATGTTTGGTAAGCGCCAAGCCAATGCCATAGCCTGTATTTTGTTTGCCATGGTCCAGCACCTGAAAAAAATTGGTAAACAATTTATCAAGATATTCCGGCGCAATGCCGCGGCCATTATCGGTTACGCTTACCGTTGTTGTATCGGCCCTTTGTTGCAATTCGACAACAATATTTCCGCCGCCAGGCGTAAACTTAAAGGCGTTTGTAATCAAATTAAAAAACACTTTTTCCAATTGTTCCGCATCAAAATACAGCGGCGCATTTTCGGTATTATGGATAAAAGAAATATTTATTTTTTTTGACAAAGCAAGATCCCGGAAGCTAGTGTAAATATTTTCTACAAATTCTACCAAATTGTACCTGTCCACATTTAACTGCAGATGATTCGTTTCCGCTTTCCTAAAATCCATCAGTTCACTTACCAATTTTAATAAACGGTTGGCGTTGTTTTTAACGTTGCTAAGCTGTTGTTTGGTAGCATCGTCTTGTTTTTCATCCAACAACTTATCAACTGGTGCCATAATTAAAGTAAGATGGGTGCGTATTTCGTGAGAAATATTGGTGAAGAAATTCAACTTTACTTGGTGCAGTTCATCTTCCCGAACCAACAATGCACGCAAAAAGAAAAACCGGCTAATCAAGAAAACTAATAAAACCAGCAACAACACATAAATTCCATAAGCCCACCAAGTGCGCCAATAAGGCGGTAAAATCTGGATTTTTAAACTGATCGGTTGGCTCCAAACGCCATCGTTGTTAGCACCCTTTGCCCAAAAAGTATATTCGCCGGGCGATAAATTGGTGTAAGCGGCAGATGGTGTATTAGTTTCATTCCAATCTTTGTCGAAACCATCCAATTTATAGGCGTATTTGTTTTTACTGTTTTTGATAAAATTCAACAAAGCAAAATCGACGGTAAACACGTTTTGGTTGTAATGCAATAAAATATTTTGTGTTAAACTGATGTCTTTTTGCAATAATCCATCTGGTCCATTTATCGCAATTGGTTGGTTAAACAATTTTAGTCCCGTAAAAACTACGGGTGAAATATAATCGTTGCTTTCAATTTTATCTGGGTAAAAACTAGAAATGCCGTTGTATCCACCAAAGAAAAATTTGCCTTTGCTATCTTTAAAAAAGGCATTATAATTAAATTGGTTGCCAGCTAAACCATCGCCGCTGGTATAAGTTTTAAAATGTTTTTTATTGATGTTAAAACGAGAAAGCCCGTTATTAGTGCTGATCCACAAATCGCCGTTGGGAGCTTCTAAAATACCCATCACATTGTTGTTTGCCAATCCATCTTTTTCGGTAAAATAAGTGATGTGTTTTGTCGCAAGATCGCAAAGGCCAATGCCGCCAAGTTGAGTGCCAATCCATATCCTGCCTTTTGAATCTTGAAAAATACAGTTGACAAAAGGTTGTGTAGAAACGGTTTTTCCTTTTACATTTTCAACAAATGGAATTGGTTGTTTGGCGCTGTCAGCCAGTTTAAATAAGCCTGCCGATGTGCCGATCCAAAGATTTTTTTGGATGTCTTCAAACAAATAATGTACGTTGGTTACAGGCAAATTAAATGGCGCAGGTTTGGTGTGCTTTCTAAAATAACCATCTCTATTGTCAACATAAGTAAGGCCATTTAAGGAGCCAACCCAAAGCCTGCCGTGGCTGTCTTCCAACATGGTTATTATTTCCGACACATCGGTTACATCTTTATTTTGCTGCTCAACATTTATAAATTGTTTAAAGCGTCCTTTGGCAGAATCGAACAAGCAAAGTCCGCCACCGTGCACGCCGGCCCAAACATTGCCGCTTTTATCAATGTAAACCAATTTTACCAAGTTCGATGGCAAGCTGGTGGTGTCTTTGGGAATATTTTTATAGCTGATAAAATTGCCCGATTGCCGATACAAATAGTTTAATCCGCCACCTTCGGTACCAATCCAAAAGTTGTGATGCCTATCTTCCACAATTGAACTGATAACGTTGTTGCTGATACTTTTGGACGACCGGTTGTTTTGATACAACGTAAATGCATTGGAATAAGCAACATCAACCCCACCAAAATAAGTACCGATCCACATGGTGCCGTTGGTATCCTTAAATATGCTATGGATGGAGTTTTGACTAATGCTCGATTTATCTTCTGGATCGTGCTGGTACGAAGTAAAAGTTTTATCGCTGGGATCCATTATGCTCAAACCATCCTGCGTGCCGATCCATATTTTTCCTGTTTTATCAAGGATTAATTTGCGGATATTGTCATTTATTAAACTAGTTGGGTCTGCGTCGTTATGTACAAAATGTGAGAAGCTGGTATCGGTTTTATTAAATCGTTGCAATCCGTTGTACTGCGTTCCGATCCAAAGCCGTTGTTGAAAATCTTCCAAAATGCTGGTAATAAAATCGCCCGACAAGCTTTTTGGTTTGTTTATTTCGTGCTTAAAAAGCTGGTAGCGGTAACTGTCATTCTGCCCGTTTATTTTCAGTAATCCCGTTGATGTGCCCACCCACAATGTGCCTTCATGGTCTTCGTAAATGCTATGTACTTTAAAACCAATCCTAGTTTGTGCAGAATTGTTGCAAAACAAATGCTTGAATTCATTATGCTCACGATCTACCAATAAGTTCAATCCGTTTTCTGTACCTATCCATAAACGATGTTTGGTATCTTCATAAATAACGCTGATGGTATCGTTTGTGAGGTTTGTGATCCGTTCAAAATTGTCGTGTTCGGGATTATACCTGTTTAGTCCGTTAAGGGTTCCTGCCCAAAGTACGCCTTGGCTATCGCCCAAAAGCGAAAGCAAATAACTATCTGAAATACTATTTTTATTGCTGGGGTTATTTTTGTAAACCGTGAAACCACGGGTATCATATTTATTTAGCCCATCGCGGGTGCCGACCCAAATAAACCCCCGATTATCTTGTGCAATGGATAACGCCGAATTTTGAGAAAGGCCATTTTCAACCGAAAGTGTTGTAAAGGCTATTTTTTGGCCAATAGCAGTTTGTAAAAAAAAGATAAAAATTAAAGCAAGAAGCGTAAATTTTACAACTTCCCGCATACACAGCGTTTTATTCAAAGTTTTTTGCAAACAGTTTTTTTTGGAACTCAAATTTAAGCCAATCGGCTAAATCGAAAATACTATGCAATAACTTTAAACTTATTTCTACAAAATACTACATAAATACTCAAAAAAGATCATTCATATTTGAATGGTCTTTTTTGAATTAAGCACTAAAAAACAGTTGGCAATTTGTATCGAATCGAATACAACTACCACTTGTTTTATTTATTTATCAGATATAGTTCCCTCATTTCTTTTCCATAACAAACCGCCAAATAACCGCACTGGCAATACTACCAACAATTGGCGCAACAATAAAAAGCCACAATTGGCTAAGTGCCGCACCACCCACAATCAAAGCTGGGCCTATGCTTCTTGCGGGGTTTACCGATACACCCGTAACCGGAATACCAACAATATGGATCAACACCAAACATAACCCGATAGAAAGCCCTGCAAAACCGCCATAAATATTTTTGGTAGACGTAGAACCAAAAATTACTAACAGAAAAATAAATGTAAAAATTGCCTCTGCAATTGCGCCAGCAAGCAACGAATAATGCTGGGGCGAACCATCAGCGTAACCATTTTGACCTAATCCATTTACAGCCAAATCGTAACCAGGCTTGCCCGAAGCAATCAACAACAAAATACCTGCACCGGCAATAGCGCCCAATATTTGCGCTGCTATATAAATGGCCGCCTCAGATGTTTTCATTCTGCCAACTACAACCATTCCTATAGTGATGGCGGGATTAATATGGCATCCAGAAATATGCCCGATTGCATAAGCCATCGCCACCACCGACAAGCCAAATGCAAACGAAATACCCAACAAACCAACGCCTGTTGTACCATTTGCGCCAGCAATTACTGCACTACCGCAACCCATCAACACCAATACCATTGTACCGAAAAATTCGGCTGAAAACTTTGAGATTTTTGTCGTCTCCATATTTGCTACATTTAAAAATTACATAATTAATTATCAAAAATTAATCAAAAAACATGGATCGTTTTACTGGATAGTTTTCAAGATATTAGATGGCACTTTTAGTATCAGCGCAATTGATTTGCTTTAAGAAATAACAAGAACGTTATCGCAAATTGCATATCGGGAAGCAAATATATTAATCAATCAGTATTTATTTCAATTTAAAAAATCTCCTTTTTCGTTATTTACCACAAAACCATTTTTACTAAAGAAATAATACATCATTTCACAAATTTTTTATCAATCACTGGCATTAAGTATTTCGCTACATCAAGTTAAAAAAAGTTAACCGCTTAAACTTCGGAAACCCGCTCCTGTCAATGGTTGCATAACAATTAAAAACAAATAAAAATTGATAAATATGAAAAAGTTAATCATGGGTTTTGCAGCTAGTTTTTTAATTACAGCCATTTCTTTTGCACAACCTACACCACAGCATGATGGTGGCCCGCGCCAACATTTTGGCCAAGGCCCAGAACGCCATATGCCGTTTGAAAAATTAAATTTGACCGATGCCCAAAAGCAACAAATGAAACAAGCAAATGCCGATTTTAGACAGCAAATGCAAACGTTGAATAAAAATGAAGATATTACAGTTAGGGAACAACGGGCACAACGCCAATCAATTACAAAAACACACAGGGATGCGATAATGAATATTTTAACCCCCGACCAAAAAACACAATTGGCCAACATGCGCAAACAAGACAAACAAAAACGCGGCGAAATGGAGGCTAAACGTTTGGATAAACTTAAAACCACACTTGGTTTAAGTGACGACCAAGTAGCTAAAATAAAAGCCAACCAAACTGCTACGCAAGCTAAAATGAAAGCCATTATGGACAACCAAACTGCTGATCAAACAGCCAAAAGGGAGCAATTTATGGCTTTGCGCAAGGAAATGAAAGACAACATTGGCAGTGTTTTAACTCCTGAACAAAAAGCAAAAATGGAAAGCATGCACAAAGAACATGGCAAACAATTTATGCACAGAAACGAAAAAGGAGACAAAGGAAATAATCAAACTGATATGAAATAGTTGTTCCGGATTTTGAATTAAACAGTATGAAATGCCTCGATTTATCGGGGCATTTTCTTTTTCCATAAATAAAAGACATCTTTGCCGATAGTTTAGGCGTTTATAAGTTTAGATATTAAAGTCTTGCCATTCGTATTGTCTTTTTTTTTGAACTGGATCGAATCAGATCGGATTAGCTTCTAAACCGTAAACTTCTAAACCATATACTTTTACTCATCCCGCTGAAAAGTGGCAAATTATTAAACATGGCAAAAAAACCATTCGGGCCAAAGGGTCCGAGAGACGCAAAAAATTCAGATTCCCAAAAATTTGGAAGAGCAACAAAAAGCCCGCAAGAATCTGCAGCCCCAAAATTTGGTAACGCATCAAAAGGCCCAAAAAAACAAGCTAGCGGTTTCGATAAATTCGCTAACCCAAAAGTTGGTGGTGCAAAATTAAAAGAGCAGCTAAAGCAAGAAAAGAAAACAGCCGTAAAGGAACGCCGTGCAGCTATTGAAGCGCATTTTGAGAAAAAAAGACAAGAAAAAGCCGCCCAATACGAGCAACGAAGCCAGCAAATAACTGATAATCCAAACCAAAAAATAATCTTCGATAATAAGAAGGAAGAAAAGAAATTTGGCAAAAAAGCTTTTAAGAAAACCGATGTGCCAAAAGACGATTTTAAGAAAAGCGATTATGCTAAAAGCGAGGAATTGCTAGCCAGAAAGTCGAATCAAAATTCAAAATTTAAAGACAAGAAAACGCAAGGGAAAATTGCCGAAGAAGTGCCTGCAGATAAAAGGCCGGTTAAGCCTTTTATTTTAAAAGGTAAGACTGAACCTAATAAACAAAAAAAGGTTTACGACCAACCTAAACAAAAAAAGGATAAAACCAGACCAGTTAAACCTTCAGTACCTGCACCTGAAAAACCTATTATTAAAAAGGAAAAATTATCTGACGACGAAATTTTAAATATTAAAAACGTTCCCAATTATAAACCACAATTTACACGCCCGTACACAAGAAAGCCTTTAGGTGAAACAACTGCAAAACCGGAAGAAAAGAAAAAACCGGAGGAGGTTAAGAAAAAAATTCCATCGGAAAAACCTACCGAAAGCCAGCGTGGCGAAATGCCGTTGAATAAATTTATTGCCCATGCAGGCGTATGCGCCCGTAGGGATGCGGCTGATTTGGTACGCTCAGGCAAAATAACGGTTGACGGAAAAGTTGTAACCGAACCCGGTTTTAAAGTGAACGACCGTGCCGATGTTGAATTTGAAGGAAAGAAATTAAAGCGTAGCCGAAATTTGGTATACATTTTATTGAATAAACCAAAGGATTATATTACCACCGCCGAAGACCCACAAGGCCGCAAAACGGTGATGGACATTATTAAAAATGCCACTCCGGAACGGGTTTATCCAATTGGCCGACTTGATCGAAATACCTCTGGCGTTTTGGTGCTTACCAACGACGGAGATCTTGCCCAACAGCTCTCCCACCCTAGCTTTGGCGTAAGAAAAATGTACGAAGTAAAGTTGGACAAACCAGTTGAAAAAGCTGATTTCGATAAAATATTGAAAGGCATCACATTAGAGGATGGCGAAATATTTGCCGACTCTTTAGCTTATGCAGATAGCAAAGACAAAAGTGTAATTGGAATCGAGATTCATAGTGGCCGCAACCGCATTGTGCGCCGCATTTTTGAACATTTGGGTTACGATGTTCGAAGCCTTGACCGTGTTATGTACGCCAACCTAACCAAGAAAAACGTAGAACGCGGCAAATGGCGTTTCTTATCCGATAAAGAGGTAAGGTTGTTGAAGTATTTTAAATCGGGGAAGTAAGACAAATGTGAAAATGTGCTGATTTGCTAATGTGCTAATTACAACTAAAGTTTTCCATAGAAATTAAAGAAAACAAAAAAAATCCCAAGCCTCAAAAGCTTGGGATTTTTTTATTCAGCGGATAACCTAAAACTCAACCCATTATCCATTATCAATTAATAAATTATCCATTAAAACTAAATATATCTGTTAATAATATTTTCCAAATATTCTTGCTTACCGCTAATCATTTTTGGTTCGCCATTTGCTACTGCGTAATCACGCAAATCTTCCAAACTTAATTTGCCAGCTTCAAAATCAGCGCCTGCGCCAGTGTCAAAACTTGCGTAACGATCTTTGCGGATTTTTTTATAGTCTGATTTATTCAAAATGTTTTCAGCAACAATCAATGCACGGGCAAAAATGTCCATGCCACCAACATGGGCATAAAACAAATCTGCCGGATCTGTCGAATTCCTGCGGATTTTCGCATCAAAATTGACACCACCACCTTGAATGCCGCCACCTTCCAGCACAATCAGCATCGTTTCAGCTAATTCGTTAATGTTGTTTGGGAACTGGTCAGTGTCCCAACCATTTTGATAATCGCCGCGATTGGCATCCATACTGCCTAACATGCCATTGTCAACCGCTATTTGCACTTCGTGCTGAAACGTATGCCCAGCAAGGGTTGCGTGGTTTACTTCTAAGTTTAATTTAAAATCGTCCGCCAAATCGTACTTGCGCAAAAAGCCAAGCACGGTTTCGCTATCATAATCATATTGGTGTTTGCTTGGCTCGCAAGGTTTTGGCTCGATAAAAAACACCCCTTTAAAACCATTTCTGCGGGCATAATCTTTCGAAACATGTAAAAATTTGGCCAGGTGTTCTTGTTCCCGTTTCATGTCAGTGTTCAACAAACTCATGTAACCTTCGCGACCGCCCCAAAAAGTATAACCATCGCCACCCAATGCAATAGTAGCATCAATTGCAGCTTTTACTTGTGCCGCTCCATGCGTCAACACATGAAAATCTGGATTGGTAGAAGCACCATTCATGTAACGCAGATGCGAAAACAAGTTTGCCGTACCCCACAATAATTTCACACCGCTATCTGCCTGTTTTTGTTTGGCATAAGCGACCAACGCCTGCAAACGGCGTTCATTTTCCACCACATCATTGCCATAATCAACCACATCCACATCATGAAAACAATAATACGGCAAATTCATTTTGGTAATAAATTCAAAAGCGGCATCCATTTTATCCTTTGCTCTTTCCACCGCATCAGCTTTTACAGACCATGGAAACAAATGTGTTGCCTCGCCAAACGGATCGGCACCACTGCCGCAAAACGAGTGCCAGTAAGCACAAGCAAACTTCAGGTAGTCTTTCATCGGCTTCCCGCCAACTATCCTGTTTTCGTCATAATACCGAAAAGCCAACGGATTATCGCTTTCAACTCCTTCAAATTTTACTTGGCCAATCCCGGCAAAAAATTCTTTTTCGCCCGTTACAATGTTGCTCATTTTTTTAAAATTTAAATTGTTTAAATGTTATTGTTTTAGATGTTTTAATTTCCAAGCCTACGTTATTTTCTATTACTTATTTCATATTGCTTATTTCTTATTTTTTGATGATCAACTTTGGCAGCAAGAATGGGGCTTTTGGTGGCGTCCGTCTCAGGCGGATCAAGTTTTGTTTTCCATGGCATCATTCACTTAATACAATCATTGTTTACAACTTACCGCTTCCTTGTCCTTTCATTACAATTTTCCTGATAATTCAAAGTCTTCTTAAAACCCTGTCAGGGCGAAAGCCAAGCCCTGACAGGGTTTCCCC
>CAWJTH010000016.1:0-5028 GCA_963845495.1 uncultured Chitinophagaceae bacterium
TTCGATGCCACCCATGATAAATCCAGTTGGTTCCACCCGTTTTTTGCTTAGTCCAATAGCATTTTTAATGTGGTATTGTAGCCAATTCTTTTCAATTATGAGTACCACTAAAGCCATCGATCATCTTGATCTTATTGTATCTTAAACACTAGAGGTTATGATATAAGCCCAGCATGAGAAATCTATAGCCTTAGATCTATGAAGGACCCAAATTTCTAGTTATAAAGAAACTCTTTGATCTGAATACTTAGGCACATTTAATTTGACCCTTCCAAACTTTAATCCTTAATAAATTTCCCCGAAAAAATCATTTCCCCAATTATCGAAATAAACTTTACAAAATATAGTCCGGCGCTAAAAAGATTTACCGATATATAATATGAATTGCTGCCGGCAATAATATTACAGTCTTGGTTTACAACGATGCTTCCTGTTGAATTAACAATTATTAATTTGCCAGTAGAAGCTATTGGTGTGTCAAAAGAAGCAACCAATATGTTTTTGCATGGGTTGGGGCTTAATGTTAATATTTGCAAACTGGGCAATGGCGGTGCTGCCATCGGCACATTTACCAGATCGCTAAACCAATATTGGCCACTGTTGCCTATTATTTTTAACCTGTAAAAGTTGTTGCCTACCAGTGGTTTTGCGTCTATAAGTGTATAGCTATTTACGGTGTGGCTAATGCCGTTAGGCGCAACGGAAGGCACGAAACCTACATCCCCAAAAGTTGAACGATTGGCCGACCATTGCAACTCAAAGCCGCTATTGTTCAGTTCAGCTGTTGTTTTCCATTTTAATTGTGCGGTGCCATTTAGCAAACTGCCAGTGAATGATATTAAAATGGCGGAAGGCGTGGCCACAACTATCACGTTGCTGTACCAAAACTGGCCACTGCTATCCGTTATTTTTAACCGGTAGTAATTGTTACCAATCAAAAGGGTATCATCTTCAAATCCATAATTATTTGGTGCTGTGCCGTTGCCGCCCTGTGCTTTAGAAGCCACTTTACCAATATCATTAAAACTGAGGCTATCGGCAGAACGCTGTACCGTAAACCCTGCATTGCTCTTTTCGATACTTGTTTGCCAAGCCAACTGTACGGCATTACCGCCAAATAAATTGCCAGAAAATGATAAGATAATTGCGGGTGGCATGGCCACGATTATAACCGTACTGTACAAAGAATGCTGGTCCTTGTCTGTTGTTCTTAACCGGTAATAACTTTTGCCTGGCAAAGGGCCAACATCCTTAAATACATAATTGCTTGGTGTTGAGCTGTTACCATCAGGCGTATTGGAAGGTACAAAACCAATGGTGTTGAAATTAATACTATCGGCCGACTGCTGCACATCAAAACCGTAGTTGTTTTGTTCGGTGGCAGTTGTCCAGGATAGCTGTACTGCGTTTGCATTTAACACTTTTCCAGAAAATAACAGGTAAGAAACGAAGGAAACCGGATTAGTTGGTGTGTATTCCCAAAAATCTTTGGTCGGCAAACCAACGTAGGCTTTCCCATTTACACTAGCTGCAATGGCATTTGTTCTTGCAACGCCACCAAAATCCAATTCCTGTTTCCATACATCATTATTGGTATCGTATGCCCATAAATCTTTTTTTGCACTTGTGTTTATTGAAACATAAATGGCTCCTAAACAAAAATAACCTGTTGAATCAAATGCAAAAGCCGACATACCAAACCTTCCCCCGCCAGGAAAGTTGCTTTTTTTTGTCCACGTTCCGTTTGTGGTATTGTACATGTACAGATCGTTATAGCTTATTGCAGTTCCAGCAACGTTAAGATTGAATGGTATATAACCAGTACCAACATAGCCCATATTATTGACAACAAAAGAACATGCAGATTTCCGACGGCCGCCTGGGAAAGCGGTTTTCTGCAGCCATTGATTTGTTATTGGATCGTATTCCCAAAAATCGCTTGTCACTGTAATAGAAGCACTTTGGCAGATACCAGCGTTACCCTTAACATGATCGCCACCCATTACATAACCTTTTCCATTAGCCGAAAAAGCGGTAGCACTATACCGTTGCCCAGCAGCAAAATTGCTTTTTCGTACCCAACTGTCAGCGCTTGCATCATATTCCCAAAAATCTTGCGGCAAATAATAGCTGCAGCTATTATCAGTGGGCAAACTATCTGTTTCACCTGTTCCCAAATAACCTTTATTACCAATGCTAAAGCCAAAAGCATTAGACCTTCTTACTCCTGGAAAATCATTTTTCTTCGTCCAGATATTTGACAAGGGATTGTATTGCCAAACATCTTTTGTAAAACTACCAGTTACTACATACACCATATTATTGATGGTAAAGGATACTGCCCCATCTTTTTGGGGTAAAGGGAAATCAGCTTTGCGGATCCACGTGCCCTGCGAGCAAGCAACCTCTGCATAGAACAAAAACAAGACGGTTGGCAACAATCTAAATAAGAGCAAATGTTTTTTCATAGCCGGGCATTTTATAATTGGATGGCATTATTTTGTTGCCATAAAATTGCTTTGCCAATCTAAAAAAGGCTTTCTCGTTTAGGACAGATATTATTGGTTTTGGGACAATTTGAATAAAAGTTCCGATTCCGATCTCGCCGTAATATTTTCTTTTATTTGCAAAAAGCATAGCAATGAATAACATGGATAAGTTGATGTTTAAGATTGCCCTGCTTCGTTTCATCGCAACAGCACAACCGTTCCTTTAGTGTTTTTAATCGCGTTATATTTTTTGTAACTGCAAAACCAGATGTAAATCCCCACGTCGCCCAAGCCCCCATTGGTTGTTCCATCCCAACCTTGGTTATAATCTTTCGTTTCAAAAACCTTTTTCCCCCCAACGGTTATAAATTACAAGCGAATAATCTTGGAGAGCATGGGCATTCAAAATCTTGAACAAATCATTCTTCCCATCTCCATTGGGCGTAAATGCGGTAGGAAAATTAATGTTACAATCACGACCTGTTATCGAAATGCCAGTTTTTTGAGAACCGCAACCATTTGTAACCGTCACAAAATATAAACCAGGCTGTTTTACAGTAAAATGGCTTGTTGTTGAGGCATCTTGCCAAACATAAGAAGAGAATAAACCAGGATAAAGCACCAAAGAATCACCCGTGCAAATCTCTGCATCTACACCCAAATATGGGTCGGGACTTTTTTCAACTGCAAGGTTTAAAGTCCTAATACTATCGCAGCCATTTGCCGCAATAAATGTGTCGATGTAAGTTCCGATATTGCTATAATTTAAATAGGATTGCCCTTGGCAAACGGATCGGTCGATGCTTGAAAATGAACTTGGTTTAACGGTCAGGTTCAAAGTCATGATGCTATCGCAGCCATTTTCGGCAATCAATGTATCGATATAAGTTCCAGCATTGGTGTAATTTAAATAGGATTGCCCTTGGCAAACGGACTAGTTGATGGTTGAAAATGAACGTGATTTTAGGGTCAGGTTTAAAGTCCTTATGCTGTCGCAGCCATTTGTTGCAATCAGTGTGTCAATGTAAATGCCTGCCTTAGTGTAATTTAAATAGGATGTCCCTTCGCAAACGGACTGGTTAATGGTTGAAAATGAACGTGGTTTTATGGTCAGGTTCAAAGTCCTTATGCTATCGCAGCCACTTGCGGCAAGTAACGTGTCGGTGTAAATCCCACCATTATTATAATTAAAATAAGATTGTCCCTGACAAATTGATTTATCGATGGTAGTATATATTTTTTGTTTTACGATTATAGGCACCGAATCAAAAAGGCTTCCACATTTTGGAACGGTTACCGTCAATACATAATTGCCGGCGCTTTGTATGGAAGCATTGTTTATGACCGGGTTTTGCAGGTTACTGGCAAATCCGTTTGGGCCAGTCCAGTAATAAGATGCAGCGTTTACCGTATCGGCAAGTAAATTAATGGTTGAACCTTCACAAACGTTTGAGGCCACTTTACTGGCCTTTGCGTTAAACAAATCGCAAGGTGTATATTCCCAAAAATCATTATACGACGCACCCAAAATTCCTCCCAACCCCACGTATGCTTTTCCATTGGCAACTGCGGCAACCGCCCCGGCCCTGGGCAAGCCGCCAAAATTCGCCTTTTGTATCCACGTATTTAAAATGGAATTATAGGCCCACAAATCGTTATATGTAGCATAACCATAGCAACCACCGTCTGTGGTTGGCATACAAGAATAACCTTCTCCCAAACAAAAATATCCGGTGGAGTCTATTGCAAATGCCGCGACACCCCACCTACCAACAGGCGCAGTTCCGGGGGGCGTTGCAACTCCAGGAAAGGGTGCCTTTTGCGACCAAGTTTCATTTACGGTGTTAAATTCATAAAAATCCTTCCAGCGGCTTACCAGAGTGCTAATAATTGCTTGCTGATAACAACCTAGACCTACGTAACCCATATTCCCAATAGAAAAGGCACCGGCATAAAAACGCGGTTTGCCAGGGAAATCAACTTTTTGAACCCAACTGTCGTTTGTAGGGTTATACTGCCAAAAATCTTTTGTAATGAACGTATTGCCGTTTGGCACAAGTGTAATGCTTGCATTACCACCCATTACATAACCTTTTCCACTTGCTGAGAATGCCGCTGCCCCATAACGAGCGCCGCCACTAAAACTTGTTTTTTGTGACCAAACATCGCTGGCCGCATCGTATTCCCAAAAATCGCTGAGGGTAGACCCGCCATATACGCCCGTGCCAAAATAACCCTTGCTTCCAATGCTAAAGCCAATAGCAGCAGACCTTCCAAGACCAGGAAAATTTCTTTTTTTTGTCCAGATATTTGCTAATGGGTCGTATTGCCACACATTGTTTGTGCCATTTCCGCTAACTACATAAACCATATTATCGATAGTAAAAGCTACAGCTCCGTTATTTTGAGTTAAGGGAAAGTCAGCTTTTTGTATCCAGCTATTCTGAGACTTAGCAACATACGTTACAAAAAACAATCCAACAATCAACATACCCTTAAACGAATGAGAGAAAAAAGCAGTTGTTGCCATGGCGGGTTT
>CAWJTH010000017.1:0-9118 GCA_963845495.1 uncultured Chitinophagaceae bacterium
CTATGTCTATGTGTACCTTGGTTGGTACGTGTCTTTGTAGGGAGCTATTTTTTTATTTGTGGATTGATGTCTTTTGTTAGCAACAAACCATTTCGCATGCCGTAATATTTCGCCCTTTGGAATGGTTGATGGCTGGCAACTTGGGCGAAATCAGTTTCTTTTCGTCGGCTATGGGTTATCGTTTAAAAATGACAACCCTAGAAAGACAAGCTGCCATTGAACTTGCTTTGGAAGAAAAAGCCCAGAAAAACGCTGCTGTTATGCAAACCCGGTTAGAAGAACGGAACCGCATTGCCCGTGAATTACACGATGATATGGGTTCGTCGGTAAGTAGCATCCGCATTTTTAGCGAAGTGTTGATACAGCAAAACAACACCGAAACAGGTCAAAAATATGCTGGTCGCATCAGCCATATTTCGCAAGAATTAATGGAAAGAATGGCAGATTTGGTATGGGCCATCAATCCTGCAAGCGATACTACCAATGGCATTGTACGGCACATTAAAAATTATGCTATCCCTATTTTGGAAGCAAAGCAAATTGAACCTTCCTTCACAATTTTTATAAAGGAAGACCAGCAATGGGGACCTGAGCAAAAGAAGAATATTTATTTATTGGTAAAGGAAGCGCTGAATAATGTGGCAAAATATAGCCAAAGCAAGCGTGTAGAAATAAAAATAACCGAAGCTGAAAATTTATTACGGATAAGTATTGAAGACGACGGCCAAGGCTTTGACCCGGAAAATGGCAAAAAAGGAAACGGCCTTCAAAATATGCAACAACGCGCCGCACTTTTAAACGCAACCTGGCAAATAAAAAGCGGTATGGGTTTGGGGTGCCACATTTTGGTGGAAGTGCCGTTCACTACAATTAGTTATAAAAATATGTAGGTCATTATTTAGCTTTGGAAGCAGTAAGAAGTTTAGAAGTTTAGAAGTTTAGAAGTTTAGAAGTTTAGAAGTTTAGAAGTTTAGAAGTTTAGAAGTTTAGAAGTTTAGAAGTTTAGAAGTTTAGAAGTTTAGAAGTTTAGAAGTTTAGAAGTTTAGAAGTTTAGAAGTTTAGAAGTTTAGAAGTTTAGAAGTTTAGAAGTTTAGAAGTTTAGAAGTTTAGAAGTTTAGAAGTTTAGAGTTTAGAGTTTAGAAGTTTGGGTTCTCATTATTATTATTTGGCTCTGCAAATTATTTCATTATCAAATCATCACTTTGGGCATCATCCGCATAACCATATTCGACGATAGTGCCGAACGGCGTGAAAGCCTTGAGGCATTGTTAATGGTTCAACCAGATATTGAATGGGTAGGCAGTTACCCCAATTGCGCCAATGTGCTAAAAGATGTGGAAGAAAGCCAGCCCGACGTTGTTTTGATGGATATAGACATGCCACAAGTAAACGGCATTGAAGGTGTAAGGCTAATAAGGCAAGCTTTTCCTACAATAAAAGTATTGATGCAAACCGTTTTTGACGATGACGACAAAGTTTTTGAAAGCATTAAAAACGGTGCGGCGGGTTATTTATTAAAGAAAGAAAGCCCCGCACGCATTATTGAGGCCATAAAAGAAGTAAACGATGGCGGTGCCATGATGAGCCCAGGCATTGCCATGAAAGTATTGCGCTTTTTTAAGGAAGAACAATCGGTTCCCATCGAGGATTATAAATTAAGCGACCGCGAAAAAGAAATCCTTCGCCAATTGGCAAACGGCAATAGTTATAAAATGATAGCTGGCGTTCTGGGCCTTAGTTATCATACGGTAAACAGCCACCTAAAAAAAATATACGAAAAATTACACGTGCATTCGCTGGGCGAGGCAGTGGCTTTAGCGCTAAAAAAACGAATCGTTTAGTAGTATTTGACAGATAGCAGATGATGGATGGCAGTTGGCGGATTGCGGTACACCGAATATATTTTGTGTTACGAGATGGCTTTATCCCAACTATCATTAAATATTGAGTTTACTTATTTATTGCGGCAATAATCGCAGCCTTTGCATTTCGCTGCCTGGCGTTTTTTTTAATTTAGTTAAATTGGTCATAAAAACGCAATTTGTTTCCCCCTTTTTTCGTTTAGTCCGTCATAGGAATGATAATTGTTTTTATTGTCTTCTTAATTCTTGCACCATGAAAAAAATCTCCTTTTTATCTTTTTTTGCTATAACAGTGTTTTCGGCATGCACGCCGATGCAATATTCCACTTGGAAAAATCCCCAGCAGCAACCTGCCGTAGTAGCAAACGACAATGGTGAAGTAACCGACCAAACTTTTTACGACGATCTTGCACAGGATGGCCGTTGGATAAGCGACCCCGACTTGGGTTACGTTTGGAGCCCGAACGTGGATGCGGATTTTAGACCTTATTATACAAATGGCCATTGGACTTATACCGATTATGGCTGGACTTGGGTATCCGATTACAGTTGGGGCTGGGCCGCTTTCCATTATGGCCGTTGGAAATATGATAATGCATACGGTTGGGTTTGGGCACCCGGCCACGAGTGGGGGCCGGCTTGGGTGCAGTGGCGTCAAACTTCTGATTCGTACGGTTGGGCACCCCTTGAACCGGGCATCAGCGTAGAAGTTGGTTTTTCATCCAGCTATCATATTCCTGACAATCGCTGGGCGTTTGTGCCGCAACAACATTTTGGCGACCGTGATTTTCATCGTTACACGCAGCCGGTTCAACAAAATAATGTATACATCAACCGTTCAACCGTTATCAATAACAACATCACCGTTAATAATAACCGCAATACCTACAATAATAATAGAAAATATGTAGCCGGCCCCGAAATAAACGAAGTACGCAATGTTACACACCAAAATATTGAAGTACACAACATTCAAAACAACAATAGGCCTGGCGCTGCAGTTGAAAATAATAATGCCGTAAACTTGTACAGGCCGATGTTTCGGGATAATAATGGCAATCAAAACAATCGCCCGGCACCAAAAAATGTAGTGAACCAGCCAACCAACAACCCCAGTCGCCAACCTAATTCCCGCTATTCGCCTAACAATCAAGACAAGCAAACTTTACAAAACGGTAATCAAAACCAATATAATAACCAAACCGAACCTGCCAATCAAAATAAACCAAGCCAGCCAAACAATAGCCAATATCAACAAAGCAATAATCAAAACCAACAAGCGCCGCCAAAGCGTTGGAATAATAACAATTTGCCGAAACAAACAACAACAACTACGCCAGCTACTACTCCAAAACAAGAGGAAAAACCTGTTCTGAACCCTGCGGAGAACCATAATAGAACACCTGGCGATGTAACGCCATATAATTCCAATAATAACGGAACGCCAAGGCAACAACCACGGAACGACCAGCCTAAAAATGAACAGCCGATTCAAATCAATCAACCGCAAACGCCGCAGCCTAACAATAATATTCCTACCCAAAATCCAAATTTTCAATCACGCCAGCCAAACAACAACCAAAACAATCAAACGCCACAAAGTAACATTCCGCAGGATAATACGCGGCGGTACCAACCTATTAATCGTACCCCGCAAAACAACCCGCAAAATACCACGCCGCAGCGCCAGCCAACGCAAAACCAACCACAAAACCCTAACAGAACTTTTACGCCCAATCCAAACGCAGGTACAAATCCTAATCAAAACTCAAGAATACCGGTTCAACGGCAACCTGTTATTAAGCCCAATACCCAACCGCCTGCCACCACACAACCTGTTAAACCGCCAACAACAGACAAGCCTGTTCAGCAATAAACGAGTTGATTAAAATAAAAAACGGCAAATATGATTGATTCATGTTTGCCGTTTTATTTAAAACAACTAGCCGGTTTATACGGAAACCTTCCTGCAGGGTGCAGCAAGCTTTCCGCCAAAGGCGGAGAGGGCAAAACAGAATGTTTGGAGGTCTCCGTATTGTATTGATGGCCTGCTGCACCCTGCAGGAAGGCTTCCATATAATATTGATGGCTTGCTGCACACTGCAGGACGTTTTCAATATTTTTTGACCGTCCAAGCACAAAGTTCCTAGCCTTGATATTACATGACAATATTTTTGCCGACTTTCTGTGCTTAAATTTGCAGTATGAAGCAGTTCAATGTGCCGGTTGGTTATAGAAGCCCCTTGATTTCGGCAGTTAAAAACTACCGCAAATCGAAAGACCGGCTAAAAAAAGATTTTACACCTACTTTATTGGATTTTGGTCCCGTACAAATTTTGTTAGCCCGCCATTTTGGTTTTTGTTATGGCGTTGAAAATGCCATCGACATTGCTTTTCGCTGTGTAGAAGAAAACCCAGGCAAACGGATTTTTTTATTAAGTGAAATGATTCACAACCCGCAGGTAAATGCCGATCTGCAAAGCATGGGTATTACCTTTTTACAAGACACCTATGGCAAACAATTGATTCCGTTTGAATCGTTAACGCCGGCCGATGTGGTGATTATCCCAGCTTTTGGCACTACGGTTTTAATTGAAGAAAAATTACGTTCGTTGGGTATCGAACCAACTGTTTACAACACCACTTGCCCGTTTGTGGAAAAGGTTTGGAACCGCAGTAAAGCCATTGGCGAAAAGGGTTACAGCATTGTGCTGCACGGTAAACCAAAACACGAAGAAACAAGGGCGACATTTAGCAGAAGCGCCGTACACACGCCAACCGTTGTAGTAAACGATATGGCCGACGCTATAAAATTGGGAGAATTTATTATCGGGAAAAAACCGGCAAACGAGTTTTACGAAGCATTCAAAAACAATTATAGCGAAGGTTTTGATGCAGAAAAAGACCTGCAAAAAATTGGTGTGGTAAACCAAACCACGCAATTGGCTACCGACACCCAAGCCATTGCCGATTATTTAAAACAACTAATAAAAATACATTACGAGCTAGACGATGCCAGCGTTGGCCAGCGCTTTGCCGATAACCGCGATACGCTTTGCTACGCAACGCTTGATAACCAAACTGCAGTTACGGGCATGATTGCCGCCGAAGCCGATTTAGCCGTTGTGGTGGGCGGTTACAACAGCAGCAACACCAGCCATTTGGTGGAATTGTGCGAAACAAAACTGCCGACTTATTTTATTGACAATGCCAATAAAATATTGTCTGAAAACATCATCCGCCATGCTAATTGGCAAACTAAAGAGGAAGTGACAACCACTGATTTTTTGCCCGATAAAAATCCAGTTAAAATATTGATTACCAGCGGCGCCAGTTGCCCCGATGCGACGGTGGAGCAGGTAATAAACCGGTTGTTGGAATTTTTTCCGGAAGCGAAAAGAATGGATGAGGTGATGGAAGGATTTGTGTAAAGCCAACAATTAACCGAAGTTACCAGTTATTACTTTTAATACGTGTTGCTTGCTCGAATAGTTGACAGTTGACGGATGACAGGCTAAAATGTAAGATGGCTGTGTTTTAGCCTGTCATCCGTCAACTGTCATCCTTGTTTTGGCATTGGTTGTGTGAAAACTAATAACTACAACTTAAGTAAATCAGCTAAAGATAATTTGTCGAAAGGCGAGGAGTTAGGAAGAAAATTTCCCGCAGATCATGGGGATTAACGCAGAAAAAAAATCTTGGAGACGAATTTGCCTGAAAGATTGCAAATTTATCTCCTCGACTTCCCAGCAATGTTTTTAATAGTTCGTACGGTGGAAAAAAAATCTGTGGAATCTGCGCAATCCGCGGGTAAAATTCCGTTTGGTTTTTAACACATCATCCCATCATTTATAATTAACATTGGTGCCTCAACCATCACTGCCTTATGTTGTCTGCATTCAATTCCCAAAAATTCAGGTTTTGGTCTTTCGTGTCGATGTTTTTGTTGGTGTTTGTGCATGGTTATAATTTGAACCAAGGTTACTTGCAACCCTTTACTTTACCGCACGAACCACTTACCCTAACTAGCTTTACAGAATATTGGTTGGCCAATGGCATTTTTAGGTTTCGCATTCCCATGTTGTTTATCATTTCTGGTTATCTTTTCGCCGTAGGCGATAACAAACCACATAAACAGCGGATTAGCAAACGGGTAAAAACATTGCTTTGGCCATATTTGTTTTGGAGTGCTTTTGCGCTGTTGCTTACTTATGTATTGGAAATGTTTACTTGCGGAAACCATGTTGTGGCAGCCACCCAATTGATGCAAATCGGGCCTGACAAGGTATTATTGCACCAATACCGCTGGTACGAAATATTGGCGAGATGGATATTTTTTCCGGTTGCTTACCAACTTTGGTTCGTCCGCGTTTTGCTGGTTTACAATATTGCTTATCCGGCTTTGCGCTGGTGTGTTACGCATCAAACAGCTAAATGGGTTTTCTTTTCCATTGCAGTGCTGTTATGGCTTTCCACGGCAGGTTTTATTTTGTTTGAAGGTGAAGGGCTATTGTTTTTTTCACTCGGCGTATGGATGCAAAAAACAAATTTCAATATCGACCAGCCTAACAAATGGTTGAATCCAACATTTTGGCTGATGGTTTTTATTGGCTTATCTATTTTTAAAACTTGGTTGGCTTTCCAACCTGAGTTTAAGGGTATTTATCCAATACTTTCCTTGCTACATAAATTGGTTATTTTTAGCGGATTGGCTTGCGCTTGGTTTGGCAGCAACAAGCTGGTAAAATGGTGCATGGCAAAACGATGGTTTGTTTGGGTGTCAGCATTTTCGTTCATGATTTATGTATTGCATGCGCCAATGGTGGTTTATGCCACAAAAGCGGCATTTCTTTCTATCCGCCATTTTTATGGCTTTCGGATGGTGGTTTTTATTGTATTGCCTTTGTGTTTGGTGGCGCTAAGCATTTTGATTGGTGCTTTATTGAGAAAGTTCTCGCCAAAAGTTTATGGGCTTTTAACGGGTGGGAGAGGATTTTAATCAGACGCTTTTCTTTTAAAAAAATCTGCCGGGAAGGCGGTAAGGCGAAAAGAAAACCTTTCGATCTCACCGCCCCCCGCAAAAAACATTATCCCTTTAAATACTTTTTCTTAAACGCCGAAGGGTTTTCGCCGGTATCTTTTTTAAATATTTTGTTGAAATGCGAAATACTGTCAAACCCAACAGCAAAGCTGGTTTCGGAAATATTTTTATCCTGTAACAATAAAGTTTTTGCTTGGCTAACTCGGTATCGGTTTACAAAATCGGTAAATGTCATATTCGTTTGTTTTTTAAAATAGCGACAAAAAGCGGCGGTACTCAAATGTACTTGCGAAGCAATTTCATTTACGTCGGGTTTTTGGTTGAAATTGCCGTGGATATATTCATACACCGAGGCCATCCTTATTTTATCGTTCAAAAAACTTTTTACGCTGGTATCAGTTTCGTTTAAAACGGTCACTTTATCGGCGTTAGCCAAAATTTTAAATATATCCAGCAAAGCCAATAATTGCTCAAAAGCTGGTAGTAACTGCATAGCCCGTAATTTTTCAATGACCATCTTTTTGGCCTCGCCACCAAACGATAAACCCATTTCTGCCTTGGTGAAAAGCTTTACCAGCGATGCGAATTCCGGTGTATTGGCAAAAGCATTCCCCAAAAAATCTTCTTTTAATTGAACCACAATTTGTTTGTAATCGGTTTTTAAGCCGTAATCAAAATTTAGATGGGGGATATTTGGGCCAATTAACACCAAATCGCTTTCAATGTAACTGGATACATGTTGCCCCACATGCCTGATGCCGGCACTGGCTTCCACAAAAACCAATTCGTAATTGGGGTGGTAATGCCAAAAAAAATGATTGCGCAAACTTGGTTTAAACAACCGGAATGATTGCCCTTGGGGAATGATGACTTGTTCTAATTGAATTTTCATGGTGTCTAGCTTTGAGCAGAACAAGCTGTGAGCAATGAGCTGTGAGCCATGAGCTATTAGCCTTAAGTCATTGACACGAGCTCCAATTTTTATTACTCAATAATTCTTGCAAATATACTCTTAGTAAAAAGCTCAAAGCTAATAGCTCACAGCTCAAAGCTTTCTTGTCAATACAGAACAAATATTGGTCATTGTGGCCGTTGTTGGCTTTTTGTTTTTGGGTGAGTTTTGCCTTATCAAATAACAATAAAAACAACGTTATGCAACAAGAAACGATGGCCGCTACCATGGCGCCAACTATGATTCCCAACAATGCGCACAAAGCAATTCCGGGAAATCCTTCTACCGCAACCAGCAGCAAAATAAAATTGAGCGACCGTAGCAATGGAGAACCTTTGCGTGTGTTAAGCGAAGACGATTGGCAGTTTTGGCTGCACAACGGTTATGTGGTGATCCGCAATGCTGTACCAAAAGAGCAGGCTGCAGAAACCGCCAATTTTTTGTGGGAATTTGAAGAAAAAGATCCAAACGATCAATCAACTTGGTATGCGCCGCCACGAGCTGAAATGCAAATGAAGGAATTGACCAATACGGGAATGGTAGAAGTTTATAACCATCAAACCTTGTGGAACAATAGGCAAACGCCTAAAGTACATGCGGCGTTCGCTGATATTTGGGGTACAGAAAAATTGTGGTGCACCATAGATCGGGCAAATTTAAACATGCCGTTGCGTCCGGGGTTCGAATACAAAGGTTTTATCCATTGGGATTACGACCCTGAAACGAAACCGCAAAATGTACAAGGCGTTTTGGCCTTGGCTGATCAAAACGATGAAAATATGGGCGGCTTTCAATGCATCCCCGAATTATTTAGAACGTACGACACTTGGAAATTAACGCAACCCGAAGACCGCAACCATTTTAAGCCTGATACTACTGGTTTTGAATTATATATGCCTCTTGAGGTAATTTCATAACTAGGTTGAATCCAAGGCAACCTTGTAAATCTCGCATGACAACCGACTTAAACACTCGATTGGTTGTGGACGCTGTTTTCGGCATTTCGAGAGCATTTATATACCTTATTATTCTATCCGTCTGAAGAATAGCCCCAGCTTCTGGAAAGGGTTTTGATTTATTGACTTCCTGTAAACCAAAATTTAATACCCATAATGAATCGTGTAGCATTTTAAATTCACGATGCAATGTTCTTCATTTATTTGCTGCTCGTATCGATCAAGGTAACTCATAATTTCACTGATTTTATCTAGAGTAAGACTTCATATGGTGACACTCCAAGTTGATTTTTAAAAAAATAATATA
>CAWJTH010000018.1:0-58097 GCA_963845495.1 uncultured Chitinophagaceae bacterium
CTACGTTCATCATTTCCACTCTCTCCCTTTCTCCCATTTCTTTACCTTGTCCTCACATGCCCTCCCGCTTCCCTTCCACCTGCATGACGGGCCCGACATACACCTTCCTCCCCTGCACCCAATACGCCAGCACACTGCACACTAGCACGCCCACAAATATCACGGGCGCCCAATTGAACGTGTCGGCTGCCACCGGCGTCGCGTTGGGCCAGAAGCACCAGAAGAAGGCAAAAGCCGCGTACGCGAGGCCCAGCACGTTGACGGGCACGCCCAGCCGGCCCAGCGACCAGCGCGCCCGCGGCAGGGTGTTGGTCAGGCGCCGGTACAGCACGCACGAGATGGAGATGCAGTACGAGGCCATCAGCGCGACGATCTGGAGCGAGATGATGGCGTTGAAGGCGGCGGAGGAGCCGATTAACCATGATTGCCACCATTGAAGGAGCAATTATGATTACCAAGCTTACCGGAAAAGTAAATTATCGAAATGCCATCATGAAGTCAGTAAAAAAACTCATCGAAGAACTGTAATTTTTTTAACCAATAAAATACCAATCGGTATATTTTAAAACAAATAAAATGAAAACAACAGGTAACACGGTATTAATAAGCGGCGGAACAGCCGGTATAGGGTTGGAAATCGCCAAACTATTTTCTGCCGCAGGTAATAAAATAATCATTACCGGTCGCGATAAAACAAGGCTGGATACAGCTTTGGGCCAATTAACCAACGCAATCGGCATTTTAAGTAATGTAAGTAAAAAAGAAGAGGTTGGAACGTTGGTAGAAACACTAACACGTGATTTCCCCGAACTGAACGTAGTGATAAACAACGCTGGTCGTGCAGAATTGTACGACATCGCTAATAGCACCAACGCATTCGATATTGCAGAAGAAGAAATGTTGACTAACTATTTGTCGGTCATCCGTTTAAATGAAAAATTATTGCCCTTGCTAAAAGCGCAAAAAGATGCGGCTATTGTAAATGTTTCTTCAGTGGTGGCTTTTGTGCCTGGCAGCTTGGCCACTTATTCGGCCAGTAAAGCGGCTTTACATTCGTACACCCAATCATTGCGTGTAGCGCTTTCACGCATTAGTGCTGTAAAAGTTTTTGAATTGATGCCACCGTTGGTGGATACGGAGTTTTCGGCCATCATTGGTGGTCACAAAGGAATTAAGCCATCGGTTGTTGCGCAAGATTTTTTCAATGCTTTCGAAAAAGATGAAACTGAGATACGTGTTGGCAATACCCAACATATTTATGAGTTATATTTAAAATCGCCTGCAGAAGCGTTGGAGGTGATGCAGCCGAAATAAAATGGCGGTTGGCGGATGCCAGATGGCGGAGTAGAGGTCGACAAAAACTTCGCCCTTTCAATTAAAAATCGTGAGAACAAAGCTGGTTAGTCCCAGCGGGACGATATGTTGGTAGAAAATTAGATAGTTGGAGTGTTGCAGAGTGCCAGCGGCACGACATGTGCACACCATCCAAAATTCCACTATCGTGCCGCTAGCACTTTGATTCACAGGCACATGAATGGTTACCAACATATCGTCCCGCTGGGCAAAGCGTTGGAGGTGATGCAGCCAAAATAAGATGGCGGTTGGCGGATGGCAGATGGTAGTAGAGGTCGACAAAAACTTCGCCCTTTCAATTAAAAATCGTGAGAACAAAGCTGGTTAGTCCCAGCGGGACGATATGTTGGTAGAAAATTAGATAGTTGGAGTGTTGCAGAGTGCCAGCGGCACGACATGTGCACACCATCCAAAATTCCACTATCGTGCCGCTAGCACTTTGATTCACAGACACATGAATGGTTACCAACATATCGTCTAGCTAGGGATTTGAAATAATATTTTTTATCATAAAATATACCAATCGGTATGAAAAGGCAAATACTTCTGATAACCGTAATTGTTGCGGCCATGATGGAACTTATCGATATTTCAATCGTCAACGTAGCCCTTTCCCACATGAGCGGTAATCTTGGCGCTACGCTCGAAGACACTTCTTGGGTAATTACTTCGTATGCCATTGCCAACGTTATCATCATCCCCATTACCAGTTTTTTGGCCGCAAAATTGGGCAGGCGTAATTATTATATCGGTTCAATTATTGCCTTTGCTTTTTTCTCTTTTATGTGTGGACAAGCAACCAATATTTGGGTGCTGGTTGCTTTTCGCTTTTTACAGGGATTGGGCGGTGGTGCGTTGTTATCGGTTTCGCAAGCCATTGTGTTTGAATTGTTTCCGAAGGAAAAACAAAATGTGGCCAGTGCTTTATTTGGCATCGGTGTATTCATTGGCCCAACAATAGGCCCAACTTTGGGCGGCTACATCACCGAATATTATGATTGGCCTTGGATATTTTACATCAATGTTCCACTAGGAATAATCGTCGCTTCCATTTGCACCATTTTATTAAAAGAACCAGTTGTAAAACAGGTGGCTGGCAAAGTAGATTGGCTAGGAATTTTTCTGCTGGCGATTGGTGTAAGTTCACTACAAACAGTGTTGGAACGCGGCGAAACCGACGATTGGTTCGAGGCCCGTTACATCGTTTTTCTTTCAATATCTGCTTTTGTTGGTCTACTCACCTTTGTTTGGTGGGAATTAAAAACGCCACATCCCGTTGTAAACCTGCAGGGTATTAAAAAGTAAAAATTTAAGCATTGCAGCGGCACTCACCTTTGTTTCGGGCATTGGTTTGTTTAGCTCGGTGTTTTTAACGCCGGTTTTTGCACAGCGGTTATTGGGTTTTACGCCAACACAAACTGGCTTGCTGTTGCTGCCAGGCGCATGTTTGGCTATTGGTGGTTTAATTGTTTCGGCCAAATTGTTACAACGTGGTATTTCGCCTTTGTATTTAATTGGAACCGGGATTATTTTATTTACGCTGTTCAGTTGGTACATGTCTCGGATGAATTTAGATGCCAATGCTTCCAGTATTTCCAATACATTGATATTCCGTGGGTTAGGGCTTGCTATCATAACTGTTCCGCTTACCACTTTGGCCGTTTCTTCACTCAACCCAAAAGATATTCCACAAGGTGCAGCGCTCAATAATATGATGCGGCAATTTGGCGGTTCGTTCGGTTTGGCACTCGTAAATACGTTTTTACATATCCGAAATGCGCAACACCGGTCAGATATTGTTTCGCACATTACTGCCGATAATCCACTTGCCGTTGACCGATTGGCCAAATACACCAACTTTTTTATGGCGAAAGGTGCCACCAAATCCCATGCACACGAACAGGGATTGCAGGCATTGGAAAACTTGGTAACCAAACAAGCCAGCCAACTAAGTTTTAGCGATGCATACCTGATTGTAGGAATTGTTTTTTTGGTTGCGCTTCCCATGCTTTTCTTTGCAGCGCA
Organism: uncultured Chitinophagaceae bacterium; assembly: GCA_963845495.1. Lineage (GTDB taxonomy): Bacteria > Bacteroidota > Bacteroidia > Chitinophagales > Chitinophagaceae > JAZKFT01. Next base: position 3,379 of record CAWJTH010000018.1, read on the forward strand.
GAAGAAAGGCGAGAAGCTGCAGGTAATATTATCGGATCATTAGAAAAAGGTGGTTGGTATTTAGTTGCTAGATGAACCAAATAATTTATTTAAAGTGCTAGATTTTTAGTGGTCACAAACGGTTGTTTTGTTCCGTTAGAAACATTTCGTGGGTAGCAAAACCATGAAATAAACAAGCTTGCATTGCGTTCGGTAGGAACGGTTCGTGCTGTTTTGAAAGTATAAAAATAAAGGCTGTAATTCAATGTCGGCAATGATTTCAGCACAAAACGTTCCTACGGAACGCCTACGCATGTCAACACTTTTCCTACCAACAAAATGTACCTACGGCACATCGGAATATTTTTAACACAAAACATTTAAACTATGAACAACAATATTGGTTTTCAAACTAAACACACAATAATTTGTTATAATATTTCACACCCATCATTTATTTAAAAGAAGCAGATGAAAAGAGTAGTGGTTACAGGAATGGGCACAATTACGCCCTTGGGAAATTCGGTGAATGAACTTTGGCAAAATATAATTGCCGGCAAAAGCGGGGCAGGACCGATCACAAAATTTGACGTGTCGAAATTTAAAACACAGTTTGGTTGCGAAGTGAAGGGTTTTGACGCAACCGCAATACATCGACAAAAAAGAATTAAAAAAATACGATCTGTTTACGCAATACGCTATTGCCGCAACCGATCAAGCCATTTTGGATGCTGGACTGGATTTCAAAAATATGCCAGTAGAAGATTTGTACGAAGCTGGCGTAATTTGGGGCTCGGGCAATGGTGGTATCGGTACGTTTGAAGCACAATTGAAAGAATTTAATAAGGGCGATGGCACGCCTAGGTTCAATCCATATTTTATTCCAAAAATGATTGTGGACATCGCCGCAGGCGTCATTTCCATCCGTAATAAATTGTACGGCCCAAATTATTGTACCGTTTCAGCCTGTGCCTCTTCCAACACCGCCATTATTAATGCGTTCGATACCATCCGCATGGGAAAAGCCAATATTATGATTGCTGGCGGATCGGAAGCGGCTATTACCGAGGCATCCATTGGTGGTTTTGGTTCGGCACAAGCATTATCTAAAAACAATGAGGATGCTACGCATGCATCAAAACCTTTTGATAAAACAAGAGACGGTTTTGTGATTGGCGAAGGTGCCGGCGCTTTGATTTTGGAAGAATATGAATACGCCAAAAAACGTGGTGCCAAAATTTATGCGGAGATGGTTGGCGGCGGCATGGCGGCCGATGCCTATCATTTAACCGGCACGGCGCCAGATGGTTTGGGTGCCACTTTAGGTATGAAGCGTGCCTTGGCCGACGCTGGCATTACACCCGAACAAATTAATTATATCAATGCCCACGCTACATCAACACCGCTTGGCGATATTAGCGAATTGCACGGCATCAATAATTTATTCAAAGGTTTGAATATCCCAATCAGTGCCACTAAATCGATGACCGGTCATTTGTTGGGAGCAGCCGGTGCGGTGGAAAGCATCATCACGGTAATGGCAGTGATCAATGATATTGTTCCGCCAACCATCAACACCACTAATTTGGACGAAGCAATCCCAGAAGGGATGAATATTGTATTAGGCGAGCCGTTTCATACTAAAATAGATTATGCCATCAACAATACCTTTGGTTTTGGCGGACATACGGCTAGTAGTATTTTTAAGAAATACGAAGGTTGAATTGGTAATAAAATAATGGATAATTGATAATGAGGCCGTAAATAGAATTTTGCGGCCTTTACTTTTACATTTTTTAATGACTATCCACTATTTTGAATTAGGTAACTGTTAGAATATCAGCATGTGTGCTTTTTAAAGCCCAGCGGGCTGGTATGTTGGTAAGAAGCAGTAACAATAGCGAAACAAAATGCTTGCCAGAATGTCAGTCAAATCTCCACTGGCATTATGTTTGACGGATTGCTGGAAACAACAATTTAATTCAAAAATCTTAAATCTTAAATAAAAATGGCAACAGGAAATATCCGCGTGCAAACGGAAAACATTTTCCCGATCATTAAAAAATTCTTGTATAGTGACCACGAAATTTTTGTTCGTGAATTGGTGAGCAACGCAGTGGATGCTACGGCCAAGCTGAAAACATTGGCAGGCACAGGCGAATTTAAAGGCGAAATAGGCGAGCCTAAAATTGAAATAGTGCTAAATAAAACCGCTAAAACCATCAGCGTTATAGACCAAGGGATTGGGATGACCGGCGAAGAAGTGGACAAATACTTGAACCAAGTAGCTTTTAGCGGAGCTGAAGAATTCTTGCAAAAATATAAAGGCCAAAACGAAACAAATATTATCGGGCATTTTGGTCTTGGTTTTTATTCTTCGTTTATGATTAGTTCCAAAGTGGAAGTATTCACAAAAAGCTACAAAGAAGATGCGAAAGCTGTGCGTTGGGAATGCGATGGTAGCCCTGAATTTATTTTGGAAGATACAGATAAAACCGAGCGTGGCACTGAAATACGCATGCACGTAGCACCAGATAGCGAAGAGTTTTTAGACGGTTATCGCTTGAAATCTATCCTTGAAAAATTTTGTCGTTTCTTGCCAATCCCAATTTATTTTGTAGATGTGGACGAAGATGCAGCGGAAGCCGCAAAGGAAAAGAAAGAAGGTGATGTTGAAGATATTAAGGAAATCAAACCCATTAATAATACTTCTCCCGCTTGGACTAAAAAGCCTGCTGAACTCACCAAAGAAGACTATGAAAACTTCTACAAAGAATTGTATCCGTACAATGAAACGCCATTGTTTTGGATCCATTTGAACGTAGATTATCCTTTTAATTTAACGGGTATTTTATATTTCCCTAAAATTAAAAAGAGCTACGAAATACAAAAAGATAAGATACAACTATATAGTAATCAAGTATTTGTAACCGATGAAGTAAAAGACATCGTTCCAGAATTTTTGATGTTATTGCAAGGTGTAATCGACAGTCCGGATATTCCATTGAACGTAAGCCGCAGTTATTTGCAAGGCGATCCAAACGTGAAAAAAATCAACGGTTACATCACCAAAAAAGTGGCTGACAAACTGGATGAAATTTTCCGAAACGACCGTACTTCTTTCGAAGAAAAATGGGAAAGCCTTGGTTTGTTCGTGAAATATGGTATGTTGACCGACGATAAATTCTTCGACAAAGCAAAATCTTTCTTGATTTTGCAAAACGTGGCCGGCGATAAAAGCTATACCATCGAAGAATATAAAACCGCGGTTGAATCGACCCAAAAAAATAAAGACGGCAAAACGGTAGTGATTTATACCACTGATGCGGTTCAACAAGATTTGTACATTAAAGCGGCCGAAGCGAAATCGTACACCGTTATTAAGTTAAATGATATTATCGACCCAAGCTGGATGGGCCAAATGGAACACAAGTTGGACAATATAACATTTGTTCGTGTGGACAGTGATATTGCCGAGAATTTGGTGGATAAAAACGAAAACAACGATAGCGTTTTAAGCAAAGACGAAGCGGGTAAATTAGAAGAATTGTTTAAAGCGCAAATAACTGCACCCAGCAGCAATATTGTGGTAAAAGGTTTGGGTACGGATGCAGCACCGGTTGTGGCTACCCGCCCCGAAATGATGCGCCGCATGAAAGACATGGCCAACCTTGGTGGCGGCGGTGGAATGATGGGTTTTTACGCCCAAATGCCGGACGAAGTTAACTTTACCATCAACGGCAACCATCCCGTTCAACAACAAATTTTAGCCGAAGCAAACGCCGACAAGCAACAAAAACAAATTAAAAATCTATTGGATTTGGCATTGTTGAGCCAAGGTATGTTAAAAGGAAATGATCTGACTTCTTTTATAGCTAGAAGCGTGGAATTGATGGGAAACAACAATAATTAATGGATAATCGGTTAATGGATAATTGATAATGGTATCAAAATCACAAAAATCGCATTAATCAATAAATCATAGTTCAGACAAAAAAACTCCCGCCGATTAATTACTTTGGCGGGATTTTTTGTTTAGACGTCTTCAATCCAATCTGTGCGTAATCTGTGAATCTGTGGCAAATTTCCTCATTTAATCTGCGAATCAGTGGCAATTTTCTAATTTTGGCGAGTCATGGATATTGAAATAAAGAATAAAGTATTGGTTGCTTTGAAAGAATTGGTAAAAGAAAACCGCCAATCGATCATCGAGACCAACAAAAAAGATGTGGCCGCATTTAAGGGTGATGATGAATCGATGCTGGACCGCTTAAAAGTGGATGATAAAAAAGTAAACGGGATGATCGCCGCCATTGAGCAGGTGCTTTCTTTTGAAGATCCCGAAAATAAATTATTGTATCAAACCGTTCAGCCCAACGGTTTAAAAGTTGAAAACCGCACTGTTCCATTTGGTACCATTTTAATCATTTACGAATCTCGCCCCGACGTAACCATCGAAGCGGCCATCACTGCATTTAAAGCAGGCAACAAAATTTTATTAAAAGGCGGAAAAGAAGCGAGACTTACCAATTTGTTGTTAACAGAATTATGGCAAAAAGCGCTGGTGGAAAATAATGTGTCAGAAAACTATGTTTCGTATTTAGACATCGGCCGCGAAGCAATCCAAAAACTAATTAAAGAAAACAATAAAACGATCGATTTAATTATTCCACGCGGCGGCGATGCACTAATAAATTTTGTGGTGCAAAATGCCAACGTGCCTGTAATGGTAAGCGGCCGTGGCAATAACTTTTTATATATTGATGTGGATAGCGATTTTGACATGGCTATCGATATTATAATAAATGGCAAAAGCCGAATAAGCGTTTGCAACGCATTGGATAAGGTTTTAATTAATAAAAACTTACACGATTTACCTGCCAAATTAAATAAGCTGGTAAATGCGTTAAAAGAAAAGAATATCGAAATTATTGGCTCAAAAGAAATTGTGGCATTAAATAATTCAGTTGAATTAATGCCCAATATTTCGGTGATGGAAGAAGAATTTTTGGCACTAAAAATATTGATTGATATAACGGATAATCTAAATGCAGCGATTAAAACAATCAACCAATATTCTGGCGGCCATTCGGCGGTAATAATAACGGCTGATGATAAGGCTGCTACTCAATTTCAGCACGAAGTAGATTGCGCAGCAGTTTACCACAATGCATCTACCAGATTTACCGATGGCGGTGAATTTGGCCTCGGCGCTGAAATAGCAATTAGTACGCAAAAATTACATTTTAGAGGCCCTGTCGGATTAAATCAATTGGTGACCAACAAATGGTTTGTTTCTGGAAATGGGCAGGTGAGATGACCTGAGTAATTGGATATTGGTACTTAGTAGCTAGACTGAACCATTTTATTCAATTTTATTTTTTATAGTCGGTAAAATTAAACCCAAGCTTAAATAATAGCGAAGGTGAAAATTTTACGGATTTATCTAATTACCAAATACTAACGACTAAATACTTGTTTAGAAAATGAAAAAGAAATTAGTTTTAAAAATAGGAACCTCCACACTAACTGCGGAAACCGACAGGATTTCACGTGGTAAAATTGAAGATATTGCCAGGCAATTATCCGCCTTAAAAAATGATTATGATATCGTGTTGGTATCATCTGGCGCCATCGCCACCGCCAAACAATTTATAACGGTTCATGGCAATAAAAATATTAACGTGTCAAAACCAGCATTGGCTGCTATTGGCCAGCCTTTACTAATGCAGGTGTACAACGAAATATTCCGCGATTTTGGTTTAAAAACAGCCCAGTGTTTGTTGACTTACATGGATTTTCAACATATCACTGCAAAAGAAAATACGTTAAATACCATTACTGAATTATTAAAACACGATTATATTCCGATCATCAACGAAAATGATACAGTGGCAATTGAAGAAATTATTCTTGGCGATAACGATAAATTATCAGCATTGATGGCCAATTTAATTGATGCTGATTTGTTAGTACTAGCATCAGATATTGATGGCGTTTTTGATAAAAATCCACACTTGGATAAATCGGCAAAATTAATTCCTGAAATAAAAGATTTAGAAGAAGTAAAGCAATTTGTGCAAGAAAAAGGTGCTGGAGTGGGTACCGGCGGCATGATGTCGAAAATAATTGCGGCCGAAATTTGTTTTGAAAAGCAAATTGAAATGTGGATTGTAAATGGCGGTCGTAAAAACTTTTTATTGGATGCGTTGGAAAATAAAATTGCCTTTACAAAGTTTTTGAATTGACTTGTTTATGTCAATTCACTTAAAATATAATTAGTACAACATTTAAATGAATTGAACATCAAAGTATTAATAACATAAAGCCAATTACCTATCGGCGAAAGTTATTGCGAGGCTGTAAACGGATTGTTAAAAAACGAATGAAATAGGTTGCCTTTCAATTGAAAAATATCAATTCTTATTTTCCAAGGCAACAAAATATAATTTAATAGCATCTGTTCCGTTGTAGGTGGAGAATGATTTTACTTGCTTAAAATTATTTTAATTATTTATTTTTTAATTAGCAACTATGAAACGTAAAGTTTTATTAGCAGGAATTATTGTGCCTTTTAAAAAAACAAAAAGCATTAATAACTATTTATTGTTGACTATAACAGCATCAATATTGTTTTTAATTGTTGGTTGCCAAAAAGAATTAAGTTACGAGTCCGTAACGCCTACTATTTTAAGTTTTACACCAAGTAGCGGCGCAGCCGATAGTATTGTTACAATTAGCGGTTTAAATTTTAGCACAACAGCTGCAAACGATACGGTTAAATTTAATGGCGTTACAGCCGTCGTTTCATCTGCAACGGCCAATCAATTAATTGTTACGGTTCCCGATAGTGCAACTACCGGTTATATCACGCTCACCATTGGTTCGTACACAACAAGCTCCCCTTCAATATTTACGGTCACAACCGATACAATACCACATATTACCAGTTTTAGTCCGGCAACTGGGTCAGTTGGTACAACCGTAACCATTACTGGCACTAACTTTAGCACTACAGCCACAAATAATATTGTGATGTTTAATGGTGTGGCAGCAACAGTAACATCAGCCACATCAACTCAGCTTATCGTAACAGTTCCAACAGGCGCAAGCACAGGTACATTAACCGTTACCGTTGGCACTTCAACCGCAACTTCAACCAGTGTTTTTACAATATCTTAGAACCACGATTTGTTGGGTTTTAATCTGATTAAAAAAAGATAATTGCAGTGTTGCGATTTAAAAATTTAATTGAACGCCGGCAAAATAATTGCGTTTTGCGGCTGGGTTATAATATCTTTTGCCAAAAGCATTAATATCATTTCCAAGGCTATATTTTTCATTTAATAAATTATCTGCACCAGCCAAAAAATTGTACTGCAATTTATTTATTTGATGTTTAAACCCGATTTTACCCTGCAATAAATGATATGGTTTGGCAAATTCATCATTGGCATCACTTAATGCAATAGACGAAACATTATTTAAAATTCCATTTAAATAAAATCCATTTTTATTATTTAACTCGATGGTAGTAACGTTAATGGTTTGTGGCACACCCGTTAATTTATTGCCGCTATAGTTGGCGCTGCCCACAATATAATTGGTAAATGTATAGGGCTGATAACTGAAGCTATTCGCAATTGACAATTTTGAAATAAATAATGTATTTTGATTTTGTACGATAATTCCTTTTAACCAAATTTCACAACCTGATTGATTGGTGCTGCCAGCGTTGATATAATATTCCGCATTGTTTGCATTAATACGTTCTACAATGGCATTGTTTAATTTAAATGAATAAACGGAGGCATCAAATAATAATCTGTTTTGCCAAATATTTCCTTTTATTCCCAATTCATAATTCCAACCACGTTCTGGTTGTAAGCTATCATTAAATGTGCTATTGGGATGTAATTCTGCTAATGCCGGTGGCGAAAATCCTTTGGCAGCAACCGCATATAAACTAATTCCGCTTGTTAGTTTATATAAAATGCTAAATCGCGGAGCGGTTAAATTATTTGTTTTTCCTTTTACAAAATTCTTTTGAGAAAAGTCCGTTAGTCTTCTGTAGCGAACTATTTGGTTGTTATTGCTTAACCCTGCTTGAAAAGTAAATTTGTTGTTTAATTCAATATTTAATTGCGTAAAAAGGGAATACTGCGTTACAAACAATTCATCTTTAAATTGTACTGTATCAATAGCTCCATTTTTGTTTCCATAATCATCGATATGAGAATGGTTTTGGCCCCACTCTGCACCAGCTAATAATTTTAATTGAATATGTTTAGTTGAAATATGATAATCAAACGTCGTTCGGCCTCCATAATTTAATTCATCCCTAATTTCATAATCGCTTGTAAAAGGGTTTTTAAAAGTGGTATGATTTAAAACAGCAGAAATAGTATTGGCAAAGTGATTATTAAAATTAGAAGTAAGGCTAATGCCACCAAACCATGTTTTATTAAAAATAGCCGCTTGCTGTTTTACAGCCAAAGGATAAGCCGTGGTGTCGCTATTATTAAATTGATTAAATGTAAGCCCACCCGGTGTTTGGTAATATAAATTTGCATAAAATGCAATATAATCCAATCTTTCTTTATTCGATAATTGTGCATACCCATCCCATTTAATTACATCTTTTTTCATGGCAGATTGTTGCCGATATCCATCGTTTTGCAAATGCGATTGCTGTAAATTACTTTCAACATTTTTATCGGAATAAGTCCAGCCAGCTTGCTGGTTAAATAAATTATAACTGCCACCATTTATTGCCGCATTGAAAATGTTTTTTTTAATAGCCGGTAAATTACCAGGATTTAGAATAACGGCTCCACCGGTGTTTGCGCCGTATAAACTGCTGGCCGGCCCTTTAATTATTTCTACTGATTGTAATTGACTAATATCAACTAATTGTAAATAGGTGTTGCCACCAGCATCGGTTAAGGGAATGTCTTTCCAATACACTTTTACATTTCTTACACCATAAGGCGATCTTAATAAACTTCCACGAATCGATAATCGGTAGCTGCCCGGCGAACGTTCTTCCATGCGTACGCCAGGTATTGTATTTAAAATTGGAACTAGTGAGACATTGTTTAATAACTGCAATTGCGCCTTGTTAATTACGGCAACTGCAACTGGCGCATCTTGCCATTTGCTTTGTAAATTAAAAGCAGTTACGGTTACATTATTTAAAGAATCGGTTTGGGCATTAATCTTTTTTTCTATTGCTATCAATAGAAAAATAATAAATAATAATTTAATTTTTTTAATCAATGCTGTTTTTTGTTAAAGCTGCAAGTTAGGTTTTAACAAAAGACAAGCAACATTAAAAAACGTTTTGTTGATGCTGCATTGCAATCACTTATTGATTATACATTTTTAATATTCATCGGTAAATGGCATTGGTAAAGCAACAATATATCAAAAGCGTCTATTGCATTATAAAGTAGTATCTATTTCTTATCATAATAAAATATCATTTTAAATATCCCCATTAAAATAATATAAATAACACGCAAAGATTTTTTAAGAAATCGTCTTGACTTTTTGGTACAAGAGCCATTTTGTTGAAAGGATATAAAAGATGCCACCCTTTCAAGCAATACCAGCACAAACCAGTAAAATGAAACAATAATTTTTTCTATGCTTTTTAAATAATTTTTCTATAATTATGTAAAAGTATTACAACCTTCGTGGTTGCATTTTGTTTATTTCTTATATCGCGAAGCGAATAAAACAAATAAAAGGTCATGGATAAAAGCATTATTATAACAGGCGGTACTGGATTAGTGGGAAAAGCACTGACAAAGCTTTTACTGTTACAAGATTATCACGTGACGATTCTTACGCGTAACCCCAACAAAGCCAATGCCAGCAATGCTTTTGGCAACCAAGTTACATACGCCGCTTGGGATGTAGATAAACAAACCATTGACGTAAAAGCTTTGCAAAATACTGAATATATTATCCATTTGGCAGGCGCAGGCGTGGTGGAAAAACCATGGACAAAAAAATTTAAGAAGCAAATTATCGATAGCCGTGTAGAAAGTGCCAAATTGCTTTTTAATACCTTGAAAAATAATCCAAATAAAGTAAAAGCAATTGTGAGTGCATCGGCAACAGGTTGGTACGGCGCTGATAATGAAACATCTAAATCAACCGGATTTACCGAAGATGCACCAGCCGCAAAAGATTTTTTAGGCGAGACTTGCAGGCTTTGGGAAGAAAATATAAATCAATTTGAACAATTAAATATCAGGCATGTGTGTGTTAGAACGGGCATTGTATTAAGTAAAACAGGTGGTGCTTTGGCCGAATTTAAAAAACCAGTTTATTTTAATGTGGCGGGCATTTTAGGTTCGGGTAGGCAAATGGTAAGTTGGATACATGTAGATGATTTATGCAAGCTATATTGTTTTGCGTTGGAGCATAAAAATATAAAAGGCAGTTATAATGCAGTTGCGCCAAATCCGGTAAATAACCGGCAATTAACAATTACATTGGCAAAAGCAATGAAGGGCAAATGGTTTATTCCAATGCACGTGCCGGCTTTTGTATTAAAAATTATGATGGGCAAACGAAGCGAAGAAATATTAAAAAGCTGTAAGGTGTCTTCGAAAAAAATAGAGGAAAGCGGATTTAAATTTGAATATCCGCTGGTCGAAATGGCTGTTAAAAATTTAATTAAAAAGTGAAAATTTAAAAGTAAAAAGGTAAAATTAAAAAATAAAATATTGATTTTAAGCTTTTTAATTTTACCTTTTTACTTTTTAATTTATTATAAATCCTCCGAATTAAATTTCTTTACCGTAAACCAATGGTAAAAAATTATCCAAGCTATACAAATGCCAAAGCATAAATAAACATTGGGCGATTGATTTATTGCTTTAACCATATTTTTAAAAAATGGAAATGTCAATAACCCATCTGCAACGTCAATTGGTAGAAAGTAAGTGCCATAAGGTTTTCCGTTAAATGCATTTTTTATAAGCCCGGTTATTATATTATCTATAATTAAACCATAAATAAAGTAAATGCCAATTGCCAATGCTGCTTTTCTAAATAAAAATGCCAATAGCATGGCAAATAAAATATAAATCCAACTGCAAATAAAGAAATTGCCGATTGCTTCCACCCCTTCGAAACTAATTTTCGAGTTGCCGAATAAACCAAAAGTAAAAGTAGTAAGAAAAACAATAACGGTACAAACAACAGTAAGTATCAATGAATCAATCATTTTTACCCAAACAAATTCCTTCCTGCTCATGCCATCGATTATATTTTGGCGATGTGTTTTAAACTGGTATTCGTTGGTGATTAGGAAGATGATGATGAACCCGGGGAAATATAAAACCCAACTACTTAACCAAGCCAATGTTCCCCACACATTTGGGAAATCAAATGGATTGCCATTTAGAAATTTAGCTTGGCCCGCAGCTTCATTTACTTGGTTATTTATTTTATAACAAATAAAATTCATCCCAATAATTGCCACCACAAACAATATTATCAATACCCAAAAAGTGCGGTAATTTTTTACTTTCATCCATTCTATAGCCATTAATTTTTTCATATTTTTAAATTTATAGCCTTTGGCTATTAGCTGTTGGCCGTTTATTTACTTTAAAATTAATTTTTATTTGTTGATTTAATTGGGTCTGCGTTCATAGCTGATAGCTCACTGCTCATAGCTCATAGCTTTTACGATGTCATTTCCAAGAATTTTGCTTCCAAGCTTTTCCTTTTCATTTGCATGTGGCTTAATATCACACCGTTATCAAAACAATATTTATTTAATGCGCCAAGGTTTGTGGTGCCAAACGGAAAATTAACGGTGATTAAACCGTTTTCGCTATCCGCTATTTTCAATGCGTTGGGAAACCGTTGCATAATATTTTTAAGCGTTACGGTATCATTTGCGCCCAATTCGGCCATGTCTTCATTACTCATAATTTCTTGCACACTGCCGGTGGCAAGCAATTCTCCTTTTTTCATGATGGCTACGTGTGTGCAAACTTTTTCCACTTCATCCAGTAAGTGGCTGGCCATAATAATAGTATGGCCTTCGCTGGCAATTTTGCGGATCAAATCGCGTATTTCGGCAATGCCAACCGGATCAAGGCCGTTAGTCGGTTCGTCGAAAATCATTACTTCGGGGTTGCCGATTAGGCAACTGGCAATGGCCAATCGCTGTTTCATACCCAGCGAAAATGTTTGGAACTTGCTCAAGCGACGCTCGTACAAGTTCACTTTTTTTAATGCACCTTCAAGATCAGGATTATCTACGCCTTTGATGGCCGCGGCAATTTTTAGGTTATCAACGGCACTCATGTAATGGTAAAAATTTGGCGTTTCCAGCAATGTTCCAATCCGTTTGCGATGCGCATTGGTAGGTGTTTCGCCAAACAATTTTACACTGCCGCTGGTGGGCCGCAAAATATCCATGATGATGCCGAGCGTGGTAGTTTTGCCACTGCCGTTTGGCCCAAGAATACCGAATACCGTGCCTTGCGGCACATTAAACGAAATGCCTTTGAGGGCTTTTACCGGGCCATAACTTTTGGCGAGGTTGTTGATTTCTAAAACATAGCTCATAGAAAGTAGTTAGACATTAGTAGTTAGTATTTAGACAAAACGTGGTTAATTAATTTTCAAATGACTTAATGTATCGTACCCAACTTTAATTGGGAGTTAGTTATGCATAGTTAATTGAAAAAGTGAATACGTAAAAATAAGGGTTCATAATTTGTGAACCATGATTAATGTGATTTAAATGATGGATGGAAGAAAGTTGCCAACCTTACATTTCACCAACTTCAAATTTTCATGTTCTAAGGTTGACACTTTGGTTGGTGCGAAGAAGTTATCAACTTACGTGTCAATTAATTTTAGGTTTTCGTATTCCAAGGTTGACAATTTTGGTAAATCTCATTGTTGCGAAGCAATAAAAAGACCGTTCAATTTTGAACGGTCTTTTTATTGCTGTATTTTTCTAAATACTAAATACTAAATACTAAATACTAATATCTAATATCTAACTACAGTTATTTATGCAGCGTGGTTACACCTTCTTTTACATTACTGGCATTGCTTATTTTGATGTTGGTAATAGTAGTGTCTTTGTAGCCGTTATAGGAATGGAAATATGCCGAATAAGTTCCGTCGGCCAAACCACGCACCACGTAATTGCCTAGCGGGCCGGGAATAGCATAAGCCGTATCGCTGCTACCATACACGGTAACAATAGCTTTTGCGTTTAGCGGCGCAACGGTACCACTGATGCTTCCTGTATTTTTAGTAACAAAGAAATTGACCACCGGGCGCAGGTAAAAAGTGGTGCTGTTTATTTGCACGATAGAACGGGCCACATCAAAATCAAGCCACAGCCTAAAGTGGTTGGTGGCGAAATTATCCCACTCGCCACCTTGCATTTGCACCAAAATATAGCTGTTGGTGCCGGCTGGGATCGTTAAAGGATAAGTAACGCTATCTTTTACAACCGTATTGTTGGTGCCAAGGTTAATGCGGATCAGCCGCACGGTACCTTTTGGAATATTCGATTGTGCCAATAACGTATCAACCCCATTGCTTAGCGCCAAAATATTGTAAATGGCAGGTGTAATATTCAAATTTTCCCATACTAAACTTGAATCGGGGCGAGGGCCAAAACCGCCAATCCTGCCCCAATTGCAACTATCGTGGCGGCGGGTATTGGCTGATGTATCTACCAAAACCAGCACCGATTGGATATCCAAGTTTACTTTATCGTACATGCCGGGTCCGTCGGTTAAATACATAGACACGTTTTGCGTGGTGCTGCTAGTGCTACTGGTGTCAGTTATAGCGCTGCTTAAATCTTTTTGGCAACCAACAATAATGGCGGATAAAATAATAAGCATGGCAATGCCTAATACAAATTGCTTTGTTTTCATTTTTAATGTTTAAATGATTGATTGAATAATAGTTCCGCGTAGAAGTCTCCTAAATGTTGTTGTTTTTTATTTGGCGTTGCATTCTAAACGGATAGATGCTACATTTTGTATAAATGTTTATTCTGATTGTGTTAAAAAAATGCTAATGGTTAAAGAAGGTTAATGCCGTCGTAAATAAGTAAATAGGTAATTGGGTAATTAAGTGCCGGATTAGTAAAAATTGCTCAATTACTTATTTACTAATTACTCTTTTGGGAAATCTATGTTTTTTTAAAGATAGGTAGTGGTAACGATTGCGTGAAAATTTAAAAACTTACATCCATTTTTTTATACCTATGCATTCGATTGCCAAAGTAAAAACTTAAAAATTGCAGACGTATGAAAATAAACCTTGCCTTGCAATGATTACGCTTAGATGCTTGCGTTCTTCGTTAATTAAAGTGTAGTACAACAATATATCCATTATTTAATCCTTATTTCTGCAAAGAAATTATAGCAATGAAAAAAATAGCATCCATTTTATTACTGGCGGCCATGGCTTTTGTTCCAGCCAAAAAGAAAATTACCATTTGGATGATTGGCGACAGCACCATGGCCAAAAAAGATCCAAGGACTTTTCCCGAAACGGGCTGGGGCATGGAATTTCAGCCATTTTTTGATGCCGATGCCACCGTTGACGACCGAGCGCTAAATGGCCGTAGCACAAAATCGTTTTTAAATGAAGGCCATTGGAAACCCATTCTGGAAAATATGAAGGAAGGTGATTATGTGATTATTGAATTTGGCCACAACGATGAAAAAGTAGACAAACCAACTGTTGGTGTTTCACTTGATTCCTTCAGCATTTTATTATCTAAATATGTAATGGAAACACGATCAAAAGGTGGCATCCCTATTTTAATGACGCCCGTTACCCGCCGCAGTTTTAAAGACGGTGTTTTGACTGATTCGCACGGAGGGTACCCAGGCGTTACCAGGCATGTTGCTGATTCACTGCATGTTCCACTGATTGATATGCTGCAAAAAAGCATTGCTGTTGTTACCGCCATGGGCGATGAACCATCGAAAGGATTGTATAATTACGTTGATTCAGGAAATGTAAATTATCCAAAAGGTAAAAAAGATGACACCCATTTTAGGCCTGCCGGTGCCAAAAAAATGGCTGAATTGGCTGTTGAAGGAATCAAAGAATTGAAGTTGCCTTTGGCAGAGTATCTTAATAAGTAAAAAGTAAAAATTAAAAAAATGACGAACAATTGTTGGGCTATTTGTCAATCGGCCTTCGAAAGAAAAGTGCATAAAAATTCATGTTGATGGCCTGTATTTGGAAGAAAAAGCTGTTTGAGCCCTTCGTGACCTGAACCTAAACGTTTGATAAGGCGAGTTCTTTTTCTTCCGGCCAGCGATATGAATTTTTAGCCTTTTCTTTCGAGAGCCTTGGCTTTTTTTGCTTCTTTTTTTTGCTAAGAAAAAAAAGAAGAAGGTAGATTTATTTGGGATAAGCTATTTGTAATGAAAGATTAAATATGAAAAAAGCGGTTGTATTATCTTGCCTTATTTTTTTATTGGGCCGATTAGAAATCCTCGCCCAAGCACAAGCCAACAACGGTTATCCAACCGAACTAACCGTTGCGTCCGACGGCTCTGGCAATTGCAAAACTTTGCAAGAAGCCATTGATAAAGTGCGGGCTTATTCTCCCATTCCATTAAAAATATTTATCAAAAAAGGTGTTTATCACGAAAAAGTAATTATCCCAAGTTGGGTTACCAACATCACCATAACTGGCGAAAGCCGCGATAGCACAATTATTACGTACGAAGATTATTCGGGCAAACCATTACCCGGCGCAACCGATACGGCCAATAAAAAGAACAGGTTTACCACCTTTAATTCGTACACCGTTTGGGTGCAGGGCAACGATGTGCATTTTAAAAACCTGACTATTAAAAACGCTGCCGGCCGCGTTGGCCAAGCCGTTGCGTTGCATGTAGATGGCGACCGTTTTGAAATGGAAGGCTGCAACTTATTAGGTAACCAAGATACTTTACTCACCGCCAACGATAGTAGCCGACAATATTATGTTGATTGTTATATTGAAGGCACCACCGATTTTATTTTTGGCCCGGCTACTGCAGTTTTTCAAGGCTGTACCATTAAAAGTTTAATTAATTCTTTTGTAACTGCAGCGTCTACTTCGCAAAATCAAAAATTTGGGTATGTTTTTTTTAATTGTAAACTAATTGCTGACACTTCGGTACACAAAGAATTTTTAGGGCGGCCATGGCGGCAATATGCTAAAGTGGTTTATTTGAATTGTGAATTGGGCAATCATATTTTACCTGTGGGTTGGCAAAATTGGGGCAATGTGGAAAACGAAAAAACTGCTTATTATGCCGAATATAATAATAAAGGCGAAGGCGCTGCAACTAATAAAAGAGTACCGTGGAGCAAGCAATTAACAAAAGACGAAGCAAAACAATACACATTGGAAAATATTTTTAATGGTTGGAAACCGATTTGATAAATTCCAAATAAATAAAATTCCAAATTCCAATATTTTTAGATCTCACCTAAATTTTAATATCACCGTTGCTTAAAAATATTGTCATATTACTATTATTATTTACCGCAAAAACTTTTGCGCAAAATAATAATATTCCAAAAGATACTAGTTTTACCATTTACAGCACTTTAATTAAAGAGCAAAAAAAGCGTCCTTATATTAAAGTGGCTTCGCCAGAAATACCAAATAATGTTTTAATTAAAACCGATTTAATTTATAAAGAAATAAATGATCGTAAAATTCCATTAGATATTTATTTTCCGAAAGAAATAAAAAAATTAAAACCAGCGGTTTTATTGGTTTTTGGTGGTGGATGGCGTTCGGGCGATAAATCGCAAAATAGTGCGATGTCGATTGAATTGGCCAAAAACGGATTTGTTGCGGTAAGTCCGGAATATCGGTTGACGTTGGAAGCGCCATATCCCGCTGCGGTGTATGATTTAAAAGCAGCGGTAAGATGGATGCATGCCAATGCAAAATTGTATGGCATCGACACAAATAAAATAGCCATTTTAGGCTGCTCCGCAGGCGGGCAATTGGCGGCTTTAGTCGGCACAACAAACGGCAACCCGCATTTTGAAGACCATAACGGATCTGCCAATCATTCGGCTAAAGTGCAGGCTGTGGTTGACATTGACGGCACTTTGGCTTTTCATCATCCAGAATCTGCCGAAGGCACCGTTGCTGCGCAATGGCTCGGTGGCACTTACGCCCAAAAGCCTGAAATTTGGGAAGAAGCCGCTCCGCTAAACCATGTAACTGATAAAACAACACCATTTCTTTTTTTAAATAGTTCCACTCCACGGTTTCACGCCGGCCGTACAGACATGATCCAAAAAATGGACAGCTTGCATATTTATTCCGAAATACATACGTTCGATGATACGCCTCACCCGTTTTGGTTTTTTCATCCTTGGTTTAACCCGATGATGGAATTTATGGTAACTTTCCTGAATAAAGAATTTAAATAAGTAAATCCATTTATTTAAATGTTTTAATCAGGTATTAATATGAAAAAATTACTTTTTATTTCAATCATAATTATTGCTGCTGGGCAATTACATGCGCAAGAGTTAAATGCGCAAACATTTATTCCGCTTTGGCCACAGGGCGAAACACCCAATGTAAAAGGATTGGCATTAAAAGATAGCATTGTAAACGAACGGATTTATAGGATTATGGTTCCTGGGATGTATGCATTTTTTCCATCAAAAGATGATAATAACGGAGCAGCGGTTTTAATTTTTCCGGGTGGTGGGTACGAACATTTAACGTATGTGCTAGGTGGTTTTCAATTGGCAAAATGGTTTAATTTTTTGGGGATGAGTGCTTTTGTGGTGAATTATCGCTTGCCTAATTCACCTGATTTAAAACAGCGGGAAATTGCACCGTTGCAAGATGCAGAACGGGCATTGAAAATTGTAAGGGATAACGCCGATAAATGGCATATAGATAAAAATAAAATTGGCGTGCAAGGGTCGTCGGCTGGCGGGCATTTGGCATCTTTAATTGGTACAACTCAAGATGATGTTTCAAAAATTAAAGATGATTTGGATACGGTTTCTTTTCACCCCAATTTTATGATATTGGTTTCGCCGGTAATTACCATGGGCGAATTTGCACATAAAGGAAGCAAAGAAAATTTATTGGGTAAAAAACCTTCCAATAAATTAATTAAGAAATATTCAACCGAAAATGGCGTAACAAATAATACACCGCCCACCTTTATTGCAGATGCATTTAACGATAAAACAGTGCCGCCGATTAATAGTTTATTATTTTATCAGGCGTTATTAAAAAATAATGTTTCCACATCCTTTCATGTATTTCCGCAAGGCGGTCATGCTATTGGAACAAATAATAATCTAGGTTCCACTGCTTTATGGATTAATTTATGCGAAGCATGGTTAAAAGAAATGGAAATTATAGGGCCGCCGATTCCCAAGAAATAAGGAGTAAGAAACAAGAAATAAGGAATAAGAAACAAGAAATAAGAAACAAGAAATAAGAAACAAGAAACAAGAAATAAGGAATAAGAAACAAGGATCAATAATGAGAAATAAGGAACAATAATTAGAAATAAGAATGAGAAATTAAATAAATAAATATTTTTTTAAAAGTTTAATAAAATCTAATAACCTGTTTAAATAAATTAATGAATAAAATATTTACTGGCTTTTTATTTTTTTGCATATCAATTGGTTTAAATGCCCAATTACCAAACTATGTGTCCAAAGTTTGGTCGCCTGATTTGGGCAACGGTATGTATAAAAACCCTGTTTTAAATGCCGATTATTCCGACCCCGATGCGATTAGAGTTGGCGATAATTTTTATTTGGTTTCGTCGTCGTTTGAAGATATTCCCGGCCTGCCCATTTTACAATCAAAAGATTTGGTGAACTGGAAATTGATCGGCCATGCGCTAACCAAACAACCGCCTTTTAACGTGTTTTCAAAACCACAACACGGCAACGGTGTTTGGGCGCCATCCATCCGCTATCACAACAACGAATTTTATATTTATTATCCCGATCCTGATTTTGGGATTTATGTGATCAAAGCGAAAAACGCTGCCGGGCCTTGGAGTGAACCGATTTTAATAGAAGGCGGAAAAGGGTTGATCGATCCATGTCCGCTTTGGGATGATGATGGCCAAGTTTATTTGGTGCATGCTTATGCCGGAAGCCGGGCGGGCATTAAAAGTATCGCAGTCGTTAAAAAGCTGAATGCGGAAGGAACAAAAGTAATGGACGACGGCATTTTGGTGTACGATGGCCACGACGCCGATCCAACTTTTGAAGGGCCGAAATTTTACAAACGCAACGGCTATTATTACATTTTTGCGCCGGCGGGTGGCGTGCCAACCGGTTGGCAGGTAGTGCTCCGGTCCAAAAATATTTATGGGCCTTACGAACGAAAAGTGGTGATGGATCAAGGAAGTTCGCCAACCAACGGGCCGCATCAAGGCGCTTGGGTAACCACACAAACAGGTGAGGATTGGTTCCTGCATTTTCAAGACAAAGAGGCGTACGGCCGCGTGGTGCATTTGCAGCCAATGAAGTGGATAAACGATTGGCCGGTAATCGGGATAGACAAAGACGGCGACGGAAAAGGCGAGCCGGTTACAATGTATAAAAAACCGAATGTGGGCAAAACTTATCCGGCGGAAAATCCGGTTGAGAGCGATGAATTCAACGAAAAAACCTTGGGTTTGCAATGGCAATGGATGGCCAACAGCAAAGCGGTTTGGAGTTTCGCCAATCCGTCGAACGGCACGCTGCGCCTGTATTCTGACAAATGGCCAGATAGTACCACAAACCTTTGGGGCGTGCCAAACGTGTTACTTCAAAAATTTCCAGCCGATGAATTTATGGTCACAACCAAATTGACTTTTAAGCCCAACCCAAAACTGGAAAATGAAAAAGCCGGGCTAACAATCATGGGTTTTAGTTATGCCAATATTGCCATCGAAAGTAAAAAAGACGGAAATTATTTGGTATACACTTTATGCAAGGATGCAGAAAAAGGTAAGGCCGAAATAGAAACAGTGTTAGGTAAAGCCGCTAATGCAACCGTTTATTTTAGGGTGAAAGTAAGCAAGGGTGGAAAATGCAAATTTAGTTATGGCTACGATGGACAAAGTTTTATTGATGCAGGCGATGAATTTACGGCCGAGGTTGGCCGTTGGATCGGTGCAAAAGTTGGGTTGTTCTGTACCAGGCAAACGCAGATAAATGATTCGGGCTGGGCGGATGTGGATTGGTTTAGGGTGACGCCAATTACGAATTGAGAATTACGAAAAAGGAAATAAGGAAGACAAGGAACAGGAAATCAAGTTGAATAAGGAATAAGAAATGGGAAATAAGAAATAAGGAAGGCAAGGAACAGGAAATCAAGAATTAAAGATTCAATTAGAAATTAAACAAAAAGTCCCGAAGGGACGACATCTATTAGACGATTTAAAATAAATTAAAACGAAATAAACCTATGAAAATAAAATATCTAGCTAGCCTGTTTTTAATGGTACCCATTTTATCGGTGCAATTAAAAGCACAGCAATATTCTTGGACCAATTTGCCGGTTATTGCAAATACGAATTTTAAAGCTGATACGGTAAATATCGTTAAATACGGCGCAAAATCTGATGGTGTTACTTTAAATACAGTTAGCATCAACAATGCCATTGATGCATGCAGCAGCAAAGGTGGGGGCGTTGTATTGGTGCCTGCGGGTTTGTGGCTTACCGGCCCGATTGTGCTAAAAAGCAATGTGAACCTGAGTTTGGATCGTGCCGCCATTGTTGAATTTACAAAAGACAAAACGCAATATCCGTTAGTGGATGGTAATTGGGAGGGTAAAAAAGCGAAGAAAAACCAGTCGCCGCTTTCTGCCACAGATGCCACTAACATTGGGATTACGGGCAAAGGTGTTTTTGAAGGTAACGGCGATGTGTGGCGTGCCATCGGAAAAGATCGTTTGACCGAAAGCGAATGGAAAAAGAAGTTGGCTTCGGGTGGCGTGCTAAGCGATGATGGAAAAAGTTGGTATCCATCCGAAAGTTTTAAAAAAGGCCAACAATACAGTAAAACCGGCGAAATGGATAAACTAGCTACCAACGAAGATTACATGCCGGTAAAAGATTTTTTACGGCCTAATTTGCTAGTGTTTACTAATTGCAAAAAGGTTTTGCTGGAAGGCGTCACTTTTCAAAACTCGCCTGCATGGTGCTTGCATCCGCTAATGTGCCAAGATTTGACCGTTCGGAATGTGTACGTTAAAAACCCAGAATGGGCACAAAACGGCGACGGAATTGATATTGAAAGTTGCAAAAATGTATTGATGGAAGGCTGTACGTTGGAATGCGGCGACGACGGCATTTGCATCAAAAGCGGCCGAGATGAAGAAGG
This sequence comes from uncultured Chitinophagaceae bacterium, assembly GCA_963845495.1. Lineage (GTDB taxonomy): Bacteria > Bacteroidota > Bacteroidia > Chitinophagales > Chitinophagaceae > JAZKFT01. Next base: position 24,766 of record CAWJTH010000018.1, read on the forward strand.
TCGTAAACGTGGCATGCCAACAGAAAATTTAATTATCCGTAATAATATAGTGTACCGTGCACACGGTGGTTTTGTAATCGGCAGCGAAATGAGCGGCGGTGCAAGGAATATTTTTGTTTCCAATTGCAGTTTTATGGGCACTGATAAAGGCCTGCGTTTTAAAACTGCCCGCGGCCGTGGCGGCTTGGTGGAAAATATTTATTGTAAGGATATTTTTATGAAGGATATTGTTGGCGAAGCCATTTATTTTGATATGTACTATTTTACTAAACCAGCCAAGCCGGGCGAAAAAGTAGAAATACCAAAAGCGGACGAAACCACACCGAAATTCCAGAATTTTTATATAAGCAATATTGTATGCGATGGTGCAGCAGCAAGCATTTTTATTAGGGGATTGCCAGAAATGAGTATTAAAAATATAAACATTAGCGATGTTGTTTTGCAAGCCAAAAAAGGAATTGAATTGATTGAAGCGGAAAACATCAATTTAAAAAATATTCAACTAAAGGTAGATAATACAAGCCCAATTATGTATGTTGAAAATAGCAGCAACATTAATTTAAATGGATTAAAATATAATAATGCTGATGTGTTATTTAATATTTATGGCGAAAGAACAAAAGGCATTAGAGTAACAAATGTGGATGTTAACAATGCAAAAGCCAAAGCTACGTTTACAAATGGCGCAACGGAAAATGTGTTAGAAATTAAATAGGCAAAGTAGTTAGATGTTAGTACTTAGTAGTTAGATAAGAAAGAGTAGTTAGATGTTAGTATTTAGTAATTAGACTAAAGCCAATAAAATAAGATTTATTTCAATCTTCAAAAAGTCCGGAAAGGATGACATTTATTAGCGATGGGCAAAACCCATTGTTTAAAATATTTAAAACGCTATCTTTTGGTTAGATTTAAATAAACAATTATCAAATGAAAAATAAATTATTGCTTGCCATTTTTTTAATTGTTATTGTGCAATTAAATGCTGAAAGCCAAAGTAAAATTACCGTTGCGCAAGATGGCAGCGGTAATTATAAAACCGTGCAAGCAGCGTTAAATGCTATTCCATTAAATAATAAAATACCAATTATAATTTTTATTAAAAATGGAATTTATAAAGAAAAACTACACCTTGATTTAACCAAAGATTTTGTAACAATTCATGGCGAGGATAAATCAAAAACCATTTTAACTTACGATGATCACCCCGGTAAAATTTCACCGAATGGAGATAGCATCAACACCCGGTCATCTTATAGTTTTTTAATCAATGGCAATAATTTTTCTGCCGATAATATTACTTTTCAAAACGATGCGGGTTTTACTGCGGGTCAGGCTGTAGCTGCCGAAGTGGATGGCGATAAATGTATTTTTACGAATTGTCGTTTTATTGGTAACCAAGATATTTTATTTACCAACAGCGAAACAAGCAGGCAGTATTATAAAGATTGTTACATTGAAGGAACAACCGATTTTATATTTGGATCGGCAACGGTTTGGTTTGAATATTGCCATATTCACAGTAAAAAGAATTCGCATATTACTGCTGCATCAACACCCCAAAACCATCCTTTCGGATATGTATTTAATAATTGCGAATTAACGGGAGATACAAGCCTGCACGGCGTTTCATTGGGTAGGCCGTGGCGCCCTTATGCCAATGTAATTTATATGCATTGCCATATCGGGCCGCATATTTTGCCAGAAGGTTGGCGCAATTGGAACAATACAGAAAGTTATAAAACGGCCCGTTATTCAGAATATAAAAACGATGGCTCTGGCGCTGATACCGCAAAACGTGTTGCGTGGAGCCATCAATTAACAGACGAACAGGCGCAAGCAATTACACTTAAAAATGTATTTCCTGATTGGAATCCTTTAAATAATTAATTTAGCCTGTATCTTTTATCCATCTTTTAAAAAACAAAATTAAATGGAACAAACAACGATTGCAATTAAAGACACGAGTGCCAATCCCGGGCCATTGGGATTATTGGCTTTCGGTATGACCACCGTTTTATTAAACTTGCACAACGCAGGTTTTTTTGAAATGAATTCAATGATTTTAGCCATGGGTATTTTTTATGGCGGTCTCGCACAAATTATTGCGGGTATTTTAGAATCGAAAAAAAATAACACATTCGGGATGACCGCATTTATTTCTTACGGCTTCTTTTGGCTCACATTGGTGGGTTTAATTTTTTTACCGAAAATGAATTTAATCCCAGCACCATCAACTAATGGAATGGTGGCTTATTTAATTATGTGGGGTATATTTACTGGCTTATTATTTTTTGGTACTTTGCAAATAAATAAAGCACTGCAATTTGTATTTGCTAGTCTTACTATTTTATTCTTTTTATTGGCCATCGGCGATGCTACCGAAAATGCAACCATTAAAACATTTACCGGATATGAAGGCATTATTTGCGGAGCATCTGCAATTTACACGGGAGTGGCAACTTTATTAAATGAAATGTACGGCAGAATTGTTTTGCCAATTGGAACGGTGGTTAAATAGTTGGCAGATGGCAGTTTGCAGATGGCAGTTTGCAGATTTTAAATTATAGTTTTTAATTCATATATAAATCATAAAATCAAAATGGGCATTTTTTAGATGCCCATTTTTAATGTAAAATTAATTATAAGTGACCAGGCGGCCAACCGCCATCTAATAACTGCCATCCATTTACGGCATCAATTCTTTCAGTTTTGCTTGTAAATCTTCGCCACGTAGGCTTTTGGCGATGATTTTTCCATCTTTGTCCAACAAAAAATTCATAGGAATAGATTGAACACCGTATAAAACAGCAGCACTATTACTCCATCCTTTTAAATCGCTAACATGGTGCCAAGTAAGATGGTCCTTGTCGATAGCGGCCAGCCAAGCAGTGCGTTCTTCATCTAGGGAAACACCTAAAACATCAAAACCTTTGTTTTTGTAGGCATTATAAGCTGCAACAACATTGGGGTTTTCGCCACGGCAAGGGCCGCACCAGCTTGCCCAAAAATCCACCAATAAATATTTGCCTTTAAATGATGACAACGACACATTTTTGCCGTCGGTATCCGGCAACGTAAAATCAGCAGCCACCGCACCTTCGGTGGTGTTTTGTTTCATATCGAGGGTTTTTTTCAATTTTTTGCCCGCTACGCTTGTTTTCACATTATCGGTAAATGCTTCGTAAGCGGTTTTCATTTCAGCATCATGGGCATCATCATTTAAGTAAAAAGTAATTAATTGCGCAGCAATAATGGATGATTTATGGTCGGCGGCATATTTAATAATGTATGCCAAAACCTGTTTATTGATTGCTTCAAATTGTACTTGTATTTTTTGCTGCGTAGCTACATCGCCATTTTGTTTTGCCTCCTGAAAAGGCTGGTACAATGATTTACCTTGGTTAAAAATGGCCATTAAATCACCGGCCGCGGTTTTATATTCTTCTTGTGTTTTACCACCATCTACTTTTGATTTTGCCAACGAATCCAATGTGCCGTCAATGGTAGTTTTGCCGGGTTCAGCATAAAAAACAAGTGGTTGGATTTCTTTTTCACCTGTAATGGCTAATACAAATAATGTCGGTTCGTTTAGCGTAGTTGTAAAAGTAAACTTGCCCGATTTTAATTTAAGCGTATCTAATTTATCCCCATCAATTGTTTCGTGGGTTAGCGTAATTGAACCTGTATCTATGTCTTTTATAGTGCCGTTTATTTCAGTTTGACCGGCTTCAAATTTCTTATCGCCTGATTTACAAGCAAATAGTGCAACTATTGCCAAAGAACAAAAAACTATTTTTTTCATGATTGTCGTTGAAATTTTATCAGCCTACTGGCAATAAGCAACTCTACTTACCGGCTGTATTCCATTTACAAAGAAAACAATAATTGCATTGCCGACGGAAGTTTAAATGTTAATTACCGCTCTTATAATATGAGCCGATTTTATACATCTGCTACTTTAAAAGGCTTTATTTCTACCTTTTCCCATATTTTTTGGGTTAAATAGGGTTCTTTTTGCTGCCAGTTTTGCAAATCATTTTCTGTTTCAAACTGCATAATCATGGTTGAGCCGATCATTTTTCCATCAGCATTTAATATAGCCCCACCTAAAATAAAGTTACCGTTTTCTTTTAGTTTTTTTGCACCCTTTAAATGCTCAGGGCGAATTTTTAAACGCCTGTCCAAAGCACCTTCATCGGTAAAATCGATACCGGTAATAATGTATTGTTTCATAAGTTTTAGATTAATATCATGCAGTTAACTTCTCTTTTGGCTAAGAAACGCTCGGCAAGTTTTCGGCCGTTTTTTGTTCGGCCACCGCTTTTTTGCCCAACAAAAGTGCTGGCAAAATGGCTAATAAAATAATAAATGCAGAAATTAAAAAACCATCTTGTAATGCAAAATGCTCAGATAATACTTGGCCCCTACCTTGTTGTAAATAAAAAGCGCTAATAAAACCATGGATAACGCCACTAATGGCGATGCCGGCCGAACCGCCGATTTGTTGTATCAAACTATTTAAAGATGTTGCGGTTGCGGTTTGGGCTTTATCAACCGAATTAAGCAATGCTGTGGAAACGGGTGCCACCAATAAACTCATGCCCAATCCACGCACAATCATGGGCAACATAATCAGCCAAATAGAAACGCCAACATCCAGTTTTGAAAATAAATAAAAGGAGAGTGCAACCAAAATAATACCAGCAAAAGAGCTTTGCTTAATATAACCTTTGTCGGCCAAACGGCCAGCTAATGGTCTGGTTACCAACATCATTAAAGCATTGGGCAAAAGCAACAAGCCACTTTGTATCTCAGAATAACCCATCAATCCTTGCAATAAAAACGGCAAGAAAAAAAGTCCTCCATACAATGCCAACGAACGGATGGTGATAATGATGGCCGCTTTGTTGAAATCGGCAATTTTAAAAACAGACAAATCGAGCAATGGATCGGTTTGCTTTGCAGAAGAAAGATAGGCATAAAACGAAAAAATGGACACACCAAGCCCCGTCCACAATTCCCAGGAATGCAATGCATTTTTAGTAATGTGCGCAATAGTAAACTGCAACCCCACAATAAATAACGAGAAAAAGATATATCCGCGAACGTCGAAACGCGGATGCAAAATAGGCTGTTCTTTTAAAAATCCGAGATAGCGACGGATGAGCAACAAACTAAGTATGCCCAAGGGGATATTTACATAAAAAATGGATTGCCATCCGAGATAATGTGTTAAAAAACCGCCTAGGGTTGGGCCGATTGCAGGGCCCATTACATTGCCGATGCCCCACCAACCGATGGCGTTGCCACGCTCTTGCACGGGGTAATTTTCGCTGAGGATGGCTAACGATGTTGGTGAAATGGCGCCGCCGCCAATGGCTTGTATAATCCTGGCACTCACTAATAAAGTAAGGCTGGTGCTGAGGCTACAAAGCAATGAGCCTACGGTAAAAATTGCTACGCTATAAAAAAATAGGTTGTAATAGCCAATTTTTCTTTTGAGCCAATCGGTAAGTGGAATGAACAAACAAAAGGCAATCATGTAAGCTGTTATCACCCATTCCACGCTAGAAACATTTACCCCAAAACGGTTGCGGATAACAGGCAAAGATACATTTACAATGCTACTATCGATGGCCGCCATGCTAGTGCCCAGCATCAGTGTGATGAGCATTCCTCGTTTGTTGTTCAACTTGTGCTATGTTTAAGTTTTTGGGATACGCAGCCAAAATAAATCGGATTGTATGAAATAAAATTATTCCAGCCAACCAAATTGCCTCATTTGGTTGGCTGGAATAATTTTATTTTGGGATGTATTTGTTTTAAATATTTTTTGAGAAACTTTCGATCAGCACATTTTCCTTCATCAACATTTTCGCCGTTTCCACAATTGCAGCGGCGTCATAACCCGCTTCGGCACGCAATTCTTTTAGCGTTCCGTGTTCTACCAAACGGTCGGGAATGCCCATTATTTTTACCTCGGCATTGTAATGGTTGGCATTCATAAATTCTAACACCGCACTGCCAAAACCACCAATAATAGTCCCATCTTCAATGGTAATAATTTTATGGTATTTGGTGAAAACTTCGTGCAGTAAAACTTCATCAATCGGCTTTACAAAACGCATATCGTAATGTGCAGGATTGATGCCATATTGCCTTAATTCGCGGATAGCTGCGGTTGCAAAATTGCCGGGATGACCGAACGAAAGAATGGCAATATCTTGTCCATCTTTTATTTTCCGGCCTTTCCCAATTTCTACTTCCTTCAACGGCGTACGCCATTCGGGCATCACGCCTTCGCCTCGCGGATAGCGGATTACAAAAGGATTTTTAGTGCTTTCTAATTGCGAAGTAAACATTAAGTTCCGAAGCTCCTGCTCGTTCATCGGGGCCGAAATAATCATGTTTGGAATACAACGGAAATATGGAATATCGTAAGCGCCGTGATGCGTTGGGCCATCTTCGCCCACCAATCCGGCACGGTCTAAGCAAAGCACTACGGGCAAGTTTTGGATAGCCACATCGTGCACCACTTGGTCAAAAGCACGCTGCATGAAAGACGAGTAAATATTGCAGAACACTTTCATGCCTTGTGTAGCCAAGCCAGCACTTAGCGTTACGGCATGCTGCTCGCAAATGCCCACGTCAAAAGCACGGTCGGGCATTTTATCCATCATAAATTTTAGGGAAGAACCGCTTGGCATGGCAGGCGTTACACCCATAATATTCTCGTTCAGCTCAGCCAGTTCCACCAAAGTATGGCCAAACACATCTTGATATTTTGGTGGTTGCGGTACATCGAAAGTTTTTTTGAAAATTTCCCCGGTTACTTTATCAAACAAACCAGGCGCATGCCATTTGGTTTGGTCTTGCTCGGCCAATGAATATCCTTTGCCTTTTGTGGTGATGATATGCAAGATTTTGGGTCCGGGTATTTTTTTCAAATCTTTCAGCGTATCAACCAGTTTACTAATATTATGGCCGTCGATCGGGCCAAAATAACGGAGTTTTAATGCCTCAAACATATTGCTTTGACTGCTGATGGCACCTTTTAAACCTTCGGCCACCTTGTGCACCATTGTGCGGCTGATGTTTTTGCCCACGGGTAATTTGCCCAAAGCTTTCCAAACATCATCCTTAAATTTATTATAAGTAGGAGAGATGGTAATGTCCGTCAAATATTCTTTTAAAGCACCAACATTTGGGTCGATGCTCATGCAATTGTCGTTCAAAATAATCAATACATCGGCATCGGCAACGCCAGCGTGGTTCATGGCCTCGAAAGCCATGCCGGCGGTAAGGCTGCCATCGCCAATCACTGCTATTGATTTCCGGTCTTCTTTTTTATATTTTGCCGCAATGGCCATGCCTAGTGCCGCAGAAATAGAAGTGCTACTGTGGCCAACACCAAAAGTGTCATACTCACTTTCGCTGCGTTTTGGGAAACCGCTCAAGCCGTGATATTTACGGTTGGTAGAAAAGTTATCGCGGCGGCCGGTTAAAATTTTATGGCCATACGCTTGGTGGCCTACATCCCAAACCAATTGATCGTAAGGCGTATTGTATACGTAATGCAGTGCCACACTCAATTCCACCACGCCAAGGCTGGCTGCAAAATGACCACCATGCACACTTACCACGTCAATAATATATTGCCTTAATTCGTTACAAACCTCGTGCAATTGCTCGGGTGCCAACTTTTTAAGGTCGTCAGGACTATCGATCGCAGTTAATAAGGGGCCAGGTGTAATTTCCATGAACGGACATTTAATGGGCAAAAATAAACATTTAGCAGCAGAGTGACAGTGTTTGATATACGAAGTTTAGGGATTAGGGTTTGTTGCTTAAAGAAAAACCTACACAAAACATCCAATTTTGCGTAGGCTTAGCGGGTTAGCAAGTAAACCAATCTTAAAAATGGAAATCTAGTTTTTTAAATATTTGAACACCGTTGAAGCACCAGTGGTTGTATTAGAAAGCGTTATAAAATATATGCCAGACGGCATTTGTGGCAGTTGTAATTGATTGGATTGCAACGATGTAGCATACAAGATTTGCGAAGCAACATTAGAGAGTTTTAATTGCCAACCAGCGGCTGATTGTATGCCGTTAACGTTTATTGTGTTTCCGTTATTTGGGTTTGGAAAAATACCCAATTTGTTGATTGAAAAAGAACCAACAGAAATAATAGAAGAATAAGAAAAACTGCCATCAATATCTGTTTGTTTGATGCGGTAATAAGCCGTTGGGAAACTTGGTGAATTATCTGCAAAACTATAATTGTTAACCTGAGTCGAATTTCCAGCGCCGTTTACTTTGCCAATATCTGACCAATTTTGGCTGTCTATGCTTTTTTCTATAGTAAAAAAATTGTTATTGGTTTCTGAGGCGGTGCTCCAATTTAGTTGTGTGCTACTATTTTCAGCAATGCCGGTAAAAGCTAAAAACGTAACGGGTAAAATACTAATGTTAGAAGCGTACGGGCAGTTTACGGTTTGATCTGGAATGCCGTGGGCAAAAATATGAATGCTAATATTTGTACAACCTATATTGGTAGGCGTAGCCGCAGCACAGGTGGGCGAGCTTCCGCTATAGCTAGCATTATTGTCAGAAGTAACCGATCCTGAACCGCCTGCAAGCGGAAGGTTGATAGAAACGCTACCACAATTAAATACACCTTCTAACGTATACAACCCCTCATTTATTGGCGGCGGCGAGCTAAAGCTCACATTGTAACTGTATTTTATTTGATATTGGAATCCCGATCCGTAACAATTGTTTACCACGATGGCTGTTGGTTTTACAGCAACAGTTACGGTAAAACCATCTGACGAAACAAAACTACATTGGCTAATACACCAATTCGAAATTATAAAAAAGAGAAAGAACAGACCCAATTTTTGAAACACAAACCTTAGCTTATTTTTCATAATAAAAGGTATTAGTTTTAAAGGGATTATTATGGTAGCGAATTTAAAAATAATTCTATACTAAAATAGTAATTTGCGATAAAAAACAACAAATTATTTTTTATTAATACAAAAATAATTCTATCTAGGCATAGGTTAGATTTAGTTTGATGCATAAAAAATAAAAAAGCCTTCCAAATTTGGAAGGCCATAATCAATTTAAAATCAATATTTTAATGATGTTCAAATATTTTTACTTCGTTTCCCACACCCATAATTACACGAGTGGTTAAATTTATAAATAAGCCGTGACCAACCATGCCAGCAATGCCGTTTAACTGTTCGGCTAATAAGGCTGGATCGTTAATTAGCCCAAAATCGCCATCAATAATATAATTTCCTTCTTCGGTTACATGTATATTCCCTTGGTCCATGCGTATTTTTCCTTTACCATTCAGTTTTTTAATAGTTGTCAAAACATAATTGGAAGCATAGGGAATGACTTCGATCGGCACTTTAAATTTTCCTAATTTTTCAACTTGCTTAGATGAATCGGCAATAATAATTTCTTGCTTTGAAAGCGAAGCCACTACTTTTTCTTTTAACAGAGCACCGCCACCGCCTTTTATCAAGGAAAGATCCGGACTGAATTCATCAGCGCCGTCAATGGTAATGTCAATCGAATCAACCTCACTAACATCAACCAAAGGAATATTCAACGAACCTGCCAATCGTTCTGTGGTTCCGGAAGTAACCACACCTTTTATTTCTAAGCCGTTTTTTACCATTTCGCCAATGGCTTTTATGGCAAAAAGTACGGTAGAGCCGGTGCCAAGCCCAACTATTTGATTGTTTTTTATCAGTTTCACAGCTTCTTTTGCCGCCAGTTCTTTTTCTTTTTCGTTTGCCATTTTTTCAGGTTAAAAATCTTATAAAATCAATTTTAAAAAATCAATCCACAAATTTATCCGTTTCATTTGCATCCTTGTTTCGCTATTTGTGAACAGCGGTAATTAAACAGCCGTTATTCTTTGTTACCTTCATTTTTTATATGAAAACCGTCAAACAATCTGTTATTCTATTCCATCTTTTGGCGTGGTTCTTTTTCTGGATGTTACCTATTGTTTTTTTAATGGGTCATTTAGGAACTATGGCATTTTTGCCAGTATTGACATCTTTAAAATATTGGCTTTTTTTAATAATCTACACTTCTATTTTTTATTTAAATGCTTATTGGTTACTGCCGCAATTATTCTATAAATCCCGAAAACTTCTTTATTTCATTGTTGTTTTATTGATGCTTGTTGCAATCGGCGTATCAAAGCCATTTGATAAGATTGTAACTGCCGTTTCAAAGAAAGTTTTTGAAACATTGCAACTACCACCTCAACAGGATTTTATAGTGATTCAACCTTATCGGCCGGTGCCGCCCAATAATGCGGAACTATCGGAAATGCTACGGCCACAGTTCGATATCATAAGCATTATGATTTATATTTTGGTTTTGGGGCTGGGGTATGCGCTACAGGCATCTATCCGCTGGCGGCATGAAATTGAAAAAAAAGCTGCCGCAGAAACAGAAAAAGCCCATGCGGAATTAAAGTTTTTAAAGGCACAGGTAAATCCTCATTTTTTGTTTAATAGCCTTAATAATATTTATTCGTTGGCATTGTTGAAAGATGAAAATACAGCAGACAGTATTATGCAATTGTCGAATATTATGCGCTATATTACCGATGAGTCTACGAATGATTTTGTTCCATTAACTAAAGAAGTGGAATGCATCAACAGTTATATTAATTTGCAAAAACTGAGGCTTGGAAAGCAGACTGGTATTACATTTGAAGTTTGCGGCACATTAATGGGCAAATTAATTGCCCCCATAATTTTATTGGGATTTGTCGAAAATATTTTTAAATACGGTATTAGTAAACACGAGCCATCGCCAGTTATAATCCAATTAAAAGCAGACGATAAATCAATCGAGTTTTTTTGCCAAAACAAAATTTTCAAACATTTGCAAAAAGATAAACGTATTGGCACAGGCATCATTAACATACAAAAAAGGCTGGCATATTTATATCCTAATAAACATGTTTTAAATGTTTCCACCGAAAATCAGTTGTACACTTTAGAATTAAAATTAGCTACTTAATTTGTTATTGCAACCTGCTTTTAATCAATTATGGGAATCTGAAATTTTATATGGGTGCCGTTTGCAGGTTTGCTTTCAATCGTTATTTCTCCTTTTAAATAATCTATTCGCGAAAGCATTGTTTTTATACCGATACTATCGCTGTTGCTAATTTTTTCTGTGTCAAAACCAACGCCGTTATCTTTTATTTCAACTATAATTTTTTGATGAATGGCTTTTAGATCAATCGATAATGTAGTGGCTTTAGCATGTTTAATTGTGTTTTGCACACACTCTTGGATAATGCGGTAAATCATAAAACCAAGGTTCGTGTCTACACGTTCGAAATGCCCTTCCATTTGAAGATCTATATTTAGTTTTCGGCGGTCTATCTTATCAATAAAACTTTTAATGGCATCTTTTAAACCCGATTCATAAAATTCCTTTGGCATCATGGTGTGGCTAAGGTTGCGTACCTCGCCAAACGATTCATTTACAAGGCTGTAGATATTTTCGTATGTTTTTTGTTGATTTTCTGACATGCCTATAAAATCATCTTCAAAAGCTTCAAGATTTAGTTTTGTAACTACCATTTTTTGGGCTACGCTATCATGCAAAATAGAAGAAATCCGTTGTCTTTCATTTTCTTCGGCATGAATAATGGCATGCATCGTTTTCCTTTTTTCCTCAATTTCCAATTGCTGCATTTCTAGCAATTGTTTTTTTCTTCGGTAGTGAAAAAAGAAATAGCCGCCGGCCAAAGTAATGCACAAAAGCGCAAAACTTGCAGTTATCCAATTGTTTTTATGGGCAAGGTCAAGCTGTTGTTGAATGATGGTATTTTCCTTTTTTTGCACATCGTATTTTGTTTGCAATGCAGATAGATCTTCTGCCGAATTCTTTTTGTAAATAGAATCTTTTAAGGCAATTTGTTGCGCCAATATTTCGCTATAATTTAAATAATCACCCGCGGCCTTATAGTTTTGCGCCAGCGCATTATTTAGCAATACCAGTAATTGCGCCGACAATTTATTTTGTTTAAAAACCGCAATCCCTTCTTTACAAATAGCAATCCCTTTTTCTGGCTGGCCGGTTTTTGCGTAAAATGTACCAAGTACCGACATGTCGGAAATAATATAAATGGGATCAGCAATTTTTTTACGTACCTCAAGCCCTAATTTTAAAAATGCCTCGGCTTCTTTTGGTTTTTGGGAATAACTGAGGTTGTAGCCGGTTAAAATATAAGATTGGCATAATAAAAAAAGAATTTCCCGTTTTTTACAAATGGCCATGCCTTTTGCGGCATAAAACATGCTTGAATCAGAAAACTTTTTTTGTTGGTTTCCTTCATAAATATGCAAATAAGCAATGCCTTGTCTTATTAAGCAATAGGCATACAATTCGTCATAATCGGCAGTAGGTAAAAGTGCACAAAGTTGAATGGCTTTTTCGTTCCAATTTAGTGCCTCGTGGTATTGTGTTATGGTTGAAAATACATTTGAAACACCAGATTCTGATTCAACAATTACACTGATATCGTTTTGTTTTTCAGCCTCTTTTAAAATTCCATAAAATACATCCAACGCTTGTGTAGATTTGTTGGATCGCACCAATGCATTGCCTTTTAAAATACAATATTTAGCATAAACTTCTCTTGTTTCGCCTTCATATTTCAATGTTTTTAGTTGCGCATCCACCAATTTTATAACACTATCTTCTTTGCTTTTCGCCAACAAGGTATAAGCCATGTAATATTCGGCCAACAGCACGTTAGGCTTTGATTGTAAACGATTTGCAAGCGCTTTTGCGGCGGCTGCATATTTAAAAAGCGAATCGCTGCTAAGTGAAAATTTTTCGTGGCAAAGCGAAAGCAATACATTCAATTGTATGTTGGGATCGGATGTTTCAGATAAAATATTTTTTAAGCTGTCAATTTTTTGTGTTTGTGCTGCCACAGAAAAACAGAGCACAAAAAACAAGATGGCCAATCCGAAAGGTTTTGACAAGCTTTTTTTCCAATATCTTAAAAAGTTCATTAAAAAAGTTGACAACATCTTTATCATTCAAATATACTTTTACAAACAAACGCTTAGTTACGTATTTAATAACATTTTGATTTTGTGTTTTTAATCATTTAACACACAATATAGTTTATAAATAATTCTAAAGTAGATTAAACGGAGTATAATAACTGTTTTTGTGGCAAAGGCAATCGTTTATCTTTACGTAGCAAATTATTATTTGTAATAATATTTTTTAATAATTTGAAAGTGTGGCGATGTTTTAAAATCATACTTTTTCATTACTTAAAAGATTTAGATTACAATATTGCTTTGCATAATAAAATATATTCATGATAACCGTAGCAATTACCGACGACAATGATATTATACGAAACAGTGTAATACGTAGATTAAAGGAAGGCGTTAGGTTTGTGTATGAAGCGAGTTCGGCAGAATCGATGCTGCGGTTTTTAAAATCGAATCCTTTTACGGTTCATCCGCAAGTTATTTTAATGGATATTGAAATGGGTGAAATAGATGGGATTGAAGCAACAGCGATGGTGAAAGAAATGAACCCGGCCATAAAAGTAGTGATGCTTACGGTATTTGAAGATGATGAAAAGATTATGAATGCCATTAAAGCCGGTGCAGACGGCTATTGTGTAAAAGATGAAAAGAAAGACCGTATTTTGGAATGCATAAATGATGTGGTGACCGGCGGTTCGTACATGAGTCCATCGGTAGCACGGAAAGCTATGAAATATTTGCAACAATCTTATACGCCAATTTCGGCCACAACAGAGAACCCGCTGACCAAACGTGAGACAGAAATTTTGCAAATGGTTATAAACGGAAATAAATATGCAGATATTGGCCAATCATTGTTTATCAGTACCGCCACTGTAAAAACGCATGTTTACCATATTTACGAAAAATTGCACGTAGGAAATAAAATGCAAGCCATGCAATTGGCCAAGCAAAAAGGCTGGTTGTAATTAAATTTGCTCAAGTACGGCGCATTCTAAATATTCCAGTTTTTTAAGGTAAAATGTTTCGATAAAACCGGCCTCAAAAAACAAGGCTTTACAAACCGGGTTGGCATACAAAATTTTAATGCTACGCTGATGTAAAGCTTGGCTTTTTTTAATTTGTTTGATTACTTCCCGCATAATCAAATCATCAAATGGGTTAAACAAAAAAATGGTTGAAACTGTTGCTGGTATTATATAATTGGCAGCGTCGATACATATTATTTCAATGTGGGCTTGTTTGTTTTTTCCAGCTATGGAGGCTGATGTAATTTCAGCTTCGTCGCAAAGTGCAGGTGAAAAATCAACACCAAATATTTGTTTAAAACCATATGCTGCCGCTATGGCCAATGCACGGCCTTTCCCGCAACCTAAATCTAATAAACCGGCTTGCAAATCTTGGTAGGTAATTTGGTCGAACAAGGTTTCTGCTATAAAATAATTTATGGGCTGATAAATACTTGCATGCGCCAGGACTTGTTGCGGAATGGTCGCTTTTAAATCGTCGATGCCGGTAGTTATGATGCCGTATTTTTTTTCACCCTTTATTTCATTCTTAACAATAAAAAAAGCCAAGCGGATATTCCAATGCCAAGCCAAGTAGAAAAAATATTTTAAAAAACGCATAAATAATGGAGAATGAACCAATTAATAATAGATAATTTAAATACTACCAGTTAGTGTTCCGCTTTGAATGCTTTAAATCTATCACTTTTATTTGTAATCTTTTTTCCCCGTTCCATTCGTTTTCATCGATGGTAAAAACTACATCCAAGGGTTGGTTTGGCCGCAACAGGGCAAATTTTTCAGCCATGTTAAAACCAATACCTTCCATTGTTTTGTTGCCTTGTTTCAAATTAAATTTTATATGGTTTTCTTTCACCAATTTGCTATAACCGGTTTCGTATACTTGCCTTGCCACAAATACAGGCCGTAAATTTTCGGGTCCGTAGGGTTCCATTTGGCAAATAATATTGTAAAGCGATGTGGTTATTTCGTTGAAAGTTATTTCAGCATCAATCACAATTTCTGGAACCAACATATCATTGGTGATCGATTTTTGTACCACATCTTCAAACATTTCTTTAAATGCCGATAGATTTTCTGCCACCATTGTTAAGCCAGCCGCATAAAAATGACCGCCATAACTTTCTAATAAATCTTTGCATTGGTGAATGGCTTCATATACATTAAAGCCGCTCACACTTCGTGCCGAGCCAGAAATTTTATCGCCGCTGGCGGTGAGAATAATAGTTGGTCGATAAAATTTGTCAATTAATCGCGAAGCAACAATACCAACCACGCCTTTATGCCAATGGCTTTGATAAAGCACGGTAGTTTTGCGGTGCAACATATCAGCATTTTCTGTTATAATAGCAATTGCTTCTTCCGTTATTGTGGTGTCGGCTTCTTTCCTATCTGTATTATCTAAATGCAGTAGTTTGGCCAATTCAATGGCCTTTTCATAATCTTGTTCAATAAACATTTGAACGGCTTTTTTTGCATCGTCCATCCGTCCAGCTGCGTTCACCCGAGGTGCAATAATAAAAACCAAATTGGTAATATGAACGGTGCCGGTCATGGCAGAAAGTTCCATCAATGCTTTTATTCCTGTTGAGGGATTTTCATTTACCCGTTTTAGTCCATAAAAAGCCATTATCCGGTTTTCGCCGTTCATGGGAACAATATCGGCAGCAATTGCGGTAGCCAAAAGATCTAAATAAACGGTCCAAATTTCGTCGGGCAAATTTAAACGTTGGCACAATGCCTGAATTAGTTTAAAGCCGACACCACAACCACATAATTCTTTAAAAGGATAATTGCAATCCCTTTGTTTCATGTTCAGGATGGCGTAAGCGTCGGGTAAAACTTCATCGGGGGTGTGGTGATCGCATACCACAAAATCAATACCTAACGATTTGGCATAACCAATCATGTTAATGGCCTTAATACCACAATCCAAACACACAATTAAGTTAATGCCAATTGATTGTGCAAAGTCAATACCAATTTTGCTAATGCCATAACCTTCCCTGTAGCGATGCGGTATATAGTAATCTACATTTGAATACTGGTTTTTTAAAAAATGATACATTGTGGCAACGGAAGTTGTTCCATCTACATCATAATCGCCATATACCAATATTTTTTCGTTATTATCAAAGGCTGTACAGATACGGCTTACGGCTTTTTCCATGTCCTTCATTAGCCAAGGGTCATGAAGGTCAGAAAGTTGGGGGCGAAAATATTTTTTTGCAAGCTCATAATCGGTAATTCCACGTTGTACCAGTATTTTACAAAGGGTAGAATTGATGCGCAACGCATCTTGCAAGGCCAATACCTGTTCTTTATCGGCCTCCAGTACGTTCCATCTTTTTTCCATCGGGTAAATGTAAGAATTTCAAATTCCAAAGAAAGAAATTCCAAATTCTAACAAGATAAAATTGCAAAAATGGGGTTGAATGTAAAACCGAATCAAAAACGTTGTTGTTGTGGGATTTGGGATTTATTTTTTGGGAATTTGCGTTTTTGACTAATATTTTCTGTCCGTTGTATACCTAACTAATTGTTCAAGTGCTTGCCTTGCTTCATTGTTTGGAAAAGTATGTAAAATGGCAAGAGCTTCATCCCTGTATTGAAACATTTTCTCGGTTGCATAAGATATACCGCCTGCTGCTTCTACCTTTTTTATAACCTCCGCAACTTTTTCTTTATCTCTATTATCGTTTTTAATTGTGTAGATAATTCCACGTTTTGTTGAGGCATCAACCTTATTAAGCGTATATATTAATGGCAGGGTCATTTTTTTTTCTTGGATATCATTTCCGGTCGGTTTGCCGATATCGTCGGTTCCATAATCAAATAAATCATCTTTTATTTGAAAAGCAATGCCTACTTTTTCTCCAAATAAGCGCACTTTTTCTGTAATTGCATCGTCTTTGGTTGTGCTCCATGCACCCGCGGCACAAGCCGCAGCTAATAGTGAGGCAGTTTTATTTTGGATTATTTCAAAATAAATATCTTCTTTTAAGTTCAATTTTCGTGTTTTTTCAAGCTGGAGAAGCTCTCCTTCGCTCATTTTTCTTATCGCATGGCTTAAAAGTGTTAATATTGTATGGTCATTGTTTTCTAAAGAGAGTAATAATCCCTTTGACAGCAAGTAATCTCCAACCAGCACTGCTATTTTGTTTTTCCATAGCGCATTGATTGAAAAATAGCCCCGTCTTTGCATTGAATCGTCCACCACATCGTCGTGTACCAAAGTAGCGGTATGTAACAATTCTACGAGCGAAGCGGCTCGATAAGTAAGATCGGTAATCGGGCCAAAAATTTTAGCAGAAAGCAGTACGAACCTGGGTCTCAATTGCTTACCTTTTCTACGAATTATATACTGCATGATTTTATCAAGCAAAGCGGCATGACTTTTGACAGAGGATTTGAAAGCGATTTCAAACGCAATGAGTTCTTCGGCAATAATATCGACTGATGAATTTGGCTCCATGTAATAGGCCGCCAAAATACACAAGAAATTTAAAATGCCGTGCATCATTTGCAGTTTAATAATTGTCAAGTGGTTTAAATACGTATAAATCAAACAAATGAAAAGATAAAATAATTTAAATTTGGATGTTTTAGCATATAATTTTACTTTTGCAACTATATATTCCGAGTATATCACTCTTTCATCAAATTAGTCATTATGGAAATCAAAAAGTACGCATTTATTACAGCCCTCATGCTAAGTGTAGCATCTGGAGCTTGGGCTCAGTTAGGCGGAGTTCATAATTATATGGATTCTAGCTACATTCCTGCGAGCCGGATGGCACAACAGAATGAATGGCGAAACAATAGCCCAAGTCAAAACTTCCCAGCTCGTCCACGTGATCAGTGGCAATTAGGAATTTATGGCGGTTATTTCGCAATCGCAAGTGATGTTGGATCACTTCCAGGATGGGATGCGGGTATTTCAATCCGTAAAGCACTTGGCTATGTTGTATCTCTTCGTGCATCTATTGCTTTTGGACAAGCATATGGCTTGGGTTATGCACCTGATGGCACTTTGGCAAATATTACAAGTACCACTGCATATAATTCAATTAGGTCTGCTGGTGGTGGTTATTATGTTGATAATTATCAAACACAAGTTATTGCGCCAGCATTGGATATGTTGTTTTCGTTAAACAATATCATGTTCCATAAAAATAAAAGCAAGTTGAATGTTTATGCTTTAATTGGATATTCTCCAATGGCTTATATGACCAATTTAAACTTGTTGAATTCATCTGGTGTTGCATATAATTACAATGCACTCGGTATTAACTTCAACCAAAAAAGAAGTGATATCCGTAAACAATTGAAAAATGTTATGGATGGATCTTATGAAACAGGTGGTATTGTAAAAAATAGGGATAATAATTTTGGAGAAAATAAAAGAGATGTTTATCATTTCCGTCATTCTTTGGATATTGGTGCTGGATTTGAATATAAGGTGGCCAAAAGATTTTCTATTGGCTTAGAAGTGAAAGCAGTTTACACCGCTAGTGATTATTTAGACGGTAAAGTTTATGCTTTATTGGGAAATCCTACAACTGGTGCTTTAACTACAAGTTATACTCCTAATAGCGATATTCCTATCTATACAAACTTAAGTTTCAATTTTAATTTAGGAAACGAGAAGAAACGCGTTGCTCCATTGTGGTGGTTAAATCCTTTGGATTACTTATATAGCGAAACAAACAATCCAAAACATACCAAATTCCCTCCAGTGGTTTTGCCTGATGCTGATGGCGATGGTGTAACTGACCAATTTGACGTTGAACCAAATACACCGGCAGGTTGCCCAGTTGATACACATGGTAAAAGCCGTGATACAGATGGTGATGGTGTTCCTGATTGCCGTGATAAGGAATTGATTACACCAACTGCTTGTCAACCAGTTAATGCTGACGGTGTTGGTAAATGCCCAGATCCTCAGTGCTGCAAAGACATTATGGATTCTATGAAAAATTGGAAGAGACCATCTGCTGGTTGCGGTATCGGTGATTTGCCAAGCGTTGAATTCAAATCTGGTTCTGCTAAGTTGAGCAAAGACGCACAAGCTATCTTGATGAGTGCTGCGGCTAAAATTAAAGCAAGCCCTGATTGTAAGATTGCTGTAATTGGCCATGGTGTTGCTGACAAACGTGCACAACAGTTGAGCTGGGATCATGTTAACGCAGTTATTAACTACTTAACTGAAAAAGAAGGTATTAGTGGTGATCGCTTCGTATTCAAATACGGTGAAGAAGGTGATCCAAATACAGTTGACCTAAGGGATGCAACTGGCGAAGAAGGTCCTTCAACAGTACCTGCTCCTCACCCTCAATATCAAAAGAAATAAACTATAAATTTAAAAGTAAAAAAGACCTCTCCTAACAGGGAGGTCTTTTTACGTTTTTGTTAACGCATACAATAGCAGATATAAAATTTGAATCCGTTAATTTGCAGGAATATCTTAATTTTGCAACTCTTTATGAATCGTTTGGTCGTATTATTTTTTGCGTTAACAACATTTGTTAGTTGCTCAGAGCTTGGAAAGATTTCTAAAAGCACAGATTATGATTATAAGCTGAAAAAAGCTGATGAATATTATGCAAAGCAGAATTATAACAATGCACAGGTGCTTTATGAAGATATTTTTCCTGTAATGAAAGGAACCGCAAGGTTTGAAGATCTTTATTATAAATATGCTTACTGCGCTTTTTATCTAAAAGATTTCATTAACGCAGAAAATTTGTTTAAAGGGTTTGTTGAACTTTTTCCTAATAGTGCTAAGGCCGAGGAATGCGATTATATGCGGGCATACAGTTATTATAAGCAATCGCCTAAATATGAATTAGACCAAACAAATACCACGAAGGCTATTGCTTTAATGCAAGCATTTATTAACACTCATCCAAACTCATCTAGAATAAAAGAAGCCGCAACTATTATCGATAATTGCAGAGAGAAAATTGAATTGAAGGAATTTAAATCAGCTGAACTTTATTATACAATCGGAAATTACAGGGCTGCTACAACCACATTCACAACTCTTACAGAAAACTTTCCGGATTCACCCCATAGTGACGAATATAAATTTTGGCTCATTAAATCAGCCTATTTGTTTGCACAAAACAGTATAGATGAAAAAATGAAAGAAAGATATGAGCAAGTAATAGCTCATTGTGCTGATTTTACAGATCGCTTTCCCGATAGTAAGTTGACTGGGGAAGTTGATAATTATTTAAAACTTACTAAAAACGACATTAAAAATCTTCCTAAATGAGCAAGCTTCGTAGAACAACCAACAATGCCAATAATTTGGCAGAAACTAAAAGCCTTTTGGATATTAAAAACAAAACAGGCAATTTATATGAATCAATAGCCATTATTGCTAAGAGGGCTAACCAAATAAATATCACCTTAAAAGAAGAGTTGCATAGCAAATTAGAAGAATTTGCTAGTCATACCGATAGTTTGGAAGAAGTTCATGAAAACAAGGAGCAAATAGAAATTAGTAGGGCCTACGAAAAAATGCCAAACCCAGCCTTGTTGGCAACAACTGAATTTATGGAGGATAAAATATATCACCGTAAAAATGATATAGACCTTTTCAGTTAATATACCGAATTTAACAGACAACGATCCGTATACACGGGTCGTTTTTTATTTAAATTACACCCATATTATGCTGCAAGGGAAAAAAATATTATTGGGTATCACAGGAAGCATTGCTGCGTACAAAAGTATTTTGTTAATACGATTGTTAATAAAGGCAGGTGCAGAAGTAAAAGTTGTAATGACCACGGCTGCAAAAGAGTTTGTATCACCATTAGTACTTGCAACGCTAAGCAAAAACGTAGTACTGCACGATTTAACCGAAAATGATGTTTGGGCTAATCATGTAATGTTGGGTCGTTGGGCAGATGTAATGTTAATTGCACCATTAAGTTGCAACACCTTAGCCAAAATGGCTAATGGGATGTGTGATAATTTACTGATGACGGTTTATTTATCAGCAACTTGCCCTGTTATTGTCGTTCCCGCAATGGATGAAGATATGTGGTTACATGCCGCCACACAAAAAAACATAGCAACTCTCTCAGCTTTCGGCAACAAATTAATGGCGGTAAACAAGGGTGAGTTGGCAAGCGGCTTAACCGGATTTGGGCGTATGTCCGAGCCGGATGAAATCATCATTTTTCTCGAAAATCATTTTTCTAAAAAAGAAGAACTAGTTGGAAAAAAGATTCTAATCACAGCCGGTCCAACATACGAACCACTAGATCCTGTTCGTTTTATCGGAAACCATTCAAGCGGTAAAATGGGTATTGCGTTAGCAAATAGTTTATACGATCGGGGGGCTGAAGTAAATTTGGTTTTAGGTCCTACATATTTAAAAGCAGCGGATGGGGTAAAGGTTACCAATGTGCAAACTGCTGAAGAAATGTACAATGTGTGCATGGATATTTTTCCGCACTGCGATGTAGCAATAATGGCAGCAGCAGTGGCCGATTATCGGGCAAAACAAATTGCCGAAAATAAAATAAAGAAAAAAGAAGATTCATTTACCATTGAATTAATAAAGAATCCCGATATTTTAAAAAGTTGCGGGCAAATTAAAAACGAAAATCAATTGCTAATTGGCTTTGCTTTGGAAACCGTTAATGAGGAATTTTTTGCAAAAGAAAAGTTGGTAAATAAAAATGCTGATGCTATTGTTTTGAACTCGTTAAACGATGAGGGTGCAGGCTTTGGAAAGGACACTAATAAAATTACTATTTTTGATAAAAATGGTGAACACTTTTCTTTTGATATGATGACAAAAAATGAAATTGCTGAAAAAATTATTGGCTTTATAATCAATAAAATTTCCCTTCAAAATTGGATTTGAATACTCGGGGCTACAAAAAGCTTTAAAGCATAGATATCAAAAAATGAATAAGAATCAAATAAAAGGACTAATCGCAATTGTGTTAATTGTTTGCTCATTGGTTTCTCATGCACAGGAATTAAATGCAAAAGTGACTGTGATTTCAAGCAGAATCGGGACACAGATAGATAAAAGCGTTTTCAATACCTTGGAAAATCAATTGACGCAATTACTTAACAATCGTAAATGGACGACCGATAATTTTAAATCCAACGAAAAAATTGAATGTTCCTTTCTATTAAACTTAAGTTCGCTTATCGATAAAGATAACAATGTTTATAGTGCCTCTTTAACTATTCAGGCTGCTAGGCCAATTTTTAATTCCTCTTATAATTCACCCCTAATTAATTTTCAAGATAACGATGTGACCTTTAAGTATGTCGCATATCAACAAGTAGATTTTAATGAAAATAGGATAAACGGCACCGATGCGCTTGCATCCAATTTAACGGCTATTTTTGGTTATTATGTAAACCTTATTTTGGCGATGGATTACGAAAGTTTTGCATTAAACACTGGGGAACCGTATTTCAAAAAAATGTTGAACATTGTAAATAATGCGCCAGACGGAAGTGATATAAAAGGTTGGACTCAATTTGATGGCGTTAGAAATAGATATTGGTTATCTGAAAATGTTTTGAATAGTCGTTATGCAGCCATTCACGATATTATTTATAAATATTATCGTAGTGCAATGGATAATTTATACGATGATGAAGACAAAGCCAGGGAAGCCATGTTGGGGGTGTTGAATGCTTTAAGCCAGTTTGTTTCAGACAATTCAAATACTATGATTATTCAGTTTTTTATGCAGGGAAAATCTGACGAATTGATTAATATGTTCAAAAAAGGCTCGCAAGATCAACGCAGCCGTGTGGTGGAGATATTGCAACGCGTGGATGTAACCAATGCCACAAAATATAGAGACGCATTAAAATAGAGAAATGTACAGATGGATTGTGTTTATTGCATTGGTAATGATGACCGCTTGTAAAGGACCTTCAGGACTGCCAAGTAGCATTTTAGATTATAACGAAATGAAGGAAATAATGTGGGATATGGCTCAGGTAGATGAATTTGTAATGGTTTATGTACATGGCACACCGCAAAAAGTTAAGAATGAAAACTTGTTGATGTATCAAAAAGTTTTCGCCCTACATAAAGTTTCGAACGATGAGTTTGTGAAAAGCTATTCATTTTATAAATCGCACCCTGCGCAACAAAAAGTTTTGATGGATTCGTTATTACAATATTCAAACAGGCAACGGCAGGACAGATTCGTGCCTATTTTAACGCCCCCAAAACCTAATAAATTAACAAACCCTGCCCCAATGCGAATGGAAAATATGCCCAACGATTGGCATCAATATCAGTTTCAAACAAACTTTTGGTAAATGAATAAAGTGGTTGCTAACGCCGACGAAGCCATTTTTGATATGCAAAATGGAGCAACTGTAATGTTGGGCGGTTTTGGGCTTTGTGGAATCCCCGAAAATACAATTGCAGCATTGGTAAGAAAAAAAGTAAGTGGTTTAACCTGTATAAGTAATAATGCTGGCGTGGACGATTTTGGCATTGGGCTGATGCTAAAGCAGAAGCAAGTAAAAAAAATGGTAAGCAGCTATGTGGGCGAAAATGCTGAATTTGAAAGGCAATTACTAAGCGGGGAACTAGAAGTGGAACTGATTCCGCAGGGAACTTTGGCTACACGTTGTATGGCAGCTGGTTATGGAATGCCAGCCATTTTTACCCCTGCGGGGGTTGGAACAGAAGTTGCCGAAGGAAAAGAAACCAGGGTTTTTAATGGAAAAACATACTTGATGGAATATGCTTTTGACGCAGATTTTGCCATTGTAAAAGCTTGGAAAGGTGATACCGCCGGCAATTTAATTTTTAAGGCAACCAGCCGAAATTTTAATCCTATTATGGCAATGGCAGGAAAAATTACCATTGCAGAAGTAGAGGAATTGGTTGAACCCGGCCAACTTGATCCCGATCAAATTCATACGCCCGGCATTTATGTACACCGTATTTTTCAAGGGAAAAATTACGAGAAAAGGATTGAGCAACGAACAGTTACTAAAATATAGCAGCATGAAAAAGCTAATTTTATTAGAAGAACTGGCTATGTTTTTATCGGCTATTTTTGTTTTTATTCAATTGCGCTTTACATGGTGGCTTTTTCCGGCGTTATTGCTGCTTCCCGATTTAAGTATGTTTGGCTACGCCATCAACACAAAAATTGGAGCTATTATTTATACTACTATTCACCACAAAGCTGTGGCAATAATTGTTTTTATAATCGGATTTTATATGCAATCATTTGCAATTCAATTAGTTGGAATAATATTATTTGCACATTCTAGTATGGATCGGATATTTGGTTACGGATTAAAATACTATGATTTCTTTAGCCACACGCATTTAGGAATGATTGGAAAAAATAAATAAAATGCCTTTTTCTAAAGAACAAATAGCACAAAGGATTGCAAAAGAAATCAAGGATGGGTATTATGTAAACCTTGGTATCGGCATTCCAACCTTGGTGGCCAACTATATTCCCGAAACAATGGATGTGGTGCTACAAAGCGAAAACGGCTTATTGGGTATGGGCCCATTTCCGGTTGCGGGTAAAGAAGATGCTGATTTGATAAACGCCGGTAAGCAAACCATTACTACTTTGCCAGGCTCTGCTTTTTTTGATAGTGCCATGAGTTTTGGGATGATCCGTGCCGGAAAAGTTGACCTAACAGTTTTGGGAGCCATGGAAGTGTCTGATTGCGGAGATATTGCCAATTGGAAAATTCCCGGAAAAATGGTAAAAGGTATGGGTGGTGCCATGGATTTGGTAGCAAGCGCCAAAAATATAATTGTGGCCATGCAACATGTAAATAAAGCCGGCGAAAGCAAATTGTTGAAAAAATGCACACTCCCAATTACTGGTTTGGCTTGTGTAAAAAAAATAGTATCCGAATTGGGCGTTTTTGATGTAACCGAACAAGGATTTGTTTTAAGGGAATTGGCCTCTGATGTGACAGTTGACGAAGTAATTGCAAAAACAGAGGGAAGGTTGGTGATTGGTTTGTGAGATGGGTAGCCCACAGATTTCGGGGATGAACGCGGATGGAAATAATGAATATTTACAATTATAGTAAGCACACATGACTGAAAACGATATTTCTTATCACATTAGAGGGGCGATATTTGACGTTTACAATTATTTTGGGCCGGGTTTGTTTGAATCTGTATATAAAGCCGCATTATCTAGGGCTTTAATTAAAAGAGGACTGCAAGTTAGTTGCGAAGTGCCAATTCCTGTGTTTTATGAAAATGAAATATTGGAAGAAATAGGTTTTAGAATTGATTTATTGGTTGAAAATAAAGTGATTGTTGAATTAAAATCAGTAGAAACTCTTTTGTCTGTACATCATAAACAAATAATTACTTATTTAAAATTGACAGAAATAAAACTTGGTATTTAGTAAATTTCAATACCGATAGCATTAAAGAAAGCATATTTAGAAAGGTAAATGGATTATAATATCTGCGATAATCCCCGTAATCTGCGGGCAAAATAACTTCATGTTCTGCAACCTCAACGGCAACATCATCAATGAAAAAAATGCTACGATTACTGTAAATAACAGGTCGTTCCGATATGGTGATGGTTGTTTTGAAACAATAAAAATTGTTGATGGTAAAATTATTTTGGCTAATTATCATACTGAACGGTTATTCAATTCGCTCCAAATATTACAATTTGAATTGCCTTCTTTTTTCACGCCAAACTTTATTTTAAATGCTATTTTGGAATTGGCGAAAAAGAACCAACACGAGAAATCGGCTCGTATTAGGCTCACCATTTTTCGTGGCAATGGCGGTTTATATGACGCTGAAAATCATTTTCCCAATTATTTAATACAAAGCTGGCCATTAAATACTGAAAATAATAAGCTAAATGAAAACGGTTTAATAGTTGGTATTTTCGAAGGCGGATTTAAGGCTGCGGATACATTTGCCAATATTAAAAGTAATAATTATTTGTTGTACAGCCAAGCTGCTTTATACGCAAAGCAGCAACATTGGAATGATGCATTAATTTTAAATCATCGCGGCACTATTGCAGATGCTACCATAGCCAATATATTTTTAATAAAAGAAAATACAATTATTACGCCTCCATTAGCCGATGGCTGCGTGGCTGGAACTGTTCGGCGTTATTTGTTGGAATCGTTGCCCACATTAGGTTTCATTGTTAAAGAAAATTCTATTACTAAAACAGATTTATGCCGTGCTGATGCAGTTTTTTTAACCAATGCAATTTATAATATTCGCTGGGTGGCTGAAATAGAAGGCCATTTACTTAACCTTGGGCCAATTGCAGAATTGCATCAGTTGCTTATCCAAAACTTTTGAAATAATTATTGGTAAAATGTTAAAGCCAATTTTAAAATAAAATCTATCTTTTCGATAGGTAAATCTTTAGTTGGATCAAGCAATAATATTTTCATTCTTGCCCTTTTTTCAACTATTAAATCTGGATGATTAATTTGATGTCCTTCAACAATACCAATATATGGTTGCAATAATTTCTTATGTATCCACAAATAACAAAACATTTTTCCATTGTAGCAATAAAACGGCATCCCATATTTCCAAGCTTCGGTTACATTTTCATCTAAATCAATAATATGTGTTCTTAAAAATTGCAAACAACTTTTTGTGGGTTCTGTTTGTTGCAAAAAATAATTATCTATTGGACGAAGCATTTATTTTCTAGTAAAAATATCAAACGACTTATTGCAAATAACAAATTATTTTTTGGGAACAATTATTTAATCATTTTACTCAATATTTAATTGCCAATAATGCCAGAACCGATCAACATAATGTGGTTTCGCCGCGACTTGCGGCTTCACGATAACGCTGCTTTGTATCACGCCCTAAAAAGCGAGAACCCCGTACTACCCATTTTTATTTTTGATAAAAATATATTGGGCGAACTGGATGAAAAACATGATAGGCGTGTTGAATTTATACGCGATGCTTTGGAAAATATGCAAAGTATATTAATTAAATATAAAAGCAGCTTGCAAGCTTTTTACGGAACGCCAGAAGAAGCATTTAAACAGTTACTTAAAAACTATACCGTTATAAAAGTATTTGCCAACCACGATGCAGACCCTTACGCATTAGTTCGCGACAAGGAAATAAAGGCCTTATTAGTTAAAAATAAGGTTGAATTCAACACCTATAAAGACCATGTGATTTTTGAAAAAGACGAAGTAGTAAAAGACGACGGCAAACCATACACCGTTTTTACACCGTACAGTAAAAGATGGAAGGCTAATTTGAAACCGTTTCATTTAAAACCATATCCTACAGAAAAATATTTCGAAAACCTTTTCAAGGACTCAACCCATAAAATTCCTTCGCTCGAATCAATGGGTTTTAAAGAGGTTGGTAAACCGTTTCCTAGCGAAAAATTGGATGAAACCATTGTAAAACATTACACTAAAGATCGTGATTATCCTGGTGTTGATGGCACTTCACGAATGGGTGTACACTTGCGTTTTGGAACAGTTAGCATCAGGGAACTAGCTGCCAAAGCAAAAGAATTAAACGAAACCTATTTAAACGAATTGATTTGGCGGGATTTTTATCACATGATTCTGCATCATTTTCCACATGTTGGTTTGGGGCATGCCTTTAAAAAGGAATATGATAAAATTGAATGGAAAAACGATAAAAAGCAATTTGAAGCGTGGTGCAAAGGGCAAACCGGTTATCCAATTGTGGATGCCGGCATGCGCCAATTAAACGAAATAGGTTTTATGCATAACAGAGTGCGGATGATAACCGCAAGCTTTTTGACCAAACATTTATTGATAGACTGGCGATGGGGAGAAGCATATTTTGCCGAAAAATTGCTGGATTATGAACTGGCTTCCAACAACGGCGGCTGGCAATGGGCGGCAGGTAGCGGTTGTGATGCAGCTCCATATTTTAGGGTGTTTAACCCAACCTTACAAACACAACGGTTCGACCCTGATTTTAAATATATCCGTAAATGGGTGCCTGAATTTGAAGGGTTTGATTACCCAAAGCCAATTGTGGTGCATGAAGAAGCAAGAAAAAGAGTGATTGAGGTGTATAAAAAAGCATTGAATGTAGTACTGAACAGTAATAAGATTGTATAAGCTTTAAAAGAAAATCAGGACTTTGCATCTTTTTTACATAATTGAATTATCTCCTCGATATTTATATGTTCATTTACATAAATTTTGCCTTTTTCTGTAACATCATATTTTGAAGGAGTTCCATTGTCAAAAATATTTGAAACGAAAATTAAATTTTCCTCCAAAAGCGGTCCTAGATTTTCTGTTATTCGAGCTGGAAAATCAGCTCTATCATAAATTTTAACCATTGAATAAATATCTTTTATGCCAGGTTTAAAATAAATGAATAATAGTAAAAGTTTTTGTTTGATGGTCATTTAATGATACACGATTAAATTTCATATAAATCATTATTTCAATACCAAAACTAATTTATTAATCAACGAATCGCCTTGGAGGTTTACGCTATTCACCACACCATTTGGATCAACCAAAATATTAAATGGAATACCATTGAAATTGTAAACTGTTACGGCTTGGCTTTTCCACATTTGAAGGTCGCTCACTTGCGTCCAAGTTAACCCATCTTGATGAATGGCTTGTAACCAATTTTCTCTTTTTTCATCCAACGAAACACCAAGAATAGTAAATTTTTTTGTGCTAAATTGCTTGAAAGCTTTTACTACATTCGGGTTCTCGTGCCTACAGGGTGCACACCAACTAGCCCAAAAATCAATCAACAACCATTTGCCTTTAAAGCTAGCCACGGAAACGTTTTTGCCTGAAGTATCAGGTAAAGTGATGTCTGGCACTGGTTTTCCAACCAATTCTAAACCTTGCTTATCCATTGAATTGGCAGAATTGGCACTTACATTCATCATCATTAAACCCGGATGATGTGGAAATTTAGTAAGACTACTTTGTAATAATTTATTCCAATCAGCTTCGGGCATCAGTTTTTTGCTCATGCCAAGTGCAAAATAAACGGCGGTGCCATTTGTTTCGTTATTAATAAAATTGGAAGCGATGGTCGTTAATTTTTTAACCCTGTTGTCTACTTCAAATTTGGCAAGATTAACTAAACTATCTTTTTCGGCGGCTTTCATTTGTTTCTTTTCAACCGTATCCAAAGCGGCTTTCGAGTTTTGTAACAAGCTATCTGCCGACAAATAATCACCAAACATTTTTTGCAGATTTTGATTAGCCGTTCCGCCATCAATCGTGTAATGCGATAAATTATTGGCATCGGCTTGAATACTTAGCTTTTCGGCATCATTAATGAGCATAATGCCTGGACCATTTTCAATAAATAGTTGGTAAATACCTTCGCCTTTGGCGATTGTTTTTAATGAAAATTTTCCTGCGGTATCAAGGCTTGCACTATCCAAAATAGTGCGGTGCGTTGAACCAAAAGGTAATTCGGCCAAATATATTTTATTGGTTGGGGCATGTTTAAACGTGCCGTTCACCGCAAAAGTTTTGGTTGAATTATTTTGTTCGCAAGCCGTGAAAAAGTAAAAAGTAAAAAGTAAAAAGTAAAAATTTGTGCGTTTCATATTTTGTTTTAGACCTAGTTCTTTCGTAAATTTCTTGTTTTGTAAGTGGGTCTGAGATCGTATTTTGTGACCTCGAATTGAAAAATTTTGAAGCCTAACATATTGCTATTTTAACCTCCCAAATAAGGTAATTGACCTTTTCGCGAACATCAAACTATGACCAAAAACCGGATAAGGTCATTCACCTTTCGAAGGAACGACAATTTTAAGCACACCTTTTAGTATTCCGAGTACTTGAGGTCACAAATTGTAACCTTAAAGCCAAGCTTAATCTTTTAATTTTTCCTGCAGCAAACTGGTGGTTTTTTGTGGGTCGGCTTTGCCTTTTGACAATTTTTTTACTTCGCCAACAAACAAACCGATTAATCCTTTTTTACCTTTTTTGTATTCGGTTACCTTGTCGGGCATCTTGCTGATTACCTCATCAATCCAAGTAAATAATTGGTCTTCATTACTATCCTGCAATAAATTTAATTTTGTGGCCAACTGCAATACATCGGCCGTTGGCTGCGCCAAAAATGCAGGAAAAATTTTGGAAGCGGCTATGCTAAAATTTACTTTTCCGCCTTGCACCAATTCAATCAAACTTGCCATGGCACTTGTTTTCAGCGGAAATTCGCTAATTTCTTTTCCTTGGTCGTTCATCCAGCTTTTTACCGGACCAAGCATCCAATTAGCCGCAGCTTTTGTATGGCTGGTGTGTGTAACCAATTGGTTAAAATAATCGCTCAAATTTTTTTCTTCGGTCAATACGCTTGCATCTTGCTCAGGCAATTGTAGTATTTGGATGTATTTTTCTTTCAACGTTTCAGGCAACTCGGGCAATGCAGCTTTTATTTCTGCTAAATAATTGTCGCTCACTTCAAAAGGCGGTAAATCAGGACAAGTTAAGTAGCGGTAATCATTCGCTTCTTCCTTATCGCGTTGCGGTGCCGAGGTGTTGGTATCAGCATCATAACCCCTGGTTTGCTGCGTAATTTTTCCGCCGCTTTCCAAAACTTTTGTTTGGCGGATTACTTCGCCTTCAATCGCCCGTTTTACGTTTCTGATGCTATTTAGGTTTTTCACCTCCACTTTGGTACCAAGTTTTGTTTCGCCTACGGGACGGATAGAAATATTGGCATCGCAACGCAAGCTTCCTTCTTCCATGTTTCCATCGCAAATGCCTATCCAACGCACCAATTTGCGAAGCTCGGTTAAAAACGCAAATGCTTCTTCGGCACTTTTTAAAGCAGGTTCGGTTACCAATTCTAACAATGGAACCCCGGCACGGTTTACATCAATGCAAGTATAATCATCATCCGCATCATGGATGCTTTTGCCCGCATCTTCCTCCAAATGGATATGATGAATGGGCACGGCAACGGAGTTGCCATGTACTTTGATATTTACGTGGCCGCCCACACAAATAGGTTGGCTATTTTGGCTGGTTTGATAGCCTTTCGGCAAATCGGGATAAAAATAATGTTTGCGGTCGAAAAAACTATGGCGGGTAATACTGCAACCCAGTGCCAGACCAAGTTTGGCCGCATAAGCCAATGCCTGTTTATTTAAAACTGGCAATGTGCCGGGGTGTGCCAACGTAATTGGCGACACGTGCGTATTAGGCGCACCGCCGTAAGCTGCGCTATCGCCACAAAAAAGCTTGCTATTGGTTAACAATTGAATATGGACTTCAAGCCCAATGACCGTTTCGTACTGCATGGCTGCAAAGGAAAGAAAAAACTAATCACGAGAAGCGCTTTTCATCGGCAAAGCCGACAGAATAGCAATTGGGAGGCGGGGAAGCCTCGCACAGGCCTAAACCAGTAAGAAAAATAAACCGCAAAGAAGCAAAGGGCGCAAAGAAAACGTTTCTTTGCGCCCTTTGCTTCTTTGCGGTCAACGCCTTATCTAGCCCTAATCCAAACAATTATAAATCAGCCGTTTTCAATCTTTTTGGCACGTTTACATTAATGGTTTCTGTTTTACCGTTGCGCAATACTTTTATTTTAACAGAAGACCTTCCGTTTATATCACGTATCTCGCTTTTTAAGTCGTCGGTAGATTTTGTGAGGTTGCCATCAATTTCAGTTACGATATCATTTACTTGTAAACCTGCTTTTGCTGCGTTGCTGCCATCGGTAATTTTGGTGATCACAGCACCGTCTCCGTTTTCATTGTCTTTGATGCTAAATCCAAATTTGGGTTTTTCGTCGCGGCTGAAAAAATGGTTATTGTTATCGTTAAAATCGAAATTAAACCTGCGCATACCGTTTGGTGCATCTGGGGCGTTCGGTAATTCGGGCAAAGTAGGCATATTCGGCAATGTGTTGCCAAAATTCCAACTCATATCCTCTTGATTGTTTTTACCCAATTCAGCTTTAAATTTCTTTTCTTTTCCATCGCGTAAAACAGTTACCTCTACCATATCTTGTGGGTGCAATTTGCCAATTGATTCAACCAAAGTCTGTGGGTCGGCAATTTTATCGCTATTTATTTGGGTAATGATATCGCCAGCTTTAAGTCCGGCTTTTTCTGCTGCACTTTCTTTTGATACTTCCATAATTTTGGCACCTTTATCGGTTTTTTCAGTTATAACGCCCAATAAAGCTTTGTTGCCAGGTGTTTCGTTGTTTCTAAAATTAAAGTGCTTGAATTGCTGAATGTGAGGACCAAAGGCCATATCGTTGCCTGGCATGTCGTTAAAATCCAAATCCATGTCGTTCAGCATTTTTAATTTGCCTTTTAAGTCGCCCATGGGTTTGCCGTTGATGGTAATATTATCGCCGTCAATTACAATGGTCATTTTTTCGTGTTTGCCGTTCTCATCTTTATCGATGGTTATTTCTTTTTTCTTACCGTCTCTTTTTTTAATAATTGTTTGTTGATCTTCTTTTGCTTGTGGTGCTTTGTTATCTGTTTGTGCCATGCAAAAAGTAACAGCAAATGGCAAAGCCAGCAAGCTTAAAAATTGTTTTTTCATAAATATGCTTTGTTTTGAAACAAATGTAGCGAGAAAAGAAATAATGCGAAGCTTTTCGTAGATATTTTAATTATTTTTAAGAAATTAAATACATGGATCCTAAATTGCTTCCCGCTTGTAATAAATTACGTTCAGATTTTTAATTTGAGAATAAGGTACGATAAAAAAATCGCCGGGCATATAATAATAGCGTTTGTCAAGTTCAAGCAATGCATCGGTTTCATCGATGTTTTCAATCTCAGTAACGGCATCATCAATCATCCTTCGCCTGCGTACATTAGTGAGATAAATCCTGTCCAAACCTTCATCTTTCGATAGAAAAAAATCTTTTAAAATACCAGAATAAATAAAAGTACCTTCTTTTGATTCCAACATTACATCTACCCACACATAATCGATTTCTTCAACATCGTCCTTACTTCCTTGAAAGCTTAAAATAGTACCTTTAAGAATATGGTACCAATCGTTTTGGAAACGAAATAGGGGATATTTATATTGGATTTTATAGTGCTGGATTAATTTTCTTGCACCAATGCCCAAGAAATAAGCGGCGGCCCCCAACAATAAATTATACAATAAAAATGTACCAAGGGATTTTTCGAGTATATCGAAATGGTTAAAAGTACCAGAGCTTATAATAAGCTGATAAATAGTAATGAGA
>CAWJTH010000019.1:0-40205 GCA_963845495.1 uncultured Chitinophagaceae bacterium
CAGCAGGGCCGCACCGTTTGCTTACCATCGGCACCAACACACCTTCAACCAGAAACTTTTTGGTTGGTTTTAATGTAACATTTTAAAAACATAATAATATGAAACAGATACAGTCAATTTTGTTTACAGGGGGGGTAGTAGCCGCGTTAATACTATCCGGATGTTCCAAAATTTTGGACGAAACCCCACGCAGTACCTATACGCCAACCTATTTTCAAACCACGACGGGTGTTACCGGAGGGCTTACCGCTTTGTATGCCAGCCTTAGGAACATATACGGCAACTCTTATTGGTGGAGCGCTTGCCAAGATGGTACAGACGAAACAACATGGGGCCAAAGCGGCACGGGTGGAGGTAGCTTTCAAGTCGGTGATTACTCCATTCCAGGTGTTTTGCCCACTCCTTCTAACGGCGATTATGGCCAGCTTTGGGGCAATGCTTATCCATACATTAACACGGCAAGCGGCGTGATCCAAAATGCAGCAACAGCAGGTGTTTCTACATCTTTAACAGCAGAAGCATATTTTTTCCGTGCCCATTACTATTTTTTGCTAGTGCAGACTTTTGGTGGGGTACCGCTTGATTTAGGGGCGGGAAGATTGAATTTTAACAATTCTACCGTTCGTACATCTGTTAGGGATTCTGTTAGCATTGTTTACACAAAAGAAATTTTTCCTGATTTAGCCTTTGCCGTTGCAAATCTCCCGACAACACAACGTTTAACAGGTGCCGTAACAAAACAAGTTGCGCAATTTTATTTGGCAAAGGCTTACCTAACGTATGGCTGGTGGCTCGAAAACCCGAATGGTGTTCCGTCATATCCGGTAGAAGCTGGAAGCCCTAGAAAAGATCCTAATGGGCAGACTCCATCGTGGTATTATCAACAGGCATATAATCTAGCAACATCGGCTATCCAGAGTCCGGGGACTTACGGTTTGCAACCAACATTTTATGACCTAAACACAGGAGCAAACGACCGCAACAACGAAGAAATGTTATACGCCGATCATACCCAATCCAGTTCAACCTATAACGTGAGCAGCCTCACATACGGCGCAGGCGGCCCGCCAGATAATTGGTCAAGCTGGTTTCAAACCTGGAGCTATCCCAATATTACCAGCTCTACTTCTCCTACGACCTGGAATTCAATTAATTCGGTGCAACGGGCATCCGAGCAATGGGGTGGACGCCCTTGGGTACGCAATGCACCGCCAATTGAAGTGTTTACAAAAACATTTGCCGATAAAACCAACGATTCCCGGTATGATGGCACTTTTACAACTGTTTATCGCAGTAATCAAGTGGAAGCCGGTATAACCCAACCAACTTTGTATAATGCAAACAATTTACCTGTTACGGAGGGTAGTGCCATACTTACATTTTTAAATTCGGATACTACTGGCATTGATTATTCAAACTCAGTATATAAAAGTAGTATTGGGGCAGGCGTTTTGCCGGGCCGTGCTGATTTTGTAATTGCGCCAAGTGCTATCAATAGGATTGTTTACCCTGGCATTTGGAAAACAGGGCCTTACCGCACTGATAACGCAGGAGGGCTGGGAAACCCAAATGCAGGCAGTACTCGTCCTGGTTATGCCGCCAAGTTTTCTGAATTGTTTTTTATCGCGGCCGAAGCTGCCGTTAAGGGAGCTACAACCACAGCGATATCAGGAGCGTACGCAAATGATGGTTCAGCAAGGGGATTGATAAATATAATACGTGCCCGTGCAGGTAAATGGAAATACAGCAATGCAAACAGGGCAACGTACATAGCTGATAATAGTGCCGCGATGGTGGCAGCAACACCTGCAAATATTACCATTGGTTATATTCTTGCCGAACGTTCCCGGGAATTTTATGGCGAAATGTATCGTGTGTTTGATTTGAAGCGTACCCAAAGATGGGGTTTGGATAATCAAGATGGCTATAACTATGCTACTTTTACGATTGGTGACATAGCATATAACAACCACACACCAATAGTCAATCATCGTACTATCCCACTGTCGTATTATTTGGCACCCATCCCGCAGGGGCAGATTGATGCAATGGACATGAGTGATGCGGCCAAAAAAGCGTATCAAAACCCAGGATACTAATCATATTCAACTTAATGTGAAATGGGGGGAAGAGCTTTGATGTTCTTCTCCCCATTCACATTTAAACAAATAGAATAATTTTTTTGAGATAATATCAATAGAATATAGCTCTAACAGCGACTTGAATCTGAATTAATGGAATTGGCGGCCACTAGATAGACGTACGAAAATTATTTGGCGCTTCAATAAGCAGTCCGCAGGCCAATCCTAATAAAACATCGCCCAAAAATATATTATTAGCAAATAGAAGAGGGGGTAAAAACCCCCTCCGTTGATAGATTGCTTGCTATATGAAAACACAAATATTTAATTAAACAAAAATTTGTAGTTAAAAAAATTTATTGAATTTTACCATTTATTGTTTGGTAAAGTGCGGTGTAAGTTTAGGGACATTTTTAAGCTTCTATGGAATTCTTAAAGAGATCTTTAATAAAAATGCGCACAAGTCCAGCATAAAGTCGTGGTCTTTTATGTGATTTTGCCACTGTAAAATCGTATAATATTTTATTAAGAGTTATTTATCGAGGATAGTCAATTTGCCATCAACGATAAATACAATGCAAATATAATTAATATTTTGCAAAATGTAACCGATTACATCATTTTTTATTTTTTTTAAAAAATTATCTTACATTTGAATTTAATGGAAGAAAAGAGAGATATTACAATAAAAGACCTTGCAAAGGAATTAAAACTTTCGACTGCCACCGTAAGCAGGGGCCTAGGCGACTTTTCTAAAATAAAGCCCAAAACCAAAAAGCGGATTATGGATTTGGCCCACGAAAGGGGCTATCAGATAAATAATTTTGCAAAAAGCCTTCGGCAAAATAAAACCTTTACCATTGGTGTAATAGTGCATGAATTGAATACAAGTTTTATGGTCTCGGTTTTAGCCGGTATTGAAAGCATACTTGGCGGAACGGAATACGACCTGCTTATTGCCCACAGTGCTGAACAAGGCCAAAAAGAGATTGTAAACGCGAATAATCTTTTTCATAAACGTGTAGATGGGCTGATTGTTTCACTAGCGTTTGATACGCCGGATTTGAAACATTTTGACCAATTTTTAAATAAAAAAATACCAGTTGTCTTTTTTGATAGGGTAGAGGAAATTACCGGTGGCGGCGTAAATGTTATTATCGACAATTTTAAAAGTGGTTACCAAGCCACAAAACATTTATTAGATCAAGGTTGCAAACGGATTGCTCATCTTACAGGAAACCTAAGTAGAAACGTATACCAACGAAGGTTTGAAGGTTATAAAACTGCGCTGGCAAAAAATAATATTCCTTACGATGAAAGCCTCTTGTTTGTGTCTAAACTTAACAAGGAAGACAGTACGGCCGTGGCTCAAAAAATAATAGCTATGGAAAATAGGCCCGATGCACTGTTTGCTGCCGGCGATTTAGCCGCGACCGTTTGTATCCAAAATTTTAAAGCAACAGGATTAAAAGTTCCAGAAGATATTGCGGTGGTCGGTTTCAATAACGATTTGATAAGCACCGTAATTGAACCTAACTTAACCACAATAAACTACTCTGGGTTTCGCATGGGCGAAACGGTGGCTAATTTGCTCCTTGACCATTTCTCGGGCAAAGCAGATATTTCTTTTACCGACACGATCATCATGAATTCGGAATTGGTTGTAAGAGCGTCTTCCTTGAAAAAGAAATGATTTGGATTTTAACTGTTTACAATTAGGCATTTCATTTTGAAAGATTTTTATCATCTTCTTGTTACAAATTAGCAAGAAGATGATAAAAAAGGAATTTGGCAACATGATGACCAATTCTTTTAACCTAATTATAAAACTGACATTTTATTGTTTATCAGCGTTTTTAAGCGATGATTCCCTTACAACAAGTTCCGACCGTAAAAAAGCGGTAAGTACTGCTGCTTTACCCGACTCATTATTCAATGCATCAATCAAATAACGCATAGCCCTTTCGCCTATTTGGCGACCCGGATAATTTATTGTAGTAAGGTTTGGCTCCACCAATTGAGTTGTCAAATCATTATTAAAACCTGCGAAAGCTATATCTTTTGGTATATTAATGCCAGCTTTCTTTAAGACTAACCATACAACTAACGGCACAATCATCTTCTGGGGCGAAGACTCCATCTGGTAGTTGCTCCATATTCAATATTTTTTCAGCGGCAGCTTCGCCAGCTTGGCGGCTGAGGTCATTGTAAATCACCAAATTTTCATCAAAAGGAATTCCTGCAGATTCTAATGCATCCTTGTATCCTTGGAATCTTTTCGCATAAACATTTTTATCTGACTTTACCGTCATGTGTAAAATACGCCTGCATCCTTGCGAAATTAAATGGCTTGTTGCTTCTTTGGCAGCCTTTCTGTTATCTATGGCAACCCTCGTATAATAATCTTGATCGGGCACCCTGTCGAAAAAAACAATGGGTATTCCGCTTTCCAAAAAAGTGTCAAAATGCTGCATGTCATTTAACTGTGAAAGTGAAACCAGCAAACCATCTACTTTGCAGTTGAGCATAGCAGCGGCATTCGTAATTTCTTGTTCGCCACTATCAAACGACTGGCTAACCATTAGGTTGAAACCAGAATTGCTTGCAACGCTTTCAATTCCTGAAAAGATAGATGACATTAAATAACTGTCTAATCTAGGAATAATAATTCCTATCGTAAGTGGAAGTGCATCCTTGTCTTTCAAATTTTTTGCAAATTGATTGGATTTATATCCCAACGATTGGGCAAGATCGTGAATGCGTTTACGCGTTTCTTGTTTAACAATCGTACTGTTCTGTAAAGCCCTACATACTGTAGTAACTGACATATCCATTTGTTTAGCTATGTCTTGAATAGTTGTCTTGGTCATATTCGTTAAAATTTATTTTTAAAAATGACTGAGAACCATTCATCTTCAAACAATCGTTTTTTCCGTTTTATTCAAATGGTTTCAAGAACAATACTAAAAATAAAAGCACTTTTCAACTACCTTATATGTTGATGATAATGACCTAAATGTTCAAAAAGTGCCTTTTTTGGATGATTTTGGTACTTTTAGATACCACTTAAAACGATTTTTTTAAGGAAAAATGAAAATTGTAGCCCCAAAAACCATAGATAGGATAGAACGTTTCTTAAGTTCGATTTGGTGTCTAATAAGTGGTTACTTCTAAAAATGGCATCACTACAAATCATAAAAAATATTAAAATTTAAGAGTATATTATTTAAGGCTAAAGCTTGCATTGCATTTATGCTGAGATTAACATAAATTGTATTTTTAAAAGATAAAGTGTGGAGTGTGAAAATGCTTCGGGTGTTACTTTACATCGCTTCGTTTGAAATTGAATATGACCTATTTCATTCTCAATGCCTTAAGACCAACATCATGGGATAAATGTCAACTAAGAATTTTTCCAGTTTATGTTCAACCAGAATTTGCAATTGTAGCATTAAGGTTAGTATACTGGAAAATGGATTGTACGGCCCAATGTTTGGCTAAGCAAAACAAAAACTTAAACAGGAAAAATTAAATATGAATGGGAATCATGACCTAAACCTTGTCACATTTTGTAGCATTTTGGACATTTGTGTGATAAAAATGTCTAAAAGTGCTATCAACAGAAGAAAATATTATTGAAATTGCGTTCCTGTAAAATCAAATTAATTTTCCCGATTGCTTCTTGTTTCTAAATACTAGCCTAGACAATATCGGTTATATGAGATTTATTTTACGAACGAAAATGCTGTTTCTTGTAATGCCTTAATTCAACATGGGCAAAGTCTATTATAAACGCTAAAGTATTTTAAGTACTGCAACCATTTAAAGGTCATTTTAAATTAAAATGATTGGAGATAGCAAGCGACGATTTTCTGACAATAAATTACCGGATGTATTGATGCGGCCAAGCAGATATCAATAAATGTGCTTTGTATTGGCCTTGAAATTATACTGCCAAATGAACTGATTGGCCTATGAAATTTAACGATTGCAACACAACTGTGCCAAATT
Organism: uncultured Chitinophagaceae bacterium; assembly: GCA_963845495.1. Classification (GTDB taxonomy): domain Bacteria; phylum Bacteroidota; class Bacteroidia; order Chitinophagales; family Chitinophagaceae; genus JAZKFT01. Next base: position 6,093 of record CAWJTH010000019.1, read on the forward strand.
CAAAAATGGAACGGCAGAATTTATTGCCGCCTTAGCAGTTATATAAAATTTACCGTCCGAATTCCTATTAGTTTTTTACCAAAACAAAGACTGATTTTCCGGCATAAGTCGGTTGCCAACGCAATTCTATTTTTTTTCATTAATAAATTCCATATGAAACATCATTTACTCAAATTTTTTAAGAAAGCCATGTTGCTTTCAACAATAACAATCCTTCAAATCTTTGCTTATGGGCAAACTAAAACTGCATCGGTAACATTGAACAAGAATGTAACCTACCAAAAAATTACAGGCTTTGGAGGCTTTGTAAATAGCCCGCAATTTGGTTACGGATTCATGAGCAGCGATGAAATTAATACTGTGTGGAATACTAGCGCTACCGGCTACAACATTATGCGCATTTATATTCCTATTGGCGACACCACCTTGTCCCTGTCAATAGCCGCATGGAGCCAGGCATTAAGTACCGCACAACTAGCAAAATCTTTGGGTTTAAAAGTTTTTGCGACGCCTTGGTCGATGCCGGCGGCATGGAAAACAAAAAATACTATCAATGCAGTTGATTCTACTGGGGCATCAGCTTCCCTTGCTCCAGCACATTACGCAGATTATGCCAATTACCTTAACAACTTTGTTGTTTATATGAGGACCAATGGGGTAGAGCTTGATGCTATATCTATACAAAATGAGCCTAATGAGCAGGCTACATATGCTGGCTGTATCTGGTCGCCAGCTCAAATTGCTACATTTTTAAAACAAAACGCCCCAGTTATTAGCTGTAAAGTAATGGCTGCCGAATCGGTTGGTATTTCGGATGATTATGTGAATGCCATGACTGCGGATACTGCAGTAATGAATCATTTGGGCATATATGCCGGGCATCAGTATGGCGGTATTTCAACAACGGCCGTACAAAACATGCAAGCAAAGGGAAAAGAAGTGTGGATGACCGAGTTTCTTTTAAACTGGAACTCAGGCACGACACGCAATTTTAGCTGGGGCACCGATGCGTTTACTTTTGCCAATGCTGTAAACCTTGCAATGGTGGACAATGTAAATGCTTGGGTACACTATGCAGCAAAACGATATTATGGAATGATAGGAGATGGAACTAATGGTACCACACTCGGGGTTATAACCAAACGTGGCAATATCTTAACCCAATTTGCAAAATATATTACCGGGGCTACGCGTATCCAACATACATGGAGCGATACTACAAATGTTTTAAACGGCTCATCTTATTTATCGGCAAGCGGCGATAGTGTGATTGTTGAAGTAATCAACTCTTCAAATAATAATTATAGATTGACCGTAAACTTACCTTTTTTAACCTTGCATGGAAGATCTGTTACTACAACTGCAACAACAAGCTTAGTTGAGACCGATACGGTGTTAGCTACTGAAAGTGCCCGGCTAAAAGTGAATATAAGCCCATCAAGCGTTACAACGCTTATCTACGTTAAAAGTCACGATCTTGTTCCATCGCAGATGACCAGCCAGGTTGTAAATTATGATACGATTGAAAGCCAGACGCCCACCAACCCGTTATTTGGGACGGCTTACAAATTAAGCGGCAAATCCTCCGTTATATTCAAAAGCGGTACGCCACTTATAAGCGCCAATACCACCCTTAGCAACGGATACTTGGCACTGAACAAAAAATTCAACCGTTTGGTATTTCATGTCGCAACTATAAGCTCAGCAAGTGGTTATACATCCGCCAATACCACATTATATTACGTAAACAGTGCAGGCACGGTCAATTCGCATAATTATGGTACGGTAAACTTAACCGCCAGTGGTAATTTTGATATGGTATTTGACATTTCCCCTAATGTACTGACCGATGGATGCCAAGGTATTTTAAGTCTCACGAACGGAAATTTTACATCAATATTGACCATACAGTTTGGCAATGTTTATTTCGCCATCGGTAACGAGAAGGGTTACAGATTTAGCGGGGTCTACAGCGGCTACGATAGCCACTTACTAGATGCCTTGGATGACGCCACAAATACAACGATGGACTTTACCGGCGTAACTGGCATACCAGCCGGAACAAATTGGAATGCAGTGGCAGCAAACAAAAATTGCATATATTATGTTCAATCAGGCGCAGCTGTGGCCAGCCAGCCAAACGTTATAGCTGGAACAAATAGCCAAACCCTTAAATTGGTTGATGGAGCTGGTGATTTTTATTCGCCCACAAACTTTACCGCTACCAACGCTTCTTACCAGGCTACTATAAATGGTTATAAAATGCTGGTACTTCCTTTTGACGCAACAATCCCAACCGGTGTTTCTGCGTTCAATCTTCAATATAGTAATAATACCCTCCTTGTCGGTAATTTGATTTATACAAGTACTATTCCCGCCAATACACCTGTTTTGGTAACTGGTAACGGAACTTTTACATTCCTAGGTTCGGGCAATGTTACCCCAATGCCAAACCTTGTTTCAGGTATAGCCAACGGGATTTATATTGGTATAAATATGCCTATCGGAAGCTATTATCTTAATGTAAACAATGGCACGGCCTCTTTCAGTCGTTCAACTACTACAGTTCGCCCAATAAGTTCATTTGATGCTTACTTAAGTCTTGGCGCTTCTGTTACGGCGGCCAGTATTCCATTAAAACTCCCCATTGTACCAATTGCATTTACAGGCTGCCCTAACGTAAATTTAATTGTTGCAAGACCGGGATATAACAGCTACAACAATGAGCCTTTGTCTATGTACAATTTAGATACCGCGACAGGTGCGGCCACACTAATACCAGGCGGCCCTGTAAAAGACCAGTCTACGAACGTAAACATTGATTTAAACGGTATAGGCTTAAACGCACAGGACGGTTTTGTATACGGCATTAGAGATTCCATCAACACGGCCAGAACCGCCCAAACTGCTATATTGTATCGGGTTGGTAGCAATTATGGCAGTTACACATTGGGCACATTGCCCGCACCAGCTTTATCCGGTGTTGAAAACTTGGCTGTCGTTAACCCTTCTGCAGGTACTTTCGATGACCAAGGCAATTATTATTACATTGGTATGGCAGGTGTTTACGCTTCAAACGCCTTTACGCCCAGCAGTTATTATGTAGGAAAATTGGCCAATGTTGCGGCACTAATTGGAGGTACTGGGCAACTTGTTGCTACCTGGACAAAAATTAATCTTGACAATGCGCCTGCTTCCTATAAAACAAGTATTTACACCACCATTACCTCAACATCAGGCTCAGGTGCTGGCACTAGTTTTCAGGATATAACTTACAGCAACCTTTACAGAAGCTTGTATGTATACGCGGCATATAACACAGGCTCAGGCTTATGCGGGTCAGTTGATTGGCATTAATCCTGCCAGCGGCGTAGCAACATTTTATGCAAATCCACCTGCTTTTGGCGCATCTAATAACGAGGTAGCAGGTATTTCAACCACAGCAAGTGGTAACCTGCGGGTATTTATGAGCAGCGGCGATATTTACAAACCAGTGATGGCCAATAACGGTGATTTTACAAGTACGTTGGCGAAAGTTGGGGCTTCTGGCGTTACACCGCTTGGTGTAACAGGTAGCATAAGGGCTGATCTTGCCAGTTGTGCCACAGGGTCAAGCACTTTGCCAACTAGCCGACCAAATGCTATTGACCCAAGGCTTACGAACAGCATTGTGGCTGTGCCTAACCCAGCACAAGGCATTACTACCATTACCGTTGGGCAAATGCTTAGCAATGCAACCATTAAGTTGTTGGATATCACAGGTAACGTAATTTCCGAGAAAACGGGTGTTTTCGGAAATTCGTTTCAAATGGATATGACGGGGAAAGCTAGCGGCCTTTACACCATAGAGGTAATACAAGGCGGTAATATTCAAAATGTAAAAGTGATGAAACCATAACTTTTGCCATGTTTGAGTTAAAAGGTAAACTGGCAATAATTGAGTAGCGTTTATTTCAATTTTTCAGGAAGAATTTCAAATTCTAATATCAATCCCTTCCCATAAACAAGGAGGGGATTTTTTTAAGGCAAGGGTATTGAAAACGACAAAAGCACCCTTACGGTGCTTTTGTCGCTATTTATTATTTGATATAAACCTTAAATTCTTCTTTGCGCTTTTGTTGTGGGGGCATTACGCCGCTGTCATCAACCCGAAAAAATCAGTATTCACTTTTCAAATTTCGTTGTACTTAATGGCACAGGAATTTGTTTCTTTATATTTTGCTTGCGTACTTATTTATTTCCTTGCGACATTAATGTTGAAAAGCTATCAAATTCAGCTTTAATAGCTTCGATATTTTCATTGCCTTTAGATACCAAGTATCCTAAATAAACAGTTCCTGAATCATACTTGAAAGACCTTGAATCTTGATATATATTGTGATATTTCATCAAGTCGTTATACCATTGTTTAAAAGTTATAAACCTATTCCTAGCTCTGCCACCAACATTAGAACAATAATATAACAACACTGCATTTTTATCCAAGTTATTGAAGTGGTCAATGATTATCTTGCAAATCGTGTTTTTAACTTTTGGGTCATAAACTTTTTTATCTTCAGTTTCTTCATCTTCATATTCACCGCTAAAAGCAATGTCAAAACTATTTTCTAGTATAATTGGACATAGTTCTGAATATTCTTGATAAGCACCTTTTTCAATGGTTATAGTGTAAATTATGCCATTTGATGTTGTGAAGGTGTGCCATTCATAAGGAAAAGATTTTTCAATAGCAACATTATAAACATTATCCATTAACTGCCATTAGCTTTCTTGTCTTGTTAATAACCCTTCTTTCCGCAATCTTAGCTTCTGTCACCGTTAATAAAGCTTCTTTCCGAGCTACTATTTTATCTAAAAACGCTATAGCCTTTTTATTTGTTGATGGAACAATAATAGTTTGCATAATTTAGCACCCTTTTTACTTGTTGGTGTTCAAGCGTTTGTTTTATTTAAATTTGCAAGATTAAAACAACACCATATTACTGATTGTGATTTTAGTATTACATGATCAAAAATACATTAATCTTCGTACTCAATTGTATTTAATTGGTTATTCCATGTTAATACAAATAAAAAAGTGGTTTAAAATCAGATTATCAAATTAATTATATAAACTTAATTTAAAAATAATTACAATTTTATTCCTTAATTCCCGTGGTTTTTCTAACCGTATTTATATATTCTGATGGAAGCATATTAAACTTTTCCTTGAACGATTTAGTAAAATAACTCGGTTTGGAAAAGCCGGTTGAATAAGCAATCTGGGCTATATTCATGTCAGTTTTTTCTAATAGGATGGCAGCTTTATCAAGTTTAAAGGAGCGGATATATTCCACCGGGGTTTCGCCCGTAAGTTTAAATAATTTGTTGTAAAGTGAGCTTCTGCTCATGCCCAAATGCTTGCTTAGGTCCTCAACGGACAACTGATAATTGTTCAGGTTTTCGTCAAGATATAAAGCAATATCGTTCAATAATTTCTCGTCGTCAGATTCAATTTGCACCTCCGCCGGTAATATCTTTATTTGCTTTGTGTAGGTATTTTTAAACGTATTATGTAAAGAGAGTAAATTTTTTATCTTGGCCCCGAGTACTTCGAAATTAAACGGTTTTGTAATGAAGTCACTCGCTCCCGTCCCCAATCCATTTAACTGTTCTTGTTCTCCCGTTAAAGCGGTAAGTATTATAATTGGGATATGACAAGTCCTTTTGTCGGCCTTTAACTTTTGACAAAGAGCAATACCGTCCATAAACGGCATGCTAATATCGCTGACTATCAATTGGGGATGATGGGCCAGGGCTTTTTGCCAGCCTTCGTTTCCATCGGAAGCTTCAAAAACCTTATAATGGAGCTTAAGGTTATCTTTTAGATAAAATCTAAAGTCATCGTTATCCTCAACCAATAATATTGAAGGAATGTCCGACTTTTCATCTAGCTGTAAATCACCTTTTGGTTTCTCGGTTTTGGTAGATAAATCTTTGAGCGGCTCATTAGCATTCGCTTGAGCTTTAGGTGCGGTTGTAACATCTTCCTGGCCTATAATTTTTTGGAATGTACCAAAACCAGTGTTTGGGCTACTTTTATCGGCCAGCAGTAGGAATGGCAATAAAACCGTAAAAGTAGAACCCTTGCCAACCTCACTTTCTATATTTATAGTTCCGCCTTGCATTTTCACAAACTCTTGTGTGATAGATAAACCTATCCCTGTTCCTTGGTTTAAGATTGCGGATCCCGTATCGGCTTGAAAAAAGCGATCAAATATTTTGGCTTGTTTGTCCAATGGAATGCCTATGCCCGTATCAGATACTTTTATGGTTACCCATGTGTTTGCTGGTTCAGCATTTTTTTGAATTTGCCCTACTTCTACCTGTATGCTTCCTCCAGTAACAGTAAACTTAAAAGCGTTTGACAGCAAGTTGAAGACTATCCTTTCTATTTTGTCATGGTCAAAAAAGGTAAATATTGCATCAACTGTACTTGAAAACTTGAACGCTATATTTTTTCTTACCGATAAATCTTTAAATGAATCCGCTGCATCTTTTATGAAAGCCACTAGTTCACCCTCTGTTGCCTGTAGTTTAAGCTCATGTTCCTCCATTTTTCTAAAGTCAAGCAATTGGTTTACCAAATTCAGCAGCCTTCTAGAATTCCGCTTTATCATTTGAAGCTGTTCAAACAATTTTCCATTTTTTTCTTGCAAAAGAAGTTGGTCTACGGGGCCGGATATAAGCGATATTGGCGTCCTGAATTCATGGCTTAAATTAGTAAGGAATTTGATTTTTAACCTATCCAACTCCCGGGCTTGTTCAGCCTGCTTGCGTTCTTGTTCCAGTTTTTGGGCCGCGTTTGCCCTCTCTTGTTGCAAGGCAAAATTTCTTTTAAGTTTTTGAATGCCCATGTGCCTGATGTATAATAGCGAACCAAGTATTACCAACACATATAAAATATATGCATACACAGTCCGCCAAAAAGGCGGCTTAACATTTATTTGGATAGAAGTTTCGTTGGTGCCCCAAGTTCCATCATTATTGCTTGCCCTTACATGAAAAGTATATTTGCCCGGGTCGAGGTTTGTATAGGAAGCGGTTTTAGCAGTGCCAGCGTTTATCCAGTCTTTATCAAAACCTTCAAGTTTATAAGCGTATCTGTTTTGCTCGGGAGAAGTAAAGTTGATGCTTACAAAACTTAGGGCAAAATTTTGCTTATAATCCAAATTAATTTCCTTTGCTACCGATATATGTTCTTTTATGGGGCCGTTTTCTGTTGCAGCTACAGAATTGTTGGATATCTTCAAATCAGTAAACATGACACTTGGTACATCGGAATTCTTTTTGAAAGATGACGGATTGAAATAATTGAAACCAGCAGTGCCTCCGAAATAGATTTCTCCGGAAGATGATAACAAACCAGCTCTGTTTACGAAATTGTCGTTCAGTACACCATTGAAAGTTGAGTAATTGCTGAATTTTTTTGTAGCTAAATCAAAACAATTTATTCCCTTTGCAGAACTCATCCAAATATTACCTTTTCGGTCTTCAATCAATGAGCAAATAGAAGTATTCTGCAAGCCATCTTTTTCTGAATAGTTGACAAACAGGTTTGTTTTCTTGTCCAAAAAGCTCAGTCCACCAGTTGAGGTTGCAACCCATACTTGGTCTTTACTATCTATTAATAAAGAAATGATTGCATCGTTTGGTAAGTTGCTATTATTTTTATTGAAAAAGGTAAATGTTTTGTTTTGCCGATGATAAACGGCAATTCCTCCTCCATACGAACCTATCCACATATCCTTATTCCTGTCTTCCGCAAACGACCTGATGTAAGCATTTATTGGCCACTTATAATCATTTATCGATTTAGGTTCTTTGCAATATCTGGCTATTACTTTTTGGCTTTCGGGGTCTAAAATATCTATCCCTTCGCCGTTGGTGCCAACCCAAATTTTCCCTTCATTGTCTTCTTTAATGGCAAAAATATCATTGGAATTTAAGTCGCTTGGTCCTTTTCCACTTCGCAATTGCTTGTAAATTCCGGTATTGGGGTCTAAGATAAATAGCCCGTTTGAATATGTTCCAATAAATAAATGATTGGTTTTAGCCATTTCCAAAGACAAGATAGGAAGGCCAAGCGCAAGCGGATTGTCAATCGGTTTTAAATTAAAATGAGTAAAAAGGCCTGTTTTTTTATCGAATAGATTGAGCGGGCCGCCATCGGTTCCAATAAATATATTTCCATGCTTATCTTCTGCGAAGGATGTAACAATGGAACCATTTAAACCCTTTTCGTCGAAAACATTACTTTGTTTTAGGTTGAATAAATTAAGGTTTTTGTTGTATTTGTTGATGCTGCCACGATATGCGCCTAACCAACAGATGTCAGTATTGTCTATATAGATACAATTTATTGTTTTTCTGGTAAGGCTGTGGTTGTCACGATTATTTGGTAAGTAACACTCTGATTTACTCGTTTTGACATCAAAAATATTCAAACCTTCATTGGTACCTATCCATAACCTATTGCTTGCGTCTACTGAAAGTGCATTTATATAATTGCTACTCAAGCTGGTGACGTCGTTATTTGAATGCCTGAAGTTTTTAAAACTTTTACCATTTAGTTTTAACATGCTGATACCGTTATCCGTGCCAAACCACATGCTTCCATTTTTATCTTCGGCTACTGCGTTGATGAAATTTCCACTTATGCTTGATGAATCCGTTGTTGCATTTAAAAAACGGATAAAGGAACTGGTTGCCCGATTATAAAAAAATAGACCTTCTGGTGTTCCAACCCACATCCTAAACTTACTGTCTTCAAACACAAAATTTACTGCAATCCTTGGTAATCCGCCCGGCAAGGCAAAACTCCTGTTAAGATTGGCTATTTTTTTGGTTATTGGATCAAGGATGTCAAGACCGCTAAAACTGCCAACCCACACCTTCCCAAAATGGTCACTACAAATGGTGCGTACATTTTCATGGCTGATACCGCTCGACTTTTGGTTAGCTGGAAAATTAATGAACGAATCTTTTTTTCTGTCGTAAAGGCTTAAAGCACCACCGGTACTGCCAATCCATAAATTACCCAGTTTATCCTCGTAAATCGCTCTGATATCATTAGACAATAACCCAGAAGTGTCACCAACCTTGTGTCTGTAAATAGTAAAATTGGTGCCATCATATTTATCCAACCCATCTTCCGTGGCAAACCACATTAGCCCATACCTATCTTTTATAATGGCATTGACCGTATTGGAAGAAAGCCCTTCTTTTGGTGTTAAGTAAGTGAACTTTATTTCTTCGGATTGTGCAAATGCAGCTGGTATTGATAAAAGTGCAATTAAAAATAGAATGATATGCTTATAACTGATCATATAGCTTGTCGTGAATCGTATTATGCGGTACAAATTTATTTAAAGTTCTGAAAGTGCTGCCATTTAATGAAGCCAGCCTCATTTTACTTGAAAATAACGCTTATACGTTTGATATTTAGGGTTGCCAATTTTAACCTTACTATTTTTTAACTTAATCAAAATTCAAAAGAAAACCCTTTTTTCAAAAGGCTGCGGTAAGTTTTTTATCAAATTGAAACAAGTTTGCGGCCCTATGGGCAACATCGTTTTGCTTTTCATCGCATTTTATCAGCAAATTGTGCTGCATCCTGCATTCGCAACAATTGGTAATAGTCAAAAACTCCTTCGAAAAGTCTGCCTGAACAGTCTACGCAGGTTAGGCTCGCTCATTCCGGCATCTATTTCAAGATTTGCAATATTAGGAGCCGAGCTTAAATGAGAACGAAGGTGTTCGGGCTCAAACTATCAAAAGAGAACACTATGTACTTGTCCGCCCTAACTTGGTGTTACATTCCGGTACTAATTGAGTATCATTATCCTGAAGTCGTCATCTATTCGCATGAAGGTAACGAGCCCACTGCCTTTTGTTTTTGGAATACCTTTGTTTACATCACCTCAGCGCAATATCAGGCGTTGTTTTCACGGGATAATGAATGGCTTAAACAGGGTAAATACATAAATTTTGACCAGTCCTCGTTTAAAGTAAAACAAAAAGGTGCTTTATACGGCCCATTATAAATTAAGGTACCGGATTGTTGAGGCTATAACAAGGGCGAATGCCCATAATGATTTGTTGTGATTTACTACAAAATAATAATACATACAGCAAGGCTATATTTAAGTTAGCAGAAGAAGAGCCCTAGATATCATTATTATTCAGCGACATACAAGTCCGATTGGACTATTTAATTGTCTAATCGGGATATTTTTTACAATCAACTACCCCGAACTTTGTTTTACATCTAATAATACGAATATGGAAAACCAAAAAAAGAGTCCTATAACCATAGGGACAAAAGAAGGTAAAATCATATCCGTGGTTGGGGACACTTACCGTATCCTGATCGGCGGCGCTGAAACCAATGGCGCATTTGCAGTAATAGATATGCTTATACCGCCCAATGGTGGTCCAGGTCCTCATGAACATGCACAAATCGAGGAATCATTTTACGTTATCGAAGGGGAAATCGAAGTTAAATCAGAATTTGGTGAATACATTGCCACGAAAGGATCATTTGTAAATATCCCCAAAGGCGGCGTTGTTCATGGTTTCAAAAACAAAACGGAAAAAATAGCCCATCTTCTTTGTGTTGTAGTACCGTCGGGACTGGAGACTTTTTTTGAGGAAATTGGCAAGCCGGTTGGTTATGGTGAGTTTCTTCCCCCGCCACCGAAGGATACTGAATCAGCAAAAAAATTGCAGGCTATTGCCGAAAAACATGGACAAAAAGTGTATCCCCCGGACTACCTTGATCAAATTCAATAAACCAGCCCTTTCTTAAAGGCAATGTAACCATTTAAAAAATTCTTTTGACCTATAAAGAAATATTTTTCACAAGAGTTTAGTGCGTAATTTGGATTTGAATTGGTAATAAGAAACAGATCATTTGTAGCTTGGATAAATCCATGTAGATTGTCGAAGTAAAAATATAATTGACTCAGATAGAAATGATATTTTAATGTGTTTTTTTATAGTTGTTGCTTCTAAATTGACAATTTCTCTTTTAAGAGCAAGGATTATTTGATTTAAACGTTTACTTGCAGTAACTATATTGTCAGAATTAGATAAATCCACCTTGGCTAAATAAATACGGGTCGTCGAAATAATGCTTGTGGGATATAATATCCAATAATTGGCAAAATTGAATAATTCATAACTGGAAGAAACATTTCTTATGTCGAGATATTAAAAAATTCCTTTAACTACTATCGTTTGACTAATAATTTCTTTTTCTTGCGCAGTTATTTTTTGGAAAATTTTAAGATAATTAAAGAGTGGCTCAAACATGGCTTTTATTAAAAATTATTTAATTATAGCAACGTCTAAAATCAATACTTTACTTCAATCTTGTCACCCGTCTGCATTGCTTCATAAATGGCAGCAACTATTTGCATATCCCTTCTTCCCATTTCGCCTGGTACTTTTGATGGCTGATTATTTTTTATCGACAGCGCTATTTCATCCAATTGTTTTGCTTGTTGGAAAATAGCCGGAAACGTAATTGTGTTTGCGTTTAAGTTTAAACCAGATGTTTTCATTACTATATTGTCGTAATTAAAGGCAGGGTTTAATTCTATCCAGCCATTTTCACAAGTTACATTGATAAAATTATTATCTTCTGAATAGCTTGTTCTGCAGTCAGCAATTAAACCATCTGGCATTTCCATTTGCCATTCCACGCTTTCTTCTGTGCCGATAAATTTTTCTGGATGGCTTATCGGAAATGTTTTGGCCGTTACGTTTACAGGCGCCATGCCCGTGATATAACAAACGGCTTGCAAACAATAAATGCCCAAATCCATAAGGGGCCCACCGCCAGCTATTTCTTTATCAAGCCGCCATTCACCCTTTTTTAAGGTCATGGAAAAAGCAGTATCTATTTCTTTTATGGTGCCATAAACTTTTTCTTTTGCCAACCGCTTTAGTTCTAAATGGTATGGGTCGAAATGCAGGCGGTAGCCGATTGATAAAAATCTGTTTGTTTTTTTGGCCGCGGCAATCATTTCATCACATTCGGCAACCGACAATGCCATTGGTTTCTCGCAGATAACATGTTTGCTAGCTTCAAGACCGCGTATGGAATACATTGCATGAAGGTGGTTGGGCAGCGTCACATAAACAATGTCTATGTCTGGATTATCTTTTATCGAATCGTAGTTTTCATAACTGTAAATGTTTTTTTCGGGGATATTATACTTTTCTTTCCATGAAGAAACTTTGTCTGGGCTACCAGTTACAATGCCGGATAGATAACAATGCTTGGTCTGGAGCAAAGCCGGTCCCAATTGTTCAGTTGCATAGTTTGCCAAGCCGACCAATGCAACGCCTAATTTTTTATCAATTTCCATGAGTTCCTGTTGATCTGATTCTTTGAAGAAAAAATATTCTCTAAGGCTAATAATGTCGGAAAAAGCGACTATAAACGCTGCAATTGAATGGTTAATTTTTTTATTTTGGCTATACAATCTTAAGCTTTATGACTTCAACCATCTGCCTGCAGGCCGGTTACATAACGGATCTACTTCGTTATTTTGGTTATTATCGCTGATTGAATTTGTTTATATATTTCGCTACATCAATCATTGGCGCAATCCAACAATCTTTTTCGTTCTGTTTTAAATACGAAAGAAATTTTCGGTGTTCGGTCAATTCAACATTCAAGCTATTACCGCCACCCACACCGTGGAAAAGGATGACAAGCAATGCATTTTTTTGAACTGCTTCTTTTACCCATTCAATCATTTGCGCAGCGGTATTGTTGTTCACAACATAGCAATCTACATTGTATAAATCCACTTCGTTTATTTTGTGCATCTCGTTTCTTACAGCTCTTGCGGCTATAAAATCACCTTTCATTGCATTGATAAATGATGAATCATCAATTTTCATATCGCCACAGGTAAAGGCAAATGTCCTTTCGGTTTTGCCGTCCAATGCCTGTAAAAAAACGTTCGTCATCCTTGTTTCATCAATCATGCGCCTAACACTATAATTTTTCAGGTCATAATCTTTGCTTACCCATTCCCGGCCGGTACCACCCAAGCATGGGTGATAAAGTGTGTGGTTGCCAAGTTCATAACCTTTTAGCGGCAATTTTTTCCAATCATTTAACCTTGTCTGCATCGAGGTTGAAAACGCAGTAATGTAAAAAGTTGCCTTTAGTCCTAAAGAATCTAGCACTGGTATGGCATTGTCCAATTGTTGGTTGATGGCATCGTCGTAAGTAAGCACCACCGCACATTTTTTGCCATTCCAAGGATTAGAAGTTTGGGCGTTTGGCTTTATTAAAAAAGCGATGACGAAGATGCAGATAAATAGAAATTTCATTTTTAGATAACGGTTATCGTTTTACTAACTACATTACTGGTTGTTTTGTTTTTTACATCAGGCTGACCACCGCCAATACTAATAACCGTTTTGCCGCTAGGCTGGTATTGTTTTCCATCTTCCGAAACCAACGAGAGCTGCTCTGGCGTAAGCGTAAACGTAACAACCTTGCTTTCGCCTGCTTTTAAAAATATCCGTTGAAAACCTTTTAGTGCTTTCGATGGCGCTTTGCTGTTTATGTTTTGATGTGATACATATAACTGCACCACTTCTTCGCCATCCATTTTGCCAGTATTTTTTAAGGTCGCTGTAATTGTTGCTTTGATGCCTTTTTTTAATTGGGTTGGAAGTTTTACATCACTGTAGGTAAAATTGGTATAACTTAAACCATAGCCAAAAGGGTAGAGCGCTTCGCCTTTAAAGTAGCGGTATGTTCTGCCGTCCATACTATAGTTGCTAAAACCCGGAAGGTCGCTATCGGCTTTGTAAAAAGTAACGGGCAATCTTCCCGCAGGGTTGTAATCGCCGAACAATACATCAGCAATTGCGGTGCCAGCACTTTGGCCACCATACCAAGCATTTACTATGGCAGGAATGTTTTCGTTTTCCCAAGGGATAGCCAATGCACTGCCCGTCATCATTACAAAAACAACGGGTTTGCCTGTGCTGTTCAATGCTTTCATCAACTCCGTTTGTACGGTTGGCAATGTGATGGAAGTGCGGTCGCCGCCATTGAAACCTGGATAATCAACCCGCATTTCTTCGCCTTCTAATTGTGGCGAAATGCCACCAACATACACAATTGCATCAGCATCTTTCAGGCGGTTGGACAACGCCGTAAAATCTGTTTTTGCAAAACTTCCAGCCCGTAACCTTACGTTAGCTTTACCATCTCCCTGCCAGTATTCCACCACTAATTTGTAGGTAGAATCTTTCGTAGTCTTTAATTTGTATGTTCTTGCGCCCCAACGGTTTCTCGTCCATGCATCCAGTACTTCCTTGTCGTTAACCAGAAATTTATAGCCATCATCTGCTTCAATTTCAAACGTGATGTAGGCATCTTTATCAGCTTTGTAATTGGTGGTATAACGTGCAGAAAAATTTGCCGCACGGATATTGCCCACAACGGTTTGTCCTTCTTGCCAAAAATGGTCGACTGAATTTTCTATTTGCACGGTTGATGGTTGGCCGCTCAAATCTTTGTTATTAAAATATTCAGCTTTAAAACCTTGTTTTCCTTCAAAAGAATATTGGCTGCCCATATCTGCATAAGCTAGCAAGGTGTCATTGGTGAAATTGATTGCCTTTTCATAAATCACTTCGACATCCTTTCCAACCTTGTTTTTTATACCTTGCAAAGCTGTTACAATTTCAGAAGGAGTGCCGTTATAATTGCCCAAAACCGCAATGCTGTTATCGGCATTTGGCCCCAAAACCGCAATCTTTTTTATCTTTTTACTAAGCGGTAAAGTGTTGTTTTCATTTTTTAATAAAACGATTGATTGCTGCGCCATTTTTAGTGAATGCGCTTTATGTGCGGGACTTTCCAACTCGCTAGAAGCCGTTTGCGCATATTTTACCATCGAAACCGGGTCGAACATGCCAAGGCGATAACGTATTTCGAATAGCCGTCTCAATGAAACATCCAACTGTGCTTCTTTCATTAAGCCGGTTTTAACAGCATCCACCAACGTTTTGTAAACGGTTTGTCCGCATTCCACATCTGTGCCGTGCATCACTGCATCCACGGCGGCAACGGTGGCATCTTTATGTGTTTTATGGTATTTAAAAAAATCATCGATTGCCCAACAATCGCTGGTTACATAACCCGTAAATTTCCATTGGTTACGAAGGATGTCGTTCATCAGCAAATCGTTGCCACAACAAGGTTGTGTGTTCACGGCGTTATAAGCGCACATAACGCCAGCAACATTTGCTTTCGTAATCAATTCCCTAAAAGCTGGAAGGTAAGTATCCCACAAATCGTAAGTGGTAGGGTTGAAATTATCAGAGTGCCTGGTAGGTTCGGGGCCGCTATGCACGGCAAAATGCTTGGCACAAGCGGCAGCTTTTAAATATTTTGGGTCATCGCCTTGCAAACCCCTTATAAAAGCCCGACCAAGCATGGCCGTTAAAAATGGGTCTTCGCCGTAGGTTTCTTGTCCGCGGCCCCAACGTGGGTCACGAAAAATATTGATATTGGGTGTCCAATAAGTCAATCCAACATATCTATCACCCGTTTTACCAGCTTCTATTGCTTTGTTATTGATGGCCCGCCCTTCTAAGGCTGAATAATCGGCCATTCGGTACAACGAGTTGGTATCAAAAGTCGCCGCCATGGCAATTGCCTGCGGGAAAACGGTTACTTTATAGGGCGTTCTAGCTACGCCATGCAATGTTTCGTTCCACCAATCGTAAGCCGGGATGCCCAATTTTGGCACGGCCGGTGCGGCGTTCAACATCTGCGCCACCTTTTCTTCCAACGTTAAACGGCCTACTAAATCGTTTACTCTTTTTTCAAAAGATAGACTGGTATTCCACATCGGGAACGATTTGTAGTCTTGTGCTTGTAGGCTACTTTTTGATATGGCAAGTAGTAATAGGAATGAATATACTTTTTTCATTGCTGTTTTTATAAAATAGGGTCTTGTAATTTAATGGTTTTGTTTGAGTTAAGGCTTGCTTTATTAATATTTTGAATACTAGAGGACGCTTTCAAAATGCTTGAAACCGCTGTGTTTCTTTTATCTTTTACTTTTTTTTCTTGGCAAAAAAAAGTAACAAAAAAAGCCAAGGCTGCGAAAGAAAAGGCTAAAAATTCTTGCTGTTTGGCCGGAAGAAAAAAAACTCGCCTTATCATTTTTTATAAAGCAAGTCCCGAATGGCTCAAACAGTTTTTTCTTCCAATACAGGCCAAACAGCAGGAATTTTTATGCACTTTTCTTTCGAGGCCGTTCCTACTCCCTAATTTTTGAAGTGTCCGTTATTTTTAATTTAATCTTTAATGACTTATTGACCAAATTTCCCAATGACTGGTTTTACTTTTTCAATGACTTATTGACCTAATGTCCAATGACTCCTTTTTAAAATTCAACTTTCACGAACTAGACGAGATACGGCTGAATCGTTTTTATTTTTCCGTTTTCATCGTGTGTCAATTCTGTAACTTTTACACTACGCAGATGAGTTACGCCTTTGCTTAAACTGCTATCGTGGTAAAATAAATACCAGTTGCCTTCAAATTCGCAAATGGAATGGTGCGATGTCCAACCGACAACGGGTTCTAAAATCTTGCCTCCATAAACAAACGGCCCATAAGGATTGTCGCCAATGGCATAGCATAAAAAATGGGTATCGCCAGTAGAGTAGGAGAAGTAATATTTGCCATTGTATTTATGTATCCATGAAGCTTCAAAAAAACGCCTTTCGGTATCGCCCTGTAAAAGCGGGTTACCGTTTTCGTCTACAATCAATACATCTTTTGGTGCTTCGGCAAATTCTAGCAAATCATCAGTCAGCTTCGCCACTTTGGCACATAAAGCAGGTTCATTTTCTTTCGGCAAAAATGCGTACGGACTTTCTGGTTGTTCATTATTGAAAATACCTGTTCGCCAGCGCTGTAATTGGCCGCCCCAAATGCCGCCGAAATACATGTAATAACTGCCATCATCGTCTTTAAAAACTGCTGGGTCAATGGAAAAACTGCCTTTAATTGCTTCTGGCTGCGGCGTAAACGGCCCAGTGGGAGAGGTGCTAGTGGCTACACCAATCCTAAAAATTCCATCGTAAGCTTTTGCGGGAAAGAACAAATAATAAGTGCCATCTTTCTCATTTGCATCTGGTGCCCACATTTGTTTTTCAGCCCACGCCACATCATTTACATGTAACGCAACGCCATTATCCACGGCTTCGCTGGTGGGCGAATCCATTGAAATAACATGGTAATCTTCCATGGCGAAATGGCTTCCCAAATCATCGAACGAGTCGCCTGCATCAACATCATGTGATGGATAAATGTAAATTTTTCCATTAAACACATGCGCCGATGGGTCTGCGGTGTAAATGTGTTTTACCAATGGCTGTGAAATAGCCTTGTTGTTTAATTGTTCAAAATCAATATGTTGGATACTTTCTTCGGGCATGTTATTTATTATTTTAGGTTAACCAATCCTCTGTAAAGTCTGTACTTCAAATAATGCTTCCAATCTAATTTATTTCTTCTTCTATTTTTAAATCACTTTCAATCTGCACTTCCATTTTTTTATTTATCTTATAAAAAAACATTAGGCCAACACCTATTAAAAACGGAATGGATGGATAAATGCTTACCAACATTTTTGTGCCGTGTATGGCGTGGCTGTTTGCGCTGTATCGCTGTTTGGGATATAATTGTACAATCCCAAAATCCATGTCAGCATTGCGCTGCCAATGCTCAGTCCGCCTTTTAAACCAACCATCATGGCCGAAAAAATGATGGCCGTTGCACTCCGATTATTTTTCCATTCGCTGTAATCGGCCACATCGGCAATCATCGCCCAAAGCAACGGAATGGTAAGGCCATAAAAAAAACCATGCAGAATTTGCGAAGCAAACATCAATTCAACAGAAGTGGGCGGATAAAAATAGAAAAACAAGATGAACAAGGTTGATATGAACAATGCCATTCTAAAAACATCCCTTTTGCCATATTTGTCTGCAAACCTTTTTGATAAGGTAATGCCAACAATCATAAAAATAATACCTCCCGCATTAAACAAACCAAAGCCAGCAGAAACAGGGTCATTGCCAAAAAAGTTAACCCCAATGCTAGATAAAAAATTGAGTATTGGAGAAATGAAAGCCGTCAAACGGTCTTTATCAACATAATTTTTGAAATAATACACATAAGAACCGCCCTTCATCGCCAAGGTAATAAAAACCAGCAACGTAAGGGTAAGCATAATAACCCAAGGCTTGTTTTTGAACAGGTCGCCCAAGTCTTCTTTTAAACTTGATTTTTGTTCAGGCTTTGGTACAATGCGTTCTTTGGTGGTTAAAAATGTAACGATCAGCATCAACGTTCCGATGATAGCCAGCCAAGTCATTACCTTTTCAATTCCAACCGCTTTATTACCGCCGCCAGCATATTCGATGATGGGCAACATGAAAACCTGTACAAAAAATTGTGCAAACATTACGGCCACAAAACGATAGGCCGACATGCTGTTCCGTTCCTTCATATCGCCAGTAATTACACCGCTTAATGCAGAATATGGCAAATTATTGGCGGCGTAAAGCAAGAGCAATAAACTATAAGTGATGACCGCATAAATCACTTTTCCCTTGTATTAAAAATGTGGTGTGCTGAACGCCAACAAAGCCATAACGCCAAGCGGAACGGCGGTAAATAAAATCCATGGCCTGAAATTTACCCCATTTTGAAACGGTTCTATCGGCAATGGCACCAACAATTGGATTAAAACCAAACGCAGCAATCAGTCCTACGGTAAGCATTACGGCGGATGCGTCTCCCGGTTTAAGCCCATAAATATCTGTATAAAAATAGGCGAGATAGGTTATAAGGGTTTGAAACACTAAGTTGGCCGCAAGGTCGCCCAAGCTGTAACCGACTTTTTCTTTTACCGATAGTTTTTGTTCACTAGCAATCATTAATAGAAGGTTTAGTACTGGTTATTTTGCAAGATTGTACACACTGTAAAAGGCTGGTTTGGGTTGATATTTCCTATCGAACAATAACGGATAATTTGTTCTGCCACGCACGGGAAAATCGTTCAACCAACTGCCGCCATCTTCAACACCCCAAAAAGTTACCCGACTTACTACGTCTTTGTGTTTCAAAAATAGTTGAAATAATTGCTCATAATCTTTGGCCAATGTAGTTTGTACAGAATCCGGAACACCGTTCACATAAGGGTTTCCTCTATTTGCACCATTGTCATCTGCCCTTGCGCCAACATCGGCCACATTGCCCCTTAATGGATTTGGTAACACGCTAATATCCAATTCTGTAAACATCACCTTAACGCCAAGTTTACCAAACTCTTCAATACTTTCTTCAATATTTTTATATGGAACTGTGCCTAAATGCCAATGCCCTTGTATGCCAACGCCATCTATTTTAACGCCAGCAGCTTGTATTTTTTTTACAATCTCCAATGCGCCAGCTCTTTTTTTAGGGGATTCAATATTGTAATCGTTATAATACAATAATGTATGTGGTGCAGCTTTTTGTGCCAACCTAAATGCTTCTACAATATAATCTGGTCCTAGTTTTTGCAGGAAAACAGAGTTGCGCATGGTACCATCTTCGTTCAAGGCTTCGTTTACCACATCCCAAGAATATACCTTGCCGTCGTACCTGGAAGCAACCGTGGTGATATGGTTTTCAAAAAACATTTTTACACTATCCGCACTGGTACTGTTCCTAATGAACGATGGCAATTGGCTATGCCAAATAAGGTTGTGTGCGTTAACCTTTATGTTGTTTTTGTTACAGAATGCTACAAATTTATCAGCCATGTCAAAACTATACCTGTCCCAAGCTGGATGTATAACCTGCGCCTTCATTACGTTTTCTGGCGTGGCAGCATTAAACTGCTGTGTTATAATCCTATCAGCGGCGGTATCTTGTTCCAAGAATTGCCGGGGATTTAATGCCGTGCCAATCAAAAAGTCTTTTTTATAAGCTTCTTTTAATGACTGGACTTTTGCTGTTTTCGCAGACTTTTGGGCAGATGAATATCCTACACCAAGCAGCCCCGCAAAAAATAATGCCGTGAAAAAATCTTTCCTTACCATTTTCTTTTTTTTAATGATGATAAATATTAGTTTTTAATAGTTTCTAATGGTCCTAGATAGCTTGGCTTT
Organism: uncultured Chitinophagaceae bacterium; assembly: GCA_963845495.1. Lineage (GTDB taxonomy): Bacteria > Bacteroidota > Bacteroidia > Chitinophagales > Chitinophagaceae > JAZKFT01. The sequence goes on from CAWJTH010000019.1 coordinate 26,355, forward strand.
AAACCGCCAAAATCGAGTACCAGTTTTTGCAACACCACACCTGGATTTACCATCCAAAATTTAAGGGTGTGTTTTCCAGTATTTGTAATAGTATGTTTTGTGTTTTTGATGATGATATTATCGCCAACCCATCTGTTCCAAATGCCGCTGCTGGAAGTTTTGTCTTCTTTATTTAGGCTGATAACGTGTGGTTCTTCATTATCGACCGAAATGGCGTATTGCAAACCATCTTCGGCACTTTGAAAATTAAGCGAAGGCGAGAAAAAAGCGCTGATGGTGAAAGCATCTTTGCTATACGTGTAAAACTCATATTCCAAATGCGGAGCATTACCGCCTGGCTTTTGAGCTTTGGCCGTTACCGGGAAAGGCGTTACAGAAGAACCAGTCCGGCCGAGGTTCGGCAAAATTTTCCATTGTATACCATTGCTGTTTATGGCTTTTGAAAAATGGTCTGCGTTTATAGAAACGTATTTATCCTGCTCATAAAACAAAGGATAACTCGCAGTTTTAGGATAAATAGCTGTTTCTGGTTTTGACACCGTCATAACAGGCTCTGCTTGTATGGAATCTTTCGGCACATATTTTACCACAGGTATGCGTTGGAAACGTGGCTCTTGCCAAGATGTATAGCCAATATGGGTTTGGTTCATCATGTGGTTCCATTTGCCGTTGTGCAACTGGTGGTAAGCAACAGTGATAAGCGAATCGTTGGTGTACAATTCCTTCACTTTATCGGCATATTTATTGGCGCTTTCCCATTTGTTTTTGTAGGCTTCCCTGTTCAACGCTATGTTGTAATACATGTCGGTTAAGTTGGCGTAAGCTTTTACAGGATGCAGCACCAATTGAAAAAATGCATCTTTATATTCATCGGGCAATTTGTTGTTGATGGCTTCAGCCTTTGTCAGCAAAGCATTGTTTTCATCCACCATTCTTCCCCATTCGTTATAATTAAAACTGTAGGTATTTGCATCCAACATTTCGGGTTTTCTGCGACTTACATATTTGCCGTATTTGGTGATTACATCGGCGATGTCGTTGGCATATTCTTTGCCAAATTGTGCGGCGCTCCACTGCTGCGTATATTTCTGTAAATCGGCTGCGTCGATTTTTTCCGGGTTCCAAGCATAATCCAAAAAGAAAGAAATCGGGAATTCCATTGGTTTGATGTCGCCAACATTTACAATCCAAATATCCCGTACGTTGTATTCATAAGCCAAGTGCATCTGCTCCCAAGTGCGTTCAATATTGTTTGTATTTATCCATTTGTAATTCCTTGGGCCGCCCACATAATCGAAGTGATAATAAATGCCGTAGCCGCCTTTTCTTGGTTTTTCATCCAGCTTTGGCAGCTTGCGCAAATTGCCCCAATTATCATCTGCCAATAAAAGCGTGATGTCGTCTGGTACACGCATTCCCTTGTCGTAATAATCCTGCACTTCTTTGTACAATGCCCATAATTGAGGCGTTTCAGATGCGGGTTTTTTGGTAACGTCTGCCAAAATTTTCCGTTGGTCGGCAACAATATTTTCCAATAAAGTTGTGGCAGTACCTTGCGTCATTGGCATGTCGCCATCGCCCCGCATCCCAACGGTGACAATGCTTTCATGGTTGCCCATATTCTCGATTCCCTTTTTCCAAAAATCCCTAAGTATCGTATCATTTTTGGTATAATCCCATGCGCCTTTTCCAAATTTTTTCCATTCCTGTTGTGCCCGCAACATAGGTTCATGGTGCGATGTGCCCATTACAATCCCGTATTCATCGGCCAAAACTGGGTTCAAGGTATCGTCATAATTAAAAGCACTGCCCCACATGGCCGGCCATAAATAATTTGCTTTATTGCGAAGCAATAGTTCAAACACTTTTTCGTAAAATAGATGGTTAAATCCGCCGAATTTTTCTTTGGTCCAGCTTGAAAGTGCCGGCGCTTCATCGTTAATAAAAAAGCCACGGTATTTTACTTTAGGCGAATCCGTCAATTTTGTGGCCGTGTTTATGTAAACATTTGGTTGCTTTTTTACCGGCACATCAGCCCACCAATACCATGGCGAAACGCCCATTTGTTTTGATAATTCAAACACGCCATAAGCAGTTCCCCGTCTATCGCTGCCAGTTATAACCAGCATTTTACCAGCTGGCATCAGCATTTTTGCTCGCATCAACACTTTCAATTTGGTAGGCCTCCCATTTGCCTGTAATTTTTTGTGCAGTTAAAAGTTTTTTAGCCTGTAATTCTTTTAATAGGGATGATTGCGTTAAACTGCCTACCACAATAAGGTTTTTAAGCTGCTTATCAAATTGATGTACAATCAACGGTTTTTTTCCAGTAACAGACTCAATATCTTGTTGAAGTAATTCCGCAGATTTTTTTACCAGCGGAAAATCTGCGTCATCAACATAAATTACTCGAATTGGCAAGGTTAAATGCCGTTGGCGAAGAAGAAATTAGTTGTGCATTACTTTTTGAAGAAAACAATACCAGCAGCAATAACATCACTGCATGTATCATTTGTCTACCAACCGTATTTTTTTGTTTCATATTTAAACGCTTAATGGCAAGCCATTTTTTAAATTATATGGTTTGCTCAGGCCAATTATTTTCCTTTTAAAAGAATTTTTATTTGGGTAAATGAATGTGACCGAAAACTATAAGTAAGCTTATTGTTCTTTGTTTCAACATCAGTTTTTAAGGGGATGTATTCATTCTGTTTATCAAATACAAATGCTGCTTGCATGTCTTTTGTGGTGATGAGACTAGCTTCGGCCTTGCCTGAAAAGTCAGCAGAAGTACTTGTAATATCTGTTGTTATGGCTTTATCCTTATGCCTATTTACAACGTTGATAAAAGCAGCATTGGTTTCTTTTGAAAAAGTTGTAGTAACATCCAAATAAGGAATGCCCCTATATTTTTGGGTGCCGAACGTATCCAATCCACATAAGTATCTACCGAAGTGCCCAAGCAATTGTTGGAATAAGCCTTGAAAACATAAAATAGTGGAGATTTAAAAGTTCCCCTAATTGAATCGCTGGAAAGTAAGGATGTTAGCATGGTAAAGTTGGTCATTTTCACTACATCCGCATGACGGATAAAAGAGTTGAACGATTGTGCAACGGGCAAAATGCTCATAAAATTTCGTCCAAAAGCGCCCCATTCATCCACCGAAAGATAAATAGGATTTTTAAAACCCTGTGTATTGGAAACGGCCTCAATTTCAGTTGCGGTGATTTTTATCCGGTCATCAAAAATTTTGCGCACCGTCGCCCATATGCGTATAATAATCTGGTGAACTTTCCCAATAACTGTGTATGGAAAGGTATTTTATCTTGTCGCCAATGCCGGTTAAAATTTTCCGGTTCCAATCGTCCCATTCATTTTTACTATACCAAGAAGAACCACAGCCAACAAAATCAATACTATTGTCAACGGCCTGCATTGCTTTTGCCGCTTCCCTTGCCACTTCAATATAATCTTCTGCATTTTTATGGCCTAACTCCCAAGGTTTACCATCTACCTCATTTCCTAAATCCCATATTTTAACTTTGTAAGGGGCTGGATGACCATTTTTTGCACGCAGGTCTGAGTAATATGTTCCTTTTGGATAATTGCAATATTCTAACCAATAAGCAGCATCCTGTATCGTTCCCAGACCCAAGTTTACAGCCACCGCATTTTCGGTACCAAGTGATTTGTTCAACAAAAACCATTCATCTGTTCCTACTTGGTTATCATCAATGCCGCCCCAAGCCATATTTATACGTGCAGGTCGTTTGCTTTTTGGGCCAATACCATCTTGCCAATTATAGCCCATCAAAAAATTACCACCTGGCCAGCGCATGTTGGTAATCCTCAATTCTTTCATGGCATCAATGTAATTTTTCTTGAACCCATTTTCATCGGCCAAGCGGTGAAGTCGGGTCGTACAAAGTGCCATAAAGAGTATTTATTTTAGGCGAATCCGGCAAACCTCTGCGTCCGCTAATTTGAATCGGTTCCATAAAAACGCCATAAATTTTTGGGTCGATTTGGCCAATGGTCCGGTCTACATCAATTTTTATTTTTGCTGTTTGTGCAAATAACGCAATCGGCAAACTGTATAATGCAATAAATAATAACTTTTTCATATGGCTTTTTATAGTACTTAGACGTTAGTAATTAGTATTTAGACTGATACGCAATATTTTGATTGTCAACGGCCTGCAAGTGATTTTCTGTTTTAGTGTAAACTAATTTTATGTACGTATTTAGAAACAATCATTCACCTTCTACCTAAATCTTTTCATGTCATTTGCTATCATTTCATCAAGGTTATGTACCGGGCGTTCAATATCAGCTGGAATTGGCATTTTGCTGAATTGCTGAAAATATAACAGGCAAGCATCTTTCCACAATACGGCATTGGCGCTTTGGCTGCGTAGGTTGCGCTGCACCGCTGTGAACCTGTCTGCATCCACATACCGTTGTGCCTTGTCCCAGGTTTTTTGAAACTGGCGAACTTGCTGCACACCTTCGTCATATTTATAGCACATTTCATCCCAAAGTGTGCGGCCACTTTTCATTTTATAGGTCCATGATGGATGATGAAACCAAAGCAGAAAAATTTCAGGGCAAGTGGAAATATCATTCAATTGCGAGGCAAGCGGCTCGTGGTATTGCTCCACCGCATCACTACCAGTTTTAGAACGGTCAAACCCAATTCCGTTTGCATCTGCTTGATGATAATATGGCGGCGTCCAGTCTGCCCGCATCCTAGCAGGCGCCCACCAAGGGCCGGGGCCGTAATGTTCGTTGGCCGACATAATATGGTGCAATCCAAGCGGCATCATATAGTTTACAGCCGCTTCCCGGCTATCCAACATCATCTTTTTTACGGGTGATAAAAAGTTCACCGTCCAGTCGCTGGAATAAAGTGCCGAACCATTTTTGTCCGACGCATCAGGATAAAACGTTTGTTTTATCCATTCATCGGCAATTTGGTCGCTGCTTAAATCGTTGTTCCAAGCCAGCCGCCCAAAGGCGTACCAGTTTGCTTGGGCAAAATCGTTGCCGCACCAGTTGGTATCCAACCCAATATTTGCCACACCAGCAAAAGCGGTATGCACTTGCGGGTAAATGCTTCCATCGGTAGACCGTGCCACCGTGCTTCCCGTGCCTTGCTGGTAGGTATCGCTTTTCATTAATTCTTCCCACGTGGTTGATAAAAAAACCAAATGCGTTGAGTGGCCCAAATATTCCTGTGTAATCTGCACTTCTGGCATTACGGAAGTTTTTTTCATGGCACCAAAAAGTGCACTAAAAGGTTCCCTTGGCATAAAATCGATTGGTCCGTTTTTAACCTGTATAATTACATTGTCACGAAACTTTCCATCCAATGGCATAAACTCATTATAGGCCTGTTTTGCACGGTCTTTATCGTTCGGACTGTAAACAAAAGCCCGCCACATAATTATTCCGCCGTAGGGCGCAACTGCATCTGCCAACATGTTCGCCCCATCGGCATGTGTGCGGCCAAAATCTTGCGGACCAGGCTGGCCTTCGCTGCTGGCTTTCACCAAAAAACCGCCAAAGTCTGGTATGATGCTATAAATTTCCTTCACCTTATTTTTCCACCAAGCAATGACCGCCGGGTCTAATGGGTCGGATGTTTTTAGTCCGCCCAATAACGCTGGTGAGGAAAATTTTATAGACAAATAAGTTTTAACGCCATAAGGTCGCAGCACCTCCGCAATTGCTTTTACCCGATTTAGATATTCAGCCGATAAGATTTGCGGCGAAGCGTTTACGTTGTTCAGCACCGAACCATTTATACCAATGGATGCGTTGGCACGGGCATATTCCTGCCAAAGTGTTTTGTCGTTTTCGGTAACGATAAATGAACTGTCTTTACGCCAAAAAATGGAATGGCCAGCGTATCCACGTTCTACTGAGCCATCGTTATTGTCCCAATGATTCAAAACCCTGATTTCATACGAAGGGTTACAAATTTCATTGCGAACCATTTGTCCTGTTTGCTGGCGGCGGAGCAATTCAAAAACACCGTATAAAATACCCGATTCATTGTTGGCTTCAATTCCAGCTTCTGTTAGTCTAAAGCCATCACCTTTTATTTCTTTATCTTTTTTTATGGAAAAATTAATGGTCTGCCCCGATTTCCCATGCCAGCCTTTTTGCAGTTCTTGCGTAGCAATAGTTAGCGTGGCAGATTTTTTTAAGCTCACCACATTTACGGCAACTGCCGTTTTGTTTCTTAGCCAAAGCTCATGTCCGTGCTGCGCCTGTACGACTGCAACAAGGAGTAGCGACAAAATAATGGTAATGGTTTTCTTGATAACATTCATTTCGATATGGTTTTGTAATAGCAACTTACACGACTATTTCGATTCAGCCCTGATTAATATTTAATGATTTGTTCTGTCCACGTAGGCGGGTGCATGTAAAATCTTCCGTCCTTAAAATATACCGGTTCATAACCCATTTGCGGCGTTTTTTCCCAAGGTTCAAAAGTTTGACTGTACGGATAAGGCCGTTTCTCGTACATAAAATAATGGCACGAACTCCATAATTGTCCGTCAGGTCCTATAAAAAGGGCGTTATGTCCGGTTTCTTGGTAAGGGTCTTCTGTATCTTGAAATTGTAGATTGGCATATCCGCCGCCAATCGCTAATTCAGGGCGATAGCCTTTTTTTCTGGTGCCAAAAATTGGTTCAGGCGTAGCCAATTCCCAAGGGCCAAGCGGCGATTTTGACTTGAGCAAGCCCACTTCATAACCCCTTGTCCAAGTGGAGAAAAACATGAAATACGTTCCTTCCTTTTTAATTACGAACGGTCCTTCAATTCCGCCAACCATCCATTCGGGCCAGCCAGGTTGTTTTTTATCCAAAAACTTTTGGATAGGCGTGGTCAATTTTCCCGTGGTTAAATCAATTTTTGCTTGAAACAAACCATTGCCGCTACAGTAGAGATAGGTTTGTCCATCTTTATCTTCAAATAAAGTGGCATCGTTGTTGTACTGCGGCGTTAAGGGACCGTTCACCAATTTGTAAGGTCCGGTTATTTTTTCTGATGAAAATAGCCATACGCTGTGCGTCTTCATTCCTTTCGGGTCGTCGGCAGTAACCTTGCCACTATTTACAGTAAGGTAATATTTGTTTTTGATGAAATGGATTTCTGGTGCCCAAAAACGTCCGTTATAGGGACAATCTGGTGGAAGTTTTGCGGCGTCAATAATGAACCCGACTTGTTTCCAGTGTAGCAAATCACCCGATTCCAACAACCGGACGCCGGGATTAGGCCCCGTCCAAACTGGATTTGAAGTACCTGTGCAATACCATTTATTGCCAACTTTTATAATAAAATGGTCTCGCATCGAAATAGCGGTATCTCTGGTGATTGGGTTGGTGTACCTAAACTCATGCGTGGGTTTTACAGAAGATGACGCTTGCATGTTTGTACCCACTTGCGCAAAACAAGCAGTAGCAACAAACAATGTGCTTATAAAAGTTGTGATTTTTAAGGTCATCGATTAAATTTTATGGTTTGCAACACCGTTAGCCTGCACTGGTATAACCCACGGTGTTAACATCCAACAAACATAATGTAATCGGTTGCATTTTCAAGAAAAAAATAGCCTTTTTTAACAGACAAAATAAATTGGTCGGCTATAATGATTTTAGACGGTTATTAAACGGTAAGATGGGTACTGCTGTTGAATGATAATTTGATATAGGAAATTTAATAAAATTTATTAGAGATTTATTTCCTACCAAGCTGTACCGAAGGTGCCCCAAAATAACTAGGATGGTTATTATCTGGATTTACCACAATTCTTTCCAGCACCACTTCAGGGTCAATCATAAAAACTTTTAACGTGTGCATACCTGTTTCTTTCACATCCAGTTGAACATCCAACCAACGTAGATTGTCAAAAATCTCGTTGCGGCGCATTTTACCGGCACCTATCAACGCAATATTTCTATTTAACGGCGGCAATGCTTTTAAAACTTTAGAATTCGACAAATTATTTTGCGTGTACTCGTTAAACGTATCAACCAAACCTTTACGGGCATCCAAAATTTGCGGCTCGCCATTGTCAATAGACACCGCAATACGCAACCCACGTTCTGGAAAAACATCCTGTGTTGGCAGAATGCCGAGTAGAAATGTGTTGTTTCCTTTTTTGTTCAACAGGATTTTATATTCCAGCCTTGGCGCAGATTGTGGTGTAGCACTTGGTGCCGTAACCGGAAAAATACCCATACAAGCGTCAGACCTACCAAGGTCGGGCAGCACAATCCATTTCGCTTTTTCATTAGGAATGTTTGCGGTAAATTTATTTGAAGGGATTGAAAACTCGCCCGTAAAACTTCCAAAGTATGGCTCTTTTAAATTTGGCACGGCAGCGTTTTCTGCGGTTACTTGCACTTGTACCAAACTGTCTCCATTTCCGATATCGATCATGCCTTCACTTTTGCCTGCTGGTAATTTTTTCCAGTCGATGTTTAATTCGATGCGGGTTTCTTTTTCAACGGATGCTTTTGTTTGGCTCAATTTAATCCAAGGTTTATCTGCTTTTGCTTCAAACTTAAAAGCGCCGGTTCCACGATTGAAGACGTCGATATAGTAGGACGGTTTTGTAATTCCGTCAAACACGGGCAATGCGGCCGTTGCGGCAGACCCTGGCCAAGAAAGTTCGCTTCCTTCCACGGCAACGCCCATTGTTGGGCTGGCAAGTGGCGTTACATCTACCACCGCAGGCATCGTATTTTCTCGCGGCATTGACCACATCCTATAACCAATATGGATATCCGACATCATGTTTTTCCACTTTCCGTTCGCCATCGTATCATTGTAATAATTGCTCAATTCCTTGTCTTTCGCAAACAAATAACGGACACGTTGTGCATAATCGTTGGCACTCACCCTGCCTTGTTTTGCGTACAAATTGTTTTTATCGGCCGCCAAATACATTTCAGCGACACCCGCCGAGGCCTTGGTTGGATACAATACCAACTGATAATAAGCGTCTTGCGCTGCTGGGGCAATTTTAGTTTTTAGTGCTTCTGCTTTGGCCGCCACATCCTTCCATAATTGGAGTATACGGTCTGATTCATGATAATTTACAACGCTAAAAATATTAGGGACTTGTGTCTCCGGCTTGCGCCAAAGATTATATTTTGGGTATTTTGAAACGATATCGGCAATCTCTTTGTCATGTTCGCTGCCGAATATCCGGGTAGCCCAATCCACGGTAAAATCAAACGTTTTTTCAGTGGGGATGGCGTCTGGATTCCAGGCATACCGCATAATAAAGTCTATTGGAAGCTCCTTTGGCTTAAGGTCGCCAACGTTAATAATCCAAATCTGGTCGAGCCCTGTTTGGTAAGCAAGGTTCAATTGTTCCCTCAATTTTGGGATAGTGGTCGTGTTTATCCAACGGTCGTTCCAAGGGCCACCGTTCATATCGATATGATAATACAATCCGCTGCCGCCTTTCCTGCTTTTTTCTTTGGTTGGTTCAATCCTGCGGACGTATCCCCAATTGTTGTCGCAGAATAACAGGGTAATATCATCAGGAACGGTTAGGCCGGCATCATAATAACGTTGCACCTCGGTAAAAATAGCCCACAATTGTGGATGGTTGGACGGGTCATCGTTGTACACTTTTTGGATGATTTCCCGTTCGCCTTTTACCACGTTTTGTAACGTTTTTATGTTTTCCTGGTCGTCACCTTTGCCCATTGCCACGTCACCATCGCCACGCATACCCATGGTTATCAGGTTGTCGTAATTTTTGTTGCGTTGCAATCCTTCTCCCCAAAATTTTTTTAATCCAGCTTCGTTGGTTACATAATCCCAAGCGCCGACATCATTTTTACGTACCGTATATTCTTTTTGGTTCCGCATCATAGGTTCGTGGTGCGATGTGCCCATTACGATACCATAATCGTTTGCCACAACTGGACTCATAGGGTCATCCTCATTAAAAGCGTTGCCCCACATGGCTGGCCACAAATAATTTGCTTTCAACCTTAACAGCAATTCAAACATGGTAGCGTACATTTTTGAATTAACACCGCCAAATCTAGCCTTGCACCAGCCCGTAAAAGAAGGCGATTCATCATTTATAAAAATGCCCCTATATTTTACTTTCGGCGGGTCTTGAATGTACTTGCCAGCTTTTACATACAATTCGTTACTTTTTTTAATGGGTGCATCCGCCCAATAATACCAAGGCGAAACGCCAATTTTCTCCGAAATATCATAAATACCATAAATAGTACCGCGTTTGTCACTGCCAGCCACCACCAAATTGCCTTCTACAATTTGTATGATGAACGATTCCCATTGACCTTTAATTTCTGAAACGTCAATTTTTTTATCGGCTATCAACTTGTCGATGATGCGGCTTTTACCGATGGTGCCTACTAAAATGGAACCGATTTGAGGAGTGGAACTTTCTTTTATCTGCGCAGCTGTTCCCGAAACTTTTTGTATATCATCGCCCAAGTCTTTTGCTGCACGAACAACGCCCTTATAATCGGAAGTATCAATATAAATAGAAGCTGATTTTCCATTGGCAACAATCTTAAAAGCATCTGGTGTTGCCTTTTGGGTAATATATTGTGGTGGTGTTCGTGGGTTTTTCTTATCTGCTAGTTGACTAAAAGCTGCTCCGTTTAGAAACAGCATTGTTAGTAAACTCCAATATTTTGCTCTTATTTGTAACATCAGTTAATTGTATTATGTCGTAGGGCGTTGCCCCACGCTGACATATATCACCCCGTTGGGGCTACTTGTATTTGAAAAGTGGGCATAAACGTAGTCCCAAAGGGGTGATGTATGTTAGCGATGGGTGTAGCCCATCGGTACTATTGTATTGAGAAACGATTGATTATTTCTAATATCAAATCAAAATTTTACTAAAAACTCACCCAGTCAACCTCTGCCTTACCATCTCCCCTCAATTGCACAATAATATTTTTAACACCTTCACTTAAACCAGAAATAGGCTTTTTTATAACTGTCCAATTACTGCCTTTTGGAATAGTTATTTCTGCGATTGTTTTATCAGAAGCGTTTCCAGATTTAATTAAAATAGTTGCACCGTTTGGCGCATTGGCCTTGATGCTGACTGATTTAGCGGCATTTTTACCAAACGCAACTGTGTTATATTGAATCCACGCATTGTTGGAATTCAATATAGTTTTCCAACCGAGGAACCTATTCGTTGTATCAAGAAAATCTGTTGTGGCACCTTCTTTACTTATGGCACTAAACCTATCCATTTGTATTTTTTCTGAAGATTGTGTTACGCCAATTCCACGCAGGGTTGGAATTACTTTTTTGATGGTTCCATCCGCATTAAACGATAAACTATCTGCCCTTACCGACCTTGCTTTATCAAAATTGGGAGAGTAATCGTTTTGGTGATAAAATAAGTACCACTGGTTTTTAAATTGGATAACGGATTGGTGATTTGTCCAGCAACCATTGGGCGATTCGTCCATGATTACGCCCGTCATTTTAAACGGCCCCAATGGATTGTCGCTCATGGCATATTCCAATCGTTCCGTTTTGTTTTCCACATGCGGAATGGTCAAATAATACTTGCCGTTCCGTCCAAATAAATATGGGCCTTCTTTCAAACCTTTGGTGGGAAGGTTGGCCACCACGATTGGCTCGGAAGCCAATTCCAACATGTTTGGCTTTAATTTGGCGGCAAAAATATTTCCTTGCGCCCAGTACAAGTATGCCTGTCCATCTTTATCAATAAACACGTTCGGGTCAATGCCTTTTGCGTTTTTAATAGGTTCTGGTTGGGTGATGTACGGCCCTTCGGGCTTATCGGCAATGGCCACACCAATTGCAAAACCTCGGCCCAAAGTACTGTCTTTCGGCGTAGCAGGAAAGTAGAAATAATATTTTCCATCACGTTCAATACAATCTGGCGCCCACATGTTGTAGCTTTCAGGTTTCACCCACGGCACTTTGTTTTGGGTAACAATAACGCCATGGTCGGTCCAATCGGTTAAATTTTCCGAAGAAAATACATGATAATCTTCCATACAAAACCAAGCTGCACGGCCTTTACCCGGCGTGGCCAGTATATCATGCGAAGGGAAAAGGTACACTTTATCTCCAAATACCCTTGCAGAAGGGTCAGCTGAAAATTGGTTCCTGATGATGGGATTTTGGGCAAAAAGATGGCTAGCTACACTTGTTAACAGTGCGGCGGAAAGAAGCAATCGAGAATTTTTTCGCATTATTTATTTAGTTTTTTAATTTATAAGTAATTATTGGTGGACTATCAAATTAAATATTAATCTACATTTATTTTACCTGCAATTGCAAAATACTAACAGAATAGGGTGGAAGCGAATGTTCAAAATTTTGTTTGACACCATTTATCGTATTGTTTACTGGCACTATCTTTCCCCTATCGGTAATGCTGTTGGTATCTTCTGGTTTGTCACCAGAAATTGATGTTACTTTAGCAGTTGCTGAAACGCTTATAACCCCTTTTAAATTTATTGAAACAGGTTGTGCCTTGCCCAGCGTATTCACCAATTTAAGATAAACGGTGCCTGTTTTTGTATCTTTTGAAGCCGAATAAAAAACGGTCGGCACCGGCTTTGGTTTTGTGTTCGATGTGCTATCCCTTCTAGTCATTGGCCTGTCTTGCATAGGCACATCTTCCGCGTTTACGGGTACAATCGTGTTGCCGAGATATTGACTAAACAATTTTTGAACGTAATAAGATGGTGAGCCATAACTGTTCAACGCATCGTAACCTATTAAATCCGAATCCCATTGCCATGCTTTTGGGGCGGTGGCTGTTGCCGTATTTACATTCACAAATAACGGTGCATAGCAAGACATGATAACCAAATCCGAATTCCGTTCCATGCCCGTCATCCAAGCAGCATCGCCAAGGGCAGCGATTAAATTGGTCGTCGGTGCACCTTCTCTGGTTGCCCATTCACCCACAAAAATCTTAGCACCTTTTCTATCATATTTATCATATTGAGATGCATTCGCCCACATATCCCAAGTGTTGCGGTAATAATGTTCATCCACAACGCTTGGCTTTTTGCCAGCGGTAACTTTCATGTTTGGGTACTGCGCATCAGCAATAGTTGATATGCAAACCAACTGCGGGTATTTTTTTTCGATGGCCTCACTAAATTGTTTATACCGGCCCTCATAACTGCCCGACCTGTCGAACCAATCTTCGTTACCAACCTCTATGTATTTAAGTTTAAATGGGGCTGGGTGGCCATCGGCAACACGTTTTGCGCCCCAATATGTTTTTGCATCGCCAATTACATACTCAATTTCATCCAACGCATCATCCACATACGGCTTCAGCAACGGCCCAGCATCTACGTGGTCGCCATCCAACGAATAACCTGCATACACCGCAAGCAATGGGTCTGCGCCTGTTTCTTCGCACCACATTAAAAACTCAAGCAATCCCATCCCGTCTGTTGGGCGATAACCCCATGAGCCTTTGTGCCCTAGCCGTTGTTCCAAAGGCCCGAGTGTTTGCTTCCACGGAAAGGCATCGGTAATCAATGGCCCTTCCAAAAAATTGCCACCAGGAAAACGCAAAAATTTTGGTTTCATTTCAACCATCATCTGCATCAAATCTTGCCTGTTACCATTGGGCCTGTTATTAAATGTTGGTGGAAACAATGAAACCAGGTTAAAATAATATAGCCCTTCACGGTCGGTTGATATAACAAAACGGGCATCTTTTGTTGGTTTTACATCAGCTGCCGTAGTCAAGGTCAGCTCGTATTTTTTCCAAAAAGTACTTTTAATCAGGTTGATAGAGCCTTGCGCATAAA
>CAWJTH010000020.1:0-21219 GCA_963845495.1 uncultured Chitinophagaceae bacterium
ATTGGTGGCGGTGCTATTATTTGTCCGGGTGTAAATATTGGCAACCGCTGTGTAATCGGTGCCGGTTCGGTTGTAACAAAAGATGTCTCCGACGATTCTTTGGTTGTCGGCAATCCGGCTAAAGTCATCCGGCAATTAAATGTTTAAGTAAAAGTTTTCTTTGGGCGCCTTATCCGGCTGTCCCAAGTACTCCGCGGCGGCGTTTCGGTTTTCTTCGCTTCGCTATCCTAAAAAACCTCCGCCGCCTTGCGGGGTACTTGTTCCCATCCGGGGCGCAGCGGTCACATCAGCCGTTTGTCTTTTCAACTGTCGTTTATTAAAATTCCAAATTTCCTTGTTGGAATTTTAAATGCACCTATGTACTGAATCAATAAAATGCCTATATTCATTTTTCAAGATTGTTCAGCCAGATAACGCAATTGTCTACACATGCACATGCTGAACAAAGAACAATAAGCTTCAACGCTTTCCCCGTTTTATCGACTTAATTATTTATTAAACTATAGTAAATCTATTTATGAGAAAACTGTTGGTAATATTATGTGCTTTGCCTTTTGTAACTAAAGCTCAAACCGCTGTGCTGCTCGAAAAAAATGTGGCCAATGTAAAAGATTCCGTAATTGCGTGGCGCAGACATTTGCACCAATACCCAGAATTGTCGAACAGGGAATATAAAACCAGCGCTTATGTTGCCGCACATTTAAGGGCATTGGGTATTGAAGTAAAAACCGGTGTTGGAAAAACCGGCGTTGTGGGTATTTTAAAAGGTGGAAAACCGGGTCCTGTGATTGCCTTGCGTGCAGATATGGACGCCTTGCCCGTGCATGAAAGATCAAAAATTTCATTTGCTTCTACCGATTCAGCCGATTATTTAGGACAAAAAGTGCCAGTGATGCATGCTTGCGGCCACGATACACATGTGGCCATTTTACTAGGCACAGCCGAAGTGCTAAGCAAAATGAAAAGTGATATTGCAGGGACGGTAAAATTTATTTTTCAGCCGGCCGAAGAAGGCCCGCCGGGCAATGAAGAAGGCGGAGCGCCCTTGATGATTAAAGAAGGTGTGATGGAAAACCCAAAAGTAGACGTGATTTTTGGTTTGCACATTAATTCTCAAACCGAAATTGGTAAAGTAAAATATAAGGCTGGTGCTGTAATGGCTTCCAGCGATTGGTTTACCGTAAAAGTGCATGGTCGTTCGTCGCATGGCTCGCAACCTTGGAGCGGTATTGATCCCATTTCAATTGGTGCGCAAATCATTCAAGGTTTTCAAAACATTGTTAGCCGCCAATCGGAATTAACCAAAGCGCCGGTGGTAATTACCGTAGGCAAAATTACCAGCGGTGTACGCAGTAACATTATTCCCGAAGACCTTTTGATGGAAGGAACCGTTCGAACGCTGGACAGCAAAATGCAAGAAGACGTACACGCAAGGATGAAGTTGACTGCCGAAAAAATTGCTGAAGCTTCCGGCGCAACCGCCGATTTTAAAATAGATACCAAAACAGAAGTAACGTTCAACAATGTGGACTTGGTAAAAATGATGGTGCCATCAATTGAGGCGGCTGCAGGCAAGCAAAATGTAATGGAAACCGAATGGACAACCGGTGCAGAAGATTTCTCGTTTTTCGGCGATAAAGCGCCGGCATTCTTTTTCTTTTTGGGCGGTATGCCAATTGGCCAAGATCCCAAAACAGCGCCCGCCCACCACACGCCTGATTTTTTTATAGACGATAGCAAATTAGACGTGGGCGTAAAAGTATTTTGTCAACTGGTGTTCGATTACCCGAAGTTGGTTAAAAAGTGAAAATTAAAAAGTAAAAATAAAAATTAAAAAGTAAAAATTCTTGAATCGCTACTTTGGCTTTTTACTTTTTAATTTTAAATCCCCATTCGCATTTCAATCATGTGTTTGGTGAAACCAATTTTCTCGTATGCTTTAATGGCTGGTTCGTTGCCGTAATAAACATCCAATCGCATTTCTACAATGTTTTTTGATATAGCCCAAGCTTTTAAGTGCTCAATAATTTTTTTATTGATTCCTTTGCCGCGATGATTGGGCAACACGTACATAAATCCTAAATAAGCATGCTGCGGGTGTTTATGGTATATTTTTGATTTTTCAATGCGGGCATAACCCGAACCGATTAACTCGCCATTTATTTCTGCCACCACAATTTCAATGTGTGGGGCGGTAATCATTTCATCTAAATCATAATATTTTGGTTTGTCTTGTAGGGTGATGTCAAACGGTTTTTCGGCAGCAATTACGCCTTGCTCAAATTGTAGCAAGGTGGGCATATCGTTAAATGTTGCTGGTCTAATTATTATGGCTTCGTCCATTTATTAGTGGGTTTTAAGCTGCCAAATATAAATGAAGTTTTTGCCATACAACAATTGCGAAAAAACAAATGAAAGACTGTGGCGGTGCGCCCCGGATGGGCAGTAGTACCACGTAAAGCGGCGTATTTAATGAATAATTGAATAATTTATAATGGATAATTCTGATAAGTGAATTGCCGCTGCGTAGTACTACAGACAGCCGGAAAAGGCGCCCAAAAAGTTATAAGTTATAAGTTATAAGTTATAAGAAAAAGCCGTAGGGGCCGCCCTTGTGGCTGCCCATAGGAAAGTTATAAGTTATAAGAAAAAGCCGTAGGGGCCGCCCTTGTGGCTGCCCATAAATATCGGGAATGC
The DNA here is from genome assembly GCA_963845495.1 of uncultured Chitinophagaceae bacterium. Classification (GTDB taxonomy): domain Bacteria; phylum Bacteroidota; class Bacteroidia; order Chitinophagales; family Chitinophagaceae; genus JAZKFT01. The sequence goes on from CAWJTH010000020.1 coordinate 2,698, forward strand.
AAAACCTGGCGCTGCGCCATAAGGTATTCCAGGAAATGGTGGCATAAAATTGATATGGTTAAATTGGAAAGATTTTGTTTTTGCAACAACATATTGTAACAACAAATTTGGTAAAACTATATGAGATTGTCAAGTAGCTATATGTAAATAGCAAATAACTAAATGGAAATGAAATACATGTTGGATATTTTTATTTTTGGGAAATAAAAATTCAACATGGCTAAAAATATAATTACCCAAACAAAAATGCCGTTAAATACCGCTAACCGAAATGGCTATGAAGCAGCAGCAACAGCTACAGGAAATACGATAGAAATAGGTACGAAACCGCAGGAAATGATTTTAAACTATTATAATTCTGTAAAAAAACAAACTAAGCAAAGTTTTAATTGTGCCATAAGTGCGGCAATTATAAGCATTGCATTTTTTGTTTATGCCATTCAAAAAGATGAAAGCACCATATTGCCAGTCATTATGGGGGCGTTGATCATGGTTATTTCAGTCATCCATTTTTATTTGTACGACAAGGCCACAAAGCAATTCTCTATATTCCATATTTGTTTGGAAACAAGTATAAATTTACAAGATGGCGCAAGCAAAAAGTAATTTTTTTGGGAAAGAATTATCTGTTTTTTAAACAATTAAGATTCAAATTATTTAACCGTTTCCAACCAAGCCTGCGCCATTAAATGAACACCTGCAACTGATGGATGAACACCATCAAGCGTCCAGTAAACGCCGGGTGCTGATTTTTGTGCTTTATCAAATACTGCTTGATATGGAATAAACCCAGCATCAAATTGATCGGCCAATTCTTTAGCGGCTACCCTAAACTTGTCAAATTCGGGATACCAAGTGTCATCCACTTCTTTTACGCCCTTAACTGCATAAGGTTCGCCAATTATCAGTCTTACATCGGGCAAAGCTTGTTTGGTACGCTCCAATAATTTTTTATAATCATCATGGTACGTGTCTATTGTTCCGGTGTAACCGTGTTTTTTTACTGCCCAATAATCGTTTACGCCAATTAAAATGCTCAACACATTGGGTTTTAAAGCTAAGCAATCATCGTCCCAGCGAGCAGCCAATTGAAAAACTTTGTCGCCGCTGATGCCTTTATTGTAAATCTGCAAATTCTTTTCGGGCGAATGCAACAACAAATTAGAGCCGGCAATTAGTGCATAACCACTGCCCATGCTGCCAGTATTATTTAAGATGGATTGCTTTTTATCGCGGCCTGCATCTGTAATTGAATCGCCTTGAAAAAGAATAACGTCATTATTGTTTAAACTGATCTTTTTTCCTTTCCCTTCTTTAAATGCGGCTGAAACAATTTGTGGTAAAGCAAAGCTGGTTAATGTTCCAACGGTAGCGTTTTTTATAAATGAACGACGGCTGTTATTAAACATATTCGATTGGATTTTTGGAAATGCAATGTAAGTATTTGTCCGCAAGGCTCTTTAGAATAAGCACATTTAGTTGAGAAATATAGCGAATAAACAAGTTGGATAACTTATTATAAATGATGGGATAAATAACCAATAATAAATGAAATACAGCCGATAATCAATGGTGCTTGTGTGGGCACTTATTAAATATATTTTGCCTTTTTATTACTAACGATTCTTTATCCTTTTTAAACCAATTATTATGGACAAGCCAATTGCATCGTACACCATCAATATCCTTGCAGAAGATTCAGGGCAACTAGGTGCACAAATTATTTTCAATGGCCCGGGCAACCTATTTGTAGGCCGCATCGATTTTTACAAAACGGGCATTACACCGGCTACATCTTATTTGTGGCATCCAACTTCAACAACCGATCCTAACCAGATTTATTTGGTGCTATGTATGCGGATGGAAGAATTTGCCGCCGTAACAAATTTAATAAAAGTAGAAGGCCCTTGGACAATAGAATTATGGCCAAGTACAAATCCAATGGTAGGCGCCACCACGCCAGGTTATGGTGGAAAAATATTTACGCCCAGCAATCAGCCAATAGGATAGTTTTTTAATGTGCTAATGTGATGATTTGCTAATGTGCTAATGATGTAACTGGATTTTGTTAATGTGCTAATGTGATGATTAGCTAATGTGCTAATTACGCAACTCAATATGCTAATTTGCGGACGTAGCATACATTAGCACATTAGCTAATCATCACATTAGCGCATTAGATTTGCAGCTATCCAATTTATGTCCATGAAAAAACTCCTATTGCTTTTATCTGTTATTTCTTTTTCCTTTTTGCATGGACAAAATTTAATAACACCTTTTGAAAAAAGCAACGGAAAAGAAACCGCCACTTATTTTGAATGCATTGCTTATTATAAAGCTTTGCAACAGAAATATCCAAATATCAACATTCAAACTATAGGCGAAACCGATGCCGGTTATCCTTTACATTTAATTTTATTCGGCAATGGAAAAACCACTGATCCAAAGCAATGGCACCGACAAAATAAAGCAGTTATTTTAGTGAACAACGGCATCCATCCCGGCGAGCCGGATGGTATTGATGCCAGCATGATGTTGCTGCGTGATCTGGCATCTGGTAAAATAAAAATGCCCGACAATGTTGTGTTGGCCATCATTCCCATTTACAATATTGGCGGCAGTTTAAACCGCAATTCCTTTTCCCGTGTCAACCAAAACGGCCCTTTGAGTTATGGATTTCGGGGCAATGCCCAAAACCTTGATTTAAATCGCGATTTTATTAAAAGTGATTCAAAGAATGCAAAAGCTTTCGCTGATATTTTTCATGCCGTTGATCCGGATATTTTTATTGATAACCATGTAAGCGACGGTGCTGATTATCAATATACCATGACGTTGCTAATGACGCAACATAATAAATTGGGTGGAGAAATTGGCGATTATTTACACGATGTTTTTGTACCCGCCGTTTTTGCCGGCATGGAACAAAAACATTGGCCTATGACGCCGTACGTGAATTTTGAAAGCGGCAATACCGATAAAGGTTGGGATGCATTTTATGATTCGCCGCGGTATAGCACCGGCTACGCCGCATTGTTCCAAACCATGGGTTTTATGCCCGAAACGCACATGCTAAAACCTTTTGCCGACCGGGTTAAAAGCGATTATGCGTTGATGCAAACCATGATGGAAACCGCCAGTGCGCATGCCACGGAAATTATAGCGAAAAGAAAAGCATCGATTGAAGCAGTAAAAAAGCAACAACAATTTGCATTAAGTTTTAAAACAGATTCAACGCAACATGAAACGCTAAACTTTAAAGGTTATGCCGCCGAACACAAAACCAGCGATGTAACAGGTTTGCCAAGATTATTTTATAACCACGATAAACCATTTGAAAAGCCCGTAAATTATTATAACACATTTGTTGGCGAGAAATTCATCACTAAACCAAAAGCTTACATTATTCCGCAAGGCTGGCACGCCGTAATTGATGTGTTGAGATTGAATAAGGTGGAAATGAAACAATTGCAAAAAGATAGCGTTATTTCGGTGGAAGCTTATCACATGGATGATTATAAAAGCAGTGCACGGCCATACGAAAAACACCATTATAATTATGATGTAAAAACATCGCTACAACAACAAAACATCCGATTTTTAAAAGGTGATTACATCATAACAACCGGACAAGCTGCCGACCGTTATTTGGTGGAAACATTGGAACCAACCAGCAACGACGGCTTTTTTGCCTGGAATTATTTTGACGCCATTTTGCAACAAAAAGAAGGCTATAGCGATTACCGTTGGGAAGATGTGGCCGCGGAATATTTAGCCCAACACCCCGAAGTAAAACAATTAATGGCCGATAAAAAGAAAACAGATTCCAGCTTTGCTGGCTCTGCTTCGGCACAATTAAGGTTTGTGTATCAACATTCGCCATATTATGAACCGGCGCATTTAAGGTATCCGGTTTATAGGGTGGAATAATGATGGAGATTTGAAGTACAGAATTTTATTAAAAAATACCCATGATAAAAATTGATCCAATCATAGCAGTAAAAGATATCGAAGCCAGTTCTAATTGGTATCAATCTGTTTTTAATTGTAGAAATTTACATGGCGGAAAGGAATTTGTTACGCTAGCCGCTGAAAATGATGACATTTTAATCTGTCTTCACCAATGGGGCGAACACGAGCACCCAACTATGATGAATCCAAATATTACGCCTGGCAATGGATTAATCCTTTACTTCAGGACTGACAATATGAATGATATAAGAGAAAATGTTGAAAAACTTGGTTGGACTGTAGAAGAAGATATCCATGAAAATCCAAACTCAACAAAGAAGGAATTTTCAATTAGAGATCCAGATGGATACTTTTTAACGATTACTGAATTTCACAAGTATGAAGGATAAATAACATATAAATCAGTTTATAATCAGTAATTTGTGGCACTCGATTATTATTTAACGAATGAAGAAACTAAAAAAAGTACTTCTGATATTAGCCATTCTATTCCTAACACTTCTTGTCATAGTCTGTATTCCCGAAAACAGAAGGGAATTGAAAACAACACATTTTACATTCTTTTTTAGTGGTAGCATTGACACAATAAAAATTGTTGAACTTTCCAATGCCTTAGAAAGCAATTATCTTAGAATAGGTAATGATTTAAAAACCACACCGGCGAACAATATCGAAACTAACATCTATGCCCAAAGATGGAGATATATCAAGGCAACTAAAAATTGGAGCGGCTCTGGAAACATTGAAGGCGTTTCAAAACTTCATTTTGTAGAACAAGCGTGGGGAGAACCTGACAGCAAGAAAGTTGCAGTTCACGAATTTGCCCATACGGTAACTTTAAAATTACTTTTAGACCATGAGCGACAACCGTTAAATATAAAAGACTTCGATAAGAGATTTTCCACTTTTCCCACATGGCTTTGGGAAGGAATAAGTGTATATGAGGCACATCAATTCGTTGACCCAAAAACATTGTCTTATTTATCCAATGGACAACACCCAAACATCACGGAGCTTAATAATCGCATAAAAGGCGGTAAAATATATAGCTGTGGCTTTACAATTATTGAATACATTTTGTTTAAGTACGGACAAGAAAACTTAATAAAACTTATTGAAAATTATGGGAACTTAAGAACGACATTTAACGTGACAGAAGAACAATTTTTCAATAATTGGTATGAGTTTGTAAAAAACAAGTATCTAAAATAAAACTAACGATAGTATTAAAGTAAATTATTCAAGAATAAAATTAAATATGAAAAAGATAATTTCGAGGTTAGGCAATCAAAGTTGTTTTGGGTATAAAAACTTTTTTGTTTGTTTAACTTTTATTACAGCAATTCTTGTTCTTCAATCTTCTGTTGTTGCTCAGGTAAGCAAGAATACCATGGTGGAGCATATTAATAATGCGGATTCAGTAAAAGGTATAACCATCCATCAGGAGATTATCTTTAAGGTAAAACCTCAAATTGTTTATATGACTTTATTGAGCTCGAAAAAATTTAGCGACTGTACTAAAAAGTCATTTAATGATTTCACTGCTATGTCTGCCAATATCGACTCTACAATCGGTGGTGCTTTCTCAATATTCGACGGACATATAATCGGTAGAATTTTAGAATTAGTTCCCAATCAGCGAATTGTTGAAGCATGGCGTGTGGTAGATTGGCCCGCAGGCGTATATTCTGTTGTGAAATTTGAATTTGAGGCACAAGGTTCTGGTACAAAACTAATATTTGACCACGTAGGATTTCCCGAAGGCCTGAAAGAACATTTATCTATTGGATGGCAACAGCATTATTGGGATGCTCTCATTAAATATCTTGAATAGAAATTTTTAATGCCGTGACACTATAAAATTTGAAACAACATACTATACCAACAACAATACCGTGCTTTATTATGCAGCTGCAGCGGTCTTGGTTATGAACGTTTTAAATTAATACAGCCCAGCGTCACTTTAAATATCAGCAGCAACAATTTATTAACAAGTCAAATATCTCTAAAAATACGGCTATCATAATTTAAGACGTGGTATTCAACACCAATAAAGCGAAATGCATTCTTAAATTAACGTGAGTTTTGGGTTTCTTGCCGTTGTGTACCATTGTGAAATATTTTATTGCCGTTAAGCTTGACCAGACCAACAATTCGATCATATTATAAGATCTAATGACACGAAACGTTCCTACGGAACAAGGACCCAAGCATGTAAATGTATTTGCTACCAACGAAATGTTCCTACGGAACAAAGGAAATATTGATTTATTCCGTAGGAACATTTCGTTGGTAGTAACACGGGTCGAAAGTATAAATGCTAGTTCCGTATGAACGTCTCGTGCTGCGAACAAATTTTAAACAACAAGTATTTGATTATCAGTAAATACTACCCAAAACTCACGTTAAATTATTATATTTCATTCCTTCTTTTGTATATTTTGATCTTATTATTATAAATTTCCTTCTTAATATTATACATTTCTTTCTTCTTATTATACATTCCTTTCTTCTTTTTAAACGTCTTTTTCTTATTATAACAGAGAGCATTCTTATATATTTATGTATTTCCCTTAAAACATCATCTTTGTTACCTTAAATATGATCTATTTCCCTTATTAAATTATATCCGTTTCTTATGAATACATGATTTTTTATTAAGAATTTATGAATATTTCTTGTGTTAACAGTTATTGCTCCTATAATGATTGATTTATTTATAAATAATATACTATACTTGCATCATTATCATTTTAGCACCATTAATTAAGCGCCGTTTTTAATGTTAACACTTCATCTAACGCCAATTTTTAAAGCAAGGGGTATTGAGAAACCCTATGCATTCTTGGTAAAAGCAGGCTTTTCGCCGCATATTGCTAATAATTTGTCGCAGAACAAATCCATTGTTCTTAACTTAAATCATCTTGAAAAATTATGCCGCATCTTTTGCTGCGAGCCAAATGATCTTTTCTTATGGGAACAAGATAAAAAATACCCGGTGGGCGATAATCATCCACTGCAAAAGCTTTCAATGCAAGAAACGGTAAAAAGAAGTGCGCAGGAAATTCTTGCCAATATGCCGTTACAACAGTTGAAAGAACTTACAAAGTCTTTAGATACTAAAACTAGGTTGTAATTTTTTAGATAGCCCAAAATTTTAATACTACCACTTGATGTTTTACATAACAGGAAATGGTTTAGATATTCTACATATTAAGAATATTGTTATGTGTTTGGAAAACTTAGCCCGATATTGTATTTTTCAGCATAAAACATCTTGCCCATGAAAAAGATATTCTTTTTTGGCTTCGTACTCGCTACAATTGGTTTATGCTGTTTAATAATTTCCTACAAAAAAAATCCTTTAGTTATAAAGAGTAAGTTGGCAATGTTACCAGCCCCAACCGAAGGGGAAGAAAACGAGGAGCTACGGGAAAAATACGATTCTTTGCGCCACAGGACGGCTCCGGAGGTAGATTGGAAAATGATTGAAATGGGCAATATGATGAATGCCAATAAAATTGTTGTCAATAAATTAAGATCTGGCACTCACGAAACATCAGCCACCTTTGCCGGCGGTTTGCTGCGAGGCGAATGGCAGGAGCGGGGTGCCCGTAATTTAACCGGAAATATTAAAACGGTAGATTATGTTCCGGCAACCAACACGCTTTACACTATTAGCAACGGCGGTACCCTTTGGAAAAGTACTTTGGGAAGTGGTAACTGGGCCATCCAAAACCAAGGAACAAGGTTTGACGTAAGGCTACTGAAAGCATTTACAAAAATTGCTGGCGGTACGCGTATAATTACGTTTGCCAACCAAACCTTGCAGTATAGCGACGATGATGGCGCAACATTTACCAGCAGTAATATTAATTTTCCGGTTGCTTGGGGTGGCAATTATATTGCTAATATGGTAAGGCTGAACGATGGATCGAACACCATTTATTGCTTGGCCTATCTTTGGGATCCTACACCGTGGAACCCTCGTTATTGGCTGTTTAGAAGCACCGATGAAGGACAATCCTTTACACGGCTTGCGTTGCCGGATGCTAGTGAAGTAACACTTACGTTGTGCAATCCTTATAATTCAAACGATGTATATGTGGCAGACATCAATTCAATACAAGGTTATGCCGTTATGTACAATATTGTAGGCGCAACTGCTACGCAAACTTATACTTCGTTTATTGGATATGGTACCAGTATGCCATCTGTTAATGAAGCAATGGTATTTAAAGGCAATAAAATTGGCGGTGTTACTACGCTTTACGCCATGATGAACGATAATTCGTTCTTTAAAAGTACCGATTTAGGTGCATCTTGGACGCAACAAGGCAGTTACTTGTACGTTGCTGCTTGGGATCAAATGGATGTGTCGATGGATGATCCGGCAAAAATATTTTATGGTGAAGTAAATGCACATAGAAGCAGCGACAGTGGTGGAACCTGGGCACAAGTGAATGATTGGAGTGAATATTATGGCGATCCGGCAACTAAAATACATGCAGACATTATGTGGATGCAACATTTTCGCAAGCAAGACGGTTCGGCTTTTATGATTGTGGATAGCCATGGCGGCGTGTATGTATCTTACGATGAATTGAATACCGTTTCCAATTTAAGTTTAACCTCACAAACCGCCACCGAATATTATGATGTGTTAACAGACACATTAAACCCTAACCGGATTTTTGTTGGTTCGCAAGACCAAGGTCTGCAAAGAACGCTTACGGGAACAACACCTGGCATCCAAGATTTTGTACAAGTAATAAGCGGTGATTATGGCCACCTTTGCCTAACCTATAACAATCAAGTACTTTGGCCACAATACCCCGGCGGAACATTTTACCTCTATAATAATTTAGGAGCAGCTGTTCCAATTTTTATAGGCAGTTATTCTATGCAGGGCGATCAAAAACCGAATGCTGGATGGATATTGCCCAGCATAAGCACTGTAAATGCAGCGGCCAACGAAATTTGGATCGGCGGTGGTAATATTAACGGGGGTGATGGTTCATTCCTTTCTAAACTTTCTATGGATCTTAACAGTGGCGTTATAACTGCCAGTCAATTTCCGTTTGATTTTAGGGCCAATAGCAACAGCAGCTATGGTGGTATCACGGCCATTGAACAATCTCATATCAATCCTTCGCAATTATACGTTGCAACTGAAGATGGTACTTTTTTTTATAGCAACGATGCCGGTTCAAACTGGACTAAAACAAACAGTTTTAATGGCCCTACGCCTTGGTATTTGTATGGATCAGCCATTTTGGCAAGCCATATTACGCCAAATTTGGTTTGGTTTGGCGGCAGTGGTTATAGCAATGATGCTGTTTATGAAAGCCACGATGGCGGTGCAACATTTACATCTATCACCAACGGGCTGCCCGGCACATTGGTAGAGCAAATTGTAGCCAATCCAACTGAAACAATGCTTTTTGCGGCTACAGATGCCGGCCCGTATGTTTATATACGTAGCCAAAGCCAATGGTATTCTATGCAAGATGCCAACAATCCCGTTCAGTTTTATAATAGTGTGGAATATATTGCGTCCAGCAATATCGTTCGTTTTGGAACAATGGGAAGGGGCATTTGGGATTTTGTGATTGCAAACGACGTATTGCCTGTTGCTTTATTAGATTTTAGTGGTACACTTGTTCAAAACACCACTAAACTGCAATGGCAAACAACATCCGAAATAAATGCCCAAACTTTTGTGGTTCAGCGCAGTGTTGATGGTATTAATTTTAATAATGTTGGCTCAGTTGCGGCTAATGGTAACAGTAACACTTTAAAAAATTACAATTTCAATGATGTGTTATCGAGTACTTTATTGCAACAACCGGTAATATATTATAGGCTGCAAATAATTGATAAAGATGGTAAAACTTCGCTTTCAAAAATAATCAGTATTAAATTGGGCGGAGAAAACAAAGGATTGATTGCTTATCCCAATCCGATGCAAAGCCAATTAAACTTGCAATTAACTACGCAAAACGGAACCTTGGCTATAAAACTGTTTGATGGAACCGGAAAGCTGGTAATACAAAAAGAATTGCAAGCACAAAGCGGCACAACGGCCACAAGCCTTAACACAAGTAATCTGGCAAAAGGAAATTATTTTTTACAAGTCACAAACGGAAGTAATAAATGGACACAAACAGTATTGAAAAATTAAAATAAATCGATCAAGCCCATTGTTTGTAATTTTAAAGAACAAGTATATTAAATAAATCCATAAGCAATATCAATTAATGTGAAATCAGAAAACTCCAAATGGATACTTTATAATATCGTTATTTGTTTTGCTGTTTATTGGCTGTCAAATTTAATATTGTGGTATCCTTGGAGTGTAAATGAAAATTTGGGACAAACGTTAATGCTTACAATAAACCCTTTATTGTGGGGATTTGCTTCTTATAATTGTATTGTCAGATATCCGAAAGCAAGCATTATAAATGCAGTGTTATTAAATAGCATAATATTTACTGTCGAGGCAATTGTTTCGGATTTAATATTTTTTGTTGTTATTAGAAATGCTAAGGATAAGTTGCTGCATGTTACAACATTTTATGCTTGGGGCTTTGTTGCATGTTTGCCCTTCATCGTATTTTTTTTATTTAAGAAACTAATTGTTAGAAACAAAAAACAACTTAACGTTTTAGACTTTTGGAAACCGTTTTTAATTGGTTTAATTTCTTTGATAATAATTACGCTTGTGATAAAGTTCAATATTAAGTTTGGGTAGGTGTAATATTATCCGATATCGCAGCAGCAATGCCAGCAAAGAAATCATCAGAAAAATAGAAAGGAAATTAGATTTGGAAGAAACGCGGTTACAAATAGAAAAGTTACAATGGGGTAGGAGTTTTGAACTATTGGCTAGAGCTTTTTATTATAATTTAAATTACTAGAGGATAGTAGAACAAAACGTATTGACCTTATTATAATTATTTTTTGTTTAATGCCCGCCATCCGCCATCTATCAACTTCCATCTATAAGCGGCAAACCATCAACCTCAGGTAAAGTTTTCTTCGCCTTTGCACCCAATGTTTTTAATTTTTCCACTTGTTTTAATACATTGTCGTTGCCTTCACTTAATTGCGTTACGGCGTTGTTGTAACTTTTTTGGGTGGCTTTTAAATTAATGCCAATATCTTTTAAACTCAATAAAACCGAAGTAAATTTATCGTACAATTTACCCCCGCGTTCTACAATTTCTTGGTGGTTTTTACTTTGGTTGTCACGTTTCCATAAATCAACAATCATTTTTAAGGCTACAATTAAATTAGATGGACTGGTTAATAAAATCCGTTTATTATAAGCATAACTCCATAAATCTTGGTCGGAATGGATGGCAATTAAATAAGCGGGTTCAATTGGTACAAATAACATTACAAAATCGAGTGAAGGCGCAAAATCTTGATAACTTTTGGCACTTAAGTCGTCGATGTGTTTTTTAATTGATTTAATATGTTCGTTCAATGCTTTTGTTTCTTCTTCTTTAATGGATGTAGCCGAATACCGGTTATAAGCTGTTAATGAAACTTTAGCATCTACAATAACTTTTCTATTGTCAGGATAATGTACAATCACATCGGGCTGCATTCTAGTCCCATGCTCGTTTTCATGATAATTTAAAGCATCATCTTTTAAATAAGTTTGAACAAAATATTCCCTGTCTTTTGTTAATCCAGATTTTTCTAAAATGCTTTCCAATATCATTTGCCCCCAATCGCCTTGCACTTTTCCTTTGCTGGTTAAAGCGTTGGTTAAATTATTGGCTTCTTCGCTTATTTTTTGGTTGGCCATCACTAATTTCTCCACTTCTTTGCCCAACGAAAATCTTTCCTTTGATTCTTTATCGTAAACTTCTTCTACTTTTTCTTTAAAAGTTTTTAAATTATCGCCTAAAGGTTTTAATAATGTTTCAAGGTTATCTTTATTTAAATCAGTAAATTTTTTTGTTTTCTCTTCTAAAATTTTATTGGCGATATTTTCAAAATCGGTATTAAATTGTTTGCGTAATATTTCAATCTCAGCTTTTTGCGTTTCTAATTTTTCTTGTAGCGATAAATTAATTGCAGAATAAGAAGCTAATTGCTTATTTACTTCGTTAAACTCGTTTGTTTTAAGCTGAATTTCAGTTTTTAATTGTTGAATATCTTCAGCATTTAAAACAATAGTGTTGTTTGCTGTTGCCAAGTTAGCTGTGTAGGTAGCTAATGCTCTTTCAATTATTTGTAATTCTTTTTGTAATTGAATAATTATTGTTTTGTCGTTTTGTAATTCGTCTTTAGCTTCAATAAATTGGATTTCTAAAGATGTTAATTCCATTGTTTTAGCTGAAAGCGAACCAGTAAGACTAATTATTTCATCCGCTTTATTTTTTAATTCAAATTCAGTGGTATGTAAATTTTCAGCTAGCGAACGTGCTTTTTCTTTCTCTACACTTAAATCGGTATTTAAATCATTTAATTTATTATTTAACAACTCATAAGATGATTTTGCAATGGTGCTTGATTTTAGTTTTAATGTAGCAATAATCCATGCTACAATAAAACCAATCAATAATCCAATGCCGATATAAATAATTTCAGTTTGCATAATATCCTAAATCGTTTTGTTGTTAATGCGATAAAGATTTAATTCTTCGGCATCAACTGTAAGTTTTATTTTTTGTTGATAGGTCAACCCAATCTTTTCCAATAAACCAATAGAACGGACATTCTCAGGATTTGTAATTGCTAAAATAAAGGGTAAATTAAATGTTGCTAAAACGAAATTTAATGTAGCAGAAGCAATTTCAAAGCCATATCCTTTTCCCATAAATGTAGGCAGAAATGCAAAGCCGATATCAGCGCCATCCAATCCATCGCGTTTTGTAATGCCGCACATGCCAATAGGCTGGTCGGTTTCAATTAATTGTACCATCCAAAAACCAAAACCATTTGTTTGGTAGCCTTTTACAAAAGCTTTGTTGATGTATTCAACGGCGGCTTCTGTTGTTTTAACGTTCCGCTCGCCAATAAACCGGATCCAATCTGGCGTATTTAATAATTCAAGAATAAAATCAGTGTCGGTATTATTAAATTCTCGTAGTAAAAGTCTTTTTGTAGTTAAGATTTGTTTCATTAAATTAAACTTATTTACTATAATTAGTGCCTTAATTATTGATGTACCATCTATAAGATATCCAAAACATAAGTGCTACAGCGGATATTAAAAGAATTCTTGTTCCATGGTTTCTTTCAGCTTCTGAATATCTATACAAACTTTTGCCGTCAGGTAATGTTTTTTTATTGTATGCAAGGTGATAACCAATAAAAATTCCGAAAAAACCGCCCAAAAAAGCAGAAATATAACCAAGATATAAAACAAAACGATTTGATGTTTCTGGTGTTGTTAAATCGTCGTTACGTTGTTTTTTTAGCAATTCAATTATTTTAGGTTTAATTTCTATTCCTCTTTCTTTTAATAGCTTTTGTGCTAATTGATAGTCAAAATCGCCCCATTCATCAGGTTTCATTACTATTTCAATTAGTTCTTGGTCGGTAAAATCAAACAAATAATAATCGCTTTCTACGTCATCAACTAAATTTTTATAGTATGCCTCTATCTTATTTTGTGCAAACTCAAAATCCTGTGGTCGTAATTTTACTTTTATTTCACGTTGATGTATCAAGGAATAAATTGGATCGATCAGTTTTTGATCATCTTCAATTTCATAACGAACACCAATGTCGTCCAATTTTTTAATTAACTCTTTAGCAAGATTTTCGTCGTTAAACTTTTGGAAAGTAAGCAAAGCTTCTGTCATAATTGTTGGTGGTTATTGTATGATATAACCCAAATATATAACGGTTCATTTCCAAAACAACAAAAGAATGACTACCCGCCATTTGGTTTATTCCTTACTGGCTATCTGAGGCGCTGATGATGGTTGAAAAGAAAGCCCAGCGGGCTGAAATGTTGGTAACAAATCAAACAGTTAGAGGGCAACAGTGCCGGCGGCACGACATGTTAAATGGATGCTATATTTAATATGTCACCCCGCTGGGGCTTGACGGCTCCATTTGCTACTATTACTACTACTACCAACATTACGTCCCTCTGGGACTGCACATTCCCACTTTCGTATTTTTATATTTAGTTCATTCAAAACCAAAAGGCGAATAGTCATTAACAAAAGCTAATACGTTGATTAAATAAAAACGCCTTGTTCATCGGCAAAACGGATAAACAAGGCGTTTAAAAAATATTTCTTTACGCAATCATATTGGTGCGTGGTTCCAAGGTGCCATCAAAAAAAGCTTCCAATGTTTTATTGATTATTTTGATACTGCAAGGTTTTGGAATAAATGCTTTTACCAAATCAGGATATTTGGTTGGATTCAATTCGTGGCCCGACATAATAATAACAGGAATAGAAAAATCTGGAATTTTTAAAGTCAATTCCCAAAGCAGCCTATCGCCATGTGTGCTGCCCAAAAAATTATCCAGTAAAATTAAATCAGGGCTAAAACTATATAGCCCTGTTACATCCAACCGGGTTGCGGTTAAAATAATATATTTTTTCCCTAATAATTCATCCATCAACTGCAAAAAATCAATGTCATCATCAATTACATAAATTTTTTTCATCAAGCCGCAAATTTTTCAACTGGTTTATTATGAACTAACCAAAAATCGCACAAGCTTTTTAGCGTAGCCGTGAGCGAGGATAATCCAATTGGTTTCACAATATACGCATTTGCGCCGTGTTCGCTGGCTTCCATCATATCTTTTGCATTTTCTGAACTAGAAAACATGATTACAGGGATGTATTTTGTGGCATCTTGCTTTCTTATGGAAGATAATACTTCCATGCCGCTACAACCTGGTAATTTTATGTCCAATAAAATAAGCTGAGGTAAATTGTCTTTTTCTGTTATGTTTTCGAAAAATTCGTAAGCTTTTTTTCCGTCGTTGATTACTTTAAGGGATAGTTCGCTATTTATTTTTTTTAAACTACGTTCCATAAATTCCACATAGTCTTCATTATCTTCAATATATAAAACGCTGGTGTTTTTCATCACGCTATTCTTTGGTGTTAGTAAAGTTTAAATAAAAAATTGTGCCAGCATCGTTGCTTTCGTACCAAACCCTTCCGCCATGTTTGGTCATAATCCTTTTTACAATGGCAAGCCCAACACCAGTGCCGGAAAACGCCTGGCTATTTTCCAAGCGTTTAAATAACTCAAATACTTGTCCGCCATAATTCATATCAATCCCAATACCGTTGTCTTCAATCTTATAAATTACCTCGTTTTCAATTTCTTCGCCGTTTACGGTTATAGTGGGATTGACAGATTTGGAAGAATATTTTATAGCATTACTTAATATGTTGGTAAATACTTGGTTAATCATCCCTTTGTCGCCCAAAACAGGTGGGGTGTTTTTTAAGATGATCGTTACGTTAATATCTTTATAAGCAGACAACAACTCCGTTTTAAGATCTTCCAACATGGTGGCAACATCTATTTTTTCTTTTATAAAACGTTGCCTGCTTACTTTGGAATACCCTAATACTTCTTGTATCAACTTTTCCATTTTGTCGGCACCTTTTATAATGCGGCTAGCATATCGTTGCGCTTGTTCGGGCGATTCTGGAAATTCTTCCAACAGCATTTCAGCATAGTTTTTTACCGATGCCAAAGGTGTTTTCAAATCGTGGGAAATAGTAAAACTAAACGCATTCAATTCGTCATACGCTTCTTGTAGGCGTTCGTTTAGTTTGCGTATTTCGTTAGATTTTAAGTTGAGAAAATGCATAACATCTTCCCTAAACTTTACTACGGCGTTCATTTCTTCACGGTACCATTTTTTGGAAGTTGCTTTTACTTCTTCGCTCCAAACGGCAAACGAGCGGCGAGGCGATAATTTCATATTGCCTGTTTCGTCCATCTCAACAGGCTTTTCAGGGTTGCCCGCCCATTTTACCGTAGTGATAATTTCTGGTTTAAAGAACAAGAGATATTCACCCAGTTCTTTTGAAATGGCGCAGGCCAACATGCCGCTTGCTTCTTTGGTGTATGCCGCCGCTGGCGCAAAATATTTTGATAAATTATACGTATGATAAATCAATGGTTTTTCGGGCAACGATAACCAAGTAATGAGCTCCATTATTTGTTCTTCGGTTGGCGTTACGCCTTCTTTATGCAGCTTCCCTTCAAACACAACTGCTGCGCCACTAGCTGATGTAACCTTTAACAGCGCTTCTTTATCGCCATCTAAAGCACTCATCAAATCCCAGTTTTTATGCATGCGCCGTATAATTTCCGACGCCGCATTCGTATAGGCGAAATTATTGGTTTTTTGTTCTTGGTCAGCTTTGTATTCAAATGAAGACGATAAAACTTGACCAATCAATTTAGCATGTTCCCTTGCTTTGTAATCAATAAAACGTGGGGAATAATTATGACAAGCAATCAGCCCCCACAATTCGTTTTTGTGAACAATGGAAACGCTAA
Source organism: uncultured Chitinophagaceae bacterium (assembly GCA_963845495.1). Lineage (GTDB taxonomy): Bacteria > Bacteroidota > Bacteroidia > Chitinophagales > Chitinophagaceae > JAZKFT01. The sequence continues at coordinate 19,189 of CAWJTH010000020.1, forward strand.
AACTCGCCATCACACCCATGTTTTTTAAATATTCGATGTGGATATTTGATACGGCACGTAACGTTGAATGCGTTAAATCGATCGGTTTTTCATCGATTCCGATAATATTTGCCGGCACGGCATCCACATCCGCAATAATACGGGTAAGATTTATTTTGTATAGCTCACGGGCTTGTTTTGGAATGTCAGATGCTGGGTAATGCAGCCCAAAAAACGACTCCAAACCTTCGTTTTTTTCTTCGGCAATTACTTCTCCATGCCCATCGTCCCAAAACTGATAAATCATTACGCGGTCGTAACCAATCAATTCTTTTACTTGGCTGGCAGCGGCTGCTACCGTTTCAGTTAAGCTTTTACCGTTCAATACTTTAGAAAGCGATGAGCCGATTAATGTTTGTAAATGTTGATCGACATCAGAATAAGTAGGCTCGAATTCAAATACAATTACATCGCCCGACAAATGGCAAATTAAGTTGTATATTTTATCGTGAATGGAAACCCGTGTTGGGTTTAGGTTCTCAAAATTGTTTAATAAACCGTAACGGATAATTTCGAGTAATCCTTGTCCACTTTCTTGCTCATTAAATTGTTCAAAAAAATGGCGGATGGGTTTATTTAATAATTGCGCATGGCTGATGCCTGTGTGCGCTGCTAAATTATCGCTTGCAAATACAATTTCGTTGTTAGTTTTAGAAAAAGCAACCAAAAAACCAAGCGATTGTATTTTTCCCAAAATATGGATAGGTTCCTTATCGCAATTGGTTAAATCTGTAATTGGGTAATTCATGTAACAAAGCTATTTTTAAAACTACTTAAAAAACCATACTTGGAATGTAATAAGTATTAAGTTTTTAAGTATTAAGTTGTAAGTAAGTCAATTTATTTTAATTATATTTATAGACAACATTGATTTATTGTTCCTTGCCTTCTTGTTTCCTGTATTCTTGTTTTCTTGTACACTCGTTCCTTGCTTACTTTATATGATCCATTGTTTAAACCCGATAAAAACATTGTTTGCGGTTTCCAATACATCTTTTTCTGCCGGCGTGTCGCTGTAATTGTTTAGTGCCGCCATAAATGTTTTCCAACGGTTGGCGGTTTCGTTTCCGTAACCGTTAAAAAACTTCAACCCAATTAAATTGTCTATTTTAAGATTGTTGGCAATTGTTTTACAAATAATTTTCCCGCCAAGGGTAGAACCTTCGGTTACATATAAAGCGCCCATGGCACTTGCATGCGAAGCAATGGAAAAACCAAGTTTACAAAGCGGAATATCAGCAACAGGCTGGTTTAACAAAGCTAAATCTTCCAACATCCATTTGGTTTTTCTTAGTTTGCCATAATCGGGAAAAGTATTTGTATCGATTTGGGCATCTACGGCCATTTCCAACGGTTTATAATAACCATAAAACAATCGCAATAAGTTTGCGTAGGTAGCAACATCGTGTGTGTGTTTTATAAAAGGAAACATTGTTTGTTCCAATGCCTCGTGTGTATTTTTCGTCCGCTCTCTTAATTTATCTATTAACATGCTAAAGATTATAAATTTACAGCAACAATTAAATGATATTCCTTTTGTTATTACTTAAACGAACATATTGATTTTTAAGGAGATTTTATATACACGGGTCGAAACAAGACATAGCATTTTAAAAAACTTAAACAATAAAATAGGTTGCTAGCCATGCACAAATCAATAAATAACTTATTATTGGCAAAAGCCAACGAGTTTAAAGCATTGCACCAACGGTCAGGCATTTTTGTAGCGCCTAATCCTTGGGACGCAGGTTCGGCGATAATGTTAGAAGCTTTAGGTTTTAAAGCACTTGCTACCACCAGTGGCGGATTGGCTTTTTCGCTTGGGAAACCCGATGGTCACGCATCGGTAACGCGGCAAGAAACGTTGGCAAATGCGCAAATAATTATCAACGCAACCAGTTTGCCCGTTTCTGCCGACTTAGAAAATGGCTACGGTGATGAACCAGAAGTTTGTGCCGAAACAATATTGTTAGCCGCAAAAGAGCAATACGT
>CAWJTH010000021.1:0-39018 GCA_963845495.1 uncultured Chitinophagaceae bacterium
AGAATAAAAAGATATTTATACAACCGTAAAGTAGATGGCGGATGGCAGTGATTCGGTTGAAGTGATAAGGTAGATAGCGTTGAGATTTGAATTTATATCTGGTTGAATGCAACCAATTGCTATTAAGGAAACAACCGCCAACTGCCATCTGTCATCTGCCAACTAAAAGATAGTGGTTGCCACAAATAAAATAGGCTCCGACGGGAATCGGAACCTGAAAGTAGTTTGGGCAACCCAATAAAAAGGCGTGGAGACGCTTATTGTTTTACCAAATCCAAAACAAAACTATGCAAATGACTGCACATGGCAAGGCTTCTAAAAATGAAAGAGGCCCATTGCACAAAAAAAAGTGGAAAATTGTAAAACCGGCATTGCTTTTACTACTGCTTGGTTCGCTTTTGATAAGCAACCAAAGCAAAGCCCAGAAAGTTACTATTTCAGGGAAGAATATTTCTTTGGAGGCGGTGTTCAAATCCATCCGTACCCAAACCGGTTTTGATTTTTTTTATAAAGATGAATGGCTGAAGCAAGCCAACAAAGTAACCATCGATGTAAAAAATGCGCCATTGAAAGAGGTATTGGACGAATGTTTTAAAAATCAGCCAGTTTTTTACAGCATTGTCGGTAAAACCATTACCATCAAACAAAAGGAAATTATTATCCAAAAGGCCGGCACACCGGCATCGTTTACACCCGTTCATGGTAAAATTACCAACACTGCTAACGAGCCAATACCAGGTGCCACTGTCACAATAAAAGGCTCAAAATATGCTACTTCTGCCAATTACAACGGCGAGTTTATGATTTTAGTCCGGTCGGTGAATGATGTGCTGGTTGTTACTTCAACCAATATCGACCCGTTGGAGATAACAATTGGCAACCGCACTATGCTTACCATTATTGTTAATCCTAAAATAAGCACGCTAGACCAAGTGCAGGTAACAGCTTATGGCACGGTGAGCAAGCGTTTAAACACTGGAAGCGTGTACACGGTTACTTCGGAAGAAATCGAAAAAAATCCTGTTCAAAATGTTTTGCAGGCGGTTCAGGGACATGTGCCAGGTTTATTTATTACCCAAACAACCGGTTTGCCGGGCGGTGCTTTTGATGTGTTGATACGTAGCCGTACCACGTTTAGTCCGCAGCAACCGTTGTATATTGTAGATGGCGTGGCTTATCCGGCTGATGGAACCTTGCCTTTAACAAGTAGTTATAGTTCCTCAATCGGTACGGGCCAGTCGGATAATCCCTTACATGGCGGCAATGCTTTAAATTATCTCGACCCTTCCATGATAGAAAGCATGAATGTATTGGAAGGTCCGGATGCAACGGCCATTTATGGTTCTAGGGGTGCTTACGGCGTTATCCTTATCACCACTAAAAAAGGAAAAGCTGGTAAACCAAAATTTATACTGAATACTTTTTCTGGTATTTCTGTTCGTGGTACTGCCCCAAAAATGATGAATACACAACAATATTTAATGTTGCGTCGTGAAGCGTTTAAAAACGATGGTACTTCGCCAAGTGCGAGTGATTACGACATCAACGGCACTTGGGACACCACAAAATATACCGATTGGCAGAAATTTTTTACTGGCGACAATGCCTGGACCAACAAGATAAACGCAAATTTTAGTGGCGGAACCCAAAATACCACCTTTTTGGTTGGTGCCAATTATAGCAATCAACAAAATGTTCAAAAAGGCAAGGGAACCGATAAAAGCGGTGGCCTACACTTTAACCTTACGACACTAACAAATGATAGGAAATTTACTTTATCCCTTAGTGGCAGCTTTTCTTCTGACGTTAACGATATGGTGCCCTACGATTTTTCGACATCGGCCTCCACAACCCAGGCACCCGATGCGCCAAGTCTTTTTTTGCCAGATGGCAGCCTGAACTGGTCCAGCGGAAGCAATGCAGCATCTTCATTGAACATTCTTTATAAAAATGTGACCAACAATTTAACAGCCAATACGGTGCTAAAATATACACCCGTGAAAGGGCTAACAATCAATGCCACTATTGGTTACAACCTGCTTTCGGCAAAAGAATTCAAAGGTTATCCATCAACCTATTTCAACCCGGCCAGTGCACCATCCAGCAAAGCCTACAGCATTTTAAATTATTACAGCCTCCGTACGCTTACGGCGGACCCGTATGTAAATTACTTAATGAACGCAGGCCGTAGAGGCAAATTAAGTATCACTGCAGGTGGAACACTACAGGATAAATTGGATGACAACCATTACATCACTGGTACCAATTTCTTTTCTGATGCGCTTTTATACGATCCTGCTTCGGCTGCCCAAGCAAATGTTACAACTTATTATAATTCAACACCAAACAGGTACGGCGGTTATTTTGCCATTGTTAATTACAATTGGGATAATAAATACATCCTTGACCTGAACGGGCGGCGTGACGGCTCTACCAAATTTGGCGCCAATAAACAATTTGGTAATTTCGGTTCCATCGGAGCAGCATGGCTTTTTGGTGATGAAAAAGGAGTAAAACAAGCCCTGCCTTTTTTAAGTTTCGGTAAAATAAAAGGCAGCTATGGTATTGTTGGTGGCGACCATATTCCCAATTATCAATTTTTAAGCACTTACTCACTTGCCGCAAATAGCTATCAGGGAACCACAGGGCTTGTGCCAACGGCTATTAGAAACCCAAACCTACAGTGGGAAACCAATAAAGATGCGGAAGTAACCGTTTCGCTTGGTTTTTTAAAGGATCGGATTACAGTTGACGGCACCTATTATTCTGGCCGTACATCCAACCAATTGATTACCCAACCGCTTTCAACCGTTACAGGGTTTGGTTTTTATGTGGTTAATTCACCGGCTTTAATATCTACCAATGGTTACGAGTTTCTATTAAATACACAAAACATTAAATCAAAAAAACTTACTTGGAACACTACTATCAACCTGACCATACCGCATAGCAAACTGGTTGCTTATCCAGGTATCGCATCATTATCAAATGCAAATTATGTAATTGGTCAACCAGTTACGGGCATACTGCTGTACAAATACAATGGTGTAGATCCAGAAACGGGTTTTTATAATTTCACCAATAAGGCCGGTGTTTCAGGGCCTTTTCAGGTTATCGGTGGTCCAAGTTTAAGCACTTCAACCGATAAAACGGAGTTTGTCGATCTTTCGCCCAAATATTATGGCGGCATTACAAATACTGTTTCTTATAAAGGCTTATCGCTTTCCTTTTCGTTTTCTGTTACCAACAGGATGGGCAAAAATTTTCTGGGACAACAATCTTTTGGCCCAGGGTTTTCCAACACCAATACTTCTACGGCCTCATTGCAACGGTGGCAAAATCCGGGCGATATTGCTACTGTACAAAAGGCTTCTGCAGGTTTAACAGCATTGTTTACGCAAAGCAATTTTACCAACAGCACAGGTGCTTACAGCAATGCCACTTACGCCAGGTTGAACAATGTGAACATCAATTATGCCATTCCACTGAAGCTTCTGAGTAAGGCGCACATATCAGCGATGAACATTTATTTGGCCGGCCAAAACCTGTTGACCATTTCTAAATATGGTGACCTTGATCCCGAAAACTTGGGTGCAGGCCGCATGCCGCCATTACGCATTTTTACGGGCGGCCTCAACTTCACCTTTTAAAAAAAAACTTTTATGCAACTTTATAATAAACTATTATTCAAGCCTTTGAAGGGTATTTATCTCGTCCTGCTTTTGGCCGTTACCGTTGGTCCGGGCTGCAAAAAATACCTGACCATACCGCTGCCGGTTACACAAATTGCCGGTTCGGCCGCCTTTGCAAACGACGGTGCCGCCGCTGCTGTTTTGAACAATGTATATGCCGGTATACTAAATGTAACTGTTGTTGACGGAGCTAATAGCGCCGGTTATTTATATGGGCTTTATGGCGATGAATTGCAGAATTATGCAACCGGCATCACCAACTCCCTTTTTTACACCGATGCGGTTTCGAGTACTTATACCGGGGGTTTATGGACGAATTTATACAAACAGATGTACTCGGTCAACTCGGCCATAGAAGGTGTTTCGGGTAATGATGCGCTGGTGTATAAGTCGCAATGGCTGGGTGAAGCCTATTTTTTGCGTGCCTTTATGCATTTTTACCTAGCCAATATTTATGGCGATGTGCCAATCGTGATTTCATCAGATTATACCATTAACAATGTAAGCAAGCGCAACGCCCAGGCAGATGTTTACAAGCAAATAATTACCGATCTTAAACAGGCGCAAGGTTTATTGGTAAATGCTTATCACGATGGTGGTGGTGCAGTGGTTACCGACAGGGCTAGGCCAAATAAAATGGCCGCCACGGCTTTACTGGCTAGGGTTTATTTATACACCGGCGACTATGCCAATGCAGCAACACAAGCCGACAGCGTTATAGCCAACACTACTTACCAAATGGCACCGCTTGCCAATGTTTTTTTAAAGGGAAGCACAGAAATGATTTGGGGTATGGCACCGTTGGCTACGTCATACACGGTTAAGGATGCATCTTATTATCTAGTTACAAATGGCCTAACGCCTTTGGCAACTATTGGCAGTAGCTATGCGGTGGCGTTGTCAAATACGCAGGTAAAAGCTTTTGAAACAGGCGATGCCCGGTTTACCAATTGGGTAGGTGTTTCAAACGTGCCGGCCAGTGGCACTGTTGCTGCGGCCAATTATTATTATGCAAATAAGTATAAAATAAAAACTACGCAAACAGCCCCCGTTGAATATGCAATGGTGCTTAGATTGGCAGAGCAATACCTAATCCGAGCCGAAGCAAGGGTGCAACTGGGTAATTTGATTGGTGCCAACAGTGCAAAATCCGATTTGGATATTGTACGTGCAAGGGCAAGTTTGGTTGGCACAACCGCCACCACAAAAGCTGATATATTAACGGCTATCATGCACGAAAGGCAGGTAGAATTGTTTACAGAAGCCGGCCATCGCTTTTTTGACCTGAGAAGAACCGGCAACCTTGACGCCGTAATGAATGTGGTTGCCCCCATGAAAAGTGGCGTATGGAGCACTTATAAACAATGGTGGCCGATTCCTTCAACCGATATTTTGACCAACCCAAATTTGGTGCAAACGCCAGGTTATCAATAAATTATCAGTATAAAATATAATTTAAAATCACGTAGGGGCGACCCTTGTGGCCGCCCTTGGCCACAAGGCCAAATCAAATATTTGGCAATCGATATGTTTTGGGCCTTCGGAAATAGGCGGGTAAATACAAAAACAATGTCACATTATTGGTTTTCGACCAAGGGCGGCCACGAGGGCTGCCTCTACAAAAAATCTAAAAATGAAAAATTTAAAATTCGGAATATTATTTCCGATGATTGCGGTAATGATTATTGCACTAAACAATAACAGTTTAGCGCAAACCAATAAAAAAAAATACACCATCAACGGTGTATTAAAAGATTTTGCCGTATTGCCGAAACAAATGTATTTGTACCAACGTGAAAACAATCCCAAAGCACCGCCCGACAGTACAAAGATAAATGCCGATGGAACTTACCATTTTAGTGGAAGCTTGAACGAACTGACCTTTGTAACGCTTTGCGCCGAGCGTTTTGGGCACTCAGGCCTTTACGATATGGCGCCAATTATGTTGGATAATGGTGTGGTAAATATTGTTTCGATAAAAGCCCTTGCCAATTTTGTGGTGACCGGTTCTGGTTCGCAAGCGGAAAATGATTATCGCGAAGCTATCAAAGAAACCATTCGTGTAGGCGACAGTTTGAAAATTATTGAGGCTTTACCGGAGTTTAAAACAAACAAAGCATTACAAACTTCAGTGCAAATGAGGATGTCGAACATGTTTAAACCTATGTGGGAAGAAATGACGGCTTTTGTAAAGAAAAAACCTAAGTCGCCCATTGCTGGCTACTTGGTTTCATCCATTTCAAGTTCTCCTTTTTCAACATCAGCTTTGGTAGATAGTTTATTAGACATATTGCCTGCCAACCAAAAAGCGATTGCCAACAGCAAAATCGCTGGTCAATTGGCAAAAAAGAAGGCAGACGAACAAGCCAAGGCCGAAAAGGAAATGAAAACCGCCGTTGGCGTAAAGGCTTTTGATTTTACGGAAAATGATACCAGCGGTCACCCCGTTAGTTTGTCATCTTTCAAAGGGAAATATGTGCTGCTCGATTTTTGGGCAAGTTGGTGCGGCCCGTGCCGTGCAGAAAACCCGAATGTGGCAAAAGAATTCCAAAAACATAAGGATAAAGGTTTTACCGTATTGGGCGTTTCGTTGGATGGTGCTACATATAAGGAAAAATGGTTGGCCGCTATTAAACACGATCAGCTTACTTGGACACAGGTTTCAAGCTTGGATGGTTGGGACAATAAAGCCGCCAAATTGTACGACGTAACTGCCATTCCCCAAAACTTTTTGATAGATCCAAACGGTGTAATTATCGGTAAAAATCTTCGCGGCGAAGACCTTCAAAGGAAGTTAAGCGAAATTTTTAAAGATTAGCGGCAGTGAGCGACTGTGTCTGACGCCTTTGTATTTTGGGCGTCAGACACATGGATTATCAAGAACGGTTTCCTATTTAGTTTCTGTTTCGATGCATGTTTATTTGCAACAAATGTTGTTTGCCTAAAGCGGCAACAAAATAATTTTAGTAATTGAAAAAAACAAAACGCAGACTGTGGCCGTGCGCCCGGGATGGGCAGTAGTACCCCGTAAAGCCGCCTTTTTAGTGAATGGTCAATGGTGAATTGTGAATGATTGCCATAAGTGAAATGGCGGCTGCGGAGTACTACAGACAGCCCGATAGGCGCCCAAGAAAGTTATAAGTTAAGAGTTATAAATTAAGTAGGGGCGGCCCTTGTGGCCGCCCAACTTTAAAGTCCCAACGGGACGACATCTGTTAGCATTGGGCGTAGTCCATTGGCTCCTTTATAAATTATCAATATTACAATGAATATAAACATATTAATTGCTGCAAGTTTATTGCTTTGCGCAGCAAACCTTGCCAGTGCGCAAACCATTCCGCAGGATAAAGCCCTTACAACCGGCAAGCTTACAAACGGTTTTACCTATTACATCCGCCATAACGATGAGCCACAAAAACGGGTGCAATTGTATCTGGTAAACAAAGTGGGTTCTGTGTTGGAAGATGGTGACCAGCGAGGATTGGCGCATTTTATGGAACACATGAACTTTAACGGCACCAAACATTTCCCAAAAAATGAATTGGTGGATTACTTGCAAAAGGCAGGCGTGCGCTTTGGGGCAGATTTGAACGCTTACACCAGTTTCGACGAAACGGTTTATGAATTGCCGATACCGACAGATGATCCAAAAATGTTGATTAGCGGACTTGAAATTATGCGTGATTGGGCGCAGGAAGCGACGCTTGATTCTGTTGAAATTGAAAAGGAGCGGGGCGTTATTTTGGAAGAAGAGCGCCTGGGAAAAGGCGCAAGAGAACGGATTAGCCGCCAATTTTACCCGATGCTTACCAACCGTTCCCGCTATGCAAACAGGTTGCCGATTGGGCTGGATAGCGTGTTGGTTAATTTTAAACCTGCGGTAATTAAAAGGTTTTATCACGATTGGTACCGCCCAGATTTGCAAGCACTGATTGTAGTGGGCGATGTGGATGTGGCAGAAGTGGAAAAGGTAATCCAAGCAAAGTTTTCGACTTTAAAGAATCCTCCGGGCGAAAGAAAACGTACAGATTATACCATTCCGCTTACTGGCAACAACCAGTTTTTAATAATAACAGATAAAGAAACGCCAGAAGTTTCGCTGGAAATTTTCATCAAACACAAAGCGCCGGCATTAAATACAAACGCCGATTATTTAGCGCTTTTGAAACGTACCCTTTTTAATCAACTGCTGGCCGCCAGAAGATATGCCGAAATAAGCCAGCAAACCAATCCGGCATTTGTGAACATGAATGCCAGCAACCAAAAACTAATGGGCGGCTTGGACATGTTTGCTTTTGATGTGACGGCAAAAAAAGGGGAATTGCAAAACGCCTTTGAACAAACTTGGGGGTTTATAGAAAAGATAAAACGCTACGGTTTTACGGCAACCGAGCTGGAACATGCCAAACAAAATTATTTGCGCAATATGAAAACAGCACTGGAAGAAAAAAATAAAACACCGTCGGGTAGTTTTGTAACGGAATATCAAAACTTTTTTTTGCATAATGAAGCCTCGCCCGGCATTGAATGGGAATATCAATTTGCAAACATTAATATCGGCTCAATTTCCTTGGCAGATATTAATTCAATTACAGCCGATTATTTAAACGGAACCGATTTAGATATCATGGTTTCAGCGCCTGAAAATGAACGGATTAATTTGCCAGATTCAGCAAACGTATTTGCTTGGTTAAATAATATGAGTAAAATAAATATTGCGCATTTTAAAGAAGATTCAAGTAATTTGGTATTAATGCCAATTAAACCGCAAGCTGGAAAAGTAATTACCACCAGCTATTTACCTGAATTAAATATTACCACTTATACATTGGGTAATGGAATAAAAGTGGTATTAAAACCAACTGAATTTAAAAACGACGAAATAAGGTTTAGGGGATTTAATCCCGGTGGAACTTCTTTATATAACGACGCAGAATATGATGCTGTTTCAAGTGCCGATGGATTAATTAGCCGGTTTGGTTTGGGTAATTTAAATCCAGTTCAATTAAGTAAAACATTAAATGGAAAAGTGGTAAATGTGAGTGCAACCATTGGCCCACGTGCAGAAATTATAACTGGGCATGCAGCGCCTGTAGATTTAGAAACGGCTTTGCAATTGGTCTATCTACAAATTACCCAGCCCAGAAAAGACAGTGTTTTATTTAAAAATATAATTAATGGAGCGAAAGAAACAATTACCAATCGCTATGCTGAACCAAATAATGTTTTTACCGATACCATTAATTATGTACTAGGTAATTATAATAACCGGGCAGCGCCATCCAGCATTGAAAAATTAAATAAAATAGACTTACAAAAAGTGTATGATGCTTATAAAGAAAGGTTTGCAGATGCATCTGGATTTACTTTTGTATTTGTTGGTAATTTTAAACCAGATAGCATAAAAGCCTTACTAGAACAATATCTTGGCGCATTACCATCATTAAATAAAAAAGAAAAAGCAAGGGATTTAGGCATGCATATCCCCGCAGGCGAAATAACAAAAAAAATATTTAGGGGTAGCGAAAATAAAGCGCTGGTAAGATTAGTATTTAGTGGTGATTATGAATACAGCCCAATAAATAATTTATTATTAAATGCACTTGGAGAAGTGTTGCAAATAAAATTATTGCAGCATTTAAGGGAAGAAGAAGGTGAAGTATATAGCCCAACCGTTCAAACAACTTATAATAAATATCCTAAAAATAGATATGCCGTAATTGTTGGTTTTGGTTGTGCACCAAAAAATGTCGACCATTTAATTGAGATGGTACAAAAAGAAATGGAAGCATTAAAAATAATTGGCGCAATGGAAGATGATGTTGAAAAATTTAAAGCGGCTTATTCTAAAAACGTTGAATTAGCATTAAAAGACAATAGTTTTTGGTTAAGCTATTTATCTGGTCAATATGAAAATAACGAACCCGTTTTGCAGGTATTTGACAATAAAAAGAATCTTGAAAAAATTACACCCCAATCTTTAAAACAAGCAGCACCTATTTTTTTTAATGATAAGAATATGATCCGTTTTATTTTATTGCCCGAGAAGGCATTTGGCAATTAATTTTAGACAAACGTTTAAAAGTTTGCGCCAGTGTTTAATTCCACTCGTTTGTTCCATTCATTTAATGGAGTTCCAAATAAAAAGTGGACAAATAGGTAAGGTTTATTGGTTTCTTGCTGCACATATTGCTTGTATACAACCTGCCCGCCAAGACTATCCTTAAAAGCCATCACCCCAAACTTCTTACGAAATAGGTCGTGTCCATCAGCACATTGGCAACACTGGCAAATTCGGTTTTTGTGCTGTTTTAGTTCTTAAGTATTTAGAACTGAAGGCCTGTTGCCAAAAAATTATTTGTCATAGTACTTGCATGTCAATATCTACAATTCAAAAAATATTGGGCGAAATGCCCAAAATAAAAAAGGGTCTCAATTGCTTGAAACCCTTGCTGGGACTGCGTGAACCGGATTGGATTCGAACCAATGACCTGCTGCTTAGAAGGCAGCTGCTCTATCCAGCTGAGCTACCGGTCCAGAAGAAAAATTGCTGGATTTCGGCAAAAGTAAAAAAAAGCAGTTACTTTGTTACAAATAATTGAAAAGAATGGATGTAAAGATTGAGGCTTCTTGGAAAGAGCAACTTCAAAGCGAATTTAGCAAGCCCTATTTTCTGCAAATCATCACCCATATAAAAGTGGAAAAGGCGGCTGGAAAAACAATCTATCCGCCTGGTTCCCAAATTTTTAACGCATTTGATAAAACGCCTTTCGATAAGGTAAAAGTGGTTATTCTTGGACAAGATCCTTACCACGGGCCGGGCCAAGCCATGGGGCTTAGTTTTTCCGTGCCTGATGGCGTTCCACCGCCACCATCGTTGGTAAATATCTTTAAAGAATTGCATACCGATATAGGTATGCCGATACCAAAAACCGGCAATTTAACACCGTGGGCAAAACAAGGGGTTTTATTATTGAACGCGGCGCTTACTGTGCGGGCAACAGAAGCCGGAAGCCATGCCCAGCTTGGATGGCAGCCGTTTACTGATGCGGTCATCAGAAAAATTTCCGACGAAAAAGAAGGTATTGTTTTTATGTTGTGGGGCAAATTTGCCCAAAACAAACAGGTGTTTATCGATGAAACAAAACACCACGTTTTAAAGGCAGCGCATCCATCGCCGCTTAGTGCACACAACGGATTTTTTGGTTGCAAACACTTTAGCAAGGCTAACCAATTGTTGGCAAAAGATGGCAAAGAACCGATCGATTGGAAGTTATAAAGTTTACAAGTTCAACCGTTTAGTGTTTTAGAAGTTTGGGAAGTTTTATAAACTTAAAATTTTTCTAATATAAGTAAGTATCAATTTGTTGGAATTTGGAATTTTCCTTTTTTGGAATTTTTGTAGACTATGAAATTCATCAAAAATATATTTTGTAGGATTTGGGCTTTTTGGGGTATCATTGTTTTTGGGGTAACGCTGTTGGTGGTTTTGTTGCCCATTTGTTTAACGTATCTTATTCCAGAACCAAACGGTATCCGGACTTTTGCTTGGATTTCTAGGCAATGGATGCGGGTATTTTTGGGCTTAATCGGTTGCCCATTTAGGTTTTATGGCAAAGAGAATTTTAAGCCAAACGAAAATTATGTGGTGATTTGCAATCATAATTCGTTGATGGATGTGCCTTTGACAACACCTTTTTTACCGGGCAATAAAACCATTGCTAAAAAATCGATGTCTAAAATTCCGTTGTTTGGTTGGGTTTACACACGTGGGGCGGTTTTGGTAGATAGGGGAAGCGATGAAAGCCGCCGCAAAAGTTTTAAGGATATGAAAACGGTTTTGCAACAGGGCTTGAACATGGTTATTTATCCGGAAGGTACGCGTAACCGCACGGGGAAACCGTTGAAACAATTTTACGACGGCGCTTTTAAATTAGCTGTTGAAAATGGAAAAGATATTGTGCCGGTTTGCATTTTTGGCACAGCCAAGGCATTACCGTCTGATAAAACATTTTACCTGCAGCCAAAATTTTTGAAAATATACATTTTACCGCCTATTTCTGTAAATGGTAAAACTGTTGAAACCCTTAAGCAGCAATGCTTTGATGCAATGTGGAAATTTATTGAGGGGAAGCTTTGAGCTATCAGCTATGAGCTGGAGCTGAAAACGAGAATCAGTGTGGTTCTTACCGCTAGACACGGGGATGGTAGGGCGGCTCATAAAGCTGACAACTTTATTCGAGATTTTTTATTGAGCGAATGCATGAGAAAGTTGTCAACTTTTTGAAGCCAAAACTATGCACTTTTGAAGTTTAAAGGAACGAATGCAAGACTGTGGCCGTGCGGCCGGGATGGGCAGTAGTACCCCGTAAAGCGCCATCTTTAATGGATAATTGAATAATTAATAACGGATAATTCTGATTAGTGAATTGGCGCTGCGGAGTACTACAGACAGCCCGATAGCCGCCCAAAAAAGCTATGAGCTATGAGCTTTGAGCAATTAGCTGTTAGCAAAAGCATAAGTATTTATTTTGAATATGTAATACTTGATGAAAAGGGCTCAAAGCTCATAGCTAACAGCTCAAAGCTTTTAGTCCACCTTTATTTTATATTTTTTGTTCACTTTGGTGCTTTTAAAATATTTGTCGGCTTCTTCATCGGTGGTTTTGCCTTCAAATTCTATTGGCAAATCAACCAATTGTAATTGTGCAGCTTTCAGTTCGTCACGCAATTTTTTAGTTTTAGCCAGCACTTCAGGGTCGCGGTTGCCAATCAGTTGGTTTTCGTTTGACAAATATTCCAGCCTTTTTATTACCGAACGCACTTGGGTGGCCGTATTTTGTTCCTGCACTTTGCTGGGCGCTACTGCTTCTTTTACAGGCACTAACGCAAGGCCCACACTCGGCAAAATAACGCCTACATTTTTGGTGCCGGTGTTTGAGCTGGAACTAAGCGCCGTGCCGGCCAAAGCGGTGCTAGAAGATGAAATGTCGAAAGTGGTACGGGTATTTTTATTGCTTTTGATGCTTTTGCTGATGACATAAAATGTCATTTTAAGGTTGCGGGTATATTGTGCTACTTCGTTCAAAACTTGTTTGTGTTCCTCGTATCGCAATGGATAATTAATGCCCGGGCGTACTTGAATTTTTACCGTAGCGGTATCGCGGTTATAAAATCTATCGTTGCCGATAAATTGTAGCGTTAGCATTTTTTGTTTAGAAGAATCGTTTTCCCGGATAAAATCAAACGGGATGCGCCATTCAAAAAAATCGTCGCATTTGGTTACTTGCTTAAAATTGGAAATAGGTACATTACTGGCCTGCGCAATATGTTCAATAGGGAAAGAACCTGTTTCGCATTGCACTTGGAAACTGATGGAATCGCCTTCTTCGGCACTAAGCACCCCGTTTACCGTTGGCTTTAACCGCGAAAGCGTTACTTCGGTATTATAAAAAACGATGGTAAAGCTGGTATCGATCCTATCTTTCGGGTTGCTTAGGTTTTGTACGCCAATTTGAACTTTATAGGGATTGTCGTATTTCAGTTTGGCCGTCATAAAAAAAACTTTGTCGGCTTTTATATACAGCAAGCCATTGTCTTTATTGATGCGTACGCCTACGGGGCTGTTTTTTAAATACCAATAATATTTGCTTTGTGGTTTATTGATTTGCAAATCGTAGGTTAAAACCGAATCGACATGCAAAGTAAAATAGGGATTTAAATTGGTGATGCGAAGCGAAGAATCAACCAAGGTAGAATCTGTTGGAACGGTTAAATCAACAGGCAGATGTATTTTGGCAGAGTCGGTTTTTTGGGAAAAGGCAGCAGCGCAACTAACTATTAAGCATATAATAAGACTAAATTTTATTCTTGGTTTCATTCTAAAATGTTTGGTTTGCTACTTTCGCGGCCAAAGATACAGGCGCAAAATAAAAAACCCGCCCCAAAAAAGGACGGGTTTCAAACCAACACACCCATTTATTCCTCAATCACTCATCATCCATCAATCTAAAACCATTCTTTGGAATAAATTTTTTAACTATAAATTAAGCTACAACAATGTCTTTGGTCAACGGTTTGGTTTCTTCTTTTTTAGGTAAAAGCACCTTTAAAAGACCATCTTCATATTTGGCCAAAATGTTATCAGCATTTATTTTTTCATCAACATTAAAACTGCGTTTAAAATTGTCGGTGCTAAATTCTTTACGAATTTGTTTTAAATCTTTTTGTTCTGTTTCACCTTCAGCAGCTGGTGTGTTTTCGTAAGAAATGCTCAATAACTGGCCTTCAACCTTAACTTTAAAGTTCTCTTTTTTACGGCCTGGAGCAGCAACTTCCAAATGATACGCATTTTCAGTTTCCACAATGTTTACCGGAACAAAACCGTAATTAGTCTTGTTGCTGTTTACTTGGTTTTGACCTTCAAATTCGCCAAAAAGGCTGTTGAACAATCCATTAAAAGGATTTGCAACTGGACGGTTATTAACTTTTACTATCATAGTTTTTGTTTTTTATTGTTTTGACAGTAATTCTTCAAAATATATTCCAAATGGCTTTAAACTGACAAAATACAATAATCAGCAATTTTTAAGCGACATAGTGTCGTGTAGCAATATTTTAAATGCCATTATGGCGTATTTAAGTGGTATTTAACGAAACGTAAACTGTCGAATGAACATTTTAAAAGCTAAAATTGTCGTTTGTAACCCACGCTTGACGATTGACGCTTCACGATCCGAACATTTGTACTAGTTTTGCGTTTTAAATTATCTTAAACTTAAATAAAAAAATATGTATCCCGCAGAGATAGTAGAACCTATGAAGGAAGAATTGACTGACCATGGTTTTGAAGAAATGCTTACCGCCAGTGCCGTGGATGAGCAGTTGAAAAAACAAGGAAGTACTTTGGTAATGGTGAATTCCGTTTGTGGTTGCAGCGCAGGTTCTGCACGCCCCGGCGTTTTAATGGCCGTAATGAATTCAGAAAAAAAACCTGACCATTTAACTACCGCTTTTGCTGGCTTTGATGTGGAAGCCGTTCAAAAAGTACGCGAATATTTGTTGCCTTATCCGCCATCGAGCCCTGCCATTGCCTTGTTTAAAGACGGCCAATTGGTTCACATGATTGAACGCCACCAAATTGAAGGCCGGCCTGCACAATTGATTGCAAAGAATTTGATCGGCGCTTTTGAAGAATACTGTTAGTGAATGGTGAATAGTGAATGGTGAATAGCTGAAATCCAAATTCGCTAAGCATAATCAGTCTGTATCAAATCTGTAAAATTTTACAATAAACCTTCTTCTTTCGGGAAGAAGGTTTTTATTTGCGCATATTTTATCTTACTCATCATTACTGCCTACTTGCTATTCACCATTCACTATTCACCATTCACTATATGTATCCTAATTTATATTATTTTTTTAGATCGGCTTTTGGCGTTGAATGGACGTGGTTGAAATTTGTCAACTCGTTCGGTTTTTTTGTGGCGATGTCGTTTTTATTAGCCGCTTATTTTTTAACCAAAGAATTAAGGCGCAAAGAAAGCGAAGGCTTAGTAGGTTTTGAAGAAGCCAAAATAATGGTAGGCAGCGGCCCCAATTGGGGTGGCGTAATTGCAAATGCTTTTTTCGGATTTATTTTTGGGTTTAAGTTGGTTGGCATTTTTTTAAATAAGGAAGTGGCCATGTCTGACCCGCAATCCTATATTTTATCAGGACAAGGAAGCCTTTGGGCTGGCATTTTGTTGGCCATTATTTTAGGTGCATGGAAATGGTGGGAAGGCCAAAAAGAAAAATTGGCAAAGCCTGAACAGCGTACCATCCGCATTTGGGCGCATGACAGGGTGGGAGATATGACCATTTTTGCTGCCATCTTTGGTTTTGGCGGAGCCAAAATTTTTCATAATCTTGAAAATTGGGATGATTTTGTAAAACATCCCATGGAGTCGCTGGTATCTTTTAGCGGACTTACTTTTTATGGTGGATTGATTTGCGCTGGCGTTGCAATTATTTGGTATGCACGCCGTCATAAAATTGGTTTATGGTATTTGGTTGATTCTTTTGGACCGGCCATGATGATTGCTTACGCAGTTGGGCGTATTGGTTGCCAAGTAGCTGGCGACGGCGATTGGGGTATTTTGAACAGTGCCTATGTTTCTACGCCTGAAGGAAAAGTGGTGCTAGCAGACAGCACAACCTATAACCAAACCATTGCCAACAATATGGGCTTTTATCAAGCTTCCTTTCATGGGGTAAAAGAAATTAAACAACTTGGCGATGTACCGCATGCGGCTTTTAAAGCACCGGCATTGTTGCCCAATTGGATGGTGGCATACGCTTATCCGCATAATGTAAACGGCGAAGGCATTATTTTGGCAAACTGCGATTATCCGGATAAGGACGAAAATGGCCGTCCTAAATTTTGCAGCTACCTGCCCGTACCCGTTTTCCCAACACCGCTTTACGAAACAATTGTTGGTTTACTGTTATTTCTAGTTTTATGGGCAATCCGTAAAAAAATAAAAATTCCGGGCGTGTTATTCGGTATTTATTTGGTAATGAATGGAGTAGAAAGGTTTCTGGCAGAAACAATCCGGGTAAATACAGAATATAATTTTGGCAACTTCCACCCAACGCAAGCAGAGCTAATCTCAAGTTTATTAGTGCTTGCCGGATTGGCAATTATCGTTTACCAACAAAAAAACGGAAAAGTTGCAACGGTTAAACCAGTTGTTTAATAAAGGATAATGGAATAATTAATAATGGATAATAAGTCCTTAGAGCTTAAAAACGGTTAAATTTAGTTGCTTTCTTGTCCCTTGTTTTTTTGTTGCTTGCTTTCTTGTTGCTTGTTTTCTTGTCCCTTGGTTTTTTGTTGCTTGCTTCCTGCAACCAAATTATAGGAATCATCCACCATTTCCTTAATTTGTTTGGTGCTTAGTGTGCCGTCGATAATAACGGTATTCCAATGTTTTTTATTCATGTGGTAGCCCGGCAAAACAGCTTCGGGATAAGTTTCCCTTAATTCAATGGCTTTTTCAGGATCGCATTTTACGTTAAATTGGAGCGGCTGTGCATCTAAGGCAGCCAATAAAAAAATCTTGTTATTTACTTTAAATACCAATGTGGTTTGCCCAAACGGAAAACCTTCTTCCACATCGGGCTTAGAAACACAATAATTGCGGAGCGATTCTATGTCCATAAAAAATAATTTAATAATATCAAGCTTTCTCTAAAATTTCAGTTTCGTTGGCGTTTACACTTTGTTTTTCGTACACAAATACCAGCACTGCAATAAATATTAAATTTAAAAGTGTGCTTAAAATGGAACCTTCAAAGCCGAATGAACCACCGGTTAAAACTGTTGGCCCATTAAGACTTTGATGCAAAACAGGCGTAAGGTTAACGCCGCTTACTTCGTAACCCAAAATTGGTCCTTGCATAAAATTCCAAACAAAATGCAATAAAATTCCAAACCATAAATTTTTAGTGTAGATATAATTTACGCCCAACATAATACCCGCAATTAATATCTCAAAAAAAGAAAAAATGCCCATGCCAGGATTACCTAAATGCATGGCTGCAAACACTACTGCGGTAATAGCCAACGCAACCCATTTATTCATGCTTTGCATTAAATTATTGAGCAGGTAACCGCGAAAAACAATTTCTTCAGCAAAGGCTACAAAAGCCATCATCGCCGCACCGTTCAGTAATGTAATCCCATCAAAATTAATATCGGTAAACGATAGGTATTTTAACAAAAGCAAGATGATTGTTCCTGTGCTAAGCATGGCAATAGCACCGAACAATCCGGTGTAAGCATGATTTTCAAAGCCTTTCCATGCAAAACCTAGCGAGAAGAATGATTGTTTGTCAACAAATTTTCTAGCCAGCCAAACACTGGCAAATGCGCCAAGCGTGTTTACGCAAACCACCATCCAAAGCATTTTGCCAAATACTTCCCTAACGCTTGTAAATGTTACAGTGCCGTT
Organism: uncultured Chitinophagaceae bacterium; assembly: GCA_963845495.1. Lineage (GTDB taxonomy): Bacteria > Bacteroidota > Bacteroidia > Chitinophagales > Chitinophagaceae > JAZKFT01. The sequence goes on from CAWJTH010000021.1 coordinate 17,687, forward strand.
ATCTTGAATTAATTTAAATAAAAATACCAACATCACAACAATAAACCCTGCTGCAATAGTTGATACAACATAAATAGCTGCAAATAAAAGAGCTCTTAACCAGCCATGTGATATTAAAGGTTTTTGCATCGGTAAAATTAAAAAGTAAAAATTAAAAAGTAAAAATCATCTATCAATATTATACCACTAGCCATTGTTCATTTTCATTTTTCACTATTTCCTATCTTGCCGCAAAATAAAAGCAATGTTCGATAGCAATTATCAATTTACAACGGTTGAGCGTTTTATGCGTTATGTGCAAGTAGATACGCAAAGTGATCCGCTTAGCAACGCCCATCCATCTTCTGAAAAGCAAAAAAATTTATCCGATATTTTGGTCGCTGAATTATTAGAAATAGGTATTGAAGACGCATCGACAGACGAGTATGGATATGTGTATGGAACAATACCTTCCAACACCGAAAAGCAGGTGCCGGTTATTTGCTTTTGTAGCCATGTTGATACTGCGCCAGATTGTAGCGGCACCGGCGTAAAACCAATACTGCATAACGATTACAGCGGAAACGAAATTGTGTTGCCCGATGATGAAACGCAGGTTTTGTCTATTAGCAAGTATCCATATTTAAAAGAACATATTGGCCAAAGTATTATTACCGCAAGCGGAACAACTTTGTTAGGTGCCGATGATAAAAGCGGCGTTTCAGCGATTATGGACATGGTAAATTATTTGCAAACCCATCCCGAAATAAAACACGGCACTATAAAAATATTGTTTACGCCTGATGAAGAGATTGGACAAGGAACTGCTAAATTGGATATGCAAAAATTGGGTGCGGACTTCGGTTACACATTGGATGGTGGTAGTTTAGGCGACTTGGAGGATGAAACCTTTAGTGCCGACGGCGCAAGAATAACCGTTCACGGCATAATTGCGCACCCAGGTTATGCAAAAGGCAAATTGGTAAACGCTATAAAAATTGCCGGTGAAATTGCAGATGCATTACCCAAAACAGAATGGTGCCCCGAAGCAACCGGCGGCCGAGAAGGTTTTGTACATCCTGTGGCTATAAACGGCATTGCCGAAAAAGCAACGATTGATTTTATTGTGCGGGATTTTGAAACGCTAAAATTGGCCGAACATGAAGCTAGACTAAAAGCAATTGCTGAAGCGGTAATCGCCAAATACCCTGGTACAACTATGGATTTTGATGTGCAGGAGCAATACCGAAATATGAAGGAAATATTGGATAAATACCCACAAGTGGTAGCACATGCCAAAACCGCCATTGAAGCAGCTAGCCTAATATGCAGGATGGTTCCCATTCGCGGTGGGACAGATGGAAGCAGGTTGAGTTTTATGGGATTGCCGTGCCCCAATATTTTTACAGGCATGCAAGGCATCCATAGCAAAACCGAATGGATTGGTGTTCGTGATATGCTAAAATCAGTTGAAGTATTGGTAAGATTAGTTCAGGTTTGGGAGAATAATTAAAAATTAAAAAACAAAAATTAAAAAGTAAAAAAACATCTGATAAGCTAAACACTCATATTTCACATATTCAAGTATTTTTCATTTTTACTTTTTACTTTTGAATTTATTTATATATGCGTCGCGTAGCTTTTTTATTTTTTACTTTTTATTTTTTAATTGATTCTTCTTTTTCTCAAACAACTATAAAAGGAATAATTAAAGATGCCGAAACAAAAACTGTTTTAGCAGCGGCTAGCATATTTATTGCCACTAGTAAAATAGGGACGGTTTCTTCATCTACCGGCGCATTTAGTTTAGATATTCCGCAAGGGAAGTATGATTTAATTGTATCAAATATCGGTTATGAAACACAGGTAATAAATATCAATGAAAAAAAATCGGATGAATTAATTATTTATTTAAAACAAAAGCAAAAGGAACTGGACAATGTTCAGGTAATTCCTTATGAAAAAGACGGTTGGAAAAAATGGGGCAATTTTTTTTTGAATAGTTTTATCGGCACCATGTCCTACGCATCGAAATGTGTTTTAAAAAATCATGAGGTTATTAAATTCAGGAACAATAAAAAAAGAAATGAATTAAGCGCTGTTGCTTTCGAGCCGTTAATTGTTGAAAATAAAGCATTGGGTTATGTTTTAAAATATCAATTGGAAAAGTTTATTTATAATTTTTCGACAGGCGTTTTTTATTACCAAGGTTATCCTTTGTTTAGCGAAATGGAAGGCAGTGAAAAAGAAAAAAGCAAATGGGAAAAGAATAGGGAAACTGCTTATTACGGTTCGATGCTGCATTTTATGCGGGCATTGTACCGCAATAAATTACCGCAAGAAGGGTTTGAAATACACAAATTGGTAAGAAAAGAAAACACGGAAAAAAAACGGGTGAAACTAATTGTTGCTATGGGTAAACAATACCAAGATCCTGACGTGGATATAACTTTTACCAGAAACGACAGTTCCATTTATTACGAAAACGTAATGAAACAGCCAGATGAACTTACCTTTTTCAATAAGTCCATTTTGCCATCGGATAGTATTGCCTACGCTATAAATTCAACCACAGCAGGATTATATTTTAAAGATTATTTGGTTGTAATTTATACCAAACAAAAAGCACCTTATGAATATACAGAGCATAGTATACAAAAGGATGATCGGCAAATCTCACAAATAACTATGCTCGATGATAGGGAAGTAATTGTTTCAGCCAATGGTACTTATTATCCATCACAAACAATTTTCACAACGGATTATTGGGCGTGGAGCGAAAAAATTGGTTTTATGCTGCCGCTGGATTATTGGCCAAAAAACATAATGTTGAAATAATAATAAGGTGGTATAAAATGTATTTATCTTCTTCCTAACTGTGCAATAAATGCAATAAGAAATATTAGTGCTAAAACCATTAAAATACCTATTACAACACAAATTCCTTTTCCTACTTCCGCTAATCTTAAATTGCTGGGTGTTAAAGAACCTGGGTTTTGTTTTTCTTTTTTTAAGGCTTTTTGACTAAATATATATCCTGGAATTAAAGCATATAAAAAGAAGATTCCAGCAATTGATAACCAAAACCCGAGTTTTGCATCTTTATTTGCCCTTTCATCTAATTGCCCATTTTTAAATTGTTGTTTTAATTCTTTTTTGTTAATTAAAATGGCGATCTTTTCTTTAAGGCTTAATTTTCGCCCAATCATTTGCTCGATTTCCGCATTTGTGGGAAATTGTTTTTCTGTAGAGATACTGTTTTGACTTGCAACCATAGCGCTATCAACATAAGCGGCATTTGCGGAAAAATAATTAAAACACGAAAAGAAAATAAGGAGTGCAAACAGCAGTTTTTTCATAATGGTAGATTTAGCTAATTTAAATGTAGTTTGATTTAAATCTTCTAAAACAACATCAAATAAAAATAAGTTTTCTTATTGTTTTATAATGAAGTTCCCAAACTTGCTAATTCAATATAAGGCACAATTATTCGGTATTTTTTACGATTATCGTTTCTGTAATACAAATGGTTAAAAAAACTATTTAAGGTTGGAGCTGTAACAACAAGCATATTTCTAAAAGTTTTGCTTTGCGCTCTTTGCTCCTTAGCGGTTAAGGTTTTAACCGCTAAGGAGCAAGGAGCGCAAAGGATTTTCTTAAGATATATTATTACTTTATTTATATAGTTTAATGCTTTTTAATTGTTCAATTGTTGCTGGCATTACACTAATAGCAGCGCCACCGCCTTTTGCCAATTTTAAATGCAACACGGTGTTATTATCAACAATAAATTGTTCAATTTTATAAATTTCCGGATTACTTTTCCAATCCGCATTATCGCCATCTTCATAAATGGTGGCGATATATTTTTTGCCGTTATCTAAAAAATTAAGTGGAAAAGAAGTGGATCGGCTATTTTCATCCGTAATTGCTCCAACAAACCAATTAGCTTTACCCTTTTCTTTTCTGGCGATAGTAATGTAATCGCCGGGTTCGGCTTCTATTATTTTAGTATCGTCCCAATCAACCGCCACATCTTTTATAAACTGAAAAGCATCCATTTTAGATTCATAATTAGTGGGTATATCAGCCGCCATTTGCAACGGGCTGTACATGGTTACGTACAAAGCCAATTGTTTAGCTAACGTAGTGTGCGTCTGCCTTTCAGGCGCATCTTTCGCATAGTGCTTTAGCTTAAAAATGCCCGGTGTATAATCCATTGGGCCGCCCATTAACCGGGTAAAAGGCATAATGGTTTCATGCTCAGGCGGGTTGCCGTCGCTAAATGCATTCCATTCATTTCCCCTGCCAGCTTCGCAAGCCAACCAGTTTGGGTAAGTGCGACTTAACCCTGTTGGGCGAACCGGTTCGTGCATATCAATCATCACTTGGTGTTCGGCAGCTTTTTGAGCGGCAAATACATAGTGGTTTACCATCCATTGGCCGTCGTGGTGCTCACCGCGAGGAATAATCCTGCCAACATAACCCGTTTTTACAGAATGGTATCCATACTTATTCATAAAGCGGAAGGCAGTATCCATCTGCTTATCATACGTGGCAGCATCGCCGCTGGTTTCGTTATGCATAATCATTTGCACGCCTTTTTGCTTCGAATATTTTTCAATTTCTGCCACATCAAAGTCAGGGTAAGGCGTTACAAAATCAAAATGCTGGCCGTACCAATTGCCGTACCAAGCTTCCCAACCCGTGTTCCAACCTTCTACCAATAATCCTTTGATGCCATTTTTTGAAGCAAAATCAATATACTTTTTCACATTTGCCGTGTTTGCGGCGTGATGCCCGTTGGAAACCATCCTTCCATCCGGCATCAATGAATCTACATTATTTGTGTAATTCCAACCGCTTACGCCGGTTTGCATTTCCCACCAAACGCCGATAAATTTCATAGGTTTTATCCACGAAGTGTTTTTGATTTTTGAAGGCTCGTTCAAGTTCAAAATCATTTTAGAGGCAAGGATGTCGGTTGCTTTATCGCTAACAATAATGGTTCGCCAAGGCGTTTTTGCGGGGGCATCCATATAGGCTTTGTTGCCGTAAACATCGGGTACCAAATTGGTTGATAAACTATACGTAGCCTTGTTTACATGCAACTGCATCGATGGGTAATTCACCAAGGCAGCTTCGTGAATGTTGATGTACAAACCATCAGCGGTTTTCATCATCAGCGGTGTTTGAACGGCGTTTTGATCCGGTTCGTTTTCCGATCTTTCACCCACAGAAAGCATAGGCAATTTCCAAGCGTCTACTTCGCTTAATTTGGAAGTGGTGTACACATATTCGTTTTCATCAAAATCACCAGGAATCCAAAATGTTTTATGGTCGCCTGTTAAATTAAATTGCGTCAATTCTTGGGTAATATCAAAATATTTAAGGTTAGGCTGTACCGGAAATTCATACCTAAATCCAACACCGTCTTCAAAAACTTTAAATATGATATTCAATAAATAAGCCGGTGCTGCTTTTTGTTGCAAATGAATGGTTACTTGGTTGTAATGGTTCCTAATTTGGCTTACTTCGCCCCAAACGGGTTTCCAGGTTTCATCAACTGTTTTTTTATCGACGGATAAAATGGTAAAATTCGAATCAAGCGAAGTATTGTTGTTCAAAATAAAACCAAGGCGAGAATCTTTAATAACGGGTTTTTGTTTAAAAGAAACATCGTAAAACGGGCTTCCGTTGTTATCCAATTCAAAATCGAATGTGATATTTCCAAGGCTGGAATTAATGGTTCTGTTTTGTTGCGCATCAATGGCTTGGATAGCAATTAATGCAACTAGGGCAAGCAATGTTTTTTTCAAGATAGCGGTATTTAAAAGTCAGCGAGATAATTTCCTTATAAAAAACTGCTTCAAAAATAGAGAAGTTTAAGTGGCTGTTTTAAATTTATTGAAGGCGTTTCTATACACAAAACCACCGATTCGCTAATAAAACAATAAATAAGCGGATATGTAGATTAATTCGTCCAAATTAATCCACATATCCGCTTTGCATAATTTCTAAAATCTTGTCCTAATTTTAAAACATATTCAAGTATAATAATTAATTAAGACGCAATATTTGTTGTGAACGATACACTTTCAACCCAATCTTTTGCGTGTTGCACGTCTTTCCCAAGTTTATCTGCTATTCTTTTTAATAGCGCTTCTTCTTGTCCGGGTTTATATGCTAGGTCTTCGTCGGTAATATTTATTTCGGCCTCTTTAATACGCTCTTTTACTTCATCCCAAGGTGCTGATAATTTTAAATCGTAATCCATAATATTTATTTTAAAATGTAAATAAAATATGTATATTGATTTCTTGTAATAAACCGTGCCAAATAAACTGGTTGTGCAGGCACGGTTATAATGGGAAAAGATTGAGAAACACTTAATCTCAACAATTTAAAATAAAAGTTATGGAAAACGAAAATGAGGCTGGAATTCAGCAAGACGATGCCAATATTCCACCACAAAATAAGGAAGTAGATAAACCTATTACGTTTGGCAATCCAGATAAATATGGATATGATAAAATAAAGTTGACCGATGCGGACAAAAAGCGATTAGAGGATGAAGCAAATGCTGTTGTAGGATCAGAATGAAATTTAACCACGATGTTGGTAAAGGCCGAATACATTGCCAGTTGGATCACTAAAACTGGCCGTAATTTCTGGAAAATCTTTACCGACAGGTTCTACAATTTTACCACCGTTTGCAACAACTGCTTGTAAAGTAATATCCATATCATTCACCATTAAATGGATGGACAATCCTTTTGCTTGATGCGGCGGCATCCCCGTAACCCAAGTGCCGCTTACTTCCCCAACGCCATCGTCGAACGATGTGCTGCCATCATCTCGTTTTCTTATCTGCCAATTAAAAACGGTTTCGTAAAACTTTGCAGCTTCATCAATATTGGTTGCTGGCATTACGATGTAACAAATTTTGCCGTTGCCGAATGTGGGATGTTTTTCGCTGCTCATAATGGCTCTTTTAATATTTTAAAGAAGATGAGCTCAAAAGTATGTAAATGTTGATTAAGCGCCTGTCGAATAGAATTTATATTGGTCTTCGCTAAGTGTTTCTGTGGCAACATAATATGCAACTAGGAACATTGAGATACAGAATTTTAATGTCCAAACTTTTAAACGAAGCCAGTGCGATAATTTGAGACAAAAAAACTTTCCGTCTCATTGTGCTTTCCGGTTAAATTCTGGTAAAAAATTTCTGATTAAAATTCAAACGTGACATTATTTATTAACTATTTTATTATTCGTTATTATTGTGGCTCAATACATAAGGAGATACATAAAGTGATTTCTTCGGATTTCGTTCGAATCGCTGATGTATATTGTGTTAGAAATTCTACTATTGATGTCTGAGAAATTGCCAACCATAAAAGAGATTGCAAAGAGGCTGAATGTTTCTATCTCTACCGTTTCAAGGGCGTTGAGCGATCATCCCCGTATTGGGCTTCGCACCAAAACCCAAGTACAGCAATTGGCAAAGGAATTACATTATGAACCTAACTCAAAGGCAATCTTTTTCAAGCAAAAAAAATCTTTTATTATCGGCGTGGTATTACCGTTTATAAAAGAAGAATTTTTTTCGGAGGCCATCAGCGGCATAGAAAGTGCCACAATCGTAAAAGATTACACCATCCTTTTTGGGCAAAGCTACGACAGCCTAGAAAGAGAAATAAAAGTGGTGGATGCCATGAAAAAGCAACGCGTTGATGGCCTTATCATTTCCCTTTCAAAAGAAACAAAACAATACGCCCATTTACATGCCCTTGATAATTATGACATACCGGTAGTTTATTTTGACAGGGTGCCGCCTTTTGAAAAAGCACACAAAGTGTTTTGCAATTTGTATTTGGGCACTATCGAAATGGTAACTTGGTTGTTTGGGCAAGGTTACCGGCGCATTGCGTTTATCAACGGGCCAGATGAATTACTAGCCAGCAAAGAACGGTTAAAAGGATACATCGAAGGTTTTTACCGCAGAAAGGTAAAGGTAGACATGCAAATGGTGGAAACAACTGATTTGTCAAAAGAAAGTACCTGCGAAGCTTTAAAAAAGTTGTTGTCGCTGAAACATCCGCCAAATGCTATTATCACGTTTAATGAATATGTTCATTTTGATGCCGTGCAATATGCGAAGCAACAAAACCTTGAAATAAACAAAGACATTGTATTTGTAAGTTATGCAAATCTTCCCATGACGGTCCATTCCGCCTTTCCACCTATTGCTTCTATGGAACAATGCCCCTATCAACAAGGTGAGAAAGCTATGGAGATTATGATGAAATTGCTTCAAGCAAAAGGGGAAGGGGAGGATTATAACAAGCAATTTTATATAGAAGAAATGCATGTTGTTTTGGTAATAAACGATGCCTACAAAAAATAATTTATTCGCTTACATTTCTAATTTGTTGATATTAAAAATTAGATAAATTTACGTCTTAATCCGTTCAATCTGTGCTATCGTGTGCCATCTTTCCAATAAATCGCTTATATAACTCGGTGTTGTTTTGCAAGATTGAGCGTCATTGTAAGGTTCTTGTCAAGGAAAGATTGCCGAGTAAAAATCTAGTCCCGAATCCCTCGTAAAGACAAACGTATTTAGGAACTGAATTATGGAAGTAACTTCAATCAAAGCCATTGCAATTACCAACCATTTAAAATTTGTGCATCCGTTTGCACAGGCTTGCATCTAAAAAGCGAGTTACATTTATTTTTCTAATAACTACCAATCTTTAAGCAATCAATTAGTTCAGTTTAACAAAATGAAGACAATGCGGATACACTTAGTTGTAATTTACTTGTTGATTGCCACAACCACAATGGCTCAAACAACCAATATGGCGGAAGTGCCAACTGGCGGCAATTCATGGATAAACGCTGCCGGCGCTGCATCAGGCGAAAAGTTATCTAACGATGGATGGCAAAATTGGTCGAACGGCGATGCCGTTTGGAGTACCTACATTAAAGTGTTTAAACCAGGCACCATCAAATTAAGCGCTTTGCTACACGTGCCCTCGGGCAAAAGCCAATTGTCATTTTCCATCGGCACCATAACAAAAACGATTGATGTAAGTGGCATCGAAGAAAAATTGTACCCAATTGGTACTTGGCAAATAAATGAGCCTGGTTATATAAAGATTGATGCAAAAGGGATAAGCAAAACCGGAGACGTGTTTGCCGTTGTTAAATCTTTTCAAGTTGAAGGAACCGCCATAGACAGCAGCACGGCTTTTGTAAAAGATAATAAAGGCAACATGTTTTATTGGGGGCATCGTGGGCCGTCGGTGCATATACAATTTGTGGTGCCAACAACCGCAAATGATGTTGAATGGTTTTACAACGAGATAACTGTACCAAAAGGCAGCGACCCAGTTGGTTCTTATTTTATGGCAGATGGTTTTGCGGAAGGATATTTTGGCATGCAGGTAAATTCAGCTACGGAACGCCGGGTAATTTTTTCTGTATGGAGCCCCTTTGCAACCGATAACCCAAAAGAAATTCCAGATGACAAGAAAATAGTATTGGTGAAAAAAGGCACCAACGTAGTAACGCAAGAATTTGGAAACGAAGGCTCGGGCGGCCACTCGCATTTGGTGTATAATTGGAAGGCTGGCGAAACATATCAATTTTTGCTATGCGGTAAACCTGTTGAGAACAATTACACTAATTACAGTGCCTTTTTCTTTGATAAAACCACCAATAAATGGTTATTGATAGCCAGTTTTAATCGCCCGGGCACAACTACTTTTTTAAAAAGGCTCCACTCTTTTTTAGAAAATTTCGACGATAAAATGGGCAACGTCACCCGTATGGCATATTACCATAACCAATGGGTAAAACCTGCAAACGGCGATTGGATACCGATAAATAAAATGACCGTAACAGCAGACGCCACCGCCGCGAAGCGATATCGGTTAGATTATATGGGTGGTGTTGAAAACGGCAAGTTTTATTTAAAGAATGGTGGTTTTTTTAACGAATCTGCCACTTTAAAAATGCCTTTTACTGTAGAAGCACCAATCAAGAAACCAATGATAGATGTAGAATCATTGGATAAGTGATATATGCGTCTTAATTATTTAATAGCTTATTTAAGATCACACTTTCATAACTGGCAACTTGGGTTAATTAGTAGAAAAGCAGGACTTAAAGCCTTCGTATTAAAGACAATGCGTTCTGTAAAAATTCTTGCTTTGCGCTCTTTGTCTCTTTGCGGTTAAAATATAACCGCAAAGAGACAAAGAGCGCAAAGGCTAATAAAATTGTATGTCTAATCCTTCTTGGATTAAAAAAGTTGTTTGTTTTGTGCAGACGTTTGCATGCCGCTATTAATGAATAGTAGGTTATTTTTAACCGAAAATTAATTGCTGCGGATTTATTAAATATTTTAGCCTTTCATTTGTTTCGGTAAAAAATTAAATATGCAATCTAGAATAATAACTGGCATTTGTTTGACCCTGTTTTTTGTGCTGAAAACCAGTGCGCAGCCTATTAAATATACCGTTGCCGACAATGGTTGGAACCCTGATTCTTTAGGCAATCACCGGGCGGTTGTAAATTTTGTCGGCAATGGAAAAGTTGCGCATGCGATAATTAATTGGCGTCGCCGCGATAATAACCCCCAACTTAAACGGATAATTATCCAAGATGCAAAAACACAACAAAAAATAACCAATTATAAAATTGTAAATATCAGCCGGGAATTTGGTGATATTTATTTTGAACCGACTTCTGGCAACGGCACTTATTATGTGTATTACATGCCTTATAAAAATGAAGGACGAAGTAATTATCCAAAAGGTGTTTATTTAAAACCCGAAATGTTAGCATCGGAAAATTGGTTGAATTCAATAAATAATTCTGCTAAAACAAATGCAGCTTGTAATGAAATACAAGCCATCAGCGCATTTAACAGCTTTTACCCAATGGAAGTAATTGCTACGCAAAATGAAACCAATCAATTAAAAAATAAATACAAACAAGAATCGTTTTTGGTTTTTCCTGAAGATAGGATGTATTCAATTAGAATGGCGGATGATTTACCGCAACGTTGGATTCAAAAAGGAATTACCAATTCTTTTACTGGAACGGCAGATAAAGGCGAAAATTTTACTTTTCAATTAGGCGTTTATGCGTTGCAAAATGTAAAGAATATTAAAGTTGATTTTGCCGATTTAATGACTACAGCGGGAAATAAAATTGCCGGAAAAGATTTAACCTGTATCAATACCAACGGCGTTACCTACGATGCAAAACCTTTGCAAAAAACAATAAATGTTGATGCGGGAAAAGTGCAAGCATTATGGGTGACACTAAAAATTCCAACCAACATCCCGGCAGGCGTTTATAAAGGACTGGCAAAGGTTTCAGCCGACGGAAAGGCAACAAAAAATATTGCCATTAATATCAACGTAAATAACAAAGAAGCCGTTGAAGGTGGCATTGCCGACCCTACAAAAATGACACGGTTAAATTGGCTGAACTCAACGTTGGCACAAGAAAATACGGTAATTGCGCCTTACACGCCGCTGAATATTATTGGCGATACCGCTATTGGTTTATTGGGCAGGAATGTCATCATCAACAAAGATGGCTTCCCAAAACAAATACAAACTTTTTTAACCGAAGAAATGACCGGTTATAAAAAGGAACCGAACAATTTATTGTACGAAGGCATCCATTTCCATTTTATGAGAAAAAGCGATGGCAAGGATTATAAATTGAGAAACGACGGCATCCATTTCACCACAAAAACTGCTGGCACCGTTCAATGGCAAAGTACCAGCAAAAACGATAGCCTGCAAATGGATGTAAACGCATCGCTAGAATTTGATGGCTTTATGCAATACACCGTAAAAGTGATTGCGTTGCAAGATTTGGATTTTAAAGACATTGTGATGCATATTCCATTCCAAAAAGATATGGCGCATTATTTGATGGGGCTTGGGCAAAAAGGTGGCAATCGTCCTGATTCAGTAAAATGGAAATGGGATGTGGCCAACAAAAACCAGGATGGCGCATGGATTGGAAACGTAAATGCAGGGCTGCAATTTTCGCTACGCGATGAAAAATATGCCCGTCCGTTGAATACCAATTTTTATTTGCAAAAACCGTTGGTGTTGCCAACATCATGGGGCAATGGAAACAAAGGCGGGATCGAAGTTTTTATCAAAGGTTCATCGATGCTAGCCAATAATTATAGCGGCCCGCGCAGCATGAAAAAAGGCGATACGTTGTATTATAATTTCAATTTGTTGATCACACCTTTTCATGCTATCAATACCGAATTTCAATGGGCAAACCGTTTTTACCATAAATACAACAACTTAGATACGATTAAAGCAACCGGCGCAACCGTCATAAATATCCACCACGCTACGCCCATCAATCCATGGATCAATTATCCGTTTATTGAATGGAAAAAGATGAAAGGTTATATTGATTCGGCGCATCGATCTGGGCTTAAAAGTAAAAATTTACAATACCATCCGCGAATTGAGCGACCATGCGTACGAAACATTTGCGTTGCGCAGTCTTGGCCATGAAGTGTATTCACCCGGTAAAGGCGGCGGTTTCAGTTGGTTGCAGGAACATGTTGATAGTGATTACATTGCCGCTTGGTTTGTGCCCGAATTAAAAGATGCGGCCATTGTAAATAGCGGCATGAACCGCTGGCATAATTACTATGTGGAAGGCATGAATTGGCTGACGCAAAATGTGGGCATCGATGGTATTTATTTGGATGATGTGGCCTTTGACCGCGTCACCATGAAACGCATTAAACGTGTGTTGACGCAAGACGGGCATCCCGGGATTATCGATTTGCATTCGGCCAATCAATACAATAAAAGCGACGGTTTTAATAACAGCGCCATGTTGTACATGGAACATTTTCCCTACCTAAACCGCTTATGGTTTGGCGAATATTTTGATTATGAAAATAATAATCCCGATTTCTTTTTAACCGAAGTGAGCGGTATCCCATTTGGATTGATGGGAGAAATGCTGCAGGGCGGCGGCAACGCATGGCGTGGAATGGTGTACGGCATGACCAACCGCATGCCGTGGAGCGATAACGCCGACCCCCGCCCCATATGGAAAGCGTGGGATGATTTTGGCATGAAAGGCAGTGAAATGATTGGTTATTGGAGCAGTAATTGTCCGGTTAAAACCAGTGACAGCACAGTGTTGGCAACGGTTTACAAAAAGAAAGGTATGGCATTGGTTTCCATCGGCAGTTGGGCTGCAAGCGATACCAACATCCAATTAAAAATAGATTGGCAAAAGCTGGGCATCGACCCTGCCAAAGCAACAATTATAGCGCCTGAAATAAAAAATTTCCAAACACAACGGAATATCGGAAAAGACGACATGATACCCGTGGGGAAGAATAAAGGTTGGTTGTTGATTATTAAGGAGAATTGATAAAATAAAAGAAAGCAAGTTTTTAATTGACTTCCTTATAATGATCGGTAGATTTAATTCACTTCTTATAATTTTTTTACCCCAAAGCTATTAGTCGAACAAGCTAATAAAGAAGTAGAAATTGCAATTAAAACAATGCTTCTGAATTGAATTTGCAAATAAGGTTTTTAAAATTCAAGGTTATATAATTACTATTAGTGTTGTGCAGTCAAATGACGATTTAGTTGTCATGTCTGTCTATGTGAAGTTTCAATTTTAAATTGTAGCTTACGAGCAAGGCTTGCTACAGTGTTGGCATCCCAGTGCAAAAGCCGCATCTCCATATTACCACCGGTACTACTAACTACCCGAAGGCTGCTGCCGGATAATACACAAGTCACTCTTAATGCTCTTTGAAAATTGTTCAATACTAAAGCTAATCATATTTTTACTAAAGCTAATCATATTTTCGTCAATAGTATGGAATTATCACCGATAACACCCGACTCGATTATCATCACGATTGTTTACACTATCCTGCTGTTGTGGGGAGTGTTTATCGGCGTGCGTCAAGTGTATCAAGGATTCCGCAAGCCGCAGCAGTTGTTAAACCCGCTCTTCGGCAATAAACTAGCGATAACTATTTTTACAGCTCATTTAATAGTTGTCTCACTCGATTTATTCGTCTGCGGGCCATTAGCACTGCATTATAAAAGCAAGCTGTGGTATTGGGGCGGGCGCATAGCGCTGCTGACAGCTTCGCTCCCGGTAGCCTTTTATTTCAACCGTAATCCGCAATCGTTTGGCAAGCTCATCGGCACATGGGTGCGTATTCGTAACTTTTTTGAAATCTCATTGCATGTGCTGGTGGCAGCTATTGCACTCAATTGGTTTTATTATTACGGTCTGCTTTACTGGCTTGTTGCGTACCGCTATCTTGATGTGGGGCCACGCAGGCTCTTCCAGACTTTCTATAACACACCGGAGAAACTGGCAAAACGTCCGTGGGCACCTACGCTCAATTGGGTGGTCATTGTCTTGATATATATTCTAACCGCGATTGCCATTTACTATCGGAAAGTGATCTATTTAGCGCCACCCAGTGACGTAAGGCCCGAACACGTGGCGCAGAGTTTTGAGTGGATCCTTGTCGTGGCTATCAACGTGGGTATTGCCATGTTTTTTGGCAGCTTATTGCGAAAGTATACCGGGCCGGGGCCTGCTGTAGAGCTGCTGCCGTCCACAGAAGCAGAAGCGGCCGAAACTTCCGCCGGTGGCTATTTAAAATAACTTAAACACAAACAGCTTATGCAAATTCCTGATATTACGAAAGGCAATATTGCCATTGATCGCCTGCTTGAGGTGACGACCAACCCAAGGCACCGCTATATCCTGATGAGTTATGCCAGGCACCGCCTTCTAGAATTTTCAGGGCATTATGAGGACGTCCTTGCAGATGACATGATGAACGACCATCCCGTTTATAATTTTCAGGCATTTGGCCTCGACCTTAAGATAGATGGTAAGGACGAGGTACGGTCGATGTACCGGAATTGGGCGGATACCAACCAGTGCGTGTTTTATGCCGAGGATGAACAGGTTGCCGTTGCCGACAATTTCGTGGCATCGAAACTAACGGTGTATCAGCAAGTTTGGGGAGGAACGCTCTTCGGCACCAAATTCCTCCGCATTCTACCGAAAGGATTATCACGGGAGATCTTCATCGACATGCTCAACTTCAGGGGTATCAAGCCGAACGAGAACCACATGTACCTGTACAAAAGCCACGAGCAATGGTTCTGGCCATATGACGGACGCTGTCGGTTATTAGGCGAATATGTGCTGGAGCCTGACCGGTCAACATCAGAAATTATGAAACTGGAACCGGAACAGGTGCTAACCGCAGCCGATGCAGCGGCATTGTTGCTTCCCCATGTGAAGCCTTTGCCGGATTTTGATGAATATGTGCTTGGCAATGAAAATAGCTAGTTCGACTAATTTAAGCAATGCTAATTTAACGTGGGGGGCGTCTTTGCGAGCATCGGGTTCTTGCCCGAGCGTGGCAACCTAGTTGGAGCATCAGCATTGAACAATAGTATTGGTTGTAAAATGTTTCGCTGATTGTAATTGTCAGGCTGAGCTTGTCGAAGCCAGGGCTGGCGATCTTGATGGCGGTCTTCATGTTCGCACCCACTAAGACTTCGACAAGCTCAGCCTGACATCAATTTTGATCTTCAAAATAGCAATTTGATCCCTAACCAAATAACTTTCTCTATCATCTAAAAGCATCCCCGGTCCACGGATCGCCCTTAAAATATTTATCCCAGCTGCGCAATGGATGTCTTGCAGGATCAAGCTTTTCGCCTGTGTCCCAAGGTTCAAATGCATTTTTGATGTTACCCAGACCTGTTGACGCCAATTCAGGGTAATGCCTCAAAATCACATGTTTAAAACTAGATTGGTCTATCCAATCCAACCCTTCTTTTGTATAATATTCTTCGGTGTAGCAATCGGTATAAAACCTGTCGGCCTGCAGTCTTCTTGTGGCATTCAGTATAAATATCTGGAACATCGTTTCGCCAAAACCAAATCCGGTAGGGCGATACCCCTCGGCCAATGTGCCTACCATCAGGTCAAGTGTTTCTACGGCATTGGCATCATTGCCATAAACATCCTTCAGTTTTTTAAGCTGGTCGGCATCGTCGGTCAGGTCCTCAAACTTTTCAATCGGCTTAAGCCCCAATTGCCTCCTGAATTCATTGTATCTTGGAACACCGCGTTCACGGGCACGCAAAATATCCACAGCACCCATGTCATACACAGGGTTGAACGGGATGCTCAATTCCTGCATAAATTTTGGATAGTTGTTAAGCACCAACTGCCCGGGATGCTGGTTACCAAAAGAATAGAACAATTGCGGCAAAGGAACCTTTTTGGTAAGCTTTGCTGCACCTGCTTGCCTAGTTTCGGCAAAGGCGATATCGATTTTTTCTTTGTTGTTGATATCCGTATGCTGGATGTGCAGTTTTTCGGGCAACAGCGAATGCAGCCTATATACCTCAACAAACTCCTGTGTTAATGCAAATGGCACATTGTGCTTGTTGATAGGGTTGCCGACCACGCCGCCCAATTCAGGATTCCTTACATTCACGTTCGACACGGTTTTGCGGTTTCCCCCCTTACTAAAAATGTTCGTAAGTATGCCATACCAGTTGGCATTCAATGCCGTATCCAATCCTTTATTGGGTAATATGGCAGGCGTCCATTCAACCGAATGTATTTTGGCCATAACGGCTGCATTTATAAGCCTTGCCACGTTAAAAAGCTTTGTATCGTCCCAACTGGGATACGATGCTTTAAGATGATCGCATATACTATTGTGTTCCCTTGTAAAAAGTGTGTGCAAGATCGACATGCCTACCCACCAGTTTCTTACAAAACCGGTATCCTCAATCCCTTTGCTGCTTAACGGAAGTCTGCCATCGGGGTCAATTTTCATTTTACCATCCACATGGCTGCGCAAACGGTCGACCGTTTCTTGGTCGCTGCCATATATCTGCGAGCCGTCCCACCAATGCGTTACCTCGTTTATAAATGATATGGGCGCATCTTCCTTGCCCTCGGTTCTTGTAGGGTCGGGCTGGGTCCTGGGAATGAGCATTTTTGTTTGCCAGAATTTTTTTCGGGCAGGGTCGTCTTCGGCAAACGGTATTTCTATGATGTCCGTTAAAACATTTTCACCATGGTTGATCCAATCTGCATTTTGAAATTGTATCCAACATGCAGCAAGCATATTTAAGAAAGGCACTTCCTTCATTTCATCGCCACGGGTAAGTAAATGGCGACTTATCTCTCTTGGATTAGGCGTTAGCAATTGCTGGCCCCGCTCAGGCTTAATGGCCGCAAGATCTACGTTCCTAGAAAGCCGTGTGCCTGCCGCCCCTTCTTTTGGGTTACTAAGATTGTTCCAGCTCCCATCGGCCGTGCGATAATATTTAGCAGCTTCCGGGGCTTCCAATCCTTCGGGTTGAAACCCTACTAAACTGCCTTTTGGATAAGTGGAGGTAAGGTTGTGCGCATTCATTTTTTCACGCATATAGGCTAGCGTAAGAATGCCGAAAAATAAAGGTCTTCTATACCAATTGGTCCATATTTTACTGGTGTAGCCGGCAAGCGACCCCCATATTTTGGTGGTAACATTCAATAGGGCGGTTGATATATAGCCGATGCCATTTCCCAGAACCAACCTTATTCTTTTTATAAAACTTAGCGGAACCGCCGGATTATGTTCTTTGGGCAATGCTTTGGGGGGAACAAACGGTTTGCTCAATAATTTCTCCCGATCAAAATAATATACATCCGGTACAGACACATGCACCTCGGCAATATCGTTTGCTTTTGCCAATTGCAACATTTCTTTCAGATTGGTATTATTAGGGTCAAGCTGCAACGCCTTTTCATAAGTTGAAACCGCCAAGTCGTATTTTTCATACCGATAATAGGCCAATGCAAGCCTCGAGAGTTGTTCACTATCTGGCGATGGGCCATTGGCTTCCAATAGCATTTTTATTTCATCCTCCAATTTTCGTTTATCCGTAAGGGAATTTGGTTCAATGGAATCTTTTGCGATCGGGTCGTTCATATAAGCAATCGTTAAATTAGAACAAGGTTTAAAATTTTACAAATCACCTACTTTTCATACTGGCGCAGGTGGGGAAAGGTTTGATTATATTGGTATTTACGATACCTAACCCGTTGACTAGTAAAATACAAACCTGTTTTCAGACCCCATAACCTTTTAATAAATTTATTTTATATGAATAAATTAAAACTATTATATATTGTTACACCATTTAAGTTTTTATTGTTCTTACGCTAGCACTAATAAAGTTTAGTAAAAAATAAATAATCCTCTCGGAGTAAAAAATAATTAAGATTTGAAGTGCGGATCCAGACAGTTGCTTTAATTATTTTGAGCCAAATTTTAAAAAAGATACATTGAAACAAGTATCAAAACCAAAAAGAATGTGATTGTGAAGCTGTTGACGAACAATAAAAAGCAATTAAAATCAATAGTTTTTTAAAATAACAAGCTGCAATGGTTTCAAATAAACCTTTATATAACACATGTTATTAGTGTTTTCCATTCGATAATACAACGGCACTTTGCTGCCTGGTTCATAGCCGAACACACAATCTTGTTGCTTTAAATAGTTGTCGTTGAGGCTGTTAAGTAAAATGAATTTTTCACAGGCTTCTGATCGGGATGTATTATAAGCAACCATTATCTCTTTGGTACCAATAACTTTTGAAAATGAAAGTACGTTTGCGTCCTCTTTAACAATAGTTAGATCTGCTGTGTAGTCTGTAACATTGTTTTTATAAACCTTTCCATTTTTTGCTATTTCACGGTTTTCATTAAACCGTTGAAGCAATTCTTTTGTATTTTCGGACCGTTCCGTTTCCCTTCTTTGCATAAAGCTGGTGTCAACATAATAAATCGGCATGTTATCAAAACCAAACAACCGGAATGCCATGCCTGCCAACAGTTGTTGGCTGTCAAGTTTTTGGTTTTTATCATTTAGTTTGATCGCTCCCTCGTGAGTAACACTTAAATAATTAAAAAAATTAATCGGTTCAGGAATTTCATTCAACAAACCAACCGCCTCTTGGGGATATTTATCCGTAAGTATCATAAAAATATTTAAATCATTAATTAATAAATCCGGGATCCAATACGAATAACAAACAGGGTTTTAAAAAATTATTGGAACTACCAATTTTTAACCAATGTTTTTTATTGATTTATTTTGGAATTCTTTAAATATTGGTGAAAATATGATGTAGCGGTTGCAACAAAAATGACAGCCGTCAATCTGTTTTATGATTTGAGTTTAATGTTGGATTTGAAAGGCCAGGATTAAACCAAAATTATCCGAAATAGGGGGTTTAATTATTGCAATAAGTTGTCATTAATGAAGAGTGGCTGACCAGACTCAGTTTTAATTGGCGATCTCTGTTATGGATGCGCTTGACACCCCGTAATAATTTTGTAAAAACGTTTGATTGAAAACGTGAAAGCAATAAAACGGAATTGAAGGAAGTGGAAGGTATACTGGTTGATATGGGTGTGGAAGAATCATTGGGCAAACAAGTGGCGTTGCAGATCAGCAGGGACAAAAACCGCTGGGCCGATTTTATGATGAAACTTGAACTGGAGCTGGAAAAGCCTGAGAAGAACCGTGCCGCCCAAGCGCCGTTACTATTGCATTGTCGTACCTTGTAGGCGGGTTTATCCCGTTGTTTCCCTATATCATTATTTACAACAGCAAAACAGCTTTGTTCTTTTCATGTCTTATCACAATATTTGCTTTGACCATTTTCGGGTATTTCAAAAGCAAAACAAACGGCCAACCGCTTGTAAAGGGAACCATCAAAGTGACCATAACAGGGGTAATTGCCGCCGCCGCGGCATATTTCCTGGCCAAAGCAGTAAGTTGATCAAAGCAAAAGCCATTTTTATTTTATTCCCTTGTTCCTTTCGATCAAAAAAAGACCGATGACGAACGACAACAACAGGAGCGAAATATCCACCAAAATAGCTGCATCCCTTGGGGGTTGTTATAGTAGTACATATACAATTGTTTAAGCCATAAAGTTGCTCCAAATGCCGAAACAATGAAAAGATGGTTTTACCGGAAAATACATGCAGGTTTTAAAGGTGGAGTATAACCGTTTTTGAAACGGTTTTGGACCAAGTGAAAACCAAAATGAAATAAAAGAAAATACCGGCGGTTTAAACGATATTAAAAGTAGCCTTAAAAAGAAGCATAGCCATACATCTTGTAAGGGTTGCGACGGCATTTGTTGCAGCAAAAAGGATGTTGCTAAAGTTCAGACAAATGGTTGATGATTGTCATTTAAAATTGCTTCACCATAAATAAAATTGCCAAAACAAAATAATTAATACTTATACCATAATTTAATTATAGCTGGGTTGCTTGTTTTTTTATCGTGCCGCAATAATGGTAGAGGCTGATTGGCGGATAAGATCACGCTGCGAAAATAGGTTAGCAATTTGTGTAGATGAAACTTGTGCTATTTATTTGTTCTGGTAGTAATATCCGCAGCACAAGCACTAAAGTCTGATTTCTTGAAAGTTATAATGATCAAGTTTATTTCTTCGTTTGGGGATAAGGTTGTATTATGAGCCCCTATATAGTATTTAAGAAATTTGGAATCAAAACAATGCTGCCCAAATAATTGGGTTGATCATTTCCTTCAATTATTGGCATTACCCGCTGAATTAATATTTGTCTTCATCCAGTAAAGGCCAATTCTTGCGCTAGATCAACTGCAACGCTTTAGCGGCAAGTATATGGGTTGCATGTACGACCATTGGAAACGTTATGCGGCGGGTATTATTCGGTGCTGATGATACATTTGACAACTTCCCAATTATCACGAATGGTAAACAACCAACGAAGTGGGTCGACTTATAGTTTATGTGCCAAAGGATTGGGATAATTGTCGCTTTGGTCTTCCTCAACATTTTCAAGACAGGTAAAATCTTTTTCTACCAAAAGGTGCACCGTGCCGCTTGCATCGCCGAAGCCCACTTTGTCGGTTTCAACCAATGCTGTGATCATATGGTTGGGCATAAAAAGTATTATAGAATTTTCAATGAAGTTAGATGACAAAATATGATCGGTTGTGCCTTTCAGCACATAAAAAAGTGTTTTGTCTGCAAAATTTGTTTCTTCTTGTAAATAACCATTTTTTGCCAAGTTTTCGATATCTGTTTTGGTCAACCGGTATCTTACCGAGTTACCCTTGATTCTTATTTTCATAAATTTAGATTTATTTATTGTGGATTTGGCGCTTGTAAAACCATTGTTTTCAAAGCTTCCAGAGCAAATGGT